>NZ_CP108067.1:5420250-6022500 GCF_036178145.1 Streptomyces sp. NBC_00273 | reverse complement strand
GGCTATCCACCAGCCGATGAGCACGCCGAGCGCCGTGGAGAGCAGGGCCGTCGGTATCCACCAGCGGCGACTGCGGTAGACCGCGGCCGGGAAGCCCGCCGTGAAGAAGAGGGCGGCGTCGCGCCAGCCCGCCCGGCGGGTGCCCGTCACCGTGGCCCGGGCGCGGGCGACCAGCTGGGTCAGCCGGCTCGTGAGCATCGGGTCCGGGGCGCTGGACTGGATCTGGGAGAGGTGGGTGGAGGTGCGTTGGTAGAGCGCGACGAGTTCGTCTGCCTCGTCGCCGGTGAGCTTGCGGCCCCGGCCCAGGAGCTGCTCCAGGCGTTCCCACTCCGCGCGGTGTGCGGTCACGAAGACGTCGAGATCCATCCGGTTTGCCGCTCCCCTGTCCCAGGTCCCCTGGCCACTGCCTATTCCTAGTGTGGTCAGCTTGGCAGACTGGAGGCCGTAGGGGCGGGGGCAGGTCACATGAGAGGTGCTGTGGTGAGCGATCTGGTGACGGGGGACGCGGTCGTCCTGGGGCTCAGGCCCGCACGGCTACCGAGCCGCGGGCTGGCGATCCTCCTGGACCTGGCCGTCTACGTCACCGGGTACGTGTTCATCTCCGTCGGGCTGGCCATGGCCACCGCCTCGTTGGACGATGCCGCCCAGGCGGCCGTCGCGGTGGCGTCCTTCCTGCTGTTCCTGGTGGGCGTGCCCATCGCGGTGGAGACGCTGTCCCACGGGCGTTCGCTCGGCAAGCTCGCCTGCGGGCTGCGGGTCGTACGGGACGACGGCGGGCCGATCCGGTTCCGGCACGCTCTGGTGCGCGGGGCCATGGGGGTCGTGGAGCTGATCCTGACCTTCGGGTCGATCGCGTGCATCGCCTCGCTGGTGTCGGCCCGGGGGCGCCGGCTCGGGGACGTGTTCGCGGGGACGCTGGTGGTTCGGGAGCGGGTGCCCGGGACCCAGGTGATGCCGGTGCCTCCGCCGCCGCCGTGGCTGGCCGGGCGGTTCACCGGGCTGGACCTGTCGGCGGTGCCGGACGGGCTGTGGCTGGCGATACGCCAGTACCTGACGCGGATGAACCAGCTGGATCCGCAGGTGGGCGCCGCGATGGCGGTGCGGCTCGCGGACGATCTGGTGGCGCGTACGGGGGCGCCGCCGCCGGCCGGGGTGCCGGCTGCCGCCTTCCTGATGGCTGTGGTGCACGAGCGGCAGTCGCGGGACGCCGCCCGGGCGTTCCGGCCGTCCGCCGCCGGTCCTGGCTCCGGGCACGCACCCGGGCCCGCGCCGGCACCGGGGCCGGTACCCGTCATGGCTCCGACCCCCTACGCGGCTCCCGCGCCCGCGGCACCGGTGACGCCCGTGGCACCCGCAGCACCCGTAGAGGCTCCGCGCGCCGGCGGGTTCGCGCCGCCCGCCTGAGGGGTCACTGTTCCTCGAAGGCCGAGGGCGGTGTCTCCAGGTGTTCGAGTTCGATGCCGGGGGCCGAGAGCACCACGTCCCCGGCGATGTGGATCGTGTGGACCTCGCCCGTGTCCAGGGCGCTGACCCGGTACTCGTCCACCAGCAGCGGGCCGCTGTCCGTGGGGTGTTCCTGGCGGGCGACGAGGGCCCAGGCCTGGTCGACCGTACGGGGTGCCAGGACCGGATCGGTGAGGGCCAGGAGCCGGACGCGGGTGGCGGGGGCGCCGGGGGTCAGGCGCAGCAGGCGGGCCGTGGCGACGAGGAAGGCCGGGGAGGTGCCGGTGAAGCCGGGGGCGGCGATGTTGCCCTCGGTGGCCTCGGTGCCGGTGGGGTCGGTACGGACCCAGGTGACGCCGTCGATGGCGGCGCCGCGCACCTGCCAGCTCGCGGCGTTGACCTCCATGCGGATGGGGCGGCCCAGTTCGTCGATCGCCAGGTCGACGGAACCGCGGTGGTCCCCGTCAGGGCCGGTGAGCTGGGAGACGTAGCGCCAGCCGGAGGGCCCGGGCGCGCAGTGGAAGTGCTCCTCGCCGAGCGGGGTGTGGTCGTGCGGGTCGTGGAGCGAGTAGCGGCCGCGGGGCATGGTGCGCACTCTTCTCGGGGTCGAGGGACAAGGGGCAGGCCCCCGGCACGGGTGCCGGGGGCCTGCTTCAGGTACGTCCGCGGTTGATCAGTCGGTGATCAGTAGCGGTAGTGGTCCGGCTTGTACGGGCCCTCGACCTTGACGCCGATGTACGCGGCCTGCTCCGGGCGCAGGGTGGTGAGGCGGACGCCGAGGGCGTCGAGGTGGAGGCGGGCGACCTTCTCGTCGAGGTGCTTCGGGAGCACGTAGACCTCGGTCGGGTACTCCTCCGGCTTGGTGAAGAGCTCGATCTGGGCCAGGGTCTGGTCCGCGAAGGAGTTCGACATCACGAAGGACGGGTGGCCGGTCGCGTTGCCGAGGTTCAGCAGGCGGCCCTCGGAGAGGACGATCAGGACCTTGCCGTCGGGGAACTTCCAGGTGTGGACCTGGGGCTTGACCTCGTCCTTGACGATGCCGTCGACCTTCGCGAGGCCGGCCATGTCGATCTCGTTGTCGAAGTGGCCGATGTTGCCCACGATGGCCTGGTGCTTCATCTTGGCCATGTCGGAGGCCATGATGATGTCCTTGTTGCCCGTGGTCGTGATGAAGATGTCGGCCGTCTCGACGACGTCGTCGAGGGTGGCGACCTGGTATCCGTCCATCGCCGCCTGCAGCGCGCAGATCGGGTCGATCTCGGTGACGATGACGCGGGCGCCCTGGCCGCGGAGGGACTCGGCGCAGCCCTTGCCGACGTCGCCGTAGCCGAAGACGACCGCGACCTTGCCGCCGATGAGGACGTCGGTGGCGCGGTTGATGCCGTCGATCAGGGAGTGCCGGCAGCCGTACTTGTTGTCGAACTTCGACTTGGTGACGGCGTCGTTCACGTTGATCGCCGGGAACAGCAGGGTGCCCTCGGACATCATCTCGTAGAGGCGGTGGACACCGGTGGTGGTCTCCTCCGTCACGCCGCGGATCTCGGACGCGAGCTGGGTCCACTTCTGGGGGGACTCGCCGAGGGTCCGGTTGAGCAGGGTGAGGATGTGGGCGTACTCCTCGGAGTCCGCCGTCGACGGGTCCGGGGCCGAGCCGGCCTTCTCGAACTCGACGCCCTTGTGGACGAGGAGGGTGGCGTCACCACCGTCGTCGAGGATCATGTTCGGGCCGCCGGTGGGGGTGTTCGGCCAGGTCAGCGCCTGCTCCGTGCACCACCAGTACTCCTCCAGCGTCTCGCCCTTCCAGGCGAAGACGGGGACGCCCTGCGGGTTCTCCGGGGTGCCGTTCGGGCCCACCGCGATGGCGGCGGCCGCGTGGTCCTGGGTGGAGAAGATGTTGCAGGAGGCCCAGCGGACGTCGGCGCCGAGGGCGACGAGGGTCTCGATGAGCACGGCGGTCTGCACGGTCATGTGCAGCGAGCCGGTGATGCGGGCGCCGGCCAGGGGCTGCGCCTGCGCGTACTCGGCGCGGATCGACATCAGACCCGGCATCTCGTGCTCGGCCAGGGTGATCTCCTTGCGGCCGAACGCGGCAAGGGAGAGGTCTGCGACCTTGAAGTCCATGGGTGCTGCTCCTCATGGTTCGAGAGGGTGGGTACGGCTGGGCCGTGCGCCGTCCTGGGGACGGGACACCGAGCACAGTCCGTCGGGGGTCCTCTCTCCCCTCGGCCGGTCGCAGGGACCGCCCGACCCGCCATCAGCAGCGACGCCTGACACTGGGCACGAATCTACACCGGTCGGCGCAGCGAGCCCCAGTCGGACGAGGAAGAAGCCGGGTGCCGATCCGCGGGCACCGGCCCCGGGAGCGGTTGCGGGCCGCGCCTGACGGGGCGTCGACCTGGGGGTACCGGGCGTGATCCGGTGGCCGGGACCCAGTCGCCGTGCGGTTTCGGCCAGACCGTAGTCTTCCGGCCGTTCGCACTGGTGGGAGGGGTTTCGGAGTCATGAAGAACAGACCTGGGCGCAAACGGGGCATATGGGCGATCACCCTTCTGATCCTGGGTGTCGCGCTGAACGGCATCGCGTTCGCGCTCATGGTGAGTCAGTTCAAGGTCCACAGCTATGACGGCGCCGCCATGCTGCCCACGCTGCCCCACGGGGAGCTGGTCATGGTGAAGAGGGATCCGTCCGAGGTGCACCGCGGCGACATCGTCACCTACGACCCCGTCGGGTGGGACCGGCCGGGGCCGAACCTCGGGCGCGTGGTGGCGGTGGGGGGCGACCACATCGCCTACGTGAAGGGGGAGAGCACCCTGACCCTGAACGGGCAGCCGCTCGACGAGCCCTACGTACTGGACGCCGCGCCCGGGGCTCCGGATCTTGCCTTCGCCGTCTCGGTGCCACAGGGCCGGGTCTTCATCCTGGGAGACAACCGCGGCAACTCCGAGGACTCCCGCTACTTCGCGGAGCTCCAGCAGGGCACGCTGCCGGTGTCGGCCGTGACCGGGGTCCGGACCGCCGAGGACAACGTACTCATGGGGGTCCTCGGCCTGGTGTCGACCGTCGGAACGTTGGCCCTGCCCGTGGGGATCGGGCTGGGCATCGCCGCGCTGGTGGCGCGGCGGAAGAAGCCGCCGGTACCGGCGGCGCCCGTCTGGGGCGCCGTGCACGTCGACGAGCCGTAGGCGACGACGGAAACCGAAGGCCCCCGCGGGCTGCTGCTCGCGGGGGCCTTCGGGCGTTCACGGCTCTTGTCCGCTCGGCTACTCGGCGGCTTCGGGCCGGTAGATGTCCGGCTCCAGGTAGATCACCCGGGCGATCGGGACCGCCTCGCGGATGCGGGCCTCGGCGGCGTTGATCGCGTCGGCCACCTCGGTCGCGGTGTCGTTGCCCTCGACCGCGATCTTGGCGGCGACCAGCAGCTCCTCCGGGCCCAGGTGCAGGGTGCGCATGTGGATCACGCGGGTGACGACGTCCCCGTCGACCACCGCGGCCTTGATCTTCTCGACTTCCTCGACCCCGGCGGCCTCACCGAGCAGCAGGGACTTGGTCTCCGCGGCCAGGACGATCGCGATGACGATGAGCAGGATGCCGATGCACAGGGTGCCGATGCCGTCCCAGACCCCGTTGCCGGTCAGCAGGGCGAGGCCGACGCCGCCGAGGGCCAGTACCAGGCCGACGAGCGCACCGAAGTCCTCCAGGAGGACGACGGGCAGCTCGGGGGCCTTGGCCCGCCGGATGAACTGGGTCCAGGTCTGCTTGCCCCGGATCTCGTTCGACTCCTTGATCGCGGTGCGGAAGGAGAAGGACTCCGCAATGATCGCGAAGACGAGGACGCCGACGGGCCAGTACCAGTGCGTGATCTCGTGCGGGTCGTGGATCTTCTCGTAGCCCTCGTAGATGGCGAACATGCCACCGACGGTGAAGAGCACGATGGAGACGAGGAAGGCGTAGATGTAGCGCTCGCGCCCGTAACCGAAGGGGTGCTGCGGCGTCGCCTCGCGCTGTGCCTTCTTGCCGCCGAGGAGCAGCAGCCCCTGGTTGCCCGAGTCGGCCAGCGAGTGGACGCTTTCCGCGAGCATCGACGAGGAGCCGCTGAAGACGAACGCCACGAATTTGGCTACAGCGATGGCGAGGTTGGCGGCGAGTGCCGCCACGATCGCCTTGGTACCGCCCGACGCGCTCATGGGTGCAGGGTGTCCTTCCTAGCCACTGACTACCGGCCGCACATTGTTGCAGCCGGTGGGAGGGACCCGATGTCAGACCACCACGGTGGCACGGAAGATCGTCCCGCTTCCTGACAGTTCGACCTTTTCGCCCGCCGGTACGAAGACCGACTCGCCCGGGGCCAGGGCCAGTTCGCCGGCCCGCGGGGAGCCGGCCGTACAGAGCAGGATCTGCGGGGTGTCGTGCGGGAGGACGCGGGAGGCGCCGCCGGGTGCGAGGAGGAAGCGGGAGAGCCGGAACTCGTCGATGGGGGTCTCGTAGACCTCCTCGCCGTCGCCCTCGGGGCGCAGCAGGTTCGGGTCGCCCGGCTCGAACTTCGCGATCTTCAGCAGCTCGGGCACGTCCACGTGCTTGGGGGTGAGCCCGGCACGCAGCACGTTGTCCGAGTTGGCCAGCAACTCGACGCCGAGACCGTCGATGTAGGCGTGCGGAACGCCGGCGCCCAGGAACATCGCCTCGCCGGGCTGGAGTCGGACGTGGTTGAGCAGCATCGCCGCGATGACTCCCGGGTCGCCCGGGAAGTGGTGGACCAGCGTGACGTACGGGGTGTAGCGGCCACCGAGCCGGGTGACGGCGGCGGCGACCTCGTGCACGGTGTGGGCCATCTCGGCGCGGTCCGCGATCAGTACGGCCGTCAGCATCTCGCGCAGGGCGGCCTCTTCGGGGTGCGCGCGCAGCAGGTCCGCGTACGGCTTGAGGCTGTCCACGTCCAGGCCCTCGAGGAGTTCCGCGGCCTCCAGCGGCGGACGGAAGCCGCACAGCCCGTCAAAGGCGGTGAGCGCGCAGATCATTTCGGGCTTGTGGTTGGGGTCCTTGTAGTTGCGGTGGTCCGCGTCGATCGGGACCCCGCGGCGCTCCTCGTCCTCGAAGCCCTCCCGGGCCTGGAGCAGGTCGGGGTGGACCTGGAGGGAGAGCGGGGCGCCGGCGGCGAGGATCTTGAACAGGAAGGGCAGCCGGGGGCCGAACTTGGCGACGGTGGCGGCGCCCAGCTCGCCTTCGGGGTCGGCGGCGATGACGTCCGAGAGCGCCCGCTCGCCCGCTCCCCGGTCGATGCGGGAGGGGGCGCCCGGGTGGGCTCCCATCCACATCTCGGCCTGGGGCTCACCGGTGGGTTCGACACCGAGGAGCGCGGGGAGGGCCGTGGTGGATCCCCAGGCGTAGGGGCGGATCGTGTTCGTCAGGCGGTCCATCGTCGTCTTCCTGGATAGAGCTGGGTACTTCAGTGCCTCAGCTGTGTCCCCCGGAAGCCAACGCCAGGTAGGCGGTGGCGAAATCCGTGACGGCGAGGAGTTCGGCGAGCTGCTCCAGTTCGACGCCCTCCTCCGGTTCGAGCTCGCTGATCGCCGTGTCGTGGCTGAGGGCGAGCTCGCGTGCGGCGGGGGCGGCGGTGAGGCCACCGGCCGGCCGGTCACGCAGCAGGACGATGCGGGCGCGAAGGGCCTGGGGCTCTTCGACCCGGTCACGGAAGAAGTCGTCGGGGTCGGCGCCGGCGGCGAAGGATCCGGCGAGCAGGACGCCGTGGGCGGGCAGGGCCTCGGGAAGCACGGCGGCCAGTGCCGGGCGGCCGGCGAGCTCGGCGAGGGTGGCGGCGAACCGGCGGCCCGCGGGAGCGGCGCCGGTTCCCTCGCTCCAGATGAGCGGGAGGGAGTCGGCCAGTTCGGCGGCGAGGGTCTTGGCCGGGTTGGAGTAGGTGGCGATGGCGGGCCCGCAGCGCTCGGCCGTGCGGTCGAGCCGGTCGGCGACGAGCTGCAGGGTGTCGGGGGCGGCGGTGATCAGGCCGACCTTGTCCAGGAGCAGCAGCAGCGGCGTCAGCAGGGCCCACAGGGCGCCGGGTCCGGCCGCGGCGGACTCGTCGTACTCCTGGTACGGGGCCTTGGCCATCGGTACGAGGAGCCCGTGCGCGCCGTCCACCGCCTCGCTCAGCGGTGAGCGCTCGGGGGCGACGGCGACGACGGTGCAGCCGCGCCGGTACGCCTGCTCGGCGAGGACGGCGAGCCCGGGCTCGGTGCCGTCGGTGGTGGCGAGGAGCAGCAGGTCGACGGGTCCGGCCCAGCCGGGCAGGGCCCAGCGCAGGGCGCCGGCCGCGTGGGCGACACCGGTGGGATCCAGCCGGATGACGGGCGCGGAGGCTCCGGCGAGCGCGCCGAGCAGGTCGGCGACGCCGGTGGCGGCGGTGCCGGGCCCGGCGATCAGGACGGAGCGCGGACGGCCGTCGGGGCGCAGCTCGGCGAGGCCGGCCTCGGTCGCGTGCCGGGCGGCGGTACGGACTCTGGCTCCGGCCTCGGCCGCACCGCGGAGCAGGCCCCGGCGGTCGACGCGGGCGAGATCGTCCGGTGCGTCGAGGAGCGACTCGTCGAGCATGGCGGCCTCCGGCGGTGTTGACGGATCCAGGGTGGCGGAATCGGTCTCAGCGTCTGCGTGTGCCTGTGCGGCGCTGCAGGGGTCAGGCGGGGCGGCGGGCCTCGTCCACGAGGAGCACGGGAATGCCGTCGCGGACCGGGTACGCGAGGCCGCAGTCCTGGCCGGTGCAGATCAGCTCGGGGGTCGTCTCGTCGGCCGACTTGTCCTCGAGGGGCGAGTGGCAGGCGGGGCAGGCCAGGATCTGCAGGAGGCCGGCTTCGAGCGGCATGGGGCGTTTCCCTTCGGGCATGTGGGTGGGGCGAGGTCAGCGTACCGCCGAGTTCGTGGCGGTGCGGTGTCATGGGGCGGGGGTCGGGCGGGTCCCGGGCTCCGCCCGGACCCTCCCCCAGCTACCGCTGGGAGGTGCCCCCTGCTCAAACGCCGGCGGGGCTGGGTCGGGCGGAGCCCGGCCTGAAACGGCGGGTCAGGCGCGGATGAGGGCCAGGGCCTCGTCGCGGACCTTGGCCAGCGTGGCCTCGTCACGGGCCTCGACGTTCAACCGCAGCAACGGCTCGGTGTTCGAGGCACGCACGTTGAACCACCAGTCCTGGGCGGTCACCGTCAGACCGTCCAGCTCGTCCAACGTGACGCCCTCGGTGTCGCCGTAGGTCGCCTTCACCGCCGCCAGACGGGCCGCCTGGTCCGCAACCGTGGAATTGATCTCCCCCGAGCCCGCGTAACGGTCGTAGGAGGCCACCAACGCCGACAACGGACCGTCCTGACCACCCAACGCCGCCAACACGTGCAACGCAGCCAACATGCCCGTGTCCGCGTTCCAGAAGTCCTTGAAGTAGTAGTGCGCCGAGTGCTCACCACCGAAGATCGCACCCGTCTTCGCCATCTCCTCCTTGATGAAGGAGTGACCGACACGAGTGCGGACCGGCGTCCCGCCGTTCTCGCGAACGACCTCGGGAACCGACCAAGAGGTGATCAGGTTGTGGATCACGGTGCCGGCGCCACCGTTGCGGGCCAGCTCGCGCGCCGCGACCAACGCAGTGATCGCCGACGGCGACACACCAATGCCCTGCTCGTCCACGATGAAGCAACGGTCCGCGTCACCGTCGAACGCGATACCCAGATCCGCACCCTCCGCCAACACCCGCGCCTGCAAGTCCACGATGTTCTTCGGATCCAGCGGGTTCGCCTCGTGGTTCGGGAACGTCCCGTCCAACTCGAAGTACATCGGCACCACGTCCAACGGCAGACCCTCGAACACCGTCGGAACCGTGTGGCCACCCATCCCGTTGCCCGCGTCCACGACCACCTTCAACGGACGGATCGACGACAGGTCCACCAAACCCTTGAGATGGGCGGCGTAACCGATGAGCGTGTCCTGCTCCGTGACCGTTCCGGGGACGGTGCCTTCGGGGATCACGGGAGCACCCTCGTCCGACCACTTCTCCACCAGCTCACGGATCTGCGACAAACCCGTGTCCTGACCCACCGGAGCCGCACCCGCACGACAGAGCTTGATGCCGTTGTACTGCGCCGGATTGTGGGAGGCCGTGAACATCGCACCCGGCAGGTCCAGCGAACCCGACGCGTAGTACAGCTGGTCCGTCGAACACAGACCGATCAGCGTGACGTCCACACCCCGCGCCGCCGCACCCCGCGCGAACGCGGCCGACAAACCCGGCGACGACGGACGCATGTCATGACCGATCACGATCGCCCCAGCGCCCACGACCTCGACGAACGCGGCACCGAACAGCTCGGCCAGGGACTCGTCCCACTCGTCCGGCACGACGCCACGCACGTCATACGCCTTGACGATGTTCGAAAGATCTGCGGCCACTGCCTGCCCTCCTGAAGGTCCTGTGCGGTTCAGCAAAACCTACCCTGAACCAGCAGCAGCTCTTCAGACCGCCGGAGCGTCAGGAATCGGGCGATCTCAGGACGCGCAGGTGTCCACGACGGGTCTCGCCGGTGGACGGGCCGCCCTGGCCGGGGCCGCCGGCCTCGGCCGTGCGTCCCGGCGGCCGGGCGGCTTCGCGCACGGCGTTGGCGAGGGCTTCGAGGTCGTCGCCGCTGGGGCGGGACGGCCCGGAGCCGTCGGACAGGCGCACGACGTCCCAGCCCCGTGGGGCGGTCAGGCGCTCCGAGTGCTCGGCGCACAGGTCGTAGCAGTGGGGTTCGGCGTAGGTGGCGAGCGGGCCGAGAACTGCGGTCGAATCGGCGTAGACGTACGTCAGTGTCGCGACGGCAGGGCGGCCGCACGCGGTGCGCGAACAGCGACGTACAAGGCTCACGACGTTGGACGGTACCGCACTCTTGACCGGGCCGCGACGACTCCACCGCCGCTCACTCCCCCGTGTCGTGCTCAGGGCTACCCTGCGGGGGTGACCGACACCCCTCTTCCGCCCTGCCCCGCCGACCCTCCAGCGGGGGCCAGAACCGAGCCTCGCCCGCGTCGGCGGGACCGGCACGGGCGCGGGATGCGCGGTCCGGTGGCCCCTCCTCAGGTGCCGCTGGCGGCGAGCCGGTCGGAGCTGTTCGGGGACCTCGTACGGGATTCCGTGGAGCGGCTGGAGCGGCGCTGGCCGCAGCTGGCCGAGGTGGAGTTCCTGATCGGTGACGTGCCCGGGCCGCCGGGCGGTCCGGACGGCGGCTGGAACGACGAGGCGGTGCCGCTGGGCGCGGTGTCGGAGGCGCGCGAGGGGCGGCCCGCCCGGATCGTGGTCTTCCGGCGGCCGGTGGAGATCCGCACCAAGACGCGGGACGAGAAGGCGATGCTGGTCCACGAGATCGTGGTGGAGCAGGTGGCGGAGCTGCTGGGGCTCTCGCCGGAGACGGTGGACCCCCGGTACGGCCAGGACTGAGCCGGGCGGTCGCGTACCGGGGGCGCTGCGTCATCCGGTCGTCATCTGGTCAGGACGGAGAGGTCCTGGGCGGCCTTGGGGACCGAGACCGTGGAGTGGTCGTCCGAGAGCCCTTGGACGGTGAACATCGCGATGCCCTCGTGCGGGAGGGACAGGGTGCGGGACGCGTGGACCGGGCCGCCCGAGACGGTCTCCACGGTGAGGGCGTAGGAGCCCTTGCCGCCCGCCGGAGCCAGGACGAGCGTCTGCGTGGTGCCCGCCTTGACGTCGACGTCCTTGGAGGCCGCCTCGCCGCCACCGGTGCCCGGCGAGGCGGTGACCTTCACCTTCGCGTCGGCTCCCGGAGCGGTCAGGGACAGCACGGTCGTGTTCTCCTCGGGCCGGTTGTCGGCCACGGTCGCCCGTGCTCCGACCGGTCCGGTGGCGGGGATGAAGCCGATCTCCTGTTTGGCGCCGCTGCCGCGGACGACCCGTAGTGCCGCGACGACCGGGGCGGACTTCTTGGGGTCGGACGGGGTCAGCAGTAGCGAGCCGGCCTCGCCGCGGGTCACGTCCTTGAGGTCCGCGGCCGCCGTCATACCGGCCTTGACGTGCAGCTGCTCGCTGCCCGCCGGGCTGATGGAGCCGCCGGGTGCGGCCAGGCGCACCTTCAGGTCCGCGTCCTCCTCGCCCGGTACGAAGACGACCAGCTTCACGGAGGCGGCGTCCGCCGGGATGCCCGGCAGTACGAGCGAGCCGGCCGGGTCGACGGAGGCCGGCAGCCAATCGGCGCCCACCCCCTCCTCCCCGACCTGCACCGATGCGCCCACCCGGCCGGCGCGCGTGGTCACGTGGGCGGTGGCGTCCGCGAGCTGGGCTCCGGGGACCAGGGTGGACAGCAGGACGGTCTTGGTGGACTTGGGGTCGACCCGGATGCTCTCGCTGGTGCCCGCGTCGGGCTTGGCCGGACCGTCCGGGCCGAAGATCTTGATGTCGACGATGGCCGCGGCGTCGTCGGGGTTGGTGAGGTGGACGTAGTCCTCGCGCCCCTTGGCCGTGCTCACCGCGGGGAACCAGAAGTCGGTGCCGGGTGCGGTGCAGCCGACGCCGAGCACGCCGCGGGTCCGGCCGACCGAGACCTTGGTGGTCAGCTGCGCGGTCCAGCCGGGGGCGAGGACCCCGTCGGCGCTGCCGGTGAGGGCGGGTGCGTCGGCGCCGCTGGCGGTGGCCCCGAGGGGCTTGCCCGCCTCCTTGGGTTCCAGCACCGGCTTGGCGTCCTTGGTCGCGCCGAGCAGCCGGGCCGAGCCCTTGCCCTCGCCGGCGGCCGCGCCGGGGGTGAAGGACGTGTACGTGGTCTCGGCGATGTCCGAGGAGCTGGGCCCCGGGCACACCAGCAGGGACCGCTCCACCGGCATCCGGGCGGCGGCCGCCCCGCCGTCGGTGGCCTTCCCGTCGGCGGCGGGTGCGGTCAGGGCGGCGACGCCGGTGAGTGCGGCCAGGGCCGCGGTCACCGCCGCCAGCGTCAGGGGTGCGCGCTGCTTCACTGCTGGGGGCTCCCGTCCGGACGCGGGTCGTGCGGTGCGTGGGGGTATGGGGGGTCGTACGGCTGCTGGTACGGCTCGTACGGGTAGGTGTACTGCTGCTGGTCCGGGTCCTGGACCGGCGGGTGCTGGGGCTGCTGCGGGTACGGGTCCTCGTAGGCCTGACCGCCCTGCCCCCCGTGGCCGCCCTGCCCGCTCCGGCCGCCCTGCTGGTCGTACTGCGGGTACTGGTCGTACGGGGCCTGTTGCTGCGGCTCGTACGCGTAGCCGCCCTGGTCGCCGTACGCCTGGTACGCGTAGCCGTCGTCGTCGCCGTACGCCGGCTGGGCCGGGATCTGCGCGTACGGGTCGGCGACCGCCGCGGTCTCCACCGGTACGGGGGCCGGTTCGGCTTCGGCGCGCAGCCGGCGGGCCCGGCGGCCCTCGCCGGCCTCGCCCGGGCCGGGCCGGTCCGGGAGCGCGGCCTCCTCCTCCGGCAGGTCGTCGTCGAGCTCAACGCGGCGGCCGGGCAGGGCCATCACCAGCAGGACCAGGGCGAGGAGGCCCTGGGCCCAGTACCAGGCGGTCCGCAGCAGGGAGTCCTCGTGGACGAGGTCGAGGCGGCCGCTGTCGGCGGGCAGTTCGAAGCCCTGCGCCCAGCCGTCGAGGGTCTTGGACTTGAGGGGCTTGCCGTCGAGGGTGGCCCGCCAGCCTTCGTCGGCCCGGTCGGCGATGCGCAGGACGCGGCCCGCGTCACCGGCGGGGATCTTGCTGTGGACCTCGACGGGGCCGGCGGCGACCGGGATCGGGGCCTCGCCCTGCTTGCCGGAGACGATGACCGCGCGCGGCAGCCAGGGTTCGACGCCCCACAGGGCGGTGCCGTCCTGCTGGTGGCGACGGCTGAGGCCCGGGGTGGCGTCGAGGACGCGGCGGATCTCCTCGGGGCCGCCGGGGCGGAACATCACGAAGCGGATGGCGTAGGCGCTGAGCTGGCTCGACTGGTCGGCGCCGGAGCCGGCGACGAGGTTGGAGACGACCTTGTCGAGTCGGGCGTCGGCGCCGGTGCGGGCGGTGACCTCCGCGTCGCCGATGCGGCCTCCGGAGCCGCGGACGAGGCTGTAGGAGACGGTGGTGGGCGGGTCGAGGTCGAGGATCAGGGTGCGGGTCTGGTTGTCGTCGCCGCCCGCGTCCGCGACGAAGGCCGGGACCTGTACGGGGTCGCGGCGCTGCAGCGGGCCGTCGGCGCCGGCGAACATCCAGGTGGCGGCGGCGACCATGGGTCCTGCGGCGGCGGCCAGGGCGATGAGGGCTGCCAGCGGCTGGCGCCAGCCGAAGCTGCGGGCGGCGACGCGTTCCCTGGCTCCGTCGGCGCCGAGCGCGGCGGCCGTGAGCAGGGCGAGCCCGTAGACGAGGGTGGCGGGTCCGGCCCAGGCGGTGCGGTTGAGGACGACGGCGAGGAGCAGTCCGGCCAGGGCCGCGGCCCAGGCGGTGCGGACGGCGAAGGCGCGGTCGGTGCGCAGCAGGGCGGCCAGGGCGGCGAGGACGATGCCGACGAGCACCGGTCCGGCGCCGGTGCCGGGGCCGCCGGGGCTGATGGCGAGCAGGCCGAGGGCGTCGGCGGAGCCGGCTCCGTAGGGCAGTCCGGCCTCCTGCAGGAGGCGGCCGGGGTGGGTGAACAGGCCCAGTGACCAGGGGGCGAGCACGACGAGCGGGACGACGAGGGTGGCGAGCAGTCGCAGGCCGTACGCCTTCCAGTGCGCGCGGCGCAGCACCAGCGCGGCGGTCCCGAGGGCGGCGGCCAGCGGCCATACGACGGGGGTGAACGCGGTGGTGATGGTGAGCAGCAGCGTGTACGTCCACACCGCGCGCCGGCCGCCCCGCCGGTCGGTGGCTTCCGCACCGTCGGCGAGGTCGAAGGCGGAGACGGCGGCGCGGGCGAGGAGGGGGAGCAGGACGGCGAGGACGGTGGTGCCGAGGCGGCCGCCGGCGAGGGCTCCGGTCACGGCCGGGAGGAAGGCGTAGGCGATGGCCGCCCAGGCGCGCAGCAGCCGGGATTCGACGAGCGGCCGGGAGGCGAAGTAGGCGGTGAGGCCGGCGAGCGGGACGGATCCGACGAGCAGCAGGGTCAGGGCGGCCTGGGTGGATCCGAACAGCAGGGTGGCGAGGGTGCCGAGGACGGCCAGGTAGGGCGGCGCGGCGGCGGTGGAGCCGGTGCCGACGGCGTGCCAGCCGTCGGTGTAGGCGCCCCAGAGGTCGGAGCCGCTGCCGGGGGCGGGCAGCAGGGCGCCGCCCATGAGGGAGTCGCCGCCGATCAGGGCGCGGCACGCGGCGAGGGAGACGACGGCCAGGAGGGCGAGGAGGAGGGGCGCGGGGTTGCGGGCGAGCCGCTTGAGGCGGGCGAAGCGCTCGGTCTCCAGCAGGTAGTCGCCGTCCTCGCGGGGGGCGTCGAGGACGCTGCCCCCGCCGTGGCGGCCCGCGGGGGTGGTGGCGGTGTCGCGGTCGCCCCCGAAGTAGCCGGCGAGCTGTTCCGCGTTGGCCCGGAGGGAGGCTCCCGGCGGGGGGAAGAGCGGGCGCAGTTCGGCGGCGGGGACGGCGGGGCGGCGGCGGGCCTTGCGGGCGGCGAGGAGCCGGCCGGGGCGGAGCAGGGTGGCGAGGAGGCCGGTCAGTTCGTCGACGGCCTGGCCGGGGGCCTTGCCGATGAGGTAGGCGAGGGTGCGCAGGACGGTGCCGAACAGGACGCGCAGCAGGACGTACGGCAGGGCGCGGCCGGAGCTGTTGGCGAGGATCGTGTAGACGGCTCCGGCCTTGTCGACGCGGTGCGGGCCGGCCGTGGTGCGTCCGGCGCAGTCGACGGTGCGGCGTTCGCGGGCGGCGGCCTCGGCGTGCCGCAGGACGGCGTCGGGGGCGACGAGGACGGTGTGGCCGGCGCTCTGGGCGCGCCAGCACAGGTCGACGTCGTCGCGCATCAGGGGCAGCCGCCGGTCGAAACCGCCGAGCTCGTCGTAGACGTCGCGGCGGACCAGCATGCCGGCGGTGGAGACGGACAGGACGGGGCGGACCTGGTCGTGCTGGCCCTGGTCCTGTTCCCGGCGGTCGAGGCCGGTCCAGCGGCGGCCGCTGCGGGCGATGGTGACGCCGGCTTCGAGGAGCTGCTTCTTGTCGTACCAGCCGCGCAGTTTGGGGCCGATGATCGCGGCGTCGGGGTTCTCCTCGGCGACGCGGAGCAGTTCGGTGAGGGCGTCGGGTTCGGGGGCGCTGTCGTCGTGCAGGAGCCAGAGCCACTGGACGGGTTCGCCGTGGGGGAGGTCGGGTAGGTCGTACGTGTCGTCGCGCCAGGTGCGGCTGACGGGGTCCCACCCGCTGGGGCGCTTGAGGTACGGGAGGTCCTCGGGGGTCAGGGTGCCCGCGGAGCGTGCGGATTCGTCGACCGCGGTGCCGAAGCCGGTGCGGCGGGCGAGGTGCAGGACGCGGTCGTCGCCGAGGGCTTCGGTGAGCAGCCGCGCGGAGTCGTCGGAGCTGCCGGTGTCGGCGGCGACGTGGTTCTGCGCGGGGCGTTCCTGGCCGAGGAGGCCGGCGAGTGTCCGGGGCAGCCAGCGGGCGCCGTCATGGGCGACGAGGACCGCGGTGACGACGTGGCGGGGGAACTCGGGTGTGGCTGGGGCCTGGTAGGAGGCCGTCGACTGGCTGTGCAGGGACATCGCGGTACGGGCCCTCCGGCCGGGGGTCCGGGGGTGGTGTGCCCTCGGAGGCTGCTGGACAGCGCCCCACCCTAACGGCTGCCACGACAGCGGTCCGCCTCCTGCGGGGAAGGTGCAGGAGGCGGACCGTGTGCCGTGCTGTGCGTCGCGCTCGTCGTCCCGTTCGGCGCGCTGTCGGGCGTGCGTCGAACTGCGCTCTGTCGTACGTGTCGTGGTGCGTGCCGTGGTGCGTTCGATATGGAGTGTGAAGTGCGGTGGGTGCCTGACCGGTGGTGCGTCGGCCGTTTCAGACCGCGGCCTTTTTCAGGCGGCGGCGTTCCCGCTCGGACAGACCGCCCCAGATGCCGAATCGCTCGTCGTTGGCGAGGGCGTACTCGAGGCATTCGGAGCGGACTTCGCAGGCGAGGCAGACCTTCTTGGCCTCGCGGGTGGAGCCGCCCTTCTCGGGAAAGAAGGACTCGGGGTCGGTCTGGGCGCACAGAGCGCGCTCCTGCCACCCGAGCTCTTCGTCCGCCTCCTCGACCAGCAGTTCCTGAAACAGCTCGGTCATGTGCGCCCCTCGCTCTGTCTGTGCGTCCCCGTGACGATGTCGTCACTGATTGCTACGTAACGACACGAGTGAAATTACAAGTGCGTGGCTCCGGGGCAGTCAAGCCGAGATCTGCTATTGGGCCCCTTATTCACTCTGCGGAACCAAGCCTATGCAGAAAGTGTTCATATCGCCAAAAATCGTGACACATGCCGCTGGCGCCACAGGATGCCGCCTTTACCCGTATTCCACGTGCCACCTCCGAGCGGGGTTGCGGTCCGACCGGAGAAGCGGCGCAGATCACATTCAGGTCACGGAAGTCGGGATCTGGTTTGAGAGCCGACACAGCGCCACATCCCCTGCCGCACACTGCACAAACCTTTCTCCGGGCACGGTAACCGGATGAGGTGAAACTTTTACCCCAAACCGGACATTGGGTTGACAGTCAGGCCCCCGAGCCGTTCTCCTTGTTTGCATGTCAGCGCCCGCAGCCACCACCCGGACCCCCATTCGTGGGTTCCTGTGCGCTGCCCAGGTTCGCTGTTGCTGTTGCAGCTGTTGATGCCCGCGGAGCCACGGCTCCTCAGAGCTCCGGCCCGCCCCCGCAGCAACCGCCAGCACGACTGACATCCGTCGAGGTACCCCCACGATGAACAGCACGAACAGCGCCACCCCCGCCGCTCCCGTCGCTCCCGCCACGGTCGAGAGCGACCTCCAGATCGCCGGCGACATCCTCGCCGTCCAGCACCTCCTCCAGCCCGCCCGCGAACACCCGGCCACCGTCGCCGAGTTCGCCGGGCTCGCCCGCTCCATCGCCGAGGACCGCGCCTCCTGGGAGCACCTCGTCGAGTACGACGCCACCACCCGCTGGTACCACCGGCTGCGCACCGGCCCCGGTTACGAGGTCTGGCTGCTCAGCTGGGTCCCCGGCCAGGGCAGCGGCCTCCACGACCACGGCGCCTCCTCCGGCGTCATGACCGTCCTGGAGGGCGAGCTCACCGAGCACACCCCCCGCGGCCGCAGCACCCACCGCCCGGGCACCCAGCGCGTCTTCGCCCCCGGCTACGCCCACGAGGTCGTCAACGACGCCCTCGACGGCGCGGTCAGCCTGCACGTCTACTTCCCCGGCCTGACCGAGATGCCGATGCACAGCTGCTCCTCGGCCGAATCCGCGTCCGTACCGGCCTGACCACCACCCCTTTACGACAGCCTCCGGCCGACAGTCCCACCCGTCGCCCGACCACCACCCCTCCACGACAGCCTTCGGCTGACAGTCCCGCCCGTCGCCCGACCACCACCCCTCCACGACAGCCTTCGGCTGACAGACTGTCTGCATGCGCATTGTTGTTCTGGCCGGCGGTATAGGCGGCGCCCGGTTCCTGTCCGGACTCAAGTCGGCCGTGCCCGACGCGGACATCACGGTCATCGGCAACACCGGTGACGACATTCACCTCTTCGGGCTCAAGGTCTGCCCCGACCTGGACACGGTGATGTACACCCTCGGCGGTGGCATCAACGAGGACCAGGGCTGGGGCCGCACCGACGAGTCCTTCACCGTCAAGGAGGAGCTCGCGGAGTACGGGGTCGGACCCACCTGGTTCGGCCTCGGCGACCGCGACTTCGCCACGCACATCGTGCGTACGCAGATGCTCGGCGCCGGCTACCCGCTGAGCGCCGTCACCGAGGCCCTCTGCGACCGCTGGCAGCCCGGCGTACGGCTGCTGCCCATGTCCGACGACCGCGTCGAGACCCACGTCGCGATCACCGAGGCCGGCACCGGCGAGCGCCGCGTCATCCATTTCCAGGAGTACTGGGTCCGGCTGCGCGCCTCGGTGGACGCGGAGGCCGTCGTACCCGTGGGAGCCGAGCAGGCCAAGCCCGCGCCCGGTGTGCTGGAGGCCATCGCCGCCGCCGACGTGATCATCTTCCCGCCGTCGAACCCCGTGGTCTCGGTCGGCACGATCCTCGCCGTCCCCGGCATCCGGGACGCCGTGGCCTCCGCCGCGGCGCCCGTCGTCGGCCTCTCCCCCATCGTCGGGGGCGCGCCCGTGCGCGGGATGGCCGACAAGGTGCTCGCCGCGGTGGGCGTCGAGTCCACCGCCGCCGCCGTCGCCCTGCACTACGGGACCGGGCTGCTGGACGGCTGGCTCGTGGACACCTCGGACGCGGACGCCGTCGCGGAGGTCGAGGCCGCCGGGATCAGCTGCCGCGCGGTGCCGCTGATGATGACCGACGTGGCGGCCACCGCGGAGATGGCCCGCGCCGCACTGGAACTGGCGGAGGCCTCCCGGTGACGCGGGCGCCCGCGTACGAGGTGCGGGCCGTCGACGGGATCCCGGAAGTCAGGCCGGGCGACGACCTGGCGAAGCTGATCACGACGGCCGCCCCCGACCTGCGCGACGGGGACGTCCTGCTGGTCACCTCGAAGATCGTCTCCAAGGCCGAGGGCCGGATCGTGGAGGCCGACTCGCGCGAGGCCGCGATCGACGCCGAGACCGTACGGGTCGTCGCGCGCCGGGGTCCGCTGCGGATCGTCGAGAACCGGCAGGGCCTGGTGATGGCCGCGGCCGGCGTGGACGCCTCCAACACCGCCCCCGGCACGGTGCTGCTGCTGCCCGAGGACCCGGACGGCTCGGCCGCCGCGATCCGCGCCGGCGTGCGCGACGCCCTGTCCGTGGACGTGGGCGTGGTCGTGACGGACACCTTCGGGCGGCCGTGGCGCACCGGGCTGACGGACGTGGCGATCGGCGCGGCCGGTGTGCGGGTCCTGGACGACCTGCGCGGCGGCACGGACGCGCACGGCAATCCGCTGAGCGCGACGGTGGTGGCGACCGCGGACGAGCTGGCCGCCGCCGGTGACCTGATCAAGGGCAAGGCGGCCGGGCTGCCGGTGGCCGTCGTGCGCGGACTGGCCCACGTCCTCGGAGAGGGTTCCTCGGCCCGGGACCTGGTGCGCCCGCCGGCCGACGACATGTTCCGGCTGGGGACCTCGGAAGCGGTACGGGAAGCCGTGACGCAGCGCCGCACGGTACGGGCCTTCACGGCGGAGCCGGTGGACCCGGGCGCGGTGCGGCGGGCGGTGGCGGCGGCCGTGACGGCCCCGGCTCCCCACCACACGACGCCGTGGCGGTTCGTCCTGCTGGAGTCCGAGGCCTCCCGGGTGCGGCTGCTGGACGCGATGCGGGACGCGTGGATCGCGGACCTGCGGGCGGACGGCAAGTCCGAGGAGTCCGTGGCGAAGCGGGTGCGGCGCGGGGACGTGCTGCGGGCCGCCCCGTACCTGGTGGTGCCGTGTCTGGTGACGGACGGCGCGCACCACTACGGGCACGCCCGCCGGGACACGGCGGAGCGGGAGATGTTCGTGGTCGCGATGGGCGCGGGCGTACAGAACCTGCTGGTCGCGCTGGCCGGGGAGCGGCTGGGGTCGGCGTGGGTGTCTTCGACGATGTTCTGCCGGGACGTGGTGCGGGAGGTGCTGGAGCTGCCGCAGGACTGGGACCCGATGGGAACGGTGGCGGTGGGGCACCCGGCGGCGGTCCCGGCGGAGCGGCCGGGGCGGTCCGCGGCGGACTTCATCCAGGTGCGGTGACGCCTGCGGCGAGCCCGGCGGATCGGCGGGCCCGCCCCCGCCCTGCCGGGCGGGCCCCGGTCCGGCGGGGCGGGCGCGCCTGACGGCAGGCCCGTGGGGAAGCGTCGCGAGGCGGACGGGGGAGTCCGTGCGGAGCATCGACGACCGGCGACGATGCGGCGAAGCGCGGTCCCAGGGCCCGCGAGCCCTGCCCGATCGGCAAGACGCCCCCTAGAAGCGGCCGATGTCGCCGCGCGGCATGCGGGGCGCGCGGCGGGGCGGGGTGTGGCCCGCGAGGAGGACGAGGCGGGCCGCGCGGTGGCGCTGCCCTGCGTACGGGGCGAGGAGCTCCAGCATGGCGGCGTCGTCGGCGTCGCGGTCGCCCGCGAGGGCGTAGCCGACGATGCCGGGCAGGTGGAGGTCGCCGGTGGTGATCGCGTCGGGGTGGCCGTTGCTGCGCTGGAGGGTTTCGGCGGAGGTCCACGGGCCGATGCCGGGAACGGCCTCCAGCCTCCGTACGGCCCCGGGCAGGTCCATCGCGGCGGCTTCCTCCAGGCGGTTCGCCACGCGGGCCGCCCGCACGATCGTGGCGGAGCGCTTGGCATCGACGCCGGCCTTGTGCCAGTCCCAGGACGGGATCATGGCCCAGGTGCGCGGCTCGGGCACGACGTACGCTTCCGGGCCGCCGGCCGGGCCCGGCGCGGGCTCGCCGTACTGCCGGACCAGGCGGCGCCAGGCGCGGTAGGCCTCGTCCGCGGTGACCTTCTGCTCCAGGACCGTGGGGATCAGGGATTCGAGGACCAGGCCGGTACGGGTGAGGCGCAGGCCGGGGCGGCGGCGGTGGCTGGCGTGCACGAGGCGGTGGCGGGGCACGAAGGCGGTGGGGTCGTCGCCCGCGCCGAGGAGTGCGGGCAGTTGTTCGAGGAACCAGTCGGCGCCGGGGCCCCAGGCCTCGGCGTGCACCTGCTCACCCGCGCGGGACACGCGGAGGGTGGCCGGGCCCTGCGGGGTGCGGCCGGTGCGCCAGACCGAGCCGTCGGGGGTGGTGCGGAAGGTGGGGTCGGCGGGGCCGCGTCTGAGGGGGCCGAGGGTGAGGCCGAGGTCCAGGGGACCGTCGGGAGCCCAGTGGCGTTCCTTGGCGCCGGCGCCGGCGGTGCTCCCCCGGCCCGGGGGGACGTCGGTGCGGCCGCCGCGGACCGCGGCGCGGGTGAGGGGATCGAAGCGGCCGGCCATGTGTCGAGCGTAGCCCGGCCCGGCCGCGTCTCCCCCGGGTCTCCGCCCCGGACCCCACCGGCGATTGAGGCGTGGGCACGGAGCGTCGTAGGGGGTGTGGGGCGGAGCCCCGGCGACGGCGCCGCGCCCACGGACCCTGCGGACCCTGCGGACCCTGCGGACCGCCGGAGGCTACGGCCGGCCCTGGAGCTTCGCCGAGGCCTTGCGGGTGGCGCCCAGCTTTCCGTAGAGCTTCGCGCCCGGGCACTGGGTGGCGAAGCCGTCCCGGTGGCCGGAGATGACGTTCATCGACACGCTCTTGCCCTTGGGGTAGCGGTTGCCTCCGCCCGACGTCAGGTTGGTCTTCGCGCGCGGGTCCCGGCCGAAGAGGCCGAGCTTCCAGGCCGTGAGGCGGGCGACCGAGTCGACCACCACCGCCGGCGGGGTCGTGGAGGTGAAGGTGCCCAGCACCGCGACGCCCATGCTGTTGGTGTTGAAGCCCATGGTGTGCGCGCCGAGGACCGCCTTGGAGACGCCGCCCGCGCGGCCCTCGTAGACCGTGCCGCACTTGTCGACCGCGAAGTTGTAGCCGAAGTCCCGCCAGCCGTTGCTGATGACGTGGTAGCGGTACAGGCTGCGCAGGACCGCGGGGGCGTCCTTGCAGGCGTAGTTGTTGCCGGAGGCGCTGTGGTGGACGAAGGCCGCCTTGACCGTGCTCGTGTAGACGAAGCCCGGCTCGCGCAGGCCCTCGTTCGCGCCCCATCCCTTGCGGGTGACGATCCGCGGGCGCGGACCGATGTACGGGGCGGCCGCCGCGGCCAGTTCCCCGTCGTTCGCGAAGATCGCGTCGGCGGTGGAGTCGGCCTTGTCGAGTGCGGTGATCTCGTTCGCGCCGAGCGGGGCGTGCGGGACGTTCGCGGCGGAGGACTCCGCCGTCTCCATCGTCATGGCGGGCACCACCTCGCCCTTGCCGTCACCGGGGCCGGTGTTCTTGCCGTCGGAGCCCGTGGCGGGGGGTTCCGCGCCCGGGTCGACGAGCTCGATCCGCATGCCCGTGGGCAGCCGGGAGGGGGCGCGGGTGGTCGGGGCGCCGGATTCGGCCTGGACGCGGACCTCCACGGCGTCGGACTCGCCCACCCACAGCGGGGCGGTGGCGCCGCGGATCGTGCGCGAGCCGCGCTCCGCCGCGTCGGGGTCGGCGGCGTGCTCGCCGTTGTGGGTCTCCACGTCCTGCCAGTCCGACCAGGTGGCGGTCCGGGTGGAGCGGGTCCGCACCTGGACCAGGCCGTGCAGTTCGGTGGCCGCGTCGTCCCAGACCACGCCGACCAGCGAGAACGTCTTCACCTCGCGTGCGGTCAGGCCCTGCGTCTCGGGGCGGCCCGGGGAGGCGCTCATTCCGGGGACTCCGGGCGCCCGCGTCGCCGAGGGTCCCAGCGGGACGAGCGGCAGCGATTGGGTGGACCCGGCGGGGGTTACGGGGGCGGTCTCGGCCAGGGCGGGGGTGGGGAGCGCGACGGGCAGGGCCAGTACGGCGGCCGTCGCGACGCCGATCGAGGAAGCAAGGAATCCACGCATGAAAAGGATGGTGAGCACGCGGATCGCCGGGCGCCATCCGAGAACTGACGCTCCGTCCGACCCGCCGCGGATACCCCTCCTCCGTACGGAGGAGCCGACGGACCCCGTACGGGGGACGGGCCCGCGTACGCTGTGCCGGGTGAACGCCACTGACCGCACCCCTGCCGACCTGCTGCGATCCGCGCTCGCCGCCGATCCGGGCCGCCCGCTCGTCACCTTCTACGACGATGCCACCGGCGAACGCGTCGAATTGTCCGTCGCGACCTTCGCCAATTGGGTGGCCAAGACCGCCAATCTGCTCCAGGGCGACCTGGGGGCCGAGCCCGGGGACCGGCTCGCGCTGATGCTCCCGGCGCACTGGCAGAGCGCGGTGTGGCTGCTCGCCTGCGCCTCGGTCGGGGTCGTGGCCGAGGTCGGCGGGGATCCGGCCGGTGCGGACCTCGTCGTCAGCGGGCCGGACACCCTGGAGCGGGCCCTGGCGTGCGGCGGTGAGCGGGTGGCGCTCGCGCTGCGGCCGCTGGGCGGACGGTTCCCGCAGCCGCCGGCCGGGTTCGCCGACTACGCGGTGGAGGTGCCGGGGCAGGGCGACCGCTTCGCCCCCTTCGTACCGGTGGATCCCGAGGGCCCCGCGCTGGTCGTCGGCGGCGAGGAGCTCACGCACACGGCGCTGGTGGCCCGCGCCCGCGAGGACGCGGCGAAGCTGGGCCTCGGCGAGGGCTCGCGGGTGCTGACCGGGCTCGGCTACGACACCTGGGAGGGGCTCTCGGCCGGGCTCTACGCCGCGCTGGCCGCGGGCGGGTCCGTGGTGCTGTGCCGGAACCTGGACCGGCTCCCGGCGGACGGGCTGGCGCAGCGCAGCGAGAGCGAGCGCGTCACCCACACCGTCTGATCGCCGCCCGGAGGCCCGTCGCCCACACTGGTGAACGGCAGGTGCGGGCGATTTGTCACCCGAACGGCCCTTGACGAGCCCCCGCCCCCGGGCCGCTCCGGCGCCCCGGGGGCAGCATCGGCAGTGGCCGTGCTCACCCGTACGGCCGACGGCCCGCAGTCGTAGCGGCGAGGGGACGGACGCCAGTGACGGACAGCGCAGGCATACCGGGCGGCACCGATGCGGCCGGGGGCACGGGGCGGCCCCCGCGCAGCCCCGGGCGCCGGCGCCGGCTGCTGCGCTGGATCGGCCTCGGGGCGGTCTTCCTGGTCCTGGCGGGTACGGCCACCGGCTGGTGGCTCTACAACAAGCTCGACGGGAACATCACCGAGGACACCTCGGCCGCGGCCGAGCTGCGGCGCTACGAGCGCGACCGCCCGGCGCACCGGTCCACCGGGTCCCAGAACATCCTGCTGATCGGCTCGGACTCGCGCTCCGGCAGGAACAACGCCGGGTACGGGCGGGACAAGGGCTCCGAGCGCTCGGACACCACGATCCTGCTGCACCTGCCGCAGGACCGCAGGAGCGCGACCGCCGTGTCGATACCCCGGGACCTGATGACGGACATCCCGTCCTGCCTGCAGGTGGACGGGAGCCGCACCGCCGCGCGGTTCGCCCAGTTCAACTGGGCGTTCCAGTGGGGCGGGGCCGCCTGCACGATCCGTACGGTGGAGAAGCTGACCGGCATCCGTGTCGACCACCACATGGTGATCGACTTCGGCGGGTTCAAGAAGATGGTCGACGCCATCGGCGGGGTGGAGGTCTGCCTCAAGGAGCCGGTGAACGACTCCGAGGCCAAGCTGCGACTGAAGGCCGGGCGCCAGACCCTGCGGGGCGAGCAGGCGCTGGGATACGTCCGCGCCCGCCACAGCCTGGGCAACGGCAGTGACACCGAACGGATGGACCGGCAGCAGCAGTTCCTCGGTTCGCTCGTCAAGAAGGTGCAGAGCAACGGGGTGCTGCTGAATCCGGCGCGGCTGTACCCGCTGCTGGACGCGGCGACCTCCTCGGTGACCACGGACCCGGGGCTGGCCTCGCTGCGCGGCCTGTACGAACTCGTGCGGGGCATGCGGGACATCCCGACCGATCAGGTCAAGTTCCTGACGGTGCCCCGCAAGCCCTACGCTCCCGACCCGAACCGGGACGAGCTGGTCGAGCCCGACGCGGCGCGGCTGTTCCAACAGCTGCGGACGGACAAGCCGGTCACGGTCGCCCCGCCGGAGCCCACCCCGAGCGCAGCTGCGGCCGAGGGCGCAGGAGCGGGCACGGATGCCGGTTCGGACGCGGACTCCACGGACGAGGGAACCGTCACACCTCAGGTACCCGTCCCTACTTTTACGGGAACCACTGCAGGTAACGCCGACTGCCGGTAAAGCAATCCCAAAAGCCGGTGACCGAACCGAGTGGGATGGGCGGTTCGCCCCGTTATAAGGGGAGTGGAATTTGTCACCAGCATGGTTTGCCGCCGAACAGGGCGGATAAGGTGAGCGATCCGGTGCCCGGCCGGATCAGATACGGGCACCAGCAGCCGGATCGTTGACCGTGCGCCTGGGGGAGGCGCGTCGCGAGGCACCGACGGAGGATTCGAGCAACCGTGGATGCGCAAAGCCGTGGGCGGGCGGACGAGATCGACCCCGCAGACCAGTGGGTGCTCAATCCCCGCACCGGCAACTACGAACTGCGACTGGCCGACTCCGCCGCGCAAGCGCGGCCGAAGGTCACCGCCCCCCGCAGATCACCGTCTGCTCCCTCAACCCCCACCGCCCCCTCCCCCGCCGTGCCGAGGCCGCGTCGTGGCGACCCGCCCCCCGGCGGCGGTCGGCGCGGCGGCCGCTCCCGCAAGGAAGCGGGCGGCGGTGGACGTCGCAAGAAGGCGCTGGTCATCACCGGTGGGGTGGTGGCGTTCCTGCTGGT
This sequence comes from Streptomyces sp. NBC_00273, assembly GCF_036178145.1. Classification (NCBI taxonomy): domain Bacteria; kingdom Bacillati; phylum Actinomycetota; class Actinomycetes; order Kitasatosporales; family Streptomycetaceae; genus Streptomyces; species Streptomyces sp. NBC_00273. The sequence goes on along the minus strand of NZ_CP108067.1, from coordinate 5,996,691 downwards.
CGGCGGTTCCGTGGCGGGGTACCTCTACTACGACCACCTGAACGGCAACCTCAGCGTCACCGACGTGGCGGGCGCGGGCACCGGCGGTTTCAAGAAGGACCAGCCCATCAACATCCTGGTCATCGGAACCGACAAGCGCACCGGAGCGGGCAACGAGAGCTACGGGGACAAGGACAGCGTCGGCCACGCCGACACCACGATCCTGTTCCACGTCTCGAAGGACCGGACCAACGCGACCGCGCTCTCCATCCCCCGCGACCTGATCACCAACATCCCGGCCTGCCCGACGAAACAGCCGGACGGATCGACGAAAACGATCGAACCCTCCAAGGGCACCCGCTTCAACACCAGCCTGGGCCAGGAGGGTCGCGACGCGGGCTGCACGATGCGCACGGTCAAGGAACTCACCGGCATCGAGGTCGACCACTTCATGATGGCCGACTTCAACGCGGTCAAGACGCTGAGCACGGCGGTCGGCGGAGTACCGGTGTGCCTGGAGAAGGCCGTCAACGACGAAGAGGGCTCCCACCTCAAGCTGGACGCCGGCGAACACCGGTTGTCGGGCGAGGAGGCCCTCGCCTTCGTCCGCACCCGGCACGGCTTCGGCAACAACAGCGACCTCGACCGGATCAGGATCCAGCAGCAGTTCCTGGGTTCGATGATGCGCGAGATGAAGTCGAAGGAGACGCTGACCAGCCCCAAGAAGTTCCTCTCCCTCGCGGAGGCCGCCACCAAGTCCCTCGGCGTGGACTCGGGGATCGGCTCCATCGGCAAACTCACCGATCTGGCCGGCGAGTTGAAGGGCATCGACACGAAGAACATCACCTTCACCACCCTGCCGGTGCTCGACAACCCGGCCGAACCGGTGGGCAAGAAGGCGACCGTCGTCGTCGACCACGCCTTGGCCGACCCGCTGTTGCAGATGATCCGGGGGGACGTCTCGCTCACGGAGGTCGAGAAGAAGGAGCAGGCCGCCAAGGAGGCGGCCGACGCGGACGCGAAGGCCAAGCAGGACGCGCTGCTCCAGGGCAACCGCGCGGCCGCGGCGGACGTACGCGTGAGCATCTACAACGGCGGCGGCCCGAAGGGCTCCGCCTCCACCACGCTGAACTGGCTGCAGAACAGCAAGGGCGTGAAGAAGTCCAGCAACGTCGGCAACGCGCCCGAGAAGGTCGGCGCCACGCAGCTGGAGTACGCCCCCAACCAGGCCGACCAGGCCCGGGCGCTGGCGGACATCATGGGCCTGCCCGCGACCGCGCTGAAGGTGGGGACGTCGGACGCCTCGGCGAAGACCCCGATGAAGCTGACGCTGGGTCCGGACTTCCAGCAGCCGGGCGCCCCGCTGGCGGCCCCGGTGCCCCAGCAGCTGCCCGAGGACGTGCAGCGGGCGCAGGCCGACAAGGCGATCTGCGCCAAGTAACAGGACTCGGCCGGTGACACCGGCACTCTGTTGACCGAGAAGGATCTTGAGGGGGACGTGTGAGGCGCAGCAGCGTGCGAGGAGAGGGGGCGAACGCCCAAGCCGCCGGGGAGATATCCGGCGGCGGGGCGGGCGCGTCCGGCACGGTGCCCCCACAGCGGGGCGGCTCCAAGGCGGGTCGCCAGGAGACGGGTGGCGGCCCCGCCCGCAGACCGGGCAGGCGGCGCGTGCTGCGCTGGACGGCCTCCGTGCTGTCCCTGCTGATACTCGGGACGGCGGCCGCCGGATACCTGTACTACCGCCATCTGAACGGCAGCATCCAGACGGACGCGCTGAACCTCGGTGAGACCAAACTGGGCGGTTCCAAGCCCAACGCCTCCGGGCAGACTCCGCTGAACATCCTGCTGATCGGCTCCGACGCGCGCGACGACGCGGCGAACCAGGCCCTCGGCGGGGCCACGGACACCTTCGACGGCCCGCCGCTGGCGGACGTGCAGATGCTGCTGCACCTGTCCGCGGACCGCAGCAACATGTCGGTCGTCTCGATGCCGCGCGACACGATGCTGATGATGCCCAAGTGCACCGAGCCGGGCGGCAAGGTGCACGCCGCCAGCAAGGGCCTCGTGCAGACCAACGAGTCCCTGCAGCGCGGCGGCCCGGGCTGCACGGTCGCCACCTGGCAAGAGCTGACCAAGATCCCCATCGATCACTTCATGATGATCGACTTCAAGGGCGTGGTCTCGATGGCGGACGCCATCGGCGGCGTCCCGGTCTGCGTGGAGGAGAACGTCCACTCCCGCACCCGTGACGGCAAGGGCTCCGGCCTGAAGCTGCCCAAGGGCACGAGCGTCATCCAGGGCGAGCAGGCCCTGCAGTGGCTGCGCACCCGCTACGGCTTCGAGGACGGCACCGACATCGGCCGCACCCACGCCCAGCACCAGTACATGACGTCGATGTCCCGCGAGTTCCGCAAGAACGCCAAGCTCACCAACCCGGTGAAGCTCAACAGCCTGGCGCAGGCGGCGATCGAGGCCATGGTCGTGGATCCCGGGCTGAACAAGATCGACAAGCTGTACGACCTGAGCATGGAGCTCAAGAAGGTGCCCCCGGGCCGGATCACCATGACCACCATGCCGTGGGTCTACAGCACCAAGCCCGGCCTGGACGGCCGGGTCGAGCCCATGGCAGACGAGGCCGAGGCCGTGTTCCGGATGGTCCGCGAGGACATCGCCCTCGACGGCAAGGGCTCCGGGACCCCGGCGGAGGGTGCCTCACCGTCCCCGGGTGCTTCCGCGTCCGCGGGCACGCCGACGCCGGCCGCCCCGACCACGGCACCGACCACCGCCCCGACCACGGCACCGGCCGCGGCTCCCGCGAAGATCGCGGTCACCGTCCGCAACGCGACGAGCGGCAAGGCCGGCGCCGAGACCCGGGTCAAGAACCGGGCGAACGAGGTGGCCTCGCTGCTGACCGGCAAGGGCTTCACCAAGGCCACCGCCGACACCCAGACCGGCGCCGAGGACACCACGGTCGTCCGCTACGCCACGGACGCCCAGGCGGCCGACGCGGGCGTCGTGGCCGCCGCCCTGGGCCTGCCCGCCTCCTCGGTGCAGAAGTCCGAGGAGGTCTCCGGGATCACCCTGCTGGTCGGCAAGGACTGGCGGACCGGCAACGCGCCGGCCCCGCCGCCGCCCGCCCCGACCGTGGCCCCGACCTCGGCCCACGCGCTCAACGGCGACAACGAGGGAGCCTGCATGGCGATCCAGCCGGGCTTCACCTGGTAGCGCGCACGCGAGCACGCGAAAGGGGCCCGGCCCGGCGGTTGCGACGGTGCGCAACCTCCGGGCCGGGCCCCTTCGTACGTCTCAGACCTGCGAGGAGTCCCGCTGCACGGCCGGACGGCGGCTCGCGATGACCTTGTTCGCCAGGGCCCGCGGGCTGGTCAGGAAGCCGAAGCCCCAGGACAGGTGCATGGTCGCCAGGGCGACGGGGATCTGCGCCCGGGCCTTGATCCCGAGCCCCTTGCCCGCCGGTACGGAACCCGCGGTGATCGCCGCGAGGTAGCCGGCCGGGAGGGCGAAGCCCCACGGGGTGACGGTCGCGCCCACGACCACGCTCGCGGCGATCGCGCAGACGAGGGTCGGCGGGGCCAGGTAGCGCAGGTTGATGGAGCCCGAGTGGTAGCGGGCCACCACGTGCCGCCAGCGCCCGTAGTCCTTGTACTGCTTGGCCAGGGCCCGTACGGAGCGCCGCGGACGGTACTGGACCATCAGCTCCGGCGAGAACCAGATCAGACCGCCGGCCTCGCGGATGCGGAAGTTCAGCTCCCAGTCCTGGGCGCGGATGAACTCCTCGTTGTAGCCGTCCTGCTGTTCCAGCGCCTCGCGGCGGAAGACTCCGAGGTAGACGGTCTCGGCCGGCCCGGCCTGGCCGCCGGTGTGGAACGGCGCGTTGCCGACACCGATCTTCGAGGTCATCGCGGCGGCGACGGCCTCTTCCCAGGCGTTCTCGCCCTCGGCGTGCATGATGCCGCCGACGTTCTGGGCGCCGGTCTCCTCCAGGAGGCGCACGGCGGTGGCGATGTAGTTCGGCGAAAGCATGCCGTGGCCGTCGACGCGCACCACGATGGGGTGACGCGAGGCCTTGATGGCGGCGTTGAGCGCCGCCGGGGTCCGGCCGGTGGGGTTCGGGACGGTGTGGACTCGGGGATCCTCGGCGACGAGTTCGGCGGCGATCTCGTCGGTGCGGTCCGTGGACGGCCCGAGTGCGATCACCACCTCCATCTCGCCCGCGTAGTCCTGTTCCAGGATGTGACGGACGGAATCGCGGAGGTAGTGCTCCTCGTCGAGCACCGGCATGATCACCGAGACTGCGGGCTGCTGGGTGGGCATGTGGTCCTTCAAGGTCGGGTATCGGTGTCACGTTACCGCGTACGGGGGAACCGGGTGCGCGCCGAGCGACCGGTAAGGACAGCTGCTGATCGTATGGGCCTACTGTTCTGCCGAATCAGCCGATCCGGTCAGTGCCCCGGCCGGTCTCCCTGCTGCCCCCGCGGAGGTGTCCACCGTGCCCCAGCCGCACCGTCCCGCCCGTCCTGACGGGCCGCCCCGGCCGCAGCGCGTCCGACGCGGCGACGGCGGCCGCGCCCGGCACCGCGACGGGCGACCCCGGTGGGGAGTACGGCTCGCGGCCGGGCTGTCGGTGGTGGTGCTCGGCTCCGGGGCCGTCGGGCACGCCGTGATGACCGGTCTGGACACCGGGATCGACCGGGTGGACCCGTTCAAGGACATGAAGAACCGCCCGCAGGCCGGACACGGCCTCAACTTCCTGCTGGTGGGCACCGACGGGCGGGAGAAGGTCTCCCCGGAGGAGAAGCGCGAGTACCGCCTGGGCGGCGCGCCCTGCCACTGCACGGACACGATCATGCTGGTGCACCTGTCGGCCGACAAGGAGCGGGCCAGCGTGATCAGCCTGCCCCGCGACAGCTTCGCCGAGGTGCCCGCGCACCGGGACCTCGTCACCGGCAAGGCGCACAAGGCCCACCCCGTACGGCTGAACGCGGCGTACGCGGAGGGCGGGCCCAACCTGACCGTGCGGACCGTGGAGAACATGACCCGGGTGAAGATCGACCACTACCTGGAGGTCGACTTCACCAGTTTCATGAAGACGGTCGACGCGATGGGCGGTGTGGAGATCTGCACGGCCAAGACCATGCGGGACCGCAACACAGGACTCGACCTGCTGCCGGGCAACCACCGCCTCAGCGGCGGTCAGGCCCTGCAGTACGTGCGCTCGCGCCATGTCGACGGAGCCTCCGACCTAGGCCGGATGCAGCGCCAGCAGCGGTTCATCGCCGCCCTGATCAAGCAGGCGACCGGGGGCGGGGTGCTGCTGAACCCGGTGAAGTTCAAGGAGGTCAGCTCCACCCTCCTCGGGTCCGTCCGGGCCGACAAGGACTTCGGCTCGGAGCAGATGCTGGCCCTCGGGCAGGCGATGCGGGACTTCACCCCGTCCTCCTCGGAGTTCGCCTCGGTGCCCATCGGCAGCCCCTCCTTCCCCGTCAAGGGCATCGGGTCCACCGTGAAGTGGGACGAGCCGAAGGCGGCCAGGCTGTTCGAGGCGCTGCGCGAGGACCGGCCGCTCGCCCCCGCCCGGCCCGGGAAGGCCGGAGGCGGTCCGCCGGCGGCCGTGCCGGTGGACGTGCCCCCGCGCGAGGTCCGCGTCCAGGTGGAGAACGGCACCCGGATCGACGGAATGGGCGGCCGGGTGGACGCCGCGCTGCGCGCCACCGGCTTCGACACCACCCGGGCCCCGGGCAACGGGGCCAGCCGCGAGGTCAAGCGCACGGTGATCACGTACGACCCGCGCTGGGACCGCTCCGCCCGCTCGGTGGCGACCGCGCTGCCGGGCAGCGAGCTGCGGGCGGTGGCGGGCCAGGGACGGACGGTGGTGGTGATCGCGGGCGCGGACTACCGGAAGGTGGTGCCGGTCCGCGCCGAGGACCCCTACCGGGGCGCCTTCGGGGTGGTCACCGGCGACCAAGTGGTCTGCGGGAACGCCCCCTAGGGGCGTCAGTCGTCGAAGCCCTGGGCCGCCCGCTCCTCGCGCAGCGCCATGATCGCCTGGCGGCGGGCGAGCCGGTGGGTGCGGCGGATCTGGGCCTCCTGGTAGCGCCGCTCGTCCTGTTCCGTCTCCGGGAGGACGGGCGGGACCTCGCGGGGCTTGCCGTCGGCGTCGACCGCGGCGAAGACGAGGTAGGCGGTGCCGACCTGGGTGGCGGGAGTGGACTCGTTCCACCGCTCCGCGAGGACGCGTACGCCGATCTCCATGGAGGAGCGGCCGGTCCAGTTGCACTGGGCCTTCACGTGGACGAGGTCGCCCACGCGCACGGGCGCGAGGAAGGCCATCTCGTCCATGGAGGCGGTGACCGCCGGGCCGCCGGAGTGGCGGCCGGCCACGGCACCGGCCGCGTCGTCCACCAGCTTCATGATCACGCCGCCGTGCACCGTGCCGAGGAGGTTGGTGTCGTTGGCGGTCATGATGTGGCTGAGGGTCGTCCGGGAGGCTGCGGTGGGCTTCCCGGGCAGCTCGCCCGGTATCTGTGTCATACGGACACCTTAGGGGGTGTCCCGTCGATCGGGCCTGATCAGGCGGTGGTGCGCGGGCGTGCGCCCGCGAGGCCGAGGAGGGAGTCGACGCGGGGCGTCGGGGACCGAGGGGAAGGCGGCGGGCGGGCGTGGCGGACACCGCGAGGACGGCCCGCCCGGCAGGACGCCGTCGAGATGGCTCACGGAGGCATCAGCTCTGCAACAGCAGCGGAACGGAATGTGGACCGGGCTGTCGGAGCACGCACCCGGGCAGGCATTCTTGGGCGCATGAATGACTGGCCAGAAGGTCGTGACGACGCGTACGGGCGCGGCAGCGCGCAGCCGCAGCCCGAGGGCGTGCAGCGGATGCGGCACGTCCAGCGGCAGCAGCAGCCGCAGCAGCAGCCCCGGCCCGCGCAGCCCCCGCGCCCGCAGCGCCCGGCGGGCCCGCCGCCCGCGTACGGCGTACCCCCGCAGCAGGCGGGCGGCCACGACACCTACGGCGGTTACGACAGCGGCTACAACACCGGCCAGGTCTACGGGGCTCCGCAGGGCGGCGCTCCGGGCGGACCGGCGGGCCCCGGCGGGCCGTCCGGGCCCGGCCGCCCCGGGCGGGCGCCCGGTCCCGCGCCGGACTGGCGCAAGCGGATCAAGGTCGGCTCGATCGTGCTGGTCTCCGCGCTCCTCGTGACGTCCGTCGCCACGTACTTCTGGGCCGACTCCAAGGTGCGCCGCGAGGTGGACCTCTCCAAGGTCATCGAGCGCCCGAAGGAGGGCGACTGCACGACGTACCTGATCGTGGGCTCGGACAGCCGTGAGGGCATGTCCGACGAGGAGAAGAAGAAGCTCCACACGGGCTCGGCCGAGGGCAAGCGGACCGACTCGATGATGATCCTGGCGAAGTGCTCCAGCGGGAACACCATGATCTCGCTGCCGCGCGACTCGGACGTGGAGATCCCCTCCTTCGTCGGCTCCCAGTCCGGCAAGACGTTCCCCGCGCAGGGGCGGCGGGTCAAGCTCAACGCCGCGTACGCGGAGGACGGCCCCGAGCTGCTCGTGCGGACGGTGGAGCACAACACGGGCCTGCGCATCGACCACTACGCGGAGATCGGCTTCGCCGGCTTCGCGAACATCGTGGACGCGCTGGGCGGCGTGGAGCTGAACATCGAGGAGGGCTTCAAGGACGAGAAGTCGGGTGCCGACTTCAAGGCCGGCAAGCAGACCCTGAACGGCGAGCAGTCCCTGGCCTTCGTACGGACCCGGTACGCCTTCGCCGAGTCCGACCTCCAGCGGACGAAGAACCAGCAGAAGTTCCTGTCGGCGCTGGCCAGCCAGGCCGCGACGCCGTCGACGATCCTCAACCCGTTCGCGCTCTACCCGATGCTGGGTGCGGGCCTGGACACCCTCGTCGTGGACAAGGACATGGGCCTGTACGACATGGGCCAGATGTTCTTCGCGATGAAGGGCGTCAACGGCGGTGACGGCGTGTCGATGAACATGCCGATCTCCGGCCAGCGCGGCGGCAACCTCGTCTGGGACAAGGCGAAGGTGCAGCAGCTGGTGAAGCAGATCCAGAACGACGAGAAGGTCACCGTCCGCGGCAACTGACGGCAGCGCGCCCGGACCGCGCGCTGCCCGCTCCCCGGATCAGGCGTCCGGGGAGAAGCGGATGGCGGCGGCGGGCAGCTGCGCGTCGCACCACACGCGGGCGCCGCCGCGCAGTTCGTTGTCGGCCCCCACGGTGGCGCCGTCGCCGATGACGACGGCGTCGAGGACGGTCCGCGCGCCGACCGCGGCGCGGGCGCCGATCAGGCTGGCGTTCACCTGGGCGTCCGGGCCGATGACGGCGTCGTCGAGGACGATGGAGCCCTGGACGACCGCTCCGGCCCCGATCCGGGCGCCCGCGCCCACGACGGTGCCCCCCGACAGCTTGGCGCCGGCGGCCACCTCGGCGCCGGGCAGGACCAGGGACTCGCCGCGGCGGCCGGGGACGGCCGGGGAGGAGACCACGCCGCGTACGAGGTCGGCGGAGGCCTGGATGATCGACTCGGGCTTGCCGAGGTCCATCCAGTAGGTGTTCTCGGTGACGCCGTGCAGCTTGGCCCCGGCGGCGAGCAGGCCGGGGAAGGTCTCGCGCTCGACGGAGACCGGGCGGCCGGCCGGGATGGAGTCGATCACGCTGCGGCGGAAGACGTAGCAGCCGGCGTTGATCTGGTCGGTGATGATCTCCTCGGGGGTCTGCGGCTTCTCGGTGAAGGCCAGCACCCGCCCCTCGGAGTCGGTGGGGACCAGGCCGAAGGCGCGCGGGTCTTCGACCCGGACCAGGTGCAGGGAGACGTCGGCGTCGGCCGCCTCGTGCGACTCGACCAGCCCGGCGATGTCCAGGCCGGTGAGGATGTCGCCGTTGAAGACGAGGACGGAGGAGTCCGGGCCGCCGGTCAGGCGCTCTCCGGCGTTGCGGATGGCGCCGCCGGTCCCGAGCGGCTCGTCCTCGACCACGTATTCGAGGCTGAGGCCGAAGTCGGATCCGTCGCCGAAGTAGGGCTCGAAGACCTCGGCGAGGTAGCAGGTGGCCATCACGATGTGCGTGACACCGGCGGCGGCGGCCCTGGCTATCTGGTGGGCGAGGAACGGGACACCGGCCGTGGGGACCATCGGCTTGGGCGTGTTCACCGTCACGGGTCGCAGGCGCGTCCCTTGTCCGCCGACCAGCAGGATCGCTTCCGTCATTGCGTTCTCCCCAACCGATTCCGGCGTACGAAGGTCCAAATTTAGCCCATGCGGGTACCCCCCACGGGCGATGTGTGCGTCCGCCTGCACCGCAGGCCAGGGCCTCAGGCGGCGAACGGGTTCGCGTGGCCGGGCAACTGCTGCCCCGGGCGCAGGAACCGCTGCCTGCCCTGCTCGTCGCGCACCGCGAAGAACCCGGCTTCCGTCAGGCGTCGGGCCAGCTTCTCCCGGTGGATCTGACCCGCCTTCAGCGCCACGGTCAGGATCACCAGGAGGCTCCCGCCGGAGGCGACCGCCTCGACCAGCGGGCCGGTGGCGAGCTGGAGCGCTGTCACGAGCACGCAGGCGAGGTAGCACAGCACCATCTGGCCCCGGCTGGTGACGAAGCGGGCCGCGAGGTCGAAGGCGATGAGGTCCTTCAGCACGGCCACGGCGCCGGCCGCCTCGGGGACGGGCTTCAGCGACCCCGGTTCCAGCCCCGGCACCGTCCCGCCGATCCCCGCCCGCGGATGGGCGGTGAGGGTGGCCGCCTCGCGGGAGCGCGCCTCGGGGCTCGGGTCCCGGTACATCCGCAGGAGGATCTGCGCGTCCTTGTACCCGGTCGCGTGCGCCGAGCCGTACGCGTAGCCGTACTGCTCCGCCGCGTACGCGAGGGCGGCCGCCTTCGGGCGGGAACCCTGCGGGCCGATCTCGATGACGTCCTGCTGCCGGGCGATCTGTCGGAGCATGCCCGATATCTGACGTTCTGTAGACATCCTGCTCCCCCCTGAACCCCGCCCCCGGGGCCGACCGGCGCACAGCCTAGGGTGCGCCGCCGGCCACCTCGCACGCGGCCCCCGGGCATGCGCCGGGAGCCACGCGTTTCGGCGGGGGTGGGGCCGCTACGGCAGGTTGCGGGCCATGACGATCCGCTGGACCTGGTTGGTGCCCTCGTAGATCTGGGTGATCTTGGCATCGCGCATCATGCGCTCCACCGGGTAGTCGCGGGTGTAGCCGTAGCCGCCGAGGAGCTGGACGGCGTCCGTGGTGACCTCCATGGCCACGTCGGAGGCGAAGCACTTGGCCGCGGCACCGAAGAAGGTCAGGTCCTCCTTGTCGCCTCCGGCGGAGACGCGCTCGGACTTCGCGGCGGCCGAGTAGGTCAGCTGGCGGGCGGCCTCGATCTTCATGGCCATGTCCGCGAGCATGAACTGCACGCCCTGGAAGTCGCCGATCGGCTTGCCGAACTGCTTGCGCTCCTGGACGTAGCCCTTGGCGTAGTCCAGGGCGCCCTGGGCGATGCCGAGCGCCTGGGCCGCGATGGTGATGCGGGTGTGGTCCAGGGTCTTCATCGCGGTGGCGAAGCCGGTGCCCTCGGCGCCGATCATGCGGTCGGCCGGGATCCGCACGTTGTCGAGGTAGACCTCGCGCGTCGGGGAGCCCTTGATGCCGAGCTTCTTCTCCGGGGCACCGAAGGACACGCCCTCGTCGGACTTCTCGACGACGAAGGCGCTGATGCCCTTGGAGCGCTTCTCCGGGTCGGTGACGGCCATGACCGTGTAGTACTCGGAGACGCCCGCGTTGGTGATCCAGCGCTTGACGCCGTTGAGCACCCAGAAGTCCCCGTCGCGCACGGCGCGGGTCTTCATGCCGGCGGCGTCGGAGCCCGCGTCCGGCTCGGAGAGCGCGTACGAGAACATCGCGTCGCCCTTGGCCAGCGGGCCGAGGTACTTGGCCTTGAGCTCCTCGGAACCGGAGAGGATCACCGGGAGCGAGCCGAGCTTGTTCACGGCCGGGATGAGGGAGGAGGAGGCGCAGACGCGGGCCACTTCCTCGATCACGATCACGGTGGCGAGGGCGTCGGCACCCGCGCCGCCGTAGGTCTCGGGAACGTGGACGGCGTGCAGGTCGCTGGAGACCAGGGCGTCCAGGGCCTCCTGCGGGAAGCGGGATTCCTCGTCGACCGCGGCGGCGAACGGCAGGATCTTCGCCTCGGCGAGCGAGCGGACCGACTCGCGGAGCATGTCGTGCTCCTCGGCCGGGCGGTACAGGTCGAAGTCGGCAGAACCCGCCAAGATCTCTCACTCCCCAGGGTGATGCGTGATGCTAACTACCGTTAAGTAACCCAAGCCTAGTGGTCCGGTCACGGATGGCGATATGGACGGACCACGTGAGATGGGTGACAGCGGCGGTCTCCTGGGGAACGTCCCCGCTGGTGGGCCCGACTATGCTCAGTGGCCGCAAACGGCCCCGCACCTCTGGAGCACCCATGGCCCCCCTCAAGATCACTGTGATCGGCACCGGATACCTCGGTGCGACCCACGCAGCCGCGATGGCGGAGCTGGGATTCGAGGTGCTGGGGCTGGACGTGGTGCCCGAGAAGATCGAGATGCTGGCCTCGGGCCGGGTCCCGATGTACGAGCCCGGGCTGGAGGAACTGCTGGCCAAGCACGTGGCCGGACTGCCGGGCTCGACCGGCCGGCTGCGCTTCACTACCTCCTACGAGGAGGTCGGCGCCTTCGGCGACGTCCACTTCGTCTGCGTGAACACCCCGCAGAAGCACGGCGAGTACGCCTGCGACATGTCCTACGTGGACTCCGCGATGGCCTCGCTGGCCCCGTACCTGACGCGGCCGGTCCTGGTGGTCGGCAAGTCCACGGTGCCGGTGGGCTCGGCGGAGCGGCTCGCGGTGAAGCTCGCGGAGCTGGCCCCGGCGGGCGCGGACGTGGAGCTGGCCTGGAACCCGGAGTTCCTGCGGGAGGGCTTCGCGGTGGAGGACACCCTGCACCCCGACCGGATCGTGATCGGCGTCCAGGGCGAGCGCGCCGAGAAGCTGCTGCGGGAGGTGTACGAGACGCCGATGTCGGAGGGCACCCCGCTGGTGATCACCGACTTCCCGACCGCGGAGCTGGTGAAGACCGCTGCGAACTCCTTCCTCGCGACGAAGATCTCCTTCATCAACGCGATGGCGGAGGTGTGCGAGGCCGGCGGCGGCGACGTGGTCAAGCTGGCCGAGGCCATCGGCTACGACGAGCGGATCGGCGCGAAGTTCCTGCGCGCCGGGATCGGCTTCGGCGGCGGCTGCCTGCCCAAGGACATCCGGGCCTTCATGGCGCGCGCCGGTGAGCTGGGCGCCGACCAGGCACTCACCTTCCTGCGCGAGGTCGACTCCATCAACATGCGGCGCCGCGGGCACATGGTCGAGCTGGCCCGGGACGCCGTGGGCGGTTCCTTCCTCGGCAAGCGGGTCGCCGTGCTCGGAGCCACCTTCAAGCCGGACTCCGACGACGTACGGGACTCCCCCGCGCTGAACGTGGCCGGGCAGATCCACCTCCAGGGCGGCCAGGTCACCGTCTACGACCCCAAGGGCATGGACAACGCCCGCCGCGTCTTCCCGACCCTCGGCTACGCGGACTCCGCGCTGGCGGCGGCCCGGGGCGCGGAGGTCGTCCTGCACCTCACCGAGTGGCGCGAGTTCCGTGACCTCGACCCGGCGGAGCTGGCCGGCGTGGTGACCGACCGCCTCGTCCTGGACGGCCGCAACGCGCTGGACCCGGTGCGGTGGCGTGCCGCGGGCTGGACGTACCGGGCGATGGGTCGCCCGCGGGCCTGAGCGTTCACCAGTGCGGCGCCGTTGCCGGGGCTCCGCCCCGGACCCCGCGCCTCAAACGCCGGCGGGGCTGATTTAGCGGCGGTGGGCGGCGGCGCGGGAGGTGAACTCCGCGTCGCGCAGGACGCGCTGGGCGTTGCCCCAGGTCAGCAGGGCCACCTCGGATTCCGGCCAGCCGCGCTCCAGGAGTTCCGCGATGAGCCGCGGATAGCCCGAGGGGTCGGTCAGGCCCGTCGGGCGGGGGTGGCCCGGTCCGGTGCCGAAGGTGGCGCCGAGTCCGACGCCGTGCGGGCCCGCGATGGCCCGTACGTGGTCCAGGTGGTCCGCCACCGCGTGCAGGGAGTCCCCGGTGCGCGCGGTGTCGAAGGTGACCATCGCCAGGCCGTTCGCCTCCCGCAGCACGGCCAGGACCTCGTCGGTCACGTTCCCCGGATGCGGGTTCAGCGAGGCCGCCCCCGTGTTCGAGATGATCACCGGCGCCTTCGAGGCCCCCGCGACCCGGCAGGCGACCGCCGACGCACAGCCCGTGAGGTCCAGCAGGATCGCCAGCCGGTTCGCCTCGCGGACCACCTCGTGGCCGAAGGCCGTCAACTCCTCCTGCGCCCAGGGCGCACCCGCGGGCGCGAGGATCCGTACGCCCAGCGCGTGGAAAGCACGCAGTGCGCCCAGCGATCCGGTCAGCGTGCGGCCGGGCACCGGGCCCAGGAACGAGGCGATGCGGCCCCGGTTGCGGGCGTCCGCCAGGTCGTCGGCGCTGAGGGCCAGGCAGAGGCTGTTCGGGTAACTGCGCATCAGGGTCAGCGCCGTGTCGATCTGGTCCAGCGTGTCGGAGAGCACCTGGTCACCGGGGGCGTCCTCGTGCGCCCGCCCCGACGGCACGAGCAGGGACCAGAACTGGGCCCCCACTCCCCCGGCGCGCAGCCGCGGGATGTCCGTGTCCACACCCGTGTCCGAGGTATCGATGTCGTGGTACGGGCTCTGGTGCAGCGTGCGGACCAGGGTGTTGCACCCGTCGACCACGGGATGGACGGCCAGCAGCGCGACGGCCCGGTCGAGGGCGCCCGCCGCCACCGCTGCCGCGGGTGCGGGGAGGTCTTCGGCTCCGATGCCCACGGAGTTGGGTTCATCCTGCAGGTCGGCCATGGCGTTCGCTCCGGTCTCGGCGGCAGCAGGGAAGAGGTGGTGCCACCGTGACACGCGGGACGGCAGGGCCGCCCGGCGGACGCAGCGTTCGAGTGACCCCGCAGGTCGCCCTGTCACCGCGCCCGCCGGGCACCGCTTCCGCTACCGGATCACCGCGTTCGACGGGCCCCGGGAGGCCGACAGGTCGCGGGACACCGACTCCGCGTCGCGCAGCACCCGTACCGCGTTGGTCCAGGTCAGCTTCGCCAGATCGGCCTTGGACCAGCCGCGCGCGAGCAGCTCGGCGACGAGGTTCGGGTAACCCGCCACGTCGTCCAGGCCGGACGGGGTGAAGGCCGTGCCGTCGTAGTCCCCGCCGATGCCGATGTGGTCGATGCCGGCCACCTCGCGCATGTGGTCCAGGTGGTCGGCCACCGTCGCGGCCGTGGCCACCGGGCGCGGGCGCCCCTCCTCGAAGGCCCGGTGCAGGGCCATGGCCTCGGGGGTGGTGTCCAGGTGGTGGAAACCGTGCGCCCGCAGGTTCTCGTCCGCGGCCAGGGTCCACTCGACGGCTGCCGGGAGGATGAACTTCGGCACGAAGGTGGCCATGGCCACCCCGCCGTTGCCCGGCAGCGTCGCGAGCACGTCGTCGGGGATGTTGCGGGGGTGGTCGCAGACCGCCCGCGCCGAGGAGTGCGAGAACACCACCGGCGCGGCCGAGACCGCGATCGCGTCCCGCATCGTCGTCGCCGCGACGTGCGAGAGGTCCACCAGCATGCCGACCCGGTTCATCTCGCGGACGACCTCGCGGCCGAAGTCGGTCAGGCCGCCGTGCCGGGGCTCGTCGGTCGCCGAGTCCGCCCAGTCGATGTTGTCGTTGTGCGTGAGCGTCATGTACCGCACGCCCAGCTGGTGCAGGGCGCGCAGGGTGGCCAGCGAGTTGTTGATGGAGTGGCCGCCCTCGGCACCCATCAGCGAGGCGATCCGGCCGTCGGCGCGGGCCGCCTCCATGTCGTCCGCCGTCAGCGCCCGCACGAGGTCGCCGGGATAGCGGTCGATCAGCTGGGCGACGACGTCGATCTGCTCCAGGGTGGCGCTGACCGCCTCGTCACCGGCGTAGTCGGAACGCACGTAGACGGACCAGAACTGCGCGCCGACCCCGCCGGCGCGCAGCCGCGGGATGTCGGTGTGCAGGTGGGCGGACTGGTCGCCCGCGATGTCCCGTCGCGCCAGGTCGTAACGCACCTGCTCGCGCAGCGCCCAGGGCAGGTCGTTGTGGCCGTCCACGACGGGGTGTTCGGCCAGCAGCTCGCGCGCCTCGTCCAGACGCTGCGCCGCGCTCACTTTCCGAACCCGAAGGACTCCGCGTTCGCGACCTTCGTACGCAGCCGCTTGCCCTTCTCGGTGGCCTGGTCGTTGAGCTCCTGCAGAAAGTCGTTCATCCGGACCAGCAGCTCCGGGTCGTGGGCGGCCAGCATCCGTACGGCCAGCAGGCCCGCGTTGCGCGCCCCGGCGACCGAGACGGTGGCGACGGGAACCCCCGCGGGCATCTGGACGATCGACAGCAGCGAGTCCATGCCGTCGAGGTACTTCAGCGGCACCGGCACGCCGATGACCGGCAGCGGGGTGACCGAGGCGAGCATGCCGGGCAGGTGGGCGGCGCCGCCCGCACCCGCGATGATCGCCTTCAGGCCGCGGTCCGCGGCCCGCTCCCCGTACGCGATCATCTCGCGCGGCATCCGGTGGGCGGACACGACGTCGACCTCGTAGGGGATCTCGAACTCGTCGAGGGCCTGGGCGGCCGCCTCCATGACGGGCCAGTCCGAGTCGGAGCCCATGACGATGCCGATGACGGGGGCTGCGGTGGTGCTCATGCGGTGACCGTTCCTCTGAGGTAATCGGCAGCGTGACGTGCGCGCTCCAGCACATCGTCCAGGTCGTCGCCGTAGGTGTTGACGTGGCCGACCTTGCGACCGTGTTTCACGTCCTTGCCGTACATATGGATCTTGAGCTGGGGGTCGTGGGCCATGCAGTGCAGGTACGCCGCGTACATGTCGGGGTAGTCCCCGCCCAGCACGTTCGCCATGACCGTCCACGGGGCGCGGGGGCGCGGGTCGCCCAGCGGAAGGTCCAGGACCGCGCGCACGTGGTTGGCGAACTGCGAGGTCACGGCCCCGTCCTGGGTCCAGTGGCCGCTGTTGTGCGGACGCATCGCCAGCTCGTTGACCAGGATCCGGCCGTCGGTGGTCTCGAACAGCTCAACGGCCAGGTGGCCGGTCACGCCGAGTTCCTTGGCGATGCGCAGGGCGAGGGCCTGGGCCTCGCCCGCGAGGGCCTCCGAGAGGTTCGGGGCCGGGGCGATCACCGTGTCGCAGACCCCGTCCACCTGACGGGACTCGACGACGGGGTAGGCCACTGCCTGGCCGTGCGGGGAGCGGACGATGTTGGCCGCGAGCTCGCGGACGAAATCGACCTTCTCCTCCGCGAGGACCGGGACGCCCGCATTGAAGGGGGCCGCCGCGTCCTCGGGGGTGCGGACGAACCACACCCCCTTGCCGTCGTACCCGCCCCGCACGGTCTTGAGGATGACGGGGAACCCGCCGACCTCTTCCGCGAAGGCGGCCACGTCCTCCGGACCGCTCACGATCCGGTGGCGGGGGCTGGGCGCGCCGATCTCGTCGAGCTTGGCGCGCATCACCCCCTTGTCCTGGGCGTGTACCAAAGCGTCGGGCCCCGGGCGGACGGGGATGCCGTCCGCTTCCAGGGCCCGAAGGTGCTCCGTGGGTACATGCTCGTGGTCGAAGGTGATCACGTCACAGCCGCGCGCGAAGGCGCGCAACGTCTCCAGGTCGCGATAGTCGCCGATGACGACGTCGCTCACGACCTGGGCCGCCGAGTCCTGCGGGGTGTCACTGAGGAGCTTGAATCTGATGCCGAGGGGGATGCCCGCCTCGTGGGTCATGCGGGCGAGCTGGCCGCCGCCGACCATACCGACTACCGGGAACGTCACTCCTCCAGGGTATCCGCCGGTATTCGGCCATCGGGACCCGCATGGATACGGCCCTGGCCCGATCCCCCCGTGTGCCGTGCGTCGCAGGGTGCGGGAAGGCACAGACGTAGCACAGGGGGGACACTTAGCATGGGTGGGTTGACGGAGAACACCGGACGCCCCGTAAGCGGGCGGTGACCGACAGGACTGACCTACTGATGAGCACGCCTGGCGGATCTGTCGTCGAACGTGTACGCGGCCTCGTACGAGAGGTGGCCAAGTTCGGGGCGGTCGGCGGTCTGGGTGTCCTGGTCAACTTGGGTGTCTTCAACCTGATCCGCAACACCACCGACCTCCAGGTGGTGCGCGCGAGCGTGATAGCCACCGTCGTGGCCATCGCCACGAACTACATCGGCTTCCGCTACTTCGCCTACCGGGACCGCGCCCAGAGCGGCCGTACCCGCGAGCTGGTCCTGTTCGCCGCGTTCAGCGGCATCGGCCTGGTCATCGAGAGCGGTGTGCTCTACACCGCCACCTACGGGTTCGGCTGGGACGGCCCGCTCGCCAGCAACGTGTTCAAGTTCATCGGCATCGGGACCGCCACCGTGTTCCGCTTCTGGTCGTACCGGACGTGGGTCTTCAAGGCCCTGCCCGCGCCGGCGGAGCCGGCCGAGCCGATGCCGGAGCCGGCGCCCCTGCCGAAGCCGGACCGCAGGCCGGAGCCGATCCCCGAGCCGGCACCCGCGAACAACTAGTACCGCTCGGTGCCGCCGCTCGGTGCCGCCGGCCCCTAGGCCCTGTCGTCAAAGTCCCGTCGGGCCCGCGACGCCACTTTGACGACAGGACCTAGCGGACCGTGGCCTGCGGTTCGGCCCGTTCCGGCGCCGTCCGGCTGAGGAACAGCGCGAACACCGGCGGCTGCGTCTGGAGCAGCTCCAGGCGTCCGCCGTCCGCCTCCGCGAGGTCCCTGGCCACCGCGAGGCCGATCCCGGTGGAGTTGCGGCCGCTGATGGCCCGCTCGAAGATCCGGTTGCCGAGGTCCGGCGGGACGCCCGGTCCCTCGTCCGTGACCTCCAGCACCGCCTGGTTGCCGATCACCCGGGTGCGCAGCGCGACGGTCCCGCCGCCGTGCATCAGGGCGTTCTCCACCAGGGTGGCCAGCACCTGCGAGACCGCGCCCGGGGTGCCGACGGCCCGCACGCCCTGGCGTCCGGAGCGCACGATGGCCCGGCCCGCGCTGCGGTAGGCCGGCCGCCACTCCTCGACCTGCTGCTTGACGACCTCGTCCAGGTCGAAGGGGACCGCCGAGCCGGTCCGCGGGTCCCGCGAGTTCGTGAGCAGCCGCTGCACCACGTCCGTGAGCCGCTCCACCTGGGTCAGGGCGATCGTCGCCTCCTCCCGCACGGTCGCCAGGTCGTCGGTGACCGTGATCTCCTCCAGCCGCATGGAGAGGGCGGTGAGCGGGGTGCGCAGCTGGTGGGAGGCGTCCGCGGCCAAGCGCCGCTCGGCCGTCAGCATCCGGCCGATCCGCTCGGCGCTGGAGTCCAGCACGTCCGCGACCCGGTCCAGCTCGGGGACCCCGTACCGCTTGTGCCGGGGCCGCGGGTCGCCCGATCCGAGCCGCTCCGCCGTCTCGGCGAGGTCGGTGAGCGGGGAGGCCAGCCGGTTGGCCTGCCGTACGGCGAGCAGGACGGCCGCCACGACGGCCAGCAGGGCCACCGCGCCGACCACGGCCAGGGTCCGCCCGACCTCGCGGGTCACGGTCGAGCGGGACTCCTCGACGACCACGACCTCGCCCTGCTCCCCGCGGGCGGTGCCGCGCATCACGCCGTCGGGGATCGCGGCGCCCACGTTCACGGCCGGCTGGCCGGGGACGGTGATCCGCGCGTGGTGGCCGGCGTCCAGTTGCTCGCCGAGGGCCACGGGGTCGATCGGCTTCTTCTCCAGGACGTTCGCCTCGACGATGCCCACGAGCCGCAGCGCCTCGGACTCGATGCGGTCCTGGGCGCTGCTGGTGATGGTCCGGGTCTCCACGATGACGAGGGAGACCCCGAAGACGGCGATCACGACGAGCACCACGGCGAGCGTGGAGTTGATGAGGCGGCGGCGCATGCCCTAGAGCATGCCCCAGGTGGGGCCGGAGGAGGCGGTCAGCTCTTCTCGAAGCGGAAACCGACGCCCCGCACGGTGGCGATGTAGCGGGGGTTGGCGGCGTCGTCGCCCAGCTTCTTGCGCAGCCAGGAGATGTGCATGTCGAGGGTCTTGGTGGAGGACCACCAGGTGGTGTCCCAGACCTCGCGCATGAGTTGGTCGCGGGTGACGACCCGGCCCGCGTCGCGGACCAGGACCCGCAGCAGGTCGAACTCCTTGGCCGTGAGCTGGAGCTCCTCCTCCCCCATCCAGGCCCGGTGCGATTCGACGTCGATCCGCACGCCGTGGGTGGCGGGGGGCTGGGCGGCCTCGGTGGCGCCGCGCCGGAGCAGGGCCCGGACCCGGGCGAGCAGTTCGGCCAGTCGGAAGGGCTTGGTCACGTAGTCGTCGGCGCCGGCGTCCAGGCCGACGACCGTGTCGACCTCGTCCGCCCGGGCGGTGAGGACCAGGATCGGGAAGCCGTGGCCCTCGGCGCGCAGCCGACGGGCGACCTCCAGGCCGTCCATGCCCGGCAGGCCCAGGTCGAGGACGACGAGGTCGACGCCGCCCTGAAGTCCCGCGTCCAGGGCGGTGGGGCCGTCCTCCCGGACCTCGACCTCGTACCCCTCCCGGCGCAGGGCGCGGGCCAGGGGTTCCGAGATGGATGCGTCGTCCTCGGCGAGCAGTACACGCGTCATGTGGGTGATGGTAGTCCGCGGCGGCTGAAACCAGGGGCCCCCGGGAAGACCCCTCTCTATCTGGGCTTATGAACTACTAAGCGCCTTCGAATATGGTCGAACGGTTCCCGACGCGCCTTGTGATCCATCTCTCAAGTCCTTTCATATGCCGCAGTGTCGTGTCGTATGGTGGCGAGACGCCTGATGCAATACCTCAGGGACCTTTGTGCCGAAAAGCAGCACAAAGGTCTCTATTTCTGTCCTGAACCGGACGGGCAGTCCCCTCAGGGGCCCACCCGGCCCGTCTTGACGACAGTGAATGACCTGTTGGCCGGGCCCCTCGCGTGATGACCGCGCGGGAGGGCGTGGATCCCGGTTACGGATGTCCTTCCGCCCCCCATCCCCGTGGGGCGGGCCCCGAGGCGTGGGGTGGGAGATCCGTCCGCCGGTGCCGGCCACCCCCCACCGGGCGCGGATGAGCTCACGAAGCCGATGCGTCCCGAGCAAGCAAGGATCGACCATGGCTTCCAGCCTGACGACGGCTTCTCCGAGCCCCGCTCACGAGAAGACCCTCCTCGGCCACCCGATCGGCCTGGCCACGCTGTTCATGACCGAGATGTGGGAGCGCTTCTCCTACTACGGCATGCGTGCGCTTCTCGTCCTGTACTTGGTCTCCGGCGGTGCGGACGCCGCGACCGGGAGCCAGGGCGGTGGCTTGGGCTTCAAGATGGGTGTCGCCACAGCGATCTACTCCGTCTACGTGGCCATGGTCTACCTGATGGCCATGCCCGGCGGCTGGTTCGGCGACCGCGTCTGGGGCGCCCGCAAGACCGTCACCATCGCCAGCTTCGTGATCATGGCTGGTCACGTGGCGCTGGCACTGCCCGGCCAGATCTCGTTCTTCGCGGGTCTGCTGCTGGTCGCGGTCGGCTCCGGTCTGCTGAAGGCCAACATCTCCACGATGGTCGGCCACCTGTACGCCGGTCCGGACGACCCGCGCCGCGACGGCGGCTTCACGCTCTTCTACATCGGCATCAACCTGGGCGCCTTCGGTGCTCCTTGGGTCATCGGCATCGTCGGTGAGACCGTCAGCTGGCACCTCGGCTTCCTGCTCGCAGCCATCGGCATGGCCATCGGTCTGGCCGTGTTCCTGATCTTCGGCCGCACGCTGAGCCCGACCAGCAGCGTCGTCCCGAACCCGCTGACGGCCCCCGAGCGCAACAGCCTCGTCGTCAAGATCGTCGCCGCCGTGGCGATCATCGGCGCCTTCTACGGCACCGTGGTCGCGCTGGGCATGTTCACCATCAACTGGGCGCTGTACCCGATCACGATCGCCGGTCTGGTCATCCCGGTCACCGTGCTGGTGCGCATCAAGCGCGACAAGGCCCTGTCGGGTCCCGAGCAGTCCAAGATGTCCGCGTACATCTGGTTCTTCGTCGCCGCCGCCGCGTTCTGGATGATCTACGACCAGGGTGGCTCGACGCTCTCCCTGTTCGCCGACAACAGCACCGGCTCGATCTTCGGCTGGACCCCCTCCACCGTCCTGTACCAGGCGCTGAACCCGCTGTTCGTCATGGCGCTCGCCCCGCTCTTCGCCTGGGCGTGGCTGTGGCTGGCCCGCAAGAACCAGGAGCCGAACACCATCGTGAAGTTCGCGATGGCCCTGGTCCTGGTCGGCGCGTCCTTCTTCATCTTCATCATCCCGATGAGCATGGCGGGCGACGGCACCAAGGTGTCGCCGATGTGGCTCGTCTCGATCTACATGATCCAGACCATCGCCGAGCTGTGCCTCTCCCCGGTCGGCCTCTCGGTCACCACCAAGATGGCGCCGCAGAAGTACGCCTCCCAGATGATGGGCGTCTGGTTCCTCGCGGTCACCGCCGGTGACTGCACCACCGGTCTGCTCGCGCTGGCCGGCGTGGACCTCAACGGCACGCTCATCATCGGTCTGCAGGCCGCCGCGGCAGTGCTCGCGGGTGTCGCGGTCTACATGTACCGCAAGAACGTCCAGGCCATGATGGGCAACGTGCACTGACGCACACCGGCGCACGGCAACGGAACGGCCCGGCACACCGCAAGGTGTGCCGGGCCGTTCGCGTGTCAGCGGGTGCCGCGCAGGCGGCCCCACGGGGTGAAGGTGAACACCGCGCCGCCGAGCAGGATCACCGTGCCGGCGACCAGGGCCAGGGCCTTGATGCCGCCCTCGTCCTCCGCACCGGTCTCGGCGAGGCCGCCCGAGGTGCTGCTGCCGGTGGTGCTGGTCGAGGAGCCGGAGCCGCCCGGCTGCGCGGCGGTGTCCAGTTCCAGCGAGACCCCGCTGCTCGTCGCCTTGCAGGGGACGTTGATCGGGGTGGCGCCGGGGGCCATCGTGACGTCGATCGTCAGCTGGTCCGGGCTCAGCGTGACCTTGCCGCTCTTGCCGGGCTTGTAGGTGCCCGTCATGTCGCTGAGGCTGACCGGGGCCTTGTCCGGGATCGGCTCCGCGTTGGCCGGGCCGGAGACCTTGACCGTGCCGCTGTCCGCCCCGCCGAGCTTCACGTCCATCGAGGGCTTGAGCGCTCCCGCGGGCAGGGCCATGGGCGCCGCCATCGCACCCTTGGCGGTCTTGACCGTCAGGTCGTAGCTGCCGCCGTTCTTCTTCGCGTTGATGGTGACCGGGGTCTTGATGCCCCCCGGGACGACCGGACCGCAGTCGAAGGCCACCTCGACCGCCTTGCCCGGGAAGTCGGTCTGGCCGCCTCCGCCGCCGGTGGTGGAGCCGCCGGTGGTGGAGCCTCCGCCGGTGGTGGAGCCTCCGCTGGTGGTGGAGCCTCCGGTGGTGGAGCCTCCGGTGGTCGTGGAGCCGCCCGTGGTGGTGCCACCGGTCGTCGTCCCGCCGCTGGAGCCGGCCGCCACGTCGATGGTGGCCCCGACGCCCACGCTGCCGGTCGGGGCGCACTTGGTGACGAACGTGCCGAAGGAGAAGGTGACGGCCACGTCGTACTTGCCGGGGGTCAGTGTGGTCTTCCCGGCCTTGGTGAGCTTCAGCTTGCCCTTCATCACGGACATCACCATGGGCGCCTTCTTCGGGATCGGCGGGTTCTTCTTCTCCCCGACGACCTTCAGCTCACCCCCGCCGCCGCCCACGGTGATCCAGCCGGTGGGCTGGACCGCGTCCTGCGGGATGTCCATCAGGTCCGTGTTGTTCGAGGCCGGCTTCACCGTCTCCCAGGACACGTCGACCTCGTCGCCGACCTTCGCCGAGGCGGGAGCGGTGACCTTGGCGGTGGTCTCCCCCTCCACCGGACTGCCGCCCCCTGCCGGGGGAACGCACTTGACGTTGAACTTGGTCTCCGCGGCCTGGGCGGGAGTGGCTCCGATGGCGATACCGGCGCCGCCGAGCAGCAGCGCGATCACGGCCGCGCTCACCCTCCGTTGGGTTTTCACGAATGTCCCTTCGTCGTCGAACGGTTCTCAGACGGTGCGGACGCCTGTGGTGCTGTGCCCGGCGTGCTGTCCGGGGTGAACCACGGCAGGGCCGCCGTGGTGGTCTGGGGGGACTGCTCCGGGCGGTCGGGGCCCGGGGCCGGCTCGGGGGGCCGCAGGGCCCCGATCCTCGGCAGCCGGGCCGTCACGGCGGAGGCCGCCGCCGCGGGACCCGTACCGCGGTGACGGCCGGCGGCGGGCGCGGCGCGCGGCCGGACCCGGTCGACGATCGCCATGCCGATGCGGAAGACCGCGGCCGGGATCACCAGCAGGAGCAGGCCCCAGAAGAGCAGCACCCCGTACGGGCGGTCCACGCCCCAGGGCTGCGCGGCCACCACGGTCTCGCCGTACTTGAGGGAGATCGTGTAGTCGCCGTGGGCGCCGGCGGCGAGGCCCACGTCGAGCGCGATCTCGGCCTTGCCGCCGGGCGGGATGGTGCCCTTCCAGCGGGCTTCCTCCCACAGCGGGGCGAACACCCCGTGCGCGGTTCCGAGCTGGAAGACCGGGTCCTTGACCGGGACCGGGCCGAGATTGCCGACGGTGACCTTGAACTTCCGGGCGGGCGGGGCGCCGAACCAGGTCAGCACCCCGTCCTCGCCCTCCAGCCGGACCCCGGTGAGCATCGCGAGGCGGGCCGTACCGGATTCGGCGGGCAGCTCGGCGACCGGGTGGTCGGTGATCTTCAGGGGGGTCGCGACGGTGGACTGGTCACCGTTGACGGAGGTGACGTTGACGATGCAGGGGCACGGCTTGGGCGGTGCCACCACGGGCAGCTGGGCGGTGAAGCGGCCGTCGCCGCCGACCGAGACGGCGGCGCCGTCGGCGTTGGCGCAGCTGTTGGTGCCGCCGATCATGTTCTGGCCGCAGACCAGCAGCATCACCAGCGTCTTGGCCGGCCAGCCGGTACCGGTGACGGTGATCCCGGTGCCCTTGGCGGCCTCCTGGAGCGAGAGCGCCACGGCCGGCTTCCCCTCGGCGGCCGCGGCCGGGCCCGTGGGGAACAGGGCGAGGGCGCACACCGCCAACCCCGCGGCCAGCAGGGCTCCGACTCTTCTCACCTGGCGGCTCCCGTCAGTTCGTGGTGCGGTGCAGGGTTCGTCGGTCCGGCCTCGGGCGGCGCGTCCGGGTCCGGGTCCGGACCCGGTAGGGGCCGCCGCCTGCCGCGTACGAGGTGCAGCGCGGCGGCGGTGGCCGCCCCGAGGCCGAGCAGGCCGGCCCCGGTCCAGCCGGCCGGGCCCCGGGGGACGAGCCAGCGCGAGCCGGTGGCCACCGCGCGGGCGCCGCCGGGGGCGGTCACGGTGAGGGTGACGCGGACCCGGTCGAGGGCCGGGGCGCCGGGCCAGGGCTCGGTGAGCTCCACCCGCTGGCCGGGGAGCAGTTCCACCGGCAGGGTGCGGCCGCGGGGCGGGTCGGACACCTCGCCGAGGAGGGCCTCGGCACTGATCCGGAGGTCGGGGACGAGGGCCACGTTGCCGCGGTTGACGAGGGTGTAGGCGATGACGGCGGCCGGACCCCGGCCCCGTACGGCGACGTCCTCGACCGTGAGGGCGGCCAGGGAGGGGCCGCCGACCCGCAGGTGGACCCGTACTCCGACCTCGTGGCCGCCCTCGGTGGCGATCACGGCGGCGGGGTGGTCGCCGGGCGGGGACGCGGGCGGCACGGTGAGGGTGAAGGGCACCACGGCGCGGGTGCGGGGCGGGACCTTCACGGTGGTGGCGGCCCCGAAGCTGATCCAGGAACCGGCCCCCGTGGCGCCGGTAGCCCCGGCAGCGGGCGCCGCCGGGCGGACCGCGAAGGCGCCGTCGGCCGTGTTGTAGGCGTCGGCCCCGCGCAGCGTGACGGTGCGCTCCTGGTCGGTGGTGTTGGCCAGGGCGAGGCGGTCCTCCAGCACGGTGCCGGCGGCACCGGCCAGGTAGAAGTACGGGCGGACGGTGGCCGCGGCTCCGGCGGCGGGCTCGGCGGTCCAGCCCGGCTCGTCGGCGGCAGCGGGGTGCGCGGGAGCCGCGTACAGCGTGGCGGCGGCGAGCAGCAGGACGGCTCCGGCGCGCCTCAGGGTGTGGAGCACGTGCATGACCGGGGTGCTCCGTTCAGGACCGGGCCCGCCGGCCGCGCCGGGTCAGCCAGAGCACGCCGACGGCGCCGGAGAGCAGCACGGTGCCGCCGAGGGTGCCGAGGGCCAGGGCGGAGTCGGCGGGCCCGGTCTGCGGGAGGGTGTCGCCGGTGGTGTCGGCGCCGGACTGCGTGGTCCCGCCGCCGGGTGCCGTGACGTCCAGTTCCAGCGAGGGCTTCGGGCTGTTGCCGGGGGTGCAGGTCGTCGTGGTGCCCATCGCCACGATGGTGAGCACCCCGGCGGTGAAGGTGACCTTGCCGCTCTTCTTGGGCGTGTAGGTGCCCGAGAGGTCGGTGATCTTGATGGGTGTGTCCGGGGGCACGGCCTCGGGGTTGGACGGACCCGAGACCGGCACGGACGCCTTCTCGGCGCCGTCGACGAGGACGACGGCGCTGGGCTTCATCGCACCCTTGCCGAGTTCGATGGGGCTGGACGAGACGCCCTTCTGGAAGGACATCGTCAGCTTGTACCCGTCGCCCTCTTTGACGGCCTTGATCTCGATCGGCGACACCGCCGACTTGTCCCCGATCGGGGTCTTGCAGTCGTAGGCGACGTCGACGACGGCGGCATGGGCCGCGGGGGCGGTGAACAGCACCGCCGATCCGGCCAGCGCGGAGGCCAGCGCGAGCGCGGTGGTGCGTTTGCGGTCGGACACCTTCGTCTTCCCCTCGGGCCACAGAAAACTGACGACACATCAGATCGGTGGCTCAAGGTACGCCCGGGCCCTTACGGAGGGAAGACAAAGGACAACCCGGGATTGACCGTTCGTCAGTGCACGCGGCGGCCCCGCTGCCAGACACCGGAAACGAGCGGTACGCCCGGCCGGTAGGCGAGGTGGACGTGGCTCGGGGCGTCCAACAGGGCCAGGTCGGCACGGGCCCCGGGGGCCACGCGGCCGATGTCCTCGCGGCGCAGGGCGCGGGCGCCGCCGGCGGTGGCCGACCAGAGCGCCTCGTCGGGGGTCATCCGCATGTCGCGGACGGCGAGCGCGATGCAGAACGGCATCGAACTCGTGTAGGAGGAGCCGGGGTTGCAGTCCGTGGACAGGGCGACGGTGGCACCCGCGTCGATCAGGCGCCGGGCGTCGGGCCACTGGGCGCGCGTGGAGAACTCGGCGCCGGGCAGCAGGGTGGCGACGGTCGTGCCGGCGGCCTGCGCGAGGGCGTCGACGTCGGCGTCGGTGAGGTGGGTGCAGTGGTCGGCGGAGGCGGCCTCCAGCTCGACGGCGAGCTGGACGCCGGGCCCGTAGGAGAGCTGGTTGGCGTGCACGCGGGGGATCAGCCCGGCGGCGGCCCCGGCGGTGAGGATCGCGCGGGCCTGGTCGCCGTCGAAGGCGCCCTTCTCGCAGAAGACGTCCACCCAGCGGGCGTACGGGGCGCAGGCCTCCAGCATCTCGCCGGTGACGAGGTCGACGTAGCCGGCCGGGTCCTCCGCGAAGTCCGGGGAGACGATGTGCGCGCCGAGGTAGGTGACCTCCTCGGTGTGCGCGGCGGCGATGCGCAGGGCGCGGGCCTCGTCGGCGACGGTGAGGCCGTAGCCGGACTTGGTCTCGAAGGTGGTGGTGCCCTGGCGGCGGGCCTCCTCGAGGTGGCGCACCAGGCCCGCCTCCAGCTCCGCGTCGGTGGCGGCGCGGGTGGCGGCGACGGTGGTGCGGATGCCGCCGGCGGAGTAGGCGCGGCCCGACATCCGGGCGTTGAACTCCTGGGTGCGGTCGCCTGCGAAGACGAGGTGGGAGTGGGAGTCGACGAAGCCGGGGATGACGGCCCGGCCCTGCGCGTCGAAGACCTCGTCCGCGGCCGGGGCCTTGGCGGCGGGGCCGACCCAGGCGATCTTGTCGCCGTCGATGACGACGGCCGCGTTCGCGATCAGACCGAGGGGGCTGCCGTCGCCGAGGGCGGGGTCGTTGGTGACGAGGCTGCCGATGTTGGTGATGCTGGTGGTGGTCATGGGGGTTCCTCTCAGAGCACCGGGCTCTGCCTTGACCCGGTCCTCAAACGCCGGACGGGCTGACATACAGCCCCGCCGGCGTTTGAGGCGCGGGGTCTGGGGCGGAGCCCCAGGAAACGGTCAGCCTCGGACGGCTGCGATCGACTCGGCGAGGGCTCGGGCCACGTCCCCGACCAGGGTGTGGTGGCCGTCGCGGACCACGTGGCGGCCGCCGACCACCGTGTGGCGGACGTCCGCGGCCGAGGCCGCGAAGACGGCCGTCTCGGCCCCGAGGCGGGGAACCGGACCCGCCGTGCGTACGGAGTCCAGCGCGATCGTGGTGAAGTCCGCGAGCGCGCCCGCCTCCAGGCGGCCCGCGTCCGGGAGTCCGAGGGCGGCGTGGCCGTCCTCGGTGGCGGCGGCGAGCAGGGCGTTCGCCGTCCAGTGGCCCCGGGTGCGGCTGCGCAGGCGCTCGTTGAGCTCCATCGCGCGGGCCTCTTCGAGCAGGTCGATCACGGCGTGGCTGTCGCTGCCCAGGGACAGCGGGCTGCCCGCGTGCTGGAGCCGGGTCGCCGGGCCGATGCCGTCCGCGAGGTCGCGTTCGGTGGTGGGGCACATGCACGTGCCGGTGGTGGTCCCGCCGAGGAGGGCGATGTCCGCGTCGGTGAGGTGCGTGTTGTGGACGCCGGTGGTGCGCGGGCCGAGCACGCCGTGGTCGGCCAGCAGCTGGGTCGGCGTGCGTCCGTGGGCGGCCTGACAGGCGTCGTTCTCCGCGGTCTGCTCCGAGAGGTGGACGTGCAGGGGCGCCCGGCGCTCCTCGGCCCAGCCGGCGACGGTGGCCAGTTCGGCGGCCGGCACGGCGCGGACCGAGTGGATGGCGGCGCCGATCAGGGCGTGCTCGCGGGGCTTGAGGGCACTGGCGCGCTCGGCCCAGGCCTCGGCGGTGCCGTCGGAGAAGCGCAGCTGGTGGCTGTTGGGGGCCTCGCCGAAGCCCGAGGACAGGTAGGCGGTGTCCAGGAGGGTGATCCGGATGCCGGCCGCGGCGGCGGCCTCGATCAGGGCCTCGCCCATCGCGTTCGGGTCGGCGTACGCGGTGCCGCCGGGCGCGTGGTGGACGTAGTGGAACTCGCCGACGTTGGTGATGCCGGCCAGCGCCATCTCGGCGTAGACGGCCCGGGCGAGCGCGAAGTAGCTGTCGGGGGTGAGGTTCTGGGCGACCTTGTACATGAGGTCGCGCCAGGTCCAGAAGGTGCCGGAGCCGACCTGGACCGTGCCCCGCAGGGCCCGGTGGAAGGCGTGGCTGTGCGCGTTGGCCAGCCCGGGGAGGGTGAGGCCGCGCAGCACCTCGGCGCCGGGCGGCGGGGTCTCGACCCCGGTGCGCAGGGCCGCGATCCGCCCCTCGCCGTTCACTTCCAGGGCGACGCCCGGCTCGACGTGGGTGCCGAGCCAGGCGTGCTCCAGCCAGTACGTCGTCAACGACATGCCAGGCCTTCCAGTACGTCGGCGAGGGCGAGGACACCGGCCACGCAGTCGTCCTCGGCGGCGAACTCCCGCGGGGAGTGGGAGACGCCGGTCGGGTTCCGCACGAACAGCATGGCGGTCGGGACGGCCGCCGAGAGGATCCCGGCGTCGTGTCCCGCGCCGGTCCCGAGAACGGGGACCGAACCGCCGAGGATCCGGTTCATCTCGTCGCGCAGGGCGTGCTCGAACTCGACGACCGGGGTGAAGGACTCCCGGACGATGCCGAGGTCGATGCCGTCCTGGTCGGCGCGCTCGCGGGCGGCCTTCTCGATGGCCGTGACGACCGTGTCGAGGGTGGCCTGGTCGGCGGCCCGGGAGTCGAGCCAGCCGCGCACGAGCGAGGGGATCGCGTTGACCCCGTTGGGCTCGACCGAGATCTTCCCGAAGGTGGCGACGGCCCCGGCGAGGGCCGCCTCCGTACGGGCGGCCAGCACGGTCGCCGCGTACGTGAGCATCGGGTCGCGGCGGTCGACCAGCCGGGTGGTGCCGGCGTGGTTGGCCTCGCCGCGGAAGTCGAACCGCCAGCGGCCGTGCGGCCAGATCGCGGAGGCGATGCCGACCCGGTCCCCGGAGAGGTCCAGGGCCCGGCCCTGCTCCACGTGCAGCTCGACGAAGGCGCCGATGCGGCCGAGGCGCTCGGGGTCGGCCCCGATGGCCTCGGGGTCGTATCCGGCGGCCTCCATGGCCTGGGGCAGGGAGATGCCCTCGGCGTCGCGCAGCTCGTACGCCTTCTCCTTGGTCAGCTGTCCGGCGGCGAGCCGGGAGCCGACGCAGGCGAGCCCGAAGCGGGCGCCTTCCTCGTCACCGAAGTTGGTGATGGCCAGCGGCCTGGAGAACTGGGCGCCCCTGCTGCGGAGCTCGTCCAGGGCCGCGAAGGAGGACACCACGCCGAGGGGGCCGTCGAAGGCCCCGCCGTCGGGGACGGAGTCCAGGTGCGAGCCGGTGACCACGGCGTCCCCCGCGAGGGGGTCGCCGAGCCAGGCCCACTGGTTGCCGTTGCGGTCCGTCTCGTACGTCAGCCCGCGCGCCTCGGCCTGCTCCTGGAACCAGGTCCGGCAGTCGGCGTCGGCCCCGCTCCAGGCGTACCGGCGGTACCCGCCGGTACCGGCGTCGCGGCCGATGGGTGCGAGCTCGGCCCACATGTCGTGGAAGGTCACGCGTCGTCGCCCTCGCGCATGGGGACGCGGACGCCGCGCTCGTCGGCGACCGACTCGGCGATGTCGTAGCCGGCGTCGACGTGGCGGATGACGCCCATGCCCGGGTCGTTGGTGAGGACGCGGCGGATCTTCTCGCCGGCCAGCGCGGTGCCGTCGGCGACCGTGACCTGGCCCGCGTGGATCGAGCGGCCCATGCCGACGCCGCCGCCGTGGTGGATGGAGACCCAGGAGGCGCCGGACGCCACGTTGACCATGGCGTTGAGCAGCGGCCAGTCGGCGATCGCGTCCGAGCCGTCCAGCATGGCCTCGGTCTCGCGGTACGGGGAGGCCACCGAGCCGCAGTCGAGGTGGTCGCGGCCGATGACCAGCGGCGCGGCGAGGGTGCCGTCGGCGACCATCTCGTTGAAGCGCTCGCCGGCCTTGTCGCGCTCGCCGTAGCCGAGCCAGCAGATGCGCGCGGGCAGGCCCTGGAAGTGGACGCGCTCGCCGGCCATCTTGATCCAGCGGTGCAGGGACTCGTTCTCCGGGAAGAGCTCCAGCATGGCCTTGTCGGTCTTGTGGATGTCCGAGGCCTCGCCGGACAGGGCGGCCCAGCGGAAGGGGCCCTTGCCCTCGCAGAACAGCGGGCGGATGTAGGCGGGGACGAAGCCGGGGAAGGCGAAGGCGCGGTCGTAGCCGGCCAGCTGGGCCTCGCCGCGGATGGAGTTGCCGTAGTCGAAGACCTCGGCGCCGGCGTCCATGAAGCCGACCATGGCCTCGACGTGCTTGGCCATGGACTCGCGGGCGCGGGTGGTGAAGCCGGCCGGGTCCTTGGCGGCGTAGGAGGCCATGTCGTCGAAGTCGACGCCGACGGGCAGGTACGCGAGCGGGTCGTGGGCCGAGGTCTGGTCGGTCACGATGTCGATCGGGGCGCCCTCGGCCAGCATCTGCGGGAGCAGCTCGGCGGCGTTGCCGAGGAGGCCGATGGAGAGCGGCTTGCGGGCGTCACGGGCTTCGACGGCCAGCTGGAGGGCGTGGCGCAGGTTGTCGGCCTTGACGTCCAGGTAGCGGTGCTCGATGCGGCGCTCGATGGCGCGCGGGTCGACGTCGATGCAGATCGCGACGCCGTCGTTCATCGTCACGGCCAGCGGCTGGGCGCCGCCCATGCCGCCGAGGCCGGCGGTGAGGGTGATGGTGCCGGCGAGGGTTCCGCCGAACTTCTTCGCGGCGACGGCGGCGAAGGTCTCGTAGGTGCCCTGGAGGATGCCCTGGGTGCCGATGTAGATCCAGGACCCGGCGGTCATCTGGCCGTACATGGTCAGGCCCAGGTTCTCCAGACGGCGGAACTCCTCCCAGTTGGCCCAGTCGCCGACGAGGTTGGAGTTGGCGAGCAGGACGCGCGGCGCCCACTCGTGGGTCTGCATCACGCCGACCGGGCGGCCGGACTGGACCAGCATCGTCTCGTCCTGCTTGAGGGTCTGCAGGGTGCGGACCATCGCGTCGTACGAGCGCCAGTCGCGGGCGGCCTTGCCGGTGCCGCCGTAGACGACGAGCTTGTCGGGGTGCTCGGCGACCTCGGGGTCGAGGTTGTTCTGCAGCATCCGCAGCGCGGCTTCCTGCTGCCATCCCAGGGTGCTGAGCTCGGTGCCTCGGGCGGCACGTACGGGGCGGGGTCCTGACATGGCGTTGCCTCCTCCGATGTTGGTCTATCTATTCACATCCTCCCGCTCTGAATAGATTCAGTCAACAGCTGCGGGCGGCCGCGTCGAATGATGGGATGGCCGACATGGGCACCGAGGACGCCACCGGTAGCGCTGCCGCGCGCCGCGATCTGGCCGTACGCGCCGCTGTCGAGCAGGGAATCGTCGGCGGGTCCGACCCCGCGCCACCCCTGGTCTGCCTGCTGGACGTCGCCGGGATCCGGGCCTCCGCCGCAGCCCTGACCAGCGCCTTCGCGGCCGCACTCGCACCCGCGGCACCCGCGCTGCACACCTTCGCCGTCAAGGCCTGCCCCCTCGTCCCGGTCCTGCGGCTGCTCGCCGACGCCGGGCTCGGCTGCGAGGTGGCGAGCCCCGGCGAGCTGGCGCTGGCCCGGGCCGCGGGGCTCCCCGCCGACCGGATCGTCCTGGACTCCCCCGCCAAGACCGAGGCCGAGCTGCGCGAGGCCCTGGCGCTCGGCGTCGCCGTCAACGCCGACAACCGGCAGGAGCTGGAGCGGCTCGACGCGCTCGTCGGCCGGACGCCGACCGCGTCCCCGATCGGCGTCCGGATCAATCCGCAGACCGGGGCCGGTGCCATCGACGCCCTGTCCACGGCCACCGCGAGCTCGAAGTTCGGCATCGCCCTGCGCGACCCCGGCGCGCGCGCCCGGCTCGTACGGGCCTACCTGGACCGGCCGTGGCTCACCCGCCTGCACGTCCACTCGGGCTCCCAGGGCGTTCCCCTGGCCCTGATCGCGGAAGGCGTACGGGACCTGCACGCGCTCGCCGAGGAGATCAACGCGGCGGCCGGGCGGCGCCAGGTCGACACCCTCGACATCGGCGGCGGCCTGCCGGTGAACTTCGCCTCGGACGAGGAGCACCCCACCCACGCGCAGTACGTGGCGGCCCTGCACGGGGCGGTCCCCGCCCTGTTCGACGGCTCGTACGGCCTGGTCACGGAGTTCGGCCGGTCCCTGCTGGCCAAGCACGGCCTGGTGCTGGCCCGGGTGGAGTACACCAAGAGCAGCGGATCCCGGCCGATCGCGCTCACCCACGCCGGGGTCCAGCTGGCGACCCGCACCGCGTACGCCCCGGCGGCCTGGCCGGTGCGGATCCTGCCCTACGACGCGAAGGGCGCCCCGAAGACCGGCGACCCGGTGGCCCAGGACGTCGCGGGCCCGGCCTGCTTCGCCGGGGACCTGCTCGCGGCCGCCCGCGAGCTGCCGCCGCTCGCCCCCGGCGACCTGATCGGCGTCCCGGACACCGGCGCGTACTTCTTCACGGCCCACTACGGCTACAACAGCCTGCCCCGCCCGGCGGTCTACGGTTTCGCGGTGGGCCCGGAGGACCAGGTCCGCTTCAGCCTTGCCAGGCCGGCGCAGGACCTCGCCGAGATCGTCGCCGAGGCGGGCGGCGCCCACGGTGACGCCCTGCTGTAGCCGCTGCGCGGGGCTTCCTGGGGCTCCGCCCCAGACCCCGCTCCTCAAACGCCGGAGGGGCTACATTTCAGCCCCTCCGGCGTTTGAGGAGCGGGGTTCGGGGCGGAGCCCCGGTCTTTGACCCGCACGCAGCTACTCCACGAACAGGCCCCGCGCAGCGGCCCGCGCGTCGAAGGCCTCCAGCCGCGCCTGCGCGTCCGGCAGGGCGTCCGCCATCGACTCCAGCAGCACCCGGCCCAGCAGCATCGGCGCGCACGCCGTGTCGAAGGCCAGCCCGGTGCCGACCTGCGCCGGAATCAGCAGGTCCGAGTGACGGGCCACGGGGGCGAAGGCCGACTCGGCGACCGTGACCACGGTGAGGCCGGCCCGCCGCGAGCGTTCCAGCGTGTCCACGACCTCCCGGGGATGCCGGGGCAGCGCGAAGCAGAGCAGCGCCGTGGCCCCCTCGTAGCGCGCCGCGTCGATGCGGTCCTCCATCATCGAGCCGCCCTCGTCGAGGAGCCGGACGTCCGGGTGGACCTTCGACGCGAAGTAGGCGAACCCGCGCGCCTGGGACGAGGCCGCCCGCAGCCCGAGCACCAGCAGCGGGGTCGAGGCGGCGAGCAGCCGGCCCGCCTCCTGGACCGGCGCGGGATCGGCGAGCATCGCGGCCAGCTGCCGCAGGTTCTCGATCTCGCCCAGAACGGCCTGCTGGTACTCGTTGTACGAGTCCTCGTGCGCGGCCTCGGGCCGCTCGGCGGGAGCCACCTCGCGCAGGTGGCGGCGGAGCGCGGGGTATCCGTCGAAGCCCAGCGCCACGGCGAACCGGGTCACCGAGGGCTGGCTCACCCCGGCCAGTTCGGCGAGCTCGACGCTCGACAGGAAGGGCACCTCCGCCGCCCCGCGCACCATGCAGTGCGCGATCCGCCGCTGGGTCGGCGTCAGCCGGTGCCCCTCGAACAGCTTCTGCAGCCGCGCGGCCGGGCTGTCACTCATCCCGTCCCCTCCGTCCCGGTGAGATATTCAGTCACGGAGCACTCTGCATGCGGTTATGCAGCGGGGCAAGCCGTGCCCGCGATCCGGATACGGGGGCTAGCCCCCGTGCCGGGGCCCGCCGGGGTTCCTACGGTGGGGTCATGGACGCGCACGCCCAAGAGCTGAAGAAGGAATTCGACGCGACGATGGACGCCCGGCGCGAGCTGGGTCCGGAGTACGAGGCCGCGCTCGTGGACTCGTTCGTCGAGAAGGTCGACACGCAGGTCCGGCGCCGGCTCGCGGAGGAGCGGCTGTCCGCGGCCCGCGGTGGCGGCCGGGGACCTTCCGCCGCCCCGGAGGACGGGAACTTCGGCGAACGCTTCGGCTTCGCGATCATCACCCTGGTCCTGGCGATCCCCCTGTCGGCGATCGCCGCCACGCAGGCGCGGCTGCCGGGGCTGATCGTCGCCTGGGTGGGGATCGTGGGCGTGAACTTCATCCACGCCCGTCGCTTCCGGCGCGGTACGCAGGACCCCCGGGACTGACCGGCGCCGTCGGGCGGGCACAGCTCCGCCACCACCGCCGCCGCGGGCGAACCGAGCCCAAAAATGGAACGCGCGGGGACCGCCGCACCCTCGGTTGCCCGAGGGGCGGGACGACGGCGGTCCCCGCGAAGGACACGGCCGGGTCAGGGCCGTCCGCGTCCGTGGCGTCCGCGCAGTCCGGGAGCCGCTCCGGAGGTACGCATACGCCGTTCCGTGGTGCCGGCCGGGTTCCGGTCTCCCGGACCTCCCTGCCGACACCCACTACTGTGCCGGAGCCGTGTTAAGCGGGTGCTGCCGTCACGTGTCATGCCCGTACCGTTTGCGCGAAGGCCGTGCCACGGGCCGGGTGCCCGGGGTGGGGGCGGGCCATGGGCCCGCGCCCCGTCCCCCGAGCGGGCCGCGGGCTACTTCGCGGACTTGGCCAGGAAGGCCAGCAGGTCCTGACGGCTCACCACACCGGTGGGCTTGCCCTCGACCAGCACGATCGCCGCGTCCGCCTCGCCGAGCACCGCCATCAGCTCGGACACCGGCTCGCCGGAGCCGACCTGCGGCAGCGGGGAGCTCATGTGCTTCTCCAGCGGGTCGGTCAGGGAGGCCCGCTGGGCGAACAGCGCCGCCAGGAGCTCCTTCTCGACCACCGAGCCGATGACCTCGGCGGCCATCACGTCCGGGTGACCGGCGCCCGGCTTGACGATCGGCATCTGCGAGACGCCGTACTCGCGCAGGACCTCGATGGCCTCGCCGACGGTCTCCTCGGGGTGCATGTGGACGAGGGAGGGGATGCCGCCCTCCTTGTCGTTCAGCACGTCACCGATGCGCGCGGCGGGGCCGGCCTCCTCCAGGAAGCCGTGTCCCGCCATCCACTCGTCGCTGAAGATCTTGCTGAGGTAGCCGCGGCCGCTGTCCGGCAGCAGGACGACGACCACGTCGTCCGGGCCGAGCCCCTCAGCGGCCTTCAGCGCCGCAACGACCGCCATGCCGCAGGAGCCGCCGACGAGGAGGCCCTCCTCCTTGGCGAGGCGGCGGGTCATCTGGAAGGAGTCCTTGTCGGACACCGCGATGATCTCGTCGGTGACGTTCGGGTCGTAGGCGGTCGGCCAGAAGTCCTCACCGACGCCCTCGACGAGGTACGGACGGCCGGAGCCGCCGGAGTAGACCGAGCCCTCGGGGTCGGCGCCGATGACCTTGACCTTGCCGCCGGACACCTCCTTGAGGTAGTTGCCGGTACCGGAGATCGTGCCGCCCGTGCCGACGCCCGCGACGAAGTGGGTGATCTTCCCGTCCGTCTGGTCCCACAGCTCGGGGCCGGTGGTCTCGTAGTGCGAACGGGGGTTGTTCGGGTTGCTGTACTGGTCGGGCTTCCAGGCGCCGGGCTCACGCGCGAGGCGGTCGGACACGTTGTAGTACGAGTCCGGGTGCTCGGGGTCGACGGCGGTCGGGCAGACCACGACCTCCGCGCCGTACGCGCGCATCACGTTGATCTTGTCCATGGACACCTTGTCAGGGCAGACGAAGATGCACTTGTAGCCCTTTTGCTGGGCCACGATGGCGAGTCCTACACCCGTGTTGCCGCTGGTCGGCTCCACGATGGTGCCGCCGGGCTTGAGGGCTCCGCTCTGCTCGGCGGCCTCGATCATCCGTACGGCGATCCGGTCCTTCACGGATCCACCGGGATTGAAGTACTCGACCTTCGCAAGGACGGTGGCCTGCAGGCCTTCGGTCACACGGTTGAGCTTCACCAGCGGGGTATTGCCGACGAGGCTGATCATCGAGTCGTGGAATTGCACCATGTTCTCCAAGGAGGGGACTCCACGGGTTCTCCGGGAGGTCCGGCCAGAGTATGCGGAAAGGGATTGGCCGACCGTCCGTACGGGGCAGGTAGGGGTCAATGAGGACCGAGGAGGTGGCCTGAAGGATGTCCAGGGCGAGAACAGCCCGCCGGATCGCGGCGGGGGCAGCGTACGGCGGAGGCGGACTCGGACTGGTCGGGGCCGCCGCGGTCGGGCTGGTGGTGGCCGAGATGCAGTTCGCCAGGCGGGCGGTGGGCTCGGGGCTGCCGGAGCCACCGCGTGCCGACGGGCTGTACGGGAGCGAATTCGGCGGGCCGGAGCAGAGCCCGGGCCCGCTGCGCCTGGGCATGCTGGGTGATTCCACGGCCGCGGGACTGGGCGTGCGGCGGGCCCGGCAGACTCCGGCGGCCCTGATGGCCTCCGGGCTGGCTGCGGTGGCCGAGCGGCCGGTGGAGCTGCGCAACGTGGCCCTTTCGGGGGCCATGTCGGACGACCTGGACCGGCAGGTCGGCCTGCTGCTGGACGGCCCCTCGCCGCCCCCGGACGTCTGCGTGATCATGATCGGCGCGAACGACGTGACCCGCCGGATGCCGCCGACCCAGTCGGTGCGGCTGCTCACCTCGGCCGTGCGCCGGCTGCGCTTGGCCGGCTCCGAGGTCGTCGTGGGCACCTGCCCGGACCTGGGCACGATCGAGCCGGTCTACCAGCCGCTGCGCTGGCTGGCGCGCCGCGTCTCGCGGCAGCTGGCCGCCGCGCAGACCATAGGAGTGGTCGCGCTGGGTGCCCGTACGGTCTCGATGGGGGACCTGCTGGGCCCGGAGTTCGCCGCGAACCCGCGCGAGATGTTCGGCCCGGACTCCTACCACCCGTCGGCCGAGGGGTACGCGACCGCCGCCATGGCCGTGCTGCCGACCCTGTGCGCAACACTGGGCCTGTGGCCGGAGTCGGACCGGCTGGACGTGTCCCGGGACGAGGACATGCTGCCGGTGGCGAAGGCCGCGTCGGCCGCGGCGGGCCAGGCGGGTACGGAGGTCACGGCCGCCCGTGGCCCCTGGGTGCTGCTCAAGCACCGCCGCCGGCGGCGGGTGCCGGCGACGGACCCGGCCCAGCCGGTGGTGCCCTGAGCCCCGTCCGGGCGGCGCCCCGGGGGCGAGTGCGGCCCGTGTCACACGCCCCGGCCGGTGACCTGGACCGTACGGGGCGGTAACTTCGCTTGCGGTCCCGCACAGAGCCGCAACACACCCTTGGAGTCCCGATGCCCGAAGCCGTCATCGTTTCCACCGCCCGCTCCCCCATCGGGCGCGCCTTCAAGGGGTCCCTCAAGGACGTGCGGCCGGACGACCTGACCGCGACGGTCATCCAGGCCGCCCTGGCCAAGGTTCCCGGGCTGGACCCGCGCGAGATCGACGACCTGACGCTCGGCTGCGGCCTGCCCGGCGGCGAGCAGGGCCACAACCTGGCCCGCATCGTGGCGGTGCAGATGGGCATGGACTTCCTGCCCGGCGCCACCATCACCCGCTACTGCTCCTCCTCGCTGCAGACCTCCCGCATGGCCCTGCACGCCATCAAGGCGGGCGAGGGCGACGTCTTCATCTCCGCGGGCGTCGAGATGGTCTCCCGGTCCGTGAAGGGCTCCTCGGACGGCCTGCCGGACACCCACAACCCGCTCTTCGGCGACGCGGAGGCCCGTACGGCCGCGGTCGCGCAGAGCGAGGGCGCCTCCTGGCACGACCCGCGCGAGGACGGCCTGATCCCCGACGCGTACATCGCGATGGGCCAGACCGCCGAGAACCTGGCCCGCCTCAAGGGCGTGACCCGCCAGGACATGGACGAGTTCGGCGTCCGCTCGCAGAACCTTGCGGAAGAGGCCATCAAGAACGGCTTCTGGGCCCGCGAGATCACCCCGGTCACCACCCCGGACGGCACCGTCGTCTCCACGGACGACGGCCCGCGCGCCGGCGTGACCCTGGAGGGCGTGCAGGGCCTCAAGCCCGTCTTCCGCCCCGACGGCCTGGTCACGGCCGCCAACTGCTGCCCGCTCAACGACGGCGCCGCGGCGCTGGTCATCATGAGCGACACCAAGGCCCGCGAGCTGGGCCTGACCCCGCTGGCCCGGATCGTCTCCACCGGCGTCACCGGCCTCTCCCCCGAGATCATGGGCCTGGGCCCGGTCGAGGCGTCGAAGCAGGCCCTGAAGCGGGCCGGGCTGACCGTCGGCGACATCGACCTCTTCGAGATCAACGAGGCCTTCGCGGCCCAGGTCATCCCGTCGTACCGGGACCTGGAGATCCCCCTCGACAAGCTGAACGTCAACGGTGGGGCCATCGCCGTCGGTCACCCCTTCGGGATGACCGGTGCGCGCATCACCGGCACCCTGATCAACAGCCTGCAGTTCCACGACAAGCAGTTCGGTCTGGAGACCATGTGCGTGGGCGGCGGCCAGGGCATGGCCATGGTCATCGAGCGGCTGAGCTGAGCCGGAGCGGAGGGTAGGGGTCGCCTCGAGGTACGAGGGGCGGCACCTGCCCGCAGCGGTGGCGAAGCTCAGCGCGACCGAGAATCCAGCGGCTGAGCTGAGCCGTAGCGGAGGGTAGGGGTCCCCCCGCCGTGTCGATGTGCGGCTCCGCCGCGTGGCGAGGGGCGGCACCTGCCCGCAGCGGTGGCGAAGCCCAACGCGACCGAGAATCCAGCGGCTGGGTTAATTCGATCAAGAGCGCGAGCCAGACGCCGCAAGGGATCCGGCCGGATCCCTTGCGGCGTACTGACACCGGATCCAACCCGGTCGCAGCCGACCTGTGACCAAATTTCCCCCAGGATGTGACCTATCTCCTGGGGGATCGGTGTTTACGCAGGTCAAGGCTGGTACAGATGCGACGTGTGTGACCAAAGCCCTGTCCATTTCGTGACGTAATGCACTGCACGCCATTCCCAGGTCGGGACACTCTGATGTAGGAAGTCGGGGGATCGAATCACCTCAGGAGTTAGTCAGTGAGCGCCATGTCTCTTGCCCTGCTGCTGACCACGGCCGCTGCCACGGCCGTGGGCGCTGCTGCGCTGCACGCCGTCCATGGTCTGCGCAAGCAGGTCGCCGCCCTGCGCACTGAGCTGTCGGTGCCGGTCCACCCCCGCGGTGCGACCGTCCCGCACGCCCGCAGCGCCGTGGAGTCCCCCGCCGCGGAGATACGAGCCGCCGTGGCCGAAGCCCTCGCCGAGGAGCGCGAGCGCGAGCTCGCCGAGGCGCGGGCCTTCTGGGCCGCTCAGGAGGCCCGTGACGCCGCCGACGCCCCCTCGCTGCTGGGCGGTCTGCCCGGGCTCGGCGAGGACAGCCCCGTCTTCCTGCCCCGGCAGGCCGACCTGGTGGGGCTGGAGCCCGTACTCGGCGAGGAGATCCTCGACGAGCTCCCCGGGTATCCCGAGGATTCGGCCGAGCTGGCCGCCGCGCGCCGGCGCCACCCCTCGCACCCCGACTTCGTACCGGTCCAGGCCTCGCACCCCGGCGCCGACCACGAGCGCACCGTGAACCGCCTGGAGGAGCTCGCGGAGGCCCGTACGGCCCTCGCGGACGTCCGCCCGGGCCCGCTCGGCACGCTCGACGTGTACGTCTTCACCGACGGCACGACGCTGTGCATGACCCCGGGGCACCGGGAGACCGCGGAGCGCCTCGCCGAAGCCCTGCGTTCGGGCACCGCGCCGGTCCTGCTCGGTGGCTCGGGCATCTCCGGCGCCTATGCACTGACCTTCTCCTGCGGCGACGCCGAGGACCCCGACAGCAATGTCTACATCCTCGCGGACCGCGTCATCGCATCGCTCTGATCTCCGCCTGCTCCACCAGCCGCACGGCCTCGTCCAGCACCTCGGACGGGGCCTTCGCGCTGTCCGGGGCCGCGGCGCGCAGTGCTTCGGCGAGGTCCAGCCCGGTCACCGCCACCTGATCGCCGACCACGAAGATGCCGGCGTCCGGCACCTCCTTCGGCTCCTGCCCGGGCGTCTCGATCCGCTGGGCCCGTACGGAGAGTTCGCGGGCCAGCTCCAGCGCCGCGGTGGCGGCGCCCCGCTGCAAGCGGCTCTGCGGCGCGGCCCGCAGCCGGTCGGCGAAACGTTCCACGACGGCGGTCAGGGGCGAAGTATCAAGCACCCGGCCGACCTTACGCGGCGCCCGGGCACCATTGCCAACGGGCGAACTCTCCGGCACGGTGGCGTGAAGAGAACAGCACGGCAATACCTCCGGAGGCGCCCATGTCCGTAGAGTTCTCCGAACAGACACACCGCAACATGATCGACAGAATCCCCCAGACCACCGGTCGTGAAGTGTCCGACTGGCTCCGCACCGTGGACGACGGCCCCTCGCTCGTCCGGTTCGAGGAGAAGGTCAGCTGGCTTCGCGGCGCGCACGAACTGTCGTACGGCCAGGCCAAGGCGATCATCCACGAGTACGACCTGCGCAGAGCCGCCCGCCGGTTCGGCTGAGCCCCCCCCTCCCCCGATACACCGACCGTCCCCGCACCCTGGATGCGGGAAGGCCCCGCGAGCGGTGTGCTCGCGGGGCCTTCCCCGTGCTGTGCGCAGGCCGGTGGTCGGCCTGCGGGTCCTGCTAGTCGTCGCCCGAGAGGATCGAGAAGATGCGCAGCATCTCGACGTAGATCCAGACCAGGGTCATGGTGAGGGCGAAGGCCGCCAGCCAGGCCTCCTCGCGCGGGGCACCGTAGGCGATGCCGTCCTCGACCTGCTTGAAGTCGAGGGCGAGGAAGCAGGCGCCGAGGATGACGCCGATGGCACCGAACAGCAGGCCGAGGCCGCCGCTGCGGAAGCCGAGGCCGTCACCGCCGCCGAAGACCGCGAACAGCGAGTTCACGAGCATGAGCAGGATGAAGCCCAGCGTCGCCGCCATCACGAAGCCGTAGAAGCGCCGGGTGACGCGGATCCAGCGCATCTTGTACGCGAAGAGCACGGCGGCGAAGACGCACATCGTGCCCATCACGGCCTGCATGACCACGCCGGGGCCGAGGTACGTGCTGACGGCCGCGCTGATCACGCCGAGGAAGACGCCCTCGAACGCCGCGTAGGCGAGGATCAGGCCCGGGACGGGCTTGCTCTTGAAGGACTGGATCATCGCGAAGACGAAGGCGATGAGGCCCGCGCCGATGGCGATGCCGTACGACATGCCGAGGTTGTCCGGGTCGACCGGCAGCGCGATCCAGGCAAGGGCCGCCGTCACGATGAGCGTGCCGAGCGTCATGGCCGAACGGCTCACGACGTCGTCCATGGTCATCACGTTGGCGCGGGCCGGGGCCTGCGGCATGCCGGTGGTCGGGTCGGCCGCATACGGGTTCGTCGCGTACGGGTTGGTCCCGGCCTGCTGCGCCTGCGTGTCAAAGCCCGCGTAGCCACCGTTGTCGCGGCTGAACCCCCGTCGCGAGAAGACCGGGTTACTGCTCCTCATCTCACTCCTCCGTGGCCACCGAGCGCGGCCTTGCATCAAGAGTAATGCGCTCGCAAAAAAAGCACCCTACTGCTGGAGGAGGATCTTAGGAGAGGCCACGACGGAGCGCAGTAAATAAAAGGGGAGTCCGCACGTCCGCCGGCCGGACCGATTCGGCGGGGACGATCCGGGTCCGGTCCGGGTCCGGTCCGGACACGCCCGGGGCGCGTGTGCGGGCGCGGCGCACCCCTGGCCCTTCACCCGGCCCGGCGGCTGACGGGTGTCCGCCCGATTGACGTCGCCGCGGGGGACTCCGGTGTTTCCGTACGGGGGAGGCGCTCGCCGGGCGCGCGTTGCGCCGCGTTCCCGGTCCCCGGAAACGGCCGCGCCCCAACGGGATCGGCCCTGCGGGCCGGACACCGTTCCATAGATGGTGCCCGGAGCCGGACTTGAACCGGCACGGCCCGAAGGCCAGCGAGGTTTAAGCTCGCCGTGTCTGCATTCCACCATCCGGGCAAGGCGTGGCGGCCCCCGTAAAAAAGCCTTGAACGCTGGACCGAGCCTATCCGGATCGCTCCCCCCACCAACCTGCGAACTTTCCGATGTTGTCTGATTTTATTGGCGCTTGAGGGTTCGTCAGAGCTCAGAATCCGCGGTCGGCCCGCTCTGGGCACCGATCACCACCTGTGCGGGAATGACGGGATTTCGATGGCCCACGCCACCCCCCGCGCCACCCTCCCCGCCACCCCGGGCCACTGCCCGCCGATCAGGGTCCTGTCATACCAGAGGAGGACATGCGCCGGCCCGCCGTCAGACTCCAGCGGGGCGGGGAACAGGCACGACGGCTGATCCGGAAGGGGGACTCCCGCGGCGAGGATGGAAACGTCCCGCACAGCAGACCGAGGAGCCGTCCCGTGACCACCATGAACTACGCCCCGCACACCGCCCAGGCCGTGGCCGCCCGCGCCACCGGCCTCTCCAAGGTGTACGGCCAGGGCGAGACCCAGGTGGTCGCGCTCAAGAACGTCACCGTGGACTTCACGCAGGGCCAGTTCACCGCGATCATGGGCCCCTCGGGCTCGGGCAAGTCCACCCTGATGCACTGCGTCGCGGGCCTGGACACCTTCTCCTCCGGTTCCGTCCGCATCGGCGACACCGAGCTGGGCAGCCTCAAGGACAAGCAGCTCACCCAGCTCCGCCGGGACAAGATCGGCTTCATCTTCCAGGCCTTCAACCTGCTGCCGACCCTGACGGCCCTGGAGAACATCACGCTCCCCATGGACATCGCCGGCCGCAAGCCCGACAAGCAGTGGCTGAACTCCGTGATCGACATGGTCGGCCTCTCGGGCCGCCTCTCCCACCGCCCCACGCAGCTCTCCGGCGGCCAGCAGCAGCGCGTGGCCGTGGCCCGCGCCCTGGCCTCCCGCCCCGAGATCATCTTCGGTGACGAGCCCACCGGAAACCTCGACTCCCGCTCCGGCGCCGAGGTGCTCGGCTTCCTGCGCAACTCGGTGCGCGAGCTCGGTCAGACCGTGGTGATGGTCACCCACGACCCGGTCGCCGCCTCCTACGCGGACCGCGTCATCTTCCTCGCCGACGGCGAGATCGTCCACGAGATGCTCGACCCCACCGCCGACGGCGTGCTCGACCGGATGAAGTCCTTCGACGCCAAGGGCCGCACCAGCTGACCCGGGATCTCCCTCCCCGACCCTCCTCCAGACTTCCAGCCCCAGGACTGAGATCCCCCATGTTCCGTACAGCCCTGCGCAACGTCCTCGCGCACAAGGCCCGACTGCTGATGACGGTGCTCGCCGTCAC
Organism: Streptomyces sp. NBC_00273; assembly: GCF_036178145.1. NCBI lineage: Bacteria > Bacillati > Actinomycetota > Actinomycetes > Kitasatosporales > Streptomycetaceae > Streptomyces > Streptomyces sp. NBC_00273. The sequence goes on along the minus strand of NZ_CP108067.1, from coordinate 5,953,124 downwards.
CCTCGGCGTCGCCTTCGTCTCCGGCACCCTCATCTTCACCGACACCCTCAAGAAGTCCCTCTCCGGCCAGTCCGCCAAGGACTACGCCGGCGTGGCCGTCTCCGTCACCTCGTACGGCCAGGGCCGCAACGACCAGGGCGAGCGGGAAGGCGAGCCCGGCCTGAGCCAGGCCACCCTCGACAAGGTCAAGGCGCTCCCGGGCGTCGCGACCGTTTCCGGGCGCGTCACCGGCTTCGCCGGCGTCGGCGACGAGAACGGCAAGCTGATCGGTGCCGGCTGGTCCAACCAGGGCGCCAACTACACGCCCGTCAAGGACGGCAAGGACCCGCGCTACTCCTTCGTCCAGGGCGCGGGCCCCGCCAAGGCCGACGAGGTCGCGCTCGACAAGGCGACCGCGGACACGGGCAAGTACGAGGTCGGCGACAAGGTCCGCGTCGCCACCAACGGGCCGGTCAAGGAGTACTCCCTCGCCGGCATCTTCACCACCGAGGACGGCGGCGTCCAGGCCGGCGGCAGCCTGGTGCTCTTCGAGACCAAGGTCGCCCAGGAGCTGTACCTCAAGCCCGGCTACTTCCAGGAAATGTCGGTCGGGGCCAAGGACGGCACCTCCGCCGACAAGCTGCTCGCCGACATCAAGCCGCTGGTCGACAGCAAGCACACCACGGCGCAGACGGGCACCGCGCTCGCCGCGAAGCAGACCAAGGACATCGAGAACGGCCTCAGCCAGCTGAGCACCATGCTCCTCGTCTTCGCCGGCATCTCGCTCTTCGTCGGCATCTTCCTGATCTACAACACCTTCACCATGCTGGTCACCCAGCGCACCAAGGAGCTGGCCCTGCTGCGCGCCGTCGGCGCCAACCGCGGCCAGGTCATGCGCTCGGTGCTCGTCGAAGCCCTGGTCGTCGGTGCACTGTCCGCCGTCATCGGCCTGATCAGCGGTATCGGCCTGGCGATCGGCATACGCTCCGCGCTCGGCTCCTTCGGCGCCAAGCTCCCGGGCGGCGGCGTCGTGATCGCCCCGGGCACCATCGTCGCCGCGCTGGTCATCGGCGTCCTGGTCACGACGGTCGCCGCGGTGCTGCCGGCCTGGCGCACCGGCCGGATCGCCCCGGTCGCCGCCATGGGCAGCGCCCACCTTCCGGCCACCGCGAAGTCGCTGCTCGTCCGCAACATCATCGGCTCGATCATCAGCGTCCTCGGCATCGGCCTGGTCCTGCTCGGCGTGTCCAACGGCGGCAACCCCGGCCGCATGACCATCGGCGCGGGCGCGTTCTTCATACTCATCGGCATGATCGTGCTGCTGCCGCTGCTGTCCAAGCCGGTCATCGGGGCCGTCCGGCCGCTGCTGCAGAAGGTGTTCGGCATCCCGGGCAAGCTGGCCTCCCAGAACGCCGTCCGCAACCCGCGCCGCACCGCCGTCACCGCCGCCTCGCTGGCGATCGGCCTGACCCTGGTCACCACCCTGTCGGTGATCGGCGTGACCATCGGCAAGGTCGTCGACCGGATGAGCACCGAGAAGCTCAAGGCCGACTACAAGGTCTCCATGGCCGACAACAGGGGCTACCTCGACAAGTCGGTGGCCGAGACCCTGGCCAAGACCCCCGGCATCAAGGCGGTCTCCCCGCAGACGGCGGGCTACTTCATGGTCAACGACGACTTCCGGGCCGCCTCCGGCGTCAACCCGGCCGCCATCGGCCAGCTGCTGAACATCGAGACCGTCAGCGGTTCGGTGGACTCCCTCGGCAAGGGCGAGGTCCTGGTCGCCGAGAAGACCGCGAAGAAGGCGAACCTCGGCCTCGGCTCCGCGATCAAGGTGAAGTTCGAGGACGGCCAGGAGAGCACCCTCAAGGTCGGCGCGGTCTACAAGGACATGGAGAGCCTGCTCTCCCCGTACGTCCTCGACGAGAAGATCCTCTCCCAGCACAGTGAGGAGAGCGCCGTCGCCGAGGTGTACGTCAACGTCGAGGGCGGGGCGAGCAAGGCCGGCCAGCAGAAGGTCGTCGACGCCCTGGGCAAGAACCCGGCCATCAACGTCGCCACCCGGCAGGACATGCGCAACGAGATGGGCGGCCAGATCAACCTGATGCTGAACATCATGTACGGCCTGCTCGGCATGGCGCTGATCATCTCGGTGCTCGGCGTGGTCAACACCCTGGCGATGTCCGTCTTCGAGCGGACCCAGGAGATCGGCATGCTGCGGGCGATCGGTCTCGACCGGAGCCGGGTCAAGAACATGATCCGCCTGGAGGCCGTGGTGATCTCGCTCTTCGGCGCGGTCCTGGGCATCACCATCGGTGTCTTCCTCGCCTGGGCGGTCGGCAGCACGCTGGCGAAGTCCATGCCGAACTACGAACTGGTCCTCCCGTGGGACCGGATCGGCGTCTTCCTCCTGCTGGCCGCCGTGGTCGGTGTCCTGGCCGCCATGTGGCCGGCCCGCAGCGCCGCCCGCCTGAACATGCTCACCGCCATCAAGACGGAGTAGCAGCCGCCGCAGCGGCGTAGGACGCGGAAGGGCCCCGGGCATCGCCCGGGGCCCTTCCGCGTGCCCGTGGCCCTGCTAGACCGTTTCTGCGTCCCAGGTGCGCAGCCGCAGCGGCAGGCGGGCGTCCCCGCCGGCCGTGGGCCGCACCGCCAGCACCTGGTTGACGCCCAGTCGGCCCCGCTCGAAGCCGAGCGCGCAGGCCGCCATGTAGAGCTGCCAGACCCGGGCCCGGCCGGGCGAGGTCAGTCGGACCGCCTCCGCCCAGTGCTCCTCCAGTCGGGCCACCCAGGCCCGCAGGGTCAGCCCGTAGTGCTCGCGCAGCGCCTCCACGTCGCGGACCTCGAAGCCGGCCCGCTCCAGTTCGCCGATGGTGGTGCCGAGCGGGGAGAGCTCCCCGTCGGGGAAGACGTAGGCGTCGATGAACTCGTCGATCCGGTACGCCTCCTCGTCCGGCTCCGGCGGACGGGCGATCTGGTGGTTCAGCAGCCGCCCGCCGGGGCGCAGCAGGGCGTGCAGGGTGCGGGCGTAGTCCCGGTAGCGGTCGGCCCCGACGTGTTCGGCCATCCCGATGGAGGAAATGGCCTCGTACGGCCCGTCCTTGACGTCCCGGTAGTCCTGGATCCGGATGTCCACCAGATCGGTCAGTCCCTCGTCCGCGACCCGCTTGCGGGCGTACACGGCCTGCTCGCGGGAGAGCGTGACGCCGGTGACCCGGACCCCGTACTCCCGGGCGGCGTGCAGCGCCATGGAGCCCCAGCCGCAGCCGACGTCGAGCAGCCGGTCCCCGGGCCGCAGGGCGAGCTTGCGGCAGACCAGGTCGAGCTTGTCGCGCTGGGCCTCCTCCAGGGTGGAGCCGGGGCTCCAATAGGCGCAGGAGTACACCATCGAGGGGCCCAGCACCCGTTCGTAGAAGTCGTTGCCGACGTCGTAGTGGTGGCTGACGGCCCGGCGGTCGCGGCCCTTGCTGTGGAGTGTTCCGCCCCGTCGGGCCGCCGCTTCCTCGGCGGGGGGCGCGGGCGGTGGCAGCGGTCCGGCGAGGGCGATCAGTTCGCGCGCGGCGGCCCGGTGGGCGGCGTCGCGCCACCTCGCCCCCGGCAGGTCGCGCAGCGCCGGGAGCCCGACGCTGCGGGCGATGCTCCCGAGGGCCGCGAGCGGCCCGGGCCCGGACTGGGCCGTGGAGACGGCGGGGTCGACGGGCGGCAGGTCCGGCTCGCGTTCCCACAGCAGGCCCGCCACCCGCTCCAGCAGATCGAACAGACTGCCTTCGACCGTCAGTTCGCCCGCCACCCAGGCCCGGGCCAGCCCCAGCTCGCCGGGCCTCCAGAGCATCCGGCGCACGGCGCGGCGGTCGTGGATGACGAGCACGGGGCCGTCGGGCGGGCCGGCCTCGCTGCCGTCCCAGGCCCGCACGCGTACCGGCAGCGGGGCACCCAGCAGGGTCTCGGCAACAACGGCGAGCCGCGGCGCGGCGTCGGTCATGGCGCACCTCCACAAAAGCTCCGACCCCTCCGTCTACCCATCCCGGGCCCCGGGTACGCCGAAGGGGCCGCCCGCACCACGGATGGCGGGCGGCCCCTTCGGGGTCGTACGGGTCGTACAGGTGGAGCGGACGGAGCAGGTGAGCCGGGTGGAGGGCTCAGGTCCTGCCGGTCACTCCGGTCAGGCCTTGGCCTTCGCGGCCGGAGCAGCGGCGGCGGCCGGGGCCGGCGCCGGCTTGGCGGCCTCGTAGAACTCCTCGCGGGGAGTCTCCAGGGCGCCGAGGGAGACGACCTCGCGCTTGAGGAACATCGCGAGGGTCCAGTCGGCGAAGACGCGGATCTTGCGGTTCCAGGTCGGCATGGCCATGCCGTGGTAGCCACGGTGCATGTACCAGGCCAGCCGGCCCTTGAGCTTGATCTTCGTCTTGCCCATGACGATCATCGCGACGCCCTTGTGGAGGCCGAGACCCGCCACCGCGCCCTTGTTGGAGTGCGAGTACGGGTGCTGCGGGAAGCCCCGCATGCCCGAGATCACGTTGTCGCCGAGGACCTTGGCCTGACGCAGCGCGTGCTGGGCGTTCGGCGGGCACCAGGCGTTCTCGACACCGGCCTTGCGGGCGGCGACGTCCGGAACCTGGGCGTTGTCGCCGGCGGCCCAGATGTAGTCCGTGCCCGTGACCTGGAGGGTCGGCTGGGCGTCCACGTGGCCGCGGGGACCCAGCGGCAGGCCGTAGCGGGCCAGGGCCGGGTTCGGCTTGACGCCGGCGGTCCACACGATGGTGTTGGAGTCGACCTCGAGGCCGTTCTTCAGCACCACGTGGCCGTCCACGCAGGAGTCCATGGAGGTGCTGAGGTAGATCTCGATGCCGCGGGACTCCAGGTGCTCCTTGCCCCAGGCGCCGAGCTTGGGCCCGACCTCGGGAAGGATCTTGTCGGCCGCGTCGACCAGGATGAAGCGCATGTCCTCGCGCTTGATCGTGGAGTAGTACTTCGCGGCGTCCCGGGCCATGTCCTCGACCTCACCGATGGTCTCCGCACCGGCGAAGCCGCCGCCGATGAAGACGAAGGTGAGGGCCTTGCGGCGGACGTTCTCGTCCGTCGTGGACTCGGCCTTGTCGAGCTGCTCGAGGACGTGGTTGCGCAGGCCGATGCCCTCTTCGACGCCCTTCATACCGATGCCCTGTTCGGCGAGGCCGGGGATCGGGAAGGTGCGGGAGACGGCGCCGAGCGCGATCACCAGGTAGTCGAAGGGCAGCTCGTACGCCTCGCCGACGAGCGGCGTGACGACGGCGACCTTGCGGTCCTGGTCGATGCTGGTGACCCGGCCGGTGAGAACCTCTGCCTTGGGCAGCACGCGTCGCAGCGGGACGACGACGTGCCGAGGCGAGATGCTGCCTGCGGCCACTTCAGGGAGGAAGGGCTGGTAGGTCATGTACGAGCGCGGGTCGACGACCGTGACGGTCGCCTCGCCGTAGCGCATCTTCTTCATGATGCGCTTGGCTGCGTACAGGCCTACGTACCCACCTCCTACAACGAGGATCCTGGGACGCTCCGTGGTGCTCATGGAACGAGTATCCAGCACCCAAAGAGGTGTCGCTCGTGAGCCCCTTCACAAGGACGGAGAGGCCCTCTGCTACACTCCGCCGCCCACGTGACGGAGGTCATGACGCGCGACGGGAACCAGAAGACGTCCGGAGTCGTTGTTCACCCGTCCTGAACTGGCCTCCAAGGCCAAAAGCGGACTGGACCACAGGGGTTCGTCCATACCTCTGACGCGCATCCCACCGTCTCCGCGGATCGCACGAACGCATGCAAAAAAGGGCCCGAGGGCCTCCGGAAGGCCCCGAAGGGCCCTTCCTTTGGTCCCACAGACCCTTTTTCCTTGTGAAGAACTTCACGAACTTAATGTGGATCACGGGCCCAAGAGCCCTTCACGACCTGCTTCGAAGGTCGTTCAGGCGATGGACCAAGCGATTCCATCGAGGATGTCGTGCTCCGACACGACAACCTCCGAAGCGCCGATGCGTTCCATGATCGCCAAGAGGACGAGCGCACCCGCTCCGATCACGTCCACCCGACCCGGGTGCATGACGGGGATCGCCGCGCGCTCGGCGTGCGTCGCCGTCAGCATCCGCTCGCTGATCTCGCGCACCTGCTCGTAGGAGATCCGGGAGTGGTGGATCGCGGACGATCGGTACTCCGCCAGCCCCAGCGCGATCCCGGCGACCGTGGTCACCGAGCCGGCCAGGCCCACCAGCGTGCGCGCCTCGGCCAGCGGGACGCTCTCGGCGGCCAGGTCCAGCGCCGCCTCGATGTCGGCCCGGATCGCGGCGACCTGCTCGGCGGTCGGCGGGTCGGTGACGACCCCGTCCACCACCAGGTGCCGCTCGGTCATCCGGACGCAGCCGATGTCCACGGACCGCGCGGCCCGTACGTGCTCCTCGCCGACCACGAACTCGGTCGAGCCGCCGCCGATGTCCACCACCAGGAACGGCCGCTCCAGGTGCTCGTGGGCCGTCAGCTCCTTGGTCGCGCCGGTGAAGGAGAACTCCGCCTCCTGGTCACCGGAGATCACCTCGGGCTCAACCCCCAGGATGTCCAGGACGCCCCGGACGAAGTCCGCGCGGTTCTCGGCGTCCCGGGAGGCGGAGGTCGCCACGAAGCGCACCCGCTCCGCGCCGAACTCCTTGATCACTCCCGCGTACTCGCGGCAGGCGGCGAAGGTGCGCTCCAGCGCCTCCGGGGCCAGGCGCCCGGTCCGGTCCACGCCCTGGCCGAGCCGGACGATGGTCATCCGGCGGTCCAGCTCGACGAGCTCGCCGGTGGCCGGGTCGCAGTCCGCCACGAGCAGCCGGATGGAGTTCGTACCGCAGTCGACGGCGGCGACCCGGGTCACGCGCGCGGCTCCTCGTCGTCCGTCTTCTTCTCCCCGCACGGGACGACGCAGGCACCCTTGGCCCACCACTCCGGCAGCATGGCGAGGGCCTCGTCGCCGAACGGGTTCACTCCGGGGCCGGCGGCCAGGGAGTGGCCGACCAGCACGTGCAGGCACTTCACCCGGTCCGGCATGCCGCCGGCGCTCGGGAAGCCCTGGAGCACCTCGATGGCGTCGCGCCGCTGGATGTAGTCCTCGTGGGCGGCCTGGTAGGCGGCGGCCAGTTCCTTGTCCTCGGCGAGCCGGGCCTGCATCTCCTTCATCACGCCGTTGGCCTCCAGCGTGCCGATCGCGGAGGCCGCGCGCGGGCACGTCAGGTAGTACAGCGTCGGGAAGGGGGTGCCGTCGGGGAGCCGCGGGGCGGTCTCCACCACGTCCGGCTGCCCGCAGGGGCAGCGGTGCGCGATGGCGCGCAGCCCGCGCGGCGGGCGGCCGAGCTGCTGCTCGAACGCCTCGATGTCCGCGTCGGTCGGCTCGGTCCGGTCGGTCTGGGGCGGGGGCGTCTGCATGCCTGGAGGAAGTCTCTTCGTTCTCGTGGATGGGTGCTGCGGTACGGCGGTACGGATCACTCGCCGGGGCGGTCGGCCTTGTCGACGCCGTCCCAGACGTTGGAGTACCAGGGGCGGTCGGAGCCGGCGTGACCGGTCCGGTGCGGCTGTGGGGACTGGGCCCCGGGGTCGCTCATGATGTAGCCGATCTCCCCCGGGCGCAGGAAGTGCAGGTGCTTGCGCGCCTGCTGCTCCGCGAAGGCGTCGTCCTGCCAGCGGGCCTTCTCGTCGCGGAGCCGCTCCAGGCGGTCCCGCGCGGCCGCGGCGGCCCGCTGCTGCTTCGCGATCTCCGAGCGCTGGGAGACGTACTGGCGCATCGGATACGCGAGGGCGACGACCAGCGTACAGAGGACGAGCACCAGGAGCGCGGCGCGGCCGGTGAGCCGGCTGCGGCGGACCTGACGCCGCGACTGCGACCGGTAGACGTGGGCGGCGGTCCGCTCGCCGAGCTGCTTGAGCCTCGTCGCGGTGGAGAAGGTGGAGAACCGATCCCGGTTCCCGGCCATTGGTCCGCCTCCCCTAGGTACGCACTACGCAATACGTCCCCGCACACGGTACGGGACCGAGTGCGGGGACGTACGGAGGCCAGCCCCTCAGGGGGGTGATTAGCCCTTGAAGCGCGGGAAGGCGCTGCGGCCCGCGTACACCGCGGCGTCGTCGAGGATCTCCTCGATGCGCAGCAGCTGGTTGTACTTGGCGACGCGGTCCGAACGGGCCGGGGCGCCGGTCTTGATCTGACCGCAGTTCACGGCGACGGCGAGGTCGGCGATGGTGACGTCCTCGGTCTCACCGGAGCGGTGGGACATCATGCACTTGAAGCCGTTGCGCTGGGCCATCTCGACGGCGTCCAGGGTCTCGGTCAGCGAACCGATCTGGTTCACCTTCACGAGCAGGGCGTTCGCGGAGCCCTCCTCGATACCGCGGGCCAGACGCTCCGGGTTCGTGACGAACAGGTCGTCACCGACGATCTGGACCTTGGCGCCGAGGCGGTCGGTGATGGTCTTCCAGCCGTCCCAGTCGTCCTCGAACAGCGGGTCCTCGATGGAGACCAGCGGGTACGCCTCGACGAGCTCGGCGTAGTAGTCGGTCATCTCGGCGGCCGAGCGGGACTTGCCCTCGAACTCGTACTGGCCGTCCTTGTAGAACTCGGACGCGGCGACGTCGAGCGCGAGCGCGATGTCCTTGCCCGGGGCGTAGCCGGCCTGCTTGATGGCCTCGATGATGAGGTCGAGCGCGGCGCGGTTGGACTCCAGGTTCGGGGCGAAGCCGCCCTCGTCGCCCAGGCCGGTGGAGAGGCCCTTGGTGTGCAGGACCTTCTTGAGGGTGTGGTAGACCTCGGCACCCCAACGCAGCGCCTCGGAGAAGGACTCCGCGCCGATGGGGGCGATCATGAACTCCTGGATGTCCACGTTGGAGTCGGCGTGCGACCCACCGTTGAGGATGTTCATCATCGGAACGGGCAGCAGGTGCGCGTTCGGACCGCCGAGGTAGCGGAAGAGCGGAAGGTCCGAGGCCTCCGACGCGGCGTGCGCGACGGCCAGGGACACGCCGAGGATGGCGTTGGCGCCGAGCGAGCCCTTGTTGTCGGTGGCGTCCAGGTCGAACATGGCCTGGTCGATCAGGCGCTGCTCGGTGGCGTCGTAGCCGACGAGCTCCGGGCCGATCTGCTCGATGACGGCGAGGACGGCCTTCTCGACACCCTTGCCGAAGTAACGGTTGGGGTCACCGTCACGGAGCTCGATGGCCTCGAATGCACCGGTGGAGGCGCCGGACGGAACTGCAGCACGGCCGGTGCTGCCATCGTCGAGGCCCACCTCGACCTCGACCGTGGGGTTGCCTCGGGAGTCCAGGATTTCCCGGGCTACGACGACGTCGATGGACGGCACGAGCATCTCCTTCTGGGATGTGACGCTGAGTGTGCGGTGGCGTGTCAGGCCGTGGGATGGCCTTGCCGCCTAGAGCCTAACCGGCTCCGGGCACTGGGCCGCCCGACCGCCCGGACCCTGGGACGAAAAAGCGACCGAATACCCCCCTTCCGGGACATAGGTCGCTTGATCATCGGCGTTCAAGGGCCGCACGCAGCACCGCCCGGCGCGTGGGGCACGCGCCGGGCGGTGGAAATCATGCACGGGGTCAGCTGACGCCCCGTACATGTTCCCGTGGCTTTGCCGCAGTGTTCAGCTGAGCTTCAGCTTCTGTCCCGGGAAGATCAGGTCGGCGTCCGAGACGATGTCCTTGTTCAGCTCGAAGAGCTGCTGCCAGCCGCCCTTGACGCCGTTGGCCTCGGCGATGGTGCCCAGGGTGTCGCCCGTCTTGACCTCGTACGAGCCGTTGCCGGTCTTCGGCGCGACCGGAGCCTCGGTGCGCTCGGAGCGGGTGGTCGGAGCCTCGGGGCGCTTGGTCTCCTGCTTCGGCGCGGCCTTGGTCTCGGCCTTCTTGGTCTCGACCTTCGGCTGCGGCTTCGACTGCGGCTTGGACTGCGGCTTCGACGCCGGGGTCTCGGAGCCGCCACCGGTGTAGGCGGAGTTCGTCAGGCCCTTGCCGCAGGACGGCCAGGCGCCCTTGCCCTGGCTCTTGAGGACCTTCTCGGCGATGGCTATCTGCTGCGACTTGGAGGCCTGGTTGGCCTGCGCGGCGTACGACTTGCCACCGAACCCGGCCCACGTGGAGGGCGAGAACTGCAGACCGCCGTAGTAGCCGTTGCCCGTGTTGATGGACCAGTTGCCACCGGACTCGCACTGCGCGACCTTGTCCCACTCGGACGTGGTGGCGGCGCTGGCGGTGCCCGCGGCCATCAGGGGGGCGGCCACGGCCACACCGGCAACACCGGCGAGCGTGACGATCCGGACAGACCGCTCGATTGCAGTACCGCGACGGTGCTTGCCCTTGCCGGAAAGCAGCATGGAGTTTCTCCTCACCGACGCCTACGAGGTGAGCTGTCGGGTTCGGGCGAGTGAGTTGCCCGGTCGTGCGACCTAGCGCACGTCTTAACCCCAAGCCGGTGGCGTGACCGTCTCTCAACGGCCGCTCCCGGCACCTACCTTGGTTCCCCCGCTCCTGCCTTCGGCGCTTGACGCGACGACTGTTCCCCCCGTCCGCCGGCAGGATTCGGCGATGCGGTCGAAGGAGCTCGCGGTGGCGAGCGATTCAGAAGGTAGACAGGTCCCTCCCCGATGTTCAACGAGGAACATCGGGGAGAAACGGGCCCTACTTGCACTCCCCGCAGGGGCATTTGCGCAGGTGAGGGCGGGGTTTGCGGAAGCCCCGAGGCGGGACACGCCAGTTGACCGGAAGAGACACATGTCTCACTTACAGAAATCCGACATTCAACTCTTTCCGGATAACTGAACTGTCCTTAATGCGGGGTTAGATCCAGGTTCTGGCCGGGCTTGATGAGGTCGGCGTCCTCGCCGATGACTTGCTCATTGGCCTGGTAGAGACCGTTCCAGCCCCCCTTTACGCCCTTGGCAACCGCGATGGTCGCCAGGCTGTCGCCCGCCTGGACCGTGTAGGTGGGGTCCGACGCGGCGCCAGACGGGACCGCCGGCGCGGTCTCCGGCGCACCGCGGTGCTTGCCATTGCCCTCGACAGGAGTGGTGGAGGTGGTCTGCGGGACCTCCGGGTTCGCGGGGGCCGTCGGGTCGACCGGGGGCAGTCCCGGCGTGGTGGGCGAGGTGGTGGGCGCGGTCGGGTCCACCGGCAGCGTCGGCGCCGTCGGGTCGACCGGGGTCGGCGTGCCGGTCGGACCGCCCGGCTGGACCGGAGCCGTCGGGTCGACCGGAGGCGTCGTCGGGACGTCCGGCGCGGGCATGACGGGCAGTCCGACGGACGGCGCGTCGGGAATCAGGAACGGGGTGCTGGACGGGCTCGGAGCCGGGGCCGGGGTCGGCGAACCGTAGTCCGTGGACGGCTTGCCGCCGCCGGTGGACGGAACGGCGTCGTCCGGGCGGGACGGCGCGGGGGCGACCGGGCTCTTGCTGCCGGGCAGACCGGGGTCCACCTGCGCAGCGGGGCTCTCCTTGACCAGACCGGCCGAGGCCGCGCACAGCGGCCAGGCCTGCGGTCCCGTCGAGCCCAGCACCCGCTCGGCGACGGCTATCTGCTGGGAACGGCTCGCCAGGTCGGGGCGCTCGGCGAAGTCGAGCCCGCCGGCGCTCTGCCACTCCTCCTGGGTGAACTGGAGTCCGCCGTAGGCGCCGCTACCGAAGTTCGCGCTCCACGAGCCACCGCTCTCGCACTCGGCGACCTTGTCCCACGTCGACGTGTCGGCGGCGGTGGCGCTGGTGGCGGCCAACAGCGGCATGGCCAGCGCAGAGCCAGTGACTCCGGCTGTGACGACCAGCGCGGGGACCTGGCGGGGGCGTCTGTGACGGCCGTTCCCGGAGAGCATGAGGGATCACCTTTCGCATATAACAGCGGGGTAACGGCAGAACCTAGCGGCCTTCGAACGATTGTCACAAGTCAAGACTGAACCTGACTTTTAATCAGCTTTCGCGCAAGTGTTTTGAGCCGCGAATCGAACGGGAAGAGTACGCAGCCCCCGCATGATCAACCCCCCGCGCCAGCGCAGGTCTTGGGATGGAACGGCTAGTTCCAGATCGGGCAGACGCGTCAGCAAAGTCGCGAGGGCGGTCTGTCCTTCGAGCCGGGCGAGCGGCGCACCCAGGCAGTAGTGGATGCCGTGCCCGTATCCGAGGTGCTGGTTGTCGGTCCGGGAGAGGTCGAGGGTGTCCGGGTCCGCGAAGCGCTCCGGATCCCGGTCGGCGGCCGCGAGGACGACCAGGACCGGGTCGCCGGCCTCGATCCGCATGCCGCCCAGGGTCAGCGGCTCGGTGGCGAACCGCCAGGTCGCCAGCTCCACCGGACCGTCGTAGCGCAGCAGTTCCTCGACCCCGGTGGCCAGCAGTTCGCTCTCCCCCGCGGCGAGGGAGCGCTGGAGGCGCTCGCGCTGTCCGGGGTTCATGAAGAGGGAGTGGACCCCGTTGCCGATGAGGTTCACGGTGGTCTCGAAACCGGCGAAAAGCAGGATGAAGGCCATGGCGGTGGCCTCGCCCTCCGTCAGGTGGTCACCGTGATCGCTCGCCCGGATCAGGTCGGAGATCAGGTCGTCGCCCAGATCATCCCTTTTGCGGTGGATGAGTTCACCGAGGTAGGTCCGCATCTGCTTGACCGACCGGGCCACCCCACCGCGCGGACCGCCGCCGTGGCGGATCATCATGCCGGCCCAGTCGCGGAAGTCGTCCTGGTCCTCGCGCGGTACCCCGAGCATCTCGCAGATGGCGTAGATGGGGAGCGGGAAGGCGAACTCGTGAATGAGATCAGCCTCACCTCTCCCCGCGAACCCGTCGATCAGGTGGTCGGTGAGCGCCTGCACCCGCGGAGCGAACTCGGCGACCCTGCGCGGGGTGAAGGCCTTCGACACCAGCCGCCGCAGCCGGGTGTGGTCGGGCGGGTCGATGTTGAGCAGGTGCGTCATCAGCTCCGCCTTGCGCTCCCCCGGGATCCCGGTCTTGCCCTTGGCGTGCGCGGGCTCCGCGTGGTGCGCCGGATTCTTGCTGAGCCGCTGGTCGGCGAGGGCCTGGCGGGCGTCGGCGTACCGGGTGACGAGCCACGCCTCGACCCCGCTGGGCAGCTTGGTGCGGTGCACCGGGGAGTGCTCGCGCAGCCAGGCGTACGCCGGGTAGGGGTCGGTCGCGAACTCCCAGTCGAAGAGGGTGGGGCCCTCGGCGGAAGAGGTGTCGGCGGGAGTGTCCGCGGGGGTTTCGGCGGGGGTTCCGGAGGTCTGCTCGTGCACCTGATGACCGTATCCCGGCGCCGAACCCTCATCCGATATGGGTGGTTAGTCGCGGCTGTCCGTAGATCGGCCATCCCTTGACCTGAACTTCTCCGGCATTCCTACTTTCGGTTTTGTGGATGTCAGGATCTTGAAAAGCAGTTTCGCGGTGGTGGAGAGACGGGCCGAGCACGCCGTCAAGTTCTTCTACTCCCACCTCTTCTGGCACAACCCCGCGGTCCGCGCCCTCTTCCCGGACTCACTCCACGACATGGAACGCCAGCGGGACCGGCTCTTCGCCGCGCTCACCCACGTGATCGCCCGCCTCGACGACGAGACCCTCGGCCCCTACCTGCGCGACCTGGGACGCGACCACCGCAAGTTCCTGGTCCGCCCCGAGCACTACGCGGCCGTCGGCGCCAGCCTGCTCGCCGCACTCGCGGAGACCTCCGGCGCGGCCTGGACCCCACCGGTCGAGAAGGCCTGGGCCGAGGCCTACCAGGTGATGGCCGACGCGATGACGGCCGGCGCCGACGCGAGCGAGGACCCGCCGTGGTGGAACGCGGAGGTCGTGCGCCACCTCCAGTACGGACCGGACATAGGCGTCCTGACGCTCCGGCCGCACGCCCCCTTCCCCTATCTCCCCGGCCAGTACACGAGCGTGAGCAGCGACCGGGTCCCGACGACCTGGCGCACCTACTCCATCGGCAACGCCCCCCGCCCCGACGGCACCCTCGACCTGCACGTCAGCCGGGTCGACCGGGGGCGTCTGAGCACCGCCCTGGTCCGCGAGACCCGGCCGGGCGACGTGCTGCGGCTCAGCGCCGCCGGCGGGCAGCTGACCTTCCGCCGCGAGGACCGCCCGGTCAGCCTGATAGCCGCCGGCACCGGCTGGGCACCCATCCGGGCCCTGCTGGAGGATCTCGCGGAGCGTCCCTGCGATCAGGACGTACGGCTCTTCGTGGTGGCCCGGGACGGCGCACACCTCTACGACCGCCCGCTCATCGACGCGTACGCCGCCAGCTGCGCCTGGCTCGCCGTCACCTACATCACGCCCGCCCCCGGGCGCCACCGCAACCAGGCCACCGACCGGCTGGCGACCGCGCTGGGCAACCGGGGGCTGTGGCCGGACCAGGACGTCTACCTCAGCGGTCCGCCGCAGTTCATCGACGAGACCGCCCACCTCCTCCAGGAGCTGGGCGCCCGCCCCGGCCGCCTCTTCCACGACGCCGTGCCGGCCCGGGGCCACGCGTACGGGGAGCGCCCGCTGGGATTCGGCGAGTGGTTCCTCGAGCCCCCGACGCCCCACTGGTACGACCCCTCGGCCCGCGCGCCGAGGACGTACTGAAGGGAGGTCCCCCTACTCGCCCGGCTCCGCCACGCCCTCGGCCACCCGGATCGCGTCCCGGTAGGCGCGGGCCGCCGCGCGCAGCGCGGTCTCGGGGTCGGTCCCCGCCGCCTCGGCGCGTGCCGCGAGCTCCAGCAGCTCGTACCCGATGCCCTCGCCGCGGGGCAGTTCCACGGCCACGCCGCCCGTCCGGGCCCGGCCCGCGAGCTTGGCGGCGAGCGCCAGGCCGGGCTGGCCCACCGGGATCCCGTCGGTGACCGACGCCCGCCGCTTCTCCACCGCCTTGGTGCGCTGCCAGTGCGCGTTGACGTCCTCCGGGGTCTCGGCCTCCGCGTCGCCGAAGACGTGCGGGTGCCGGTGGATCAGCTTGGTGACGAGCGCCCCGGCCACGTCGTCGATGGAGAAGGCCTCGACGGCGTCCTCGCCGTCCTCGCCCTCCCCGCCGGCCTCCTCGGCGATCCGGGCGTGGAAGACCACCTGGAGCAGCACGTCGCCGAGCTCCTCGCGCAGCTCCTCCCGGTCCCCGTCCTCGATGGCCTCGACCAGCTCGTACGCCTCCTCGATCGCGTACTTGGCCAGGCCCCGGTGGGTCTGGCGGGAGGTCCACGGGCACTCGCGCCGGACCCGGTCCATCACCTGGACCAGGTCGAGCAGGCGCGCGCCCGGCAGGTCGTAGGAGCCCGGGAGCAGTTCCAGGTCGGGCATGGAGACCCGGCCCGAGCCGGCCAGCCGGGCCAGCCCGTCGGTGAGCCGCTGGTCGCCCTCGCCGCCCGGGAGCACCACGACCGTACGGCCGCCCGCGCAGGCGTCGACCAGCGCGTGCGCGTCCGGGCTCTCGAACGCGACCTCGATGCCCGCCTCCCGCAGGTACGGCAGCTGCGGGTGGTCGGGGTCGGCGCACAGCACCCGGTCCGCGGCGTGCAGGACCTGCCACGCCGGCCAGGACAGCACGCCGGGGGCGACCCGGTGGCTGGTGGTCAGCAGGACGATGCGGCCCGTGGGCTCGGCAGCGGTGGCGGCGGCGGTGGGTTCGGAGTGGTCGGTCACCCTCCGAACCTACCTCCGGCGCGCCGGTCCGCGGCCCGGGGGGACCCCGGAGCCTCAGGCTCCGGCGGGCGCCGCCTCGGGCCGCGTCCGCTGGGTGATCCAGGGCGTCTCCCCGGTGCCGAGCTTGATCTCCTTGGCGTCCCAGGCTCCGTAGCGCGGGTTCACCTCGATGTGCAGTGCCTTGACGGCGGCGCGGGCGGGCTCCTCCAGCTTCCCGGCTCCGTACTTGGCGGTGAGCGCGGTGAGGAGCACCCGGTCCCGGAGGAAACGGTCGACCTGGCCGGGAGCCATGGCCCCCTTCTGCAGGAGCAGTGCCTCGAACTGCTCGTTGCCGCCGTTCTCGTCGACGTACGCCTTGCGTTCGTCCTCGATGTCCTTCTGGGTGGCCGCGAGCCCGGCGGTGTCGGCCATCTTGTCGATGATCCGGCTCTGGAGGAGCGCGTCGAGCTTCTGCCGCTCCAGGTGGGGGGTGCTCGCGATGAGTTCGGCGGCGGCCTGCCCGGAACGGTTCTGCGCCGCGCGGACGTCGTTGACCTGGGCCTGGAGCGCGGAAGTGGTGATCCGTTCGCCGCCCACGACGGCCGCGGTGCCGGGTCGGGGCTCGCCCGAGCAGGCGGACAGCAGGGGCGCCGCCACGAGCAGGGCGGCGGAGACGGAGAGCGCTGTGCGACGGTGCAAAGGAGCCTCCAGGGCCGGGAGATTGTGCGTCGGTGCACAAAGGGCCGTGCGGTGATCGATGTTATGAGGTCACGGTGATCCGGACCACCGGTTCGACCAACGATTCGCGCGCGGACCGAACACGCACCGTTCATAGGCGAGCCGGCGGGCGCCGGCGTGTCCGGCGCGCCACCCGTCACCCGTTCTGGGGACCCCGCTCCCCTCGCGCCGCCCGGATCGGCCACCGGCAACCCTGAGGCCACCCTTCGGTCACCCGGCCCTGCCAAGGTCGGCCCACCATGTCGACTACGCACCGCTCGCCGCACCCCTCGCCGCGTCCCGCACCGCGTCCCTCGCCGCCTCCCGCACCGCGCAGCTCACCGCACGGCTCGCCGCGCCGCCGGAGTCTGCTCGGCTCGGCCTTCGCCGCCCTGCTCACGACGGTCGCCGTGTGCGCCGGGGACGCCGCTGCCCGCGTGTTCCCCTACGGACCGCGCCACCGCAGCATCAACGACCTCGGCAACCAGTTCGTCCCCTTCCACGCGCAGCTGTGGGACCTGCTGCACGGCCGCGCGGAGGGCGGGCTGCTGTTCAACTGGCGCTCCGGCTACGGCATGAGCTTCCTACCGGACCTGGGCACCTACCTGACCAGCCCCTTCGCCGTCCTCGTCGGTCTCTTCCCGCGCGCGGACATCGACCTCGCCGTGTACGTCGTGACCGTGCTCAAGACGTCGGCCGCGGCAGCGGCGATGGCCTGGCTGCTGCGCACGCAGCGCCGCGGGCCCTGGTGGGCGGCCGGGCTGCTCGGGGCCTCGTACGCGCTGTGCGGCTGGTCGGTGATCGAGGCCTCGTACAACCCGATGTGGCTGGACGGGCTGATCGCCTTCCCCCTGCTGTGCCTGACCGGTGAATGGGCCCTGCGCGGGCGCCGGATCCTGCTCGCGCCGCTGGTCGTCGGGGTCTGCTGGACGGCGAACTTCTACACCGCCTACATGGCGACGCTGGGTGCGGCGCTGGTGCTGCTGGTACGGGTGGTGCTCACCCGGGAGGGCGTCCGGAGCCGGCTGTCGGTGATCGCGCGGGGCGCCGGGACCACCCTGCTCGGGATCGCGCTCGCGGCACCCGTCCTGCTCCCCCTCTTCCTCAGCTCCGGGCGGGCCTATCCGGGATGGGTCAGGGAGTTCCGGCCGGTGACCTGGGCGGACCTGTTCGCACGGCTGCTGCCGGGGACGTACTCCTTCTCCTCCCCCGCCGTCTTCGTGGGCACCGGAACCCTGCTGCTGGTGGCCGCGCTGCCCTTCCACCGGGCGGTCCCCCCGCGCACCCGGCTGTGGTGGGCGGGGCTGACCGTGGCCGTGGCGCTCTCCCTCCAGTGGGCGCCGACCCATCTGGCCTGGCACCTGTTCGCCACCCCGAACGGAAGCCCGTACCGGCAGACCTTCGTGCTGGCCGGCATCGCCGTGATCGCCGCCTGGACCGGGCTGGCCGCGGGCCCGCCCCGGCCGCCGGCGCTGGCCGCGGGTGCCGGCGTCCTCGCGGCCGCCGTGCTGTGGGCGCACGACAGCCCCCTGGTGACGGCGGCGGGCTACGCGCTCTTCGCCGGCGGGCTGGCCTTGGCGGGTGCGGCCTGGTGGTCGCTGCGCCACCGCCGCCCCGCGTGGCCGGCGGCCGGACTGCTCGCGCTGGTCCTGCTGGCCCAGGCCGCCGCGACCACCGCCTACGGCCACAAGGGCAAGCTGGGCGGCCTGGACGACTACCCGTCCTGGGGGCCGGCGCACACCGCGCGCGCCGAGGCCCTGGCCGGTGCCGAGGGCTGGCCCGCGTACCGCACCGACCCGAGCCGGCCCGCCCTGACGGGCAACGACCCGCTGCTGTTGGGCGGCGAGGGCGGCGCCTACTACAGCAGCCACACGCCGGACGTGTTCACCCGCACGATGGTCGCGCTCGGGGCGGGCTGGACCTCGCGCGGGCGCAACGTCCAGAGCATCGACAACCCGGTCACGGACGCCGTCTTCGCGGTCGGCGCACGCCTGCAACCCGACGGCACGGTCCGCCGCGCCGAGGTGCCGCCGCTGGTGACGGTCCGTCCGCCCGCCGCCCCCCTCTCCTACGCCGACGACTCCCCCTTCGCCAACCAGGAAGCGCTGCTGGGCGCCCGGGTGTACGAGGACCCGCTCGCACCCGGCACCTGCCGCGCGGGCACGGAGGCCTACCTGTGGGCCCCCGAGTACAACGCGACGGCCCGCCTCGCGGACGGCCCCGCCTTCCGCCTGAACGGCAACGCCCCCCGCAACCGGGCGGCCCTCCAGCCGATGGGCCCCTCCCGCGGGGAGTCCTCGGCCCTGGTCTTCGAGGCGGCCCCGCCCGCGCGGTGGACCCTGTCCTGCCTGGACCGGACGCGGCTCGACGGCGCCGTCGCCGACCTGCGGGCAACGTCCGCGACCTCGGTCCGGGTCGGCTCCTCCGAGGTCGACGCCACGCTCCCGCCGGGCACGACCGGCACGGCGGTCCTCTCGGTGCCCGCGATCGCCGGCTGGACCTGCAACGACCGCCCGGCCGCCAGCCACCTGGGCCTGGTGGCGGTCGCGCTCTCCCCCGGCACCACCCGGGTGAGCTGTGAGTTCCGCCCGCCGGGCCTGGTCCCGGGGTTGGCGGCCCTGGCGGGCGCGTTGGGGATCCTGCTGCTCGCGGCCCTGCGGGGGCGCGCCACCCGCTCGGTCAGCGGACCTGGCTGAGCCAGTGCAGGGTGCGGCGGATCTCGGCCGGGAAGGGGTGGCCCGGGCCGTGCAGCCGTTCCGCGTCGAACAGCAGCCGGGCCAGGGTGTCGTGGGCCGCCTGGCGGTCGCCGAGGGAGAGCAGCAGGTGGGCTATCCGGCGGCGGACCTCCAGCGGTAGACCCGGGTCCGGGTTGGCGTAGTGGTTCTCGAAGAACGGGAGCAGCGAGCGGTACTCCGCCAGGGCGGCGGCCGGCTCGCCCAGTTGCTCCAGGCACTGGGCCGAGTCGTAGCGGAAGCGCAGCGACTGGGGGTCCCCGGCCGGGAACTCGTCGGCGAGGCGGCGCAGTTCCGGCAGGGCGCGCCGGTACTGGCCGTCGTCCATGAGCGTGGCGGCGTACTGCTTGCGCAGGGAGCGGACCACCGGGGAGTGCTCCCCGTGCTCGGCGGCCGCCGCCGGGAGGATGCCGCCGAGGATGTCCACGGCCTGGGTGAGCCGCCCCTCGTCCAGGAGCTTGCGGGCCTCGTCCACGGCGCCGGGCACGTCGGCCTTGGGCGGCGCGGGCGGGGTGCTCGGCCGCGGGGGGATGGCCGCGGCCCGGTCCGGCCAGGGTGCCTGCGGGCGCAGGAAGGGCCGGGTCGGGTCGAGCGGGCCGGAGGGGGTGCGGCTGTCGCGGGCGGGAAGCATGGGGGCCAGGGCCTCGTAGACCTCCTGGGCGGAGGAGGGCCGGTCCTGCGGGTCCTTGGCGAGGAGGTGGAGCAGGAGCTTCTCCAGCTCCGGCGGGATCTCCGGGCGCATCTGGCGGACCGGGAGCGGGGGCTCGTACAGGTGGCGGTGCAGGACGCCGAGGGCGGTGGATCCGGCGAAGGGGACGTTGCCGCTGAGGAGTTCGTACAGCAGCACGCCGAGGGCGTACAGGTCGGTGTACGGGCCCACGGCGCCGCCCATGGCCTGCTCGGGCGCCATGTACGCGGGGCTACCGATGGGCGAGCCGGTGCTGGTGAGGCGGGTGGTGTCGGTGTCCATCACCGAGGCCACGCCGAGGTCCAGGACGAGCACGGTGCCGTCCGGGCGGACCATCACGTTGCGCGGCTTCAGGTCCCGGTGCACGATCGGCACCGCGTGCACGGCCGACAGGACGGAGCACAGCTGCGCGACGACGGCGACCGCCCACTGCCAGGGGTAGGGGTCGTGCTCGGCGAGGTGGTCGGCGAGGTCGGCGCCCTCCACGTAGCCCATGACGAGGAAGAGTTCGTCGCCGTCGCTGCCCGCGTCGTGCACGGTGACCAGGCCGGGGTGGTCGACCTGCGCGGTGACCCGGCACTCGCGCACGAAGCGGCGGCGCAGCTCCTCGGCGACCGTGCCGGGGCCCGCGACCTTGTCGGGGCGCAGCAGTTTGACGGCGACGCGGCGGTCCAGGCGCCGGTCGTAGGCGGTCCAGACCTGCCCCATGCCGCCCTGGCCGAGGACGGTCGCGAGCTGGTAGCGGTCGCCGATGAGCCGGTCGGTCACTGCGGCGGGTCCTGGAACGGGGTCTGGTGGGGGTCGTGGCGGGGGGCCCCGGCCGGCGGGGTCTGCTTGCGCAGCAGCTCGCTGAGCTCGTCGAGCTCGGCACGGACCTGCCCGATGCGCGGGGGCGGCGTCGGCTGCGGCGGCACCTGCGGAGGTGCCGGGGTCGGCGCGGGGGTCGGCGTCGGGGTCGAGGGCCGGGTGGTGGACGTGGCGGGCGGGTACCCGTAGGCGGGCCCGGACGGCTGCGGGTGGACGTACGGAACGGACTGCGCCGGGTACCACTGCGCGGTCAAGGCCGACCGCCTGGCCTCGTGGTGCTTGATGTCGGCGACGAGGAAGTACACGCAGATCGCGAAACCGGTGAGGATCGAGCCGCCGGCCCCCAGGTCGCTCTGCCAGCCGTTGACTTCGGGCGTGGGGTCGGCCTGGATGAGCGCCATCCACACGACGGCGAGCACGGCGCTGGTCACCATCAGCGCCCAGTCACGGGACTTGCGCGTGACCAGGGCGAGCCGCAGCAACGACCCCCAGGCGAGGAAGCCGCAGCTGAGGATGGGCAGCAGCACGAACAACACGCGCAATGCCATCACACCCCCCTGATCGGACTGGGGGCCGTGCTGCGGCGGAAGGCCGGGGCCGTGCATCGCTGCTCCTGACGGGCCGTGCGGAAGAAGTTTCGGGTCTGAGGGTATACAGCGTTCCCGGCCAGGGGTGAGGGGATGCGCGCAACCGTTGCACGCTCGCTGCACGGCCGTTCACTCCGGCGTGACCGTGCCGTCGGAGAGACCGTCGTGGAAACCCTGTACGAGTTGTTCGCCGAGCCGCCCCGCCAGCCGTAGTGCGTCCTCGAACTCGGCGAGCGCGCGGAAGCGGAGCCCGTAGCTCTGCTGTTGTGCCAGGGGCAGCCGGGGCAGCTGGAGCCGGCGTACGTCGAGCCGGGTGGCGGTGGAGGCGTGGCTGCTGGCGCGGCGGGTGTTGGCGGTGCCGCGCAGGAATCCGGCCAGGAACCACGGGTCGAGGGCCTCGGGGTCGGGGCGCAGCAGGGCAAGGCCCCGACCCGGTACCGCGCCGGCGACGGCGTCGTCGACGACCCGGGCGATGGCCGCGCCGCCGACGAGGGGGACGAGTACGTCGCCGGGGGCGGTGAGCACGGGCTCGTCGGCGGTGGGCACGAGGGTGCCGGAGGGGCCGCTCCCGGTGTAGACGTCCTGTTCGGTGAGGACGGGGGCCGAGCCGGTCCCGCCTCCGGTGCCGGTGTGCAGCTCCAGGGCTCCGGCGCGGGCGAGTTCGCCGACGGTGGTCATCGGCGGTCGGGCCGTGCCCCCGGCGGGCGCCGCCGCGGGCGGCGGGGTGAGCCGGGCGGCCCGGCCGAGGGTCTCGCCGAGCTTCTCCCGTACGGCGGTCAGCTCGGCCGGACCGCCACCGGCGGCCGGCGGGGGCAGGTGGCGGGCGGGGGTGAGGTCCACGTCGTCGTCCAGCAGCTCGATGACGGGGACGACGCGGCTGACGCCGGGCGCCTGCGCGAGGAAGCCGGTGCGGTCGTACGTGCTCCAGGCGTCCTCCACCGCGCCGTGCACGGCGGGCCATGCCGTGCGCAGCGGGGTGTCGGCGGCGAGCGCCGCGGTGTCGATGAGCAGCAGCCCGGCCGGGGGCGCCGCGTGCGGGGCGGGCCGGCGCAGCACCCACAGGTGCAGGGGGATCCCGTACGGCGGCGCGGCGCCGGCCGGGAGCGCGACGACGGCCCGCAGGGCGCCGCGGCGCAGCAGGTCGGCACGGATGCGGCGGCCGGAGCGGCGGGCGGCGACGGCGGGCGGCATGAGCAGGACGGCGGTGCCGCCTTCGCGCACGTGGGCCAGGGCGTGCTGGACCCAGGCGAGTTCGGATTCGGTGCGGGCCGGGAAGCCGTACTCCCAGCGCGGGTCGTAGGCCAGTTCCTCGTGGCCCCAGCCGCGTTCGTTGAACGGCGGGTGGCAGAGCACGGCGTCGACGGTGTCCGGGGCGAAGGCGTCGGCCCGGAGGCTGTCCGCGGCGGCCGCGCGGACCTGGGGCGTTCCGTTCAGGGCGAGGCGCAGGGCGGCGAGTGCGGCGAGTTCGGGCGCGGAGTCCTGCGCGTACAGGGCGGTGGCGCCGGGGACGGCCCGCAGCAGGGTGCCGGTGCCGCAGGCGGGGTCGAGGACGGCACGGGCTGAGGGCCCGGCGAGGGCGGCCATCAGCCCGGCGAGGCCGTCCGGCGTGAGCGTGTACTGGCGGGGGTTGGCGTCGAGGTGGCGCCCGAGGAGGAACTCGAAGGCCTGGCGGGCCCCGAGTTCGGCGGCGAGTTCGGCGGCGGCCCGCAGCAGCGGCATGGTGGCCGGGCTCAGCGGGATCTCGGCGAGCGCGTGGCCGGGCCCGAGGCGTGCGCCGAGCACCTGGTCGAGGACGGGCCGCAGCAGGGTGGACATGCGCGCGTCGGAGACGGCGGTCAGCTCGAGCCAGTCGGCGGGCCGGTCCCGTACGACGAGCAGGGCGCCGCCCGCTTTGACGAGTGCGGTGACGGCCCCGCCGGGGTGGGCGGTGACCTGCTGCCAGACGCGTTCGCGCAGCGGGACCTCGGCGAGCTTGCCCTGGGCGCGCAGCCAGTGCTCCACCTCGTCCAGCGAGAAGGAGGGGCTGGTCTCGGTGCCGCCGACGGGCTTGGGGAAGTCGGCGTGGCGGCGCCGCCAGTTGCTCACGGCCGCGCGGCCGACTCCGGCCAGGCGGGCGACCTCGGCCGCGGTGACCTCTGCTGCGGCGTTCTCCTCGGACATGCCGGGGAGCATACCCGCTGACACCCGAGAGACCGATTCACAGCGTGAACTCAAGAACTTCCGTGATCCATGTTGACTCGGTTCACATGAATCTGCTGTGATCGACACGTCTTCACCCCGCCGGATCGCCGCACTCCCCTTGAGCGGAACACGATCTTCCGCTTCTCCTTTAATCTTCCTTTACCCCTTCCAGCTGCCCTAGAGAGTTCCCATGCGCACCGCACACCGCCTCACCGCCACTGCCGCCCTCGCCTGCGCCGCTGCCCTCGGCCTCACCGGTTGCTTCGCCTCCGGCCCGTTCGCGGACCTGTCCGGCTCCGAGGTGGCGGACAAGTCCGTGGACGCCCTGCGCGGCGCCGCCTCGCTCACCGTCAGCGGCAAGGTCTGGGACGAGGGCAAGCCGATGGAGCTGAACATGGCCGTCAGCAAGACCGGCGACTGCCGGGGCACGATCGCCAGCCAGGAGGGCTCCTTCGAGCTGATCCGCAACACCGAGTTCGTGTTCATCAAGGCGGACGAGCCCTTCTACCGCTCGCAGATGAAGGACCTGCCCAAGGACCAGGCGGACGGGGCGGTCAAGCAGCTGGCGGGCCACTGGCTGAAGTCGAAGGCCTCGGACGCCGATTCCAAGGAGCTCGCCTCCCTGTGCGACCTGGACGAGCTGCTCAAGGAGTTCGACGACAGCAAGGGCGCGGAGAAGGGCGAGGTCACCTCGGTCTCCGGCCAGAAGGCCCTCACCCTGACCACGAAGACCGACGAGGGCACCGAGACCCTGCTGGTCGCCACCGAGGGCACGCCGTACCTGCTCAAGGCGGGCGTCACCGGCAAGGAGCCGGCCGAGGTCTCCTTCTCGGGCTTCGACAAGCCGGTCCAGGTCGAGGCCCCGGCCGACAAGGACGTCATAGACGCGGACCAGCTGGGCTGAGCCGCGCACGCGGGAACAGCCGTGGCCGGGGACCTGTGAGGTCCCCGGCCACGGCCGTTCCCGTCGCTACCGCAGCCGCTACGAGCCGAGGATGGTGGCGAGGAACTCCCCCGTCCAGGCCAGCAGTTCCCGCCCGACCACCGGCTTCCCGCCGATCTTGCCCGCCTTCGGGCGCGGGACCAGCACCTGCGAGGTGGCGGGCTTGAGCACCGTCCCCGGGTAGAGCCGCTTGAGCCGCAGCTCCTGCGACTCGCGCAGCTCCACCGGACCGAAGCGGACGTTGTTGCCCTGGAGGGTGATGTCCCCGACCCCGCAGGCCCGGGCCAGCATCCGCAGCCCGGCCACCAGCAGCAGGTTCTCCACCGGCTCCGGCAGCTTGCCGTAGCGGTCGGTGAGTTCCTCGCGGACCGCCTTGACGTCGGCCTCGGAGGTGGCGGCGGCGATGGACCGGTACGCCTGCAGGCGCAGCCGCTCGCCCGGCGCGTAGTCGTGCGGGACGTGCGCGTCGACCGGCAGCTCGATCTTGACCTCCAGCGGCGGCTCCTCCTCCACCTGCCCCTCGACCGCGGCCCGGTAGTCGGCCACGGCCTCGCCGACCATCCGGATGTAGAGGTCGAAGCCGACGCCCGCGATGTGACCGGACTGCTCGCCGCCGAGCAGGTTGCCCGCGCCGCGGATCTCCAGGTCCTTCATCGCCACGTACATGCCCGCGCCCATCTCGGTGTGCTGGGCGATCGTCGCGAGCCGCTCGTGCGCGGTCTCGGTCAGCGGCTTCTCCGGCGGGTAGAGGAAGTACGCGTACCCGCGCTCGCGGCCGCGCCCGACGCGGCCGCGCAGCTGGTGCAGCTGGCTCAGGCCGAAGTTGTCGCCGCGCTCCACGATCAGGGTGTTGGCGTTGGAGATGTCGATGCCCGACTCGACGATCGTGGTCGAGACGAGCACGTCGAACTTCTTCTCCCAGAAGTCGACGACCACCTGCTCCAGGGCCTGCTCCGACATCTGTCCGTGGGCCGTCGCGATCCGCGCCTCGGGCACGATCTCGCGCAGCTTGGCGGCCGCCCGGTCGATGGACTCGACCCGGTTGTGGATGTAGAAGCACTGGCCCTCGCGCAGCAGCTCGCGGCGGATGGCCGCGCCGATCTGCTTCTCCTCGTACGGGCCGACGAAGGTGAGGACCGGGTGGCGCTCCTCGGGCGGGGTGGTGATCGTCGACATCTCGCGGATGCCGGTCACCGCCATCTCCAGGGTGCGCGGGATCGGGGTCGCGGACATGGTGAGCACGTCCACGTTGGCGCGGAGCTTCTTCAGCTGCTCCTTGTGCTCCACGCCGAAGCGCTGCTCCTCGTCGACGATGACCAGGCCGAGGTCCTTGAACTTCGTCTCCTGCGAGAACAGCCGGTGGGTACCGATGACCACGTCCACCGAGCCCTCCTGGAGACCCTCCAGGGTGGCCTTGGACTCGCCCTCGCTCTGGAAGCGCGAGAGCGCCTTCACCTTGACCGGGAACTGGCTGTAGCGCTCGGAGAAGGTGCCGAAGTGCTGCTGCACGAGCAGGGTCGTCGGGACGAGGACGGCGACCTGCTTGCCGTCCTGGACCGCTTTGAACGCGGCTCTCACAGCGATCTCGGTCTTGCCGTAGCCGACGTCGCCGCAGATCAACCGGTCCATCGGGACCGACTTCTCCATGTCCTCCTTGACCTCGGCGATGGTGGTGAGCTGGTCGGGCGTCTCCGCGTACGGGAAGGCGTCCTCCAGCTCGCGCTGCCAGGGGGTGTCCGGTCCGAAGGTGTGGCCGGGGGCCGCCATGCGCGCGCTGTAGAGCTTGATGAGGTCGGCGGCGATCTCCTTGACCGCCTTCTTCGCGCGCGCCTTGGTCTTGGTCCAGTCGGCGCCGCCGAGCCGGTGCAGCGTCGGGGCCTCGCCGCCCACGTACTTGGTGACCTGCTCCAGCTGGTCGGTGGGGATGTAGAGGCGGTCGCCGGGCTGCCCGCGCTTGGCCGGCGCGTACTCCACCAGCAGGTACTCGCGGGTGGCCCCCTGCACCGTGCGCTGGACCATCTCGACGTAGCGGCCCACGCCGTGCTGCTCGTGGACGATGTAGTCGCCGGCCTCCAGGGTCAGCGGGTCGATGGTCTTGCGGCGCCGGGTCGGCATCCGGCCGAGGTCCTTCGTGGCGGTGCGCTGGCCGGTCAGGTCGGTCTCGGTGAGGACGGCCAGCCGCAGCACCGGGTCGACGAAGCCGTTGTCGATCGAGCCGCAGGCGACGTGCACCAGGCTCGGCTCCAGGGCGCGCAGTTCCGGCTCCAGCCGGGCCGCGATGCCCTCGCCGCCGAGCACCTCGACGGTACGGGCGGCCGGGCCG
This sequence comes from Streptomyces sp. NBC_00273, assembly GCF_036178145.1. NCBI lineage: Bacteria > Bacillati > Actinomycetota > Actinomycetes > Kitasatosporales > Streptomycetaceae > Streptomyces > Streptomyces sp. NBC_00273. The sequence goes on along the minus strand of NZ_CP108067.1, from coordinate 5,926,556 downwards.
TGGCCCTCGGTGAGGTAGACGGTGTGCCAGCCGTCGGCGATCCAGCCCTTGGTGTCGGCCAGCGCCCGGGCGGTGTCGCCGCGGTAGGCCTCCGGGGCGTGCATGCCGAGCTTGAGGGTGTCGCTGCCGCCCGCGCTCTCGTCGGCGGCGAAGGGGGACACCGACCACCACATCATGTCCAGCTCGCGGGCCCGGTCGCGGACGTCGGCGATCCCGCGGAGCGAGGCCGCGCCGACGTCGATGGGGGCCTCGCCGCCGCCCGCGGTGGCCGCCCAGGAGGCCATCAGGAACTCCTGGCTCGTCGCCACGAGGTCGGCGGCCCGGGTCCGGACCCGCTCCGGGTCGCAGACCACGGCCATCGACCCGGCGGGCAGCACGTCGATCAGCAGTTCCATCTCGTCGACGAGGACCGGCGCGAGGGACTCCATGCCCTCCACGGCGATCCCCTCGGCGATCTTGTGCAGCAGCTCGCCGAGCTCGGGGTGGGCCTCGGCGAGGGCCGCGGCCCGCTCCCGTACCGCGTCGGTCAGCAGCAGTTCGCGGCAGGGCGGGGCCCACAGCCCGTGCTCGGCGATCTCCAGTGAGCGCTGGTCGGCGACCTTGAAGTACCGGATCTCCTCGACCTCGTCGCCCCAGAACTCGATGCGCAGCGGGTGTTCCTCGGTGGGCGGGAACACGTCGAGGATGCCGCCGCGCACGGCGAACTCCCCGCGCTTCTCGACGAGCTCGACCCGTGCGTACGCGGCGGCGGCCAGCGCCTCGGTGACCTCGCCGAGGTCGGCGCCGCCGCCGTGGCGCAGGCTGACCGGGACCAGCTCCCCGAGCCCCTTGACCTGCGGCTGGAGCACGGACCGGATGGGTGCGACGAGCACGCTCACGGGACCTGCGGCCGGGTCGTCCTTGCTCGGGTGCACCAGGCGGCGCAGGACCGCGAGCCGGCGGCCCATGGTGTCGCTGCGCGGGCTGAGCCGCTCGTGCGGGAGCGTCTCCCAGGAGGGGTAGTCCACCACCTCGTCGGGGGGCAGCAGGGAACGCAGCGCGGCGGCCAGGTCCTCGGCCTCGCGCCCGGTGGCGGTGACCGCCAGCACGGTCCGCCCCGTCTGCCGGGCCAGCGCGGCGATCGCGAAGGGCCGCGCGGCGGCGGGGCCGACCAGGTCCACGTGCATGCGCTTGCCGTCCCCGGCCGCGGTGACCGCCTCGGCGAGGGCGGCATCACGGGTGACGGCGTCGAGCAGTCCGTGCAGGCTCATGAAGAGGCTTTCCGTCCGGTGAAGGTCTGGAGTCTGAAGGTGTGCGGTGCGGGTGCGGGGGCAACGCGAAGGGCCCGACACGTCGCACGGGCCGGGGGTTCCCACCCTACGACGACGCCCCTCGCACCGCTTTACGATGTTCCTGTTCTGCCTGTCCGAGCTCGCCGTGTCGCCTTCCGCCGGGGAGACCACTACCTGCGGAGGAGCACGAGTCCGTGACGAGCGATGCGATAGCCCGCCCGGCGCCGGTGGTGCCGGCACCCGCGAAGCCGGACCGGTACGCGTGGGCACGGCCCTGGCTGGTGGCCAAGCCGGACCGGTACGCGTGGGCACCGCCCTGGCTGGTGGCCGCCGGACTGTTCGTCGTCTACCTCATCCTGTCCGTCGGCCGGTTCCGGCGGATGGACTGGGCCTCCTGGGACCTGGGGATCTTCGAGCAGGCGATCCGCGCGTACGCGCACCTCCAAGAGCCCGTCGCGGACCTGAAGGGGCCGGGGGCCAACATCCTCGGGGACCACTTCAGTCCGATCATCGCGCTCGTCGCTCCCGTCTACCGGGTCTTCCCCGGGCCCCTGACCCTGCTGGTCGTGCAGTCGGCGCTGTTCGCGCTGTCCGCCGTGCCCGTCACCAGGGCGGCCGTACGGTTCCTCGGCCGGGCCCGCGGGGTCGCGGTCGGGGTCGCGTACGGGCTGTCCTGGGGCATCCAGCGGGCCGTGGAGTTCGACTTCCACGAGATCGCCTTCGCCGTGCCCCTGCTGGCCTTCGCCCTGGAGGCGGTGCTCGCCCGGCGCTGGCGGGCCGCCCTGCTGTGGGGGCTGCCGCTGGTCCTCGTCAAGGAGGACCTCGGCTTCACGCTCGCCGCGCTGGCCGTGGTGGTGGCCTGGCGGGCCCGCGACACCAACCGGCGGATCGCCGTGACCGCGCTCGGCGTCGCCGCCGCGGCCTGCGTCTTCGCCGTCCTGGTGTTCACCGTCTTCATACCGGCCTTCGCCACGGCGGGATACGGCTACTGGGACAAGATCGACGGTGCGGGTCCGCTCGGCGGCATCGGCACCAAGCTCACCACCTTGGCCTGGGTGCTGGTCCCCACCTCCGGGCTGCTCGCACTGCGCTCTCCGCTGCTCCTGGTGGCCGCGCCCACCCTCGGCTGGCGGTTCCTGTCCGGGGACGACCACTACTGGTCCACCGACTGGCACTACAGCGCCGTCCTCATGCCCGTCGTGGCCCTCGCCCTGGTCGACGCCGTCGACACCGTCCGGCGGAGCGAGCGGCCCCGGCTGCGCTCGTACGCCCTGCAGCTGCCGACCGCCGTCCTGGCCGCCGCCCTCGCCCTGAGCGCGACCGCCATGCCGACGGCCAAGCTCGTCGAAGCCCGTACGTACGAGAAGCCCGAGCGGGTCACGGCGATCGAGCGGCTCCTGGACCGGATCCCCGACGGGGCGACCGTGGAGGCCGACACCACCCCGCTGACCCGGCTGACCTCGCGGTGCCGCGTGCTGTGGATCGGCGGCAGCAAGGGCGTGGTCCCCGACTGGATCACCATCGACAACTCCTCCAAGTGGGCCGGCGAGGACCCGACCGGCTACGCCCGCCAGCTCCACCCCGGCGAGCGGTTCACCCTGGTGGGTGAGGCGGGCGGCATCGTCCTGATGCAGCGGGTGTGACCGGGGGGCGATCCCGGAAACGACGCCGGTCCGGGACCCCGAGGTCCCGGACCGGCATTCCCCCGAACGAACGCGGGCCGGTTACTCGCTCGCGATCGCGTTCAGTACGTTCATCCGCCCTGCCCGGAAGGCCGGGACCAGTGCGGCGAACAAGCCTACGAAGGCCGAGGCGGTGAACACCCCGATGATCGTCGGCCACGGGATCTCCAGGACGTTCAGGTTCTGGAGCTCCAGCAGCTGCTGCGCGGTCACGCCCCAGCCCATGCCCAGCCCGAGGCCCAGCAGGGCGCCGAAGAGGGCGATGACCACCGATTCCAGGCGGATCATGCGGCGCAGCTGGCGGCGGGAGAGGCCGATGGCGCGCATCAGGCCGATCTCCCGGGTCCGCTCGACCACCGAGAGGGCCAGGGTGTTCACGACGCCCAGGACCGCCACGATGATCGCGAGGGCGAGCAGCCCGTAGACCATGTTCAGCAGGGAGCCGACCTGGTCCTTGAGGGCCTGCTTGTAGTCGGCCCGGTTTTGCACCTGGTACTGCGGGTAGTCGGCCAGCGCCTTCTTGACGGCGGTGTACGCGGCCGCGTCGGACTGTCCGTCCTTCGCCGAGGCCAGCAGCATGATCGGCCGGGGCATCTTGTCGGCCGGCAGGAACTTCGCGGCGGTCGCGGTGCTGACGTAGATCGATCCCCTGTCGATGTTGCCCTCGTCGAGGGTGATCGCGGCGACCTTCAGCGTGGCGGTCCGGCCGCCGGTGAAGTCGACCTTCAGCTCGTCGCCGACCTTGACGTGGTGCTTGTCCGCGTAGATCGAGCCGACGGAGAGCGCGCCCTCGCCGAACGCCGCCGCCTGCTCCCCGGTGACCATCTTGCGCCGCAGGTCCTGGGCGTACGTCGAGTCGGTGACGGCCAGGTCGCTCTTCTCGGAGCTCCCGTCGGGGGCGGTGACCGTGGCCGGCACCTGCCGGTACGGGGTGACGTGGTCCAGGCCGTTGGCGGCGCGCAGCGCCTCCTCGACCTGCGGTACGACCGGCTGCTGGGCCTCGGTCTGGACGATGTAGTCCGCGCCCACCGTCTTGTCGAGCTCCTCGGTGGCGGAGGCCACCATGGACGAGCCGACCACCGACAGGCAGGCGACCAGCGCCAGGCCGATCATCAGCGCGGCGGCGGTGGCACCGGTACGGCGCGGGTTGCGCAGCGCGTTGCGCTCGGCGAGCCGGCCGACGGGCCCGAAGGGCCGCAGCACCGCGCCGGACAGGGCCCGTACGACGACGCCGGCGAGCAGCGGGCCGATGACGATGAAGCCGATGAGGGTGAGGACCACGCCCGTGCCCAGCCACATCGATCCGGGTACGGCCTCCTCGGCCGACGCCGAGAGGAACAGGGCGGCTCCGCCGATCCCGGTGAGGACCAGGCCCAGGGCGGCGCGGACCCGGCCGGCCTGCTTGTCGCCGGGGGTGCCCGACTCGCGCAGGGCCGCCATCGGGGAGACCTTGCCGGCCCGGCGGGCCGGGACGAAGGCGGAGACGATGGTGACGACGACGCCGAGGAAGATGCCGAGGGCCGGTGTGGTCCAGGCGACGGTCAGGTCGTCGGTCGACAGGTGCATGCCCAGCTGGCCCATGATCTTCATCAGGCCGACGGCCAGGCCCACGCCCGCGCCGACGCCCAGCAGCGAGCCGACGACACCAAGCAGGAAGGCCTCGAAGACCACCGATTTGAGGATCTGGCCGCTGTCGGCGCCGATGGCGCGCATCAGGCCGATCTCGCGGGTGCGCTGGGCGACCAGCATCGAGAACGTGTTGAAGATGAGGAAGATGCCGACGAGGAAGGCGATGCCCGCGAAGCCGAGCATCACGTACTTCATGATGTCGAGGAAGGAGCCGACGTCCTTGCGGTTGGAGTCCGCGGCTTCCTTGGCGGTCTGGATCTTGTACGTGTCCGCGCCGACGGCGGTGGCGACGTCCCGCTTCAGCTGCTCGTCGCTCACCCCCTCCTTGGCGACCACGTTGACGTGCGTGAAGGCGTCCGTGGAACCGAGCAGACCGCGCTGCGCGGTGGCGGTGTCGAAGTAGACGACCGCCGCGCCCGGGTTGGTCACGGTGAAGGAGGCGATGCCGGAGATCTTGGCGCGCAGGTCGCCGGTGACGGCGATGGTGCGCAGCTCGTCACCCAGCTTCAGGTGGTGCTTCTTCGCGGTGTCGGCGTCGACCATGACCTCGGTGGGGCCGCGCGGGGCCTGACCCGAGGTGATCTTCATGGACTTGAGCTCGTTGTCGCTCCAGTTGCCCGCGATGGTCGGGGCTCCGGTGGTCGAGCCCATGTTCTCGTTCTTGGAGTTGACGACCGTGACGGCCATCGAGACGACGCCGCCCTCGGCGGACTTGACCCCGTTCGCCTTCCTGACCTGCTCGACCGCAGAGGCGGGCAGCGAGTCGGGCTTGCCGGTGGCCGAGGTCTCCTCGCCGTCCTCGGCCGCCTTCGGGCTGACCGTGACGTTGGAGCCGGTGACCGCGAACAGCTTGTCGAAGGTGGTGTTCATCGTGTCGGTGAACACCAGGGTGCCGCAGACGAAGGCGACGGAGAGCATGACCGCGACGGCGGAGAGCGCCATCCGTCCCTTGTGGGCGACGAAGTTGCGCCGCGAGGTCTTCAGGACGGTGTTGCTCATGAAGTCCGCCCGCGCGCGTCGAAGTCCTTCATCCGGTCCAGGACCTGGTCGGCGGTGGGACCGTACATCTCGTCCACGATCTGGCCGTCGGCCAGGAAGATGACGCGGTCCGCGTAGGAGGCGGCCACCGGGTCGTGCGTGACCATGACGATGGTCTGGCCGAGCTCGTCCACCGAGCGGCGCAGGAACCCGAGGACCTCGGCGCCGGCCCGGGAGTCCAGGTTTCCGGTCGGCTCGTCGCCGAAGATGATCTGCGGGCGGGCGGCGAGGGCGCGGGCGACCGCCACGCGCTGCTGCTGGCCGCCGGAGAGTTCGGTCGGGCGGTGCTTGAGTCGGCCGGCGAGGCCCACCGTCTCCACGACCCGGTTCAGCCACTCCGCGTCGGGCTTGCGGCCCGCGATGTCCATGGGGAGCGTGATGTTCTCCAGGGCGTTGAGCGTGGGCAGCAGGTTGAAGGCCTGGAAGATGAAGCCGATCCGGTCGCGGCGCAGCTGCGTGAGCTTCTTGTCCTTCAGCCCGGTGATCTCGGTGTCGTCCAGGTGGATGTGGCCGCTGGTCACCGTGTCGAGACCGGCGAGGCAGTGCATCAGCGTGGACTTGCCGGAGCCGGACGGACCCATGATGGCGGTGAACTGGCCGCTCATGATGTCCACGTCGACGTCGTCGAGGGCGACGACGCGCGTCTCGCCGGAGCCGTAGGCCTTGACGACCTTTCGTGCCCGGGCCGCGACGGCTGCATGCCCTCCAGTACCCCCGTGCCTGGTTTCGGTCATAGCCGTTGTCACGGTCTTTCTCCCTCTTCGGATGCATGCGAACGCGTGCGTCTGCATGCGTCAGCTTCGGTGTGCGGCTGCTACGGCTGTGTGCTCGTCGCCGTCATGAAGTCTCCGCCGGGCGAGGACGCGGCGCGCTGGTGCCCATCGCCGTATCCGCCCGGGGGTTAACCCCACCCCCCGGCCTGTGGTGCGTAGGTTCCAGTTAAGGAGACGTCGGTGCAGCTCACGTCCTCCGCCGGGAGGAACGACCCCTGGCCCGTTGCACGGAGGGACCCCTAGGGGATCTGCGCCCTTCGGCGTACTGACCCTGAGGGATACCGCCCCGCACCCGGCGGTGAGATGGTGTTCCCCGCGGTTACGTGCAGGGGGAAGGAATCTCGGTGGCATCGGCGGAGAGCACGGGTGCGAGTCCGGACGGCACGCCCTCGGGGCCCGCGGCCGACACTCCCGGGGCCGGGATTTCGGCCAAGGGCGCGACCGGCGGTCCGCCCGCGGCCGGACCGGCCGCGCGCCCGCCGACCCCGGTGGTCGCCTCGCTGATGCTCGGCATGGCCCTCGTCGCCCTGGACAGCACCATCGTGGCCACCGCCGTCCCGCAGATCGTGGGCGAACTCGGCGGGTTCTCCGTCTTCTCCTGGCTCTTCTCCGGCTACCTGCTCGCGGTGACGGTCACCCTGCCCGTCTACGGGAAGCTGTCCGACACCTTCGGCCGCAAGCCCGTCCTGCTCTTCGGCATCGGCCTCTTCCTCGTCGGTTCGCTGTTGTGCGCGGCCGCCTGGAACATGGCCGCCCTCATCGCCTTCCGCATCGTCCAGGGCCTGGGCGGCGGCGCCCTCCAGGGCACGATCCAGACCCTGGCCGCCGACCTCTACCCGCTCAGGGACCGGCCGCGGATCCAGGCCCGGATGTCCAGCGTCTGGGCCACCTCGGCCGTGGCCGGCCCGGCGCTCGGCGGGCTCCTCGCCTCGTACGCGCACTGGCGCTGGATCTTCCTGATCAACCTGCCGTTGGCCGGACTCGCCCTGTGGATGGTCTCCCGTCACCTGACCGAGCCCGTACGGTCGCCCGGGCGCCGGGGGCCGGTCGACTGGGCGGGCGCGCTCGCGGTCTTCGCCTGCGGCGGGCTGCTGCTCTTCACCCTCGTCCAGGGCGGGGTCGCCTGGCCCTGGCTGTCCGCGCCCTCGCTCGGGCTGCTGGGCGCGAGCGCGCTGCTGGCCGTCGTCGTGGTCCGGGTGGAACGCCGGGCTGCGGAGCCGATCCTGCCCGGCTGGGTGTGGCGCCGGCGCACCATCGCCGCCGTCAACCTGGCCATGGGGGCGCTCGGCCTGCTGATGGTCGCCCCCATGGTGTTCATGCCGACCTACGCGCAGTCCGTGCTGGGCCTCGGCCCCGTCGGCGCCGGCCTGGTCATGTCGGTGATGACCCTGAGCTGGCCCGTCACCGCCGCCTGCAGCCAGCACGTCTACCGGCGCATCGGCTTCCGCAACACCGCGGCCGTCGGGATCGCGCTCGCCGCGGTGATCCTGTTCTCCTTCACGCTGCTGCCCCACCCCGCCCGGCCCTGGCAGCCCGCACTGATCATGCTGCTGCTGGGCGGCGCCCTCGGCCTCTTCCAACTGCCGTTGATCGTCGGGGTCCAGTCCACCGTGGGCTGGGCCGAGCGCGGGACGACGACGGCCTCGGTGCTGTTCTGCCGCCAGGTCGGTCAGAGCGTGGGCGCCGCCCTGCTCGCCGCCGTCGCCAACGCCACCATCGCCGCACGCCTGGCGGGCGCCCCCGTACCCGGCCTCCCGGAGCACCTGGACGACGTGGCGAAGGCGCTGGACCGGCCGGAGCTGTTGCCCGCTGCCGCCGCCGGCTACCTGCGCGAGGCCGTGGCCGCCGCCGTGGAGCACATCTTCCTCGGCGCGACGGCGGCCGCCGTGGCCGCGCTGCTGGTCCTGCTGCTCGTGGCGCCGCGCCGGTTCCCCGTCCTGCCGGAACTGCGCGAGGAGCAGGAAGAGTAGCCCGTCCACGGAAAGTCGCCTTGTCATGGTCGGGACATTGAGTGACCCTCGTGCCAGGACCGTTTCCGGGGGGACGACGACATGGCATCCGCACTCTGCGCACTCGCGTTACTGGCCGCGCTGGCCGGCCCGATCTGCTTGCGGCTCGGCCGCAGTCCGGGCTTCGTCACCGGCCGCGACGGCCGCCTCTCCACCTCGACGGCGCTCGCCCTCGCCTGGACGGTGATCCTCGTCTGGCTGCTGCTGGCGATCCTCGGCTACGGGCTCACCGCGGGCGGCGGCACCGCGTACTTCCGGGGTCCCGACGGCCCGCTGTCCACCCTGACGACGGTGTACCTGCCGCTGCTCGGCGGCCCGTACGTGGCGCTGATCGCCGCGAAGGCGGTGGTCGGCCTGCGCGTGGAACACGGCAGCATGGCCAAGCCCGCCGCGCGGCCGACGGCGTCGGGCCGGCGGCCGCTGCGGGAGCTGATCGCGAACGACAGCGGGCGCACCGACCTCGTGGACCTCCAGTACGTCGTGCTCAGCGCGGTCACGATGCTGTACGTGGTGCTGTTCTTCCTCGCGGACGTGGGCGGCGGACTCCCGCGCCTGCCCGCCGAGATGTGGGCCCTGACGGGCGCCCCGGCGGGCGCGTACCTGGTCAACAAGATGGCCGTCCGCGCCAACCCGGTGATCACGCACGTCGCACTGGAGGACGGCCGCCTGACGGTCGAGGGCGGCGGCTTCGCCCCGGACCCCGCGGGCCCGCCGGCCCTCCTCACCGTCGACGACACCCCTCTGCCGGCCCAGGTCGACCCCCTGACGGGCGCCCTGACCGCCACCCTCCCGGCCCCGGGGACACCTCCGTTCACGGTGGTCGTCACGGCGCGCGGCCTGCGCAGCGATCCGTACCGCTACGAGCCGCTGGCGAAGCCCGCCGTCCCCGCCCAGCAGCAGCCCGCGGGCTGACCCGTGCCGTCCCTCCTTCAGCCGTCGTGGCGCGCACCCTGGCGGACATGGCTCCAGCCCGCCCACAGCCGCGACCGGCACGCCGAGATCCCCACGGCCCACGGCACCTACACGCTGTTCCGGGAACCGGGCCCGCGACTGACCGCCGACGCCAAGGCCGATGCGTGGGAGCGCTGGCAGTTCCTCCTCGGCGGGGAAACCGTCCTGGAGATCGACGACGCCGCGCTGCCCGGGTACGGCATCCGCAGGCGGCTGCGCCACGGCGTCCACGGCGGCCTCGACGGCGTCCCGTTCACGGCGCGGACCGCGGGCAGGTCGCTGCTGCCCGGCCGCCGGGGCATCCGCTTCACCCTGGACGACGGACGGATCCTGTCGTTCACGGCGCGCCCCCTCCACCTGCGCCTCGTACGGGAGACCGGCGGCGAGGACGAGGTGCTCGCGCGGTCCCGCGCCAGCGGCTGGGAGACGCACCGGCTGGACCGGGGCGAGCTGGCCCTCCTGTGCTTCGTCACCCTCTCGGGCGCGGACCAGCTCCTCAGGTCTCCGCTCCAGCAGATCCTCTAGGACGGCCTAGTCGCCCTTGTGGCGGGCGTAATAGCGGGCCACCCGGGCCCGGTTGCCGCAGACCGACGCCACGCACCAGCGGCGGCGGGGGTGCGCCGGCAGGAAGAGCAGCACGCAGTCGTGGGCCTCGCACGCGCGCACCTGCGCCACCCGGGGGTCCGTCAGCAGCTCCGCGACCGCCTCGGCCAGCTCCGCCGCGAGCCGCCGGGCCGGATCCGCCGGCCGGTGCGCCGCGGCGGTGATCCCGCCCGCCCCGGTCCAGGCCAGCACGCGGTGCGAGGGCGCCGCGGCCAGGGCCTCGTTCAGCGCGGCGAGCGCCCCGGCCGGGGGCCGCACACCGCGCCGCGCGGCGTCGAGCGCCGGGCGCGCGGCCTCCCGTACGGCCCGCACGGCCGCCACCTCGCCCGCGCCCACGACGTCGACGGGGGTCAGTCGTCCGGCCTGCGCGGCCAGCCACGCCGTCAGCCCCGCCGGGTCGGCGACGAGGTCGCTCACCGCGGCCTCGGTGTTGAGGAGGTCCAGCGCGAGGGGCTCACCTGTGAGCGGGAAGGTCACTGTCACCCGACTAATGCTACTGCAACACCTTGACCCGTTAGCGATCACCGGCAAGACTAATGGAAACAAGGACGCAGGAGGCATGTGATGACCGCTCGTCGCACCGTTCCCACCATCCGGCACCGCACCGTCGACGTGGCCGGGGTCCGCGTCGCCTACCGCGAGAGCGGCCCCGCCGACGGCCCCATACTGCTGCTCCTGCACGGCTTCCCCACCGCCTCGCACCAGTTCGCCCGCCTGATGGACGCCCTCGGCGACACCCCGTACCGCCTGATCGCCCCCGACTACCCGGGCTCCGGCCGCACCGAGGCGCCGGCCGGATTCACGTACACCTTCGACCGGCTCGCCGACATCGTGGAGGGCTTCACCGACGCCCTCGGACTGGACCGCTTCGCCCTGTACGTCTTCGACTTCGGCGCCCCGGTCGGACTGCGGCTCGCCGCGCGCCGACCGGAGCGGGTGACCGGCCTGATCGTCCAGAACGGCAACGCCTACGAGGAAGGCCTCTCGGACGCGGCCCGCGAGTTCGCCGGACTCCGGCGCGAGGTCCCCGGCAACGAGGAGCGCGTCCGGGGGCTGTTCACCCCGGAGGGCACCCGCTTCCAGTACGAGACCGGCGTCGCCGACACCAGCCTCCTCTCCCCCGACGGCTGGACCCTCGACGTGCACCACCTCGGCCTGCCGGGCCGCGCCGACGCCCAGGCCGACCTCGCCTTCGACTACGCCTCGAACTTCGCCCACTACCCCGCCTGGCAGGCCTGGCTGCGCGCCGCCCGGATCCCGGTGCTGGTCGTGTGGGGCGCGGGCGACCCCTTCTTCACCCCGGCGGGCGCGAAGGCCTACCTCCGCGACGCCCCGCACGCCGAGGTGCACGTCTTCGAGGGCGCGGGCCACTTCGCCCTGGAGACCCATCTGCCGCAGATCGCCCCGCTCATCGAGGAGTTCCTCGCCGAACTCCCCCAGGGGGGTGTACCGATGGCCCGCATCGCGTACTCTTCCCCTCGCCAGTAAAACAGTGTCTGGGGGAAACAGTAATGTTCGGTGTCATCCTCGCCGCCACCACCGCCGCACTCGCCACGCCTGTCGCCGGGCTGCTCGGCCACCGCGCCGTGCGGCGCTCGGCGAACGCCGCGCTCATGCGGATCGACGCGCCGACCGGCATCGACGAGCAGGGCTTCGTCCGCATCGGCGGGATCGACCAGTGGATCTCGATCCGCGGCGAGGACCGCACCAACCCCGTGCTCCTGGAGCTGCACGACGGTCCCGGGGCGGCCAACTCCCCCTACGGAGCCCGCACCCGGGAGTGGGAGAAGCACTTCACCCTCGTCCGTTGGGACATGCGCGGCGCCGGCCTGACCTTCGCCCACGCCCCCGCGGACCAGGGCGGACCGGTCACCTTCGCCCGGCTCCACCAGGACGCCCTGGAGGTCACCCGGTACGTCCTGGACCGGATGCGCGTGGACCAGGTGGTGCTGATGCCGAGCTCCTTCGGCACCACCCTCGGCCTGCGCCTGGCCCGCAGCCACCCGGAGCTCTACTCCGCGTACGTCGGCACCGACCAGAACGTCCAGGAGGCGGGCCGGGACACCTCCGCCTACGAGGGCACGCTGGAGCGGCTGCGGGCCGCGGGCAGGACCAAGGACATGGCGACGATCGAGGCGATGGGGTCCGACCCCCGGCGCTGGACCTCCGCGCAGCGGTCCTCGTACGACAAGCTGTGCGCCGGCAGCGACCCGCTGACCCTGGACACGGTCAAGAAGGTGATCCTCGGTTCGCTGTGGCTGTCACCGCTCTACACCCTCGGCCGGATCAAGGCGTACTTCGGCGGTCAGGGCTTCTCGGAGTCCGTCACCGAGGGGACGTCGGAGTTCGACGACCTGGCCGACGGGACCCGCTTCGAGATGCCGTTCTTCATCTTCCAGGGAGCGCTCGACGTGATCACCCCGGCGGCGCGAGCCAAGGCGTACTTCGACGCCGTCGAGGCACCGGTGAAGGCCTTCGAACTGATCGAGGGGGCCTCCCACTTCGCCGCGCTCCGTCACCCGGACCGCTTCCTGGACCTCCTCCTGGCCCACGTCCGCCCCGCGGTCACCACCGCCGGCCGTCGGGGAACGGCCACCGTCACGCCCTGAGTCCGTACGGTCCGCCAGGACGACGCCGGGGCGGCGCGGCACCCCGGCCCCGGCCCCGGCCCGACACCTCGCCGCCTAGCCCTCCGCCGGAGCGCGGCCCGTCAGTGCGGCCAGGCTGGAGCGGACGTGGTTCATGTGCGCCCGCATCTCCTCCGCAGCCTCCCCGTGCTCCCGCAGGATCCCCCGCGTCTCGCGCCCGATCCGCTCCTCCGCCACCCGCGCCTGCGCGATCAGCTCGGCCGCCTGTGCCTCCGCGTCCTCCTGCCCGTGCCGCGCCGACTCCTCCGCCTCCGCGAACTCGCGCCGCGCCTCCGCCAGTCGGGCCTCGAGGTGCCGCTCCAGCTCCGCGTGGCGCGCCTCCAGGTCCGCCTCGCGCGCCGTCAACTCCCGCTCCGCCGCCTCCCGGCGCTCCGCCTGCTCCTGCTCGCGCTCCGCCCGCTCCGCCTCCGCCCGCCGCCGCGTCTGCGCCAGCGCGGCCGCCGCCTGCGCCCGCCACGCCGCCGCGTCCTCCCGCGCCCCCGACCGCGCGTCGTCCGCCTCGCGCTGCGCCCGCAACAGCCCCTGCCGGGCCCGGACCTCCGTCTGCTCGCGCACCGCCTCCGCGTCGCCCCGCGCGAGCTCCGCCGCCCGGTCGGCACGCGCCTCGGCCGCGCCCAACGTCGCCGCAGCGTCCACCCGCGCGTCCGTCCGCAGGGCGTCCGCCTCTTCCTCCGCCAGCAGCAGGATCCGGCGGGCCCGCTCGCTCAGCTCGTCGTACGTCTGCGGAGCCAGCGCGGCGACCGCCTCCCGCAGCCGCGCCGCGTCCGCCTCCATCTGCTTGGCCAGGACCGTCAGCCGGGCCACCCGCTCCCAGGCCTCGTCCCGGCTCCCGGACAGCCGGGCGAGATACCGGTCGACCTCTTCCATCCGGTAGCCACGACCGCGCACGGTCGCAAAGGGTGCACTCATCCGGGATGCGCCTCTCTCGCGGGGATTCCCGTCAAGGATGCGCCATTTGATCCCGGAAGCCGGAATGGCCGGGCCGAGACCCTGTTCGAGGGTCCCGACCCGGCCATCCAGCCGATCACACGATCAGCCGATCAGAGCAGTCCGTCCCACATCTGCTCCAGCAGCACCGACCACCAGCTCTCCGGCGAGGACAGCGCCGCGCTGTCGAGCCCCGCCAGGTTCGCCTGGAAGTCCACGGTCCAACGGCCCGCCTGCTCCGGCGTCAGATGCTGGCGCAGTCGCCACATGTGACCCAGCATCGCCAGGGACCGCACGAACTGCGGCAGGCTCGAGTTCACGAACTGCGGCGGTACGGGAGCACCTCCCGGGCCGCCCTCCACCGGCACCGCCACGATGTGCGCGGTGCCGTACTGGACGCACAGCGCCTTGCCGAAGTCGCTGCCGATGACCAGGTACGAGCCCGCGTCCGAGGCCGGCTGCACCTGCCGCTGCTGGGCCAGCTCGGCCAGCGTCGGCACCGGCTGGCCGGGCACCGCCTGCGCCCAGAAGAACGGACCGAAATCGACCGGCAGACCCGCCCACATCAGCGTCTGCGCCACGATCTCCGGCACGCCCTGCCGGGACACCGCCCGCTGGTCGAAGCGGAACACGCCCTGCGGACCGAACGCCGCCGCCAGCTCCTGCCCGATCGCCTCCAGCGGGATCGCCGGCTGCAGCGGGACCTGCGGCAGCGGCGCCCGTACCGGCGCGGGGCGCGCCGGACCGTCCGCCACCTGATGCAGCTCGCCCTGGTGCGTGAGCAGGTGCCGCATGCCCTGCTGGCGGCCCGCGTGGTCCTTGCCGTACGGGGCCACGCTCGTGATCCGCACCTGCGGCCAGGTCTCCCTGATCATCCGGGCGCAGTAACCGCCGGGCAGCTCACAGGACTCCAGCTCGGTGTGCAGCTCCAGCACCTGCTGCGGCGGCACGTTCATCGCGCGCAGCTCGTAGAGGATCTGCCACTCCGGGTGCGGGGTACCGGGCGCCGAGCGGCGGATGAGCTGCTGCTCGGAGCCGTCGGGCGCGCGGTAGCGGAGCACGGCCTGGTAGCCGGGGCCGACGGTGGGCGCACCGGTCGGGACCGGAGGCTGCCCGCCGGGACCACCGGGCGCGCCGGGCGGCGGGCCGGGGGGCCCGGGCGGCTGCGGGACACCGGGGCCGGCCAGCATCGTCGCGGCATGGTCGAGCCCGCCACCGGGCGCACCGGGTGCGCCGGGCGGACCGGGAGGCTGCGGTACGCCGGGACCCGCGAGCATGGTGGCGGCGTGATGGGCCCCGCCACCGGGAGCCCCGGGCGGACCGGGAGGCGCGGGCGGCTGACCGGTGACGGCCGGGCCGGCCAGCATCGTCGCGGCGTGGTCGAGCCCACGACCCAACGACCCCGGAGCCCCGGGCGGGCCGGGAGGCTGGGGCACACCGGCACCCGCACCCGCACCCGGAGCCCCCGGCGGACCGGGAGGCGCGGGCGGCTGACCGGTGACGGCCGGGCCGGCCAGCATCGTCGCGGCGTGGTCGAGCCCACGACCCAACGACCCCGGAGCCCCGGGCGGACCGGGGGGCGCCGGCGGCTGACCCGCGCCCGGAGCACCGGGCGGACCGGGGGGCTGCGGAACACCGGGGCCGGCCAGCATCGTCGCGGCATGGTCGAGCCCGCCACCGGGCGCGCTGGGCGCACCGGGCGGACCCGGCGGCGTCGACGGCGTCGACGGCCGGGAGATCTGGGCCTTGCTGGTCGGCGCGTCGGCGATGTCGCTCGCCGCCGAACCGCCTTGCGAACCGCCCGCCGAATCGCCCGGCGACCCCAGCACGGGCACGACCGCGGTCCTCGGCAGCTGGCTGCCGCCCGGCATCAGCGTGGTCTTCGCCTCCGGGGCCACCCCGGACGACGGCGCGTCCTCCAGGTCCGTCCCGGTCAGCGGCGGCGCGAACACGGTCGCGGGCAGCGGTACGGACGCGTCGTCCGTACCGGAGTTCACATCGGTGCCCGCCCAGGGCGTGGCGCCGATCGGCACCGCGGGCGCGGCCGGAGCCGCGGCCGTCGCCGGAACGCCGTCGTTGGCCGTGGGCTCGTACGGGATCTCACCGCCCCGCCGCAGCGGCACGGCCGGGGCGGGCGCCGGTGCCGCAGGAGCCGGCGTAGGCGCAGCAGCCGGCGCGGGCGCGGCGTCGACGGGCGCGGTCGGAGCCGGCGTGGGCGTCGACCTCGGCGCGATCCCCGCCCGGTCCGCGGCCTCCTGCAGCCACTCCGGCGGGCTGAGCATGAACGAGGTCTGCTCCGAGTCGATCCGCGGCGGCGGAACCGAAGCCTCCGAGACGGCTACGGCCACGGCCCCGTACTCCTCCTCGTACCGGCGGATCACCTCACCCACCGGCAGTCCCGGCCACAGCGTCACCTCCCCGCTGTCCCGCGCGATGACCAGCCGCTGCCGCCCACCACCGGACACGGGACCGGCCGCGCGGTCCTCCGCCCACACCACGAACCCGAGCCCGAACTCCCGTACGCGCACCTCCCGGTGCTGGTACGCGGGGACGTCCCCGTTGATCCACTCCTCGGCGCGCTCCTGCGCCTGCGCAAACGTCACCATCGCGCGCTCACCCTTCCACCGGTGCCGGACCCGACACCGGAACCGAACGTGCGAATCCGCCGTCCACCATCAGACCGGCCACCGTCTCCAGCTCCGGCGGGTTGCCGGCCAGCCGCTCGAGGAAGGCGTCGAAATCAGCACCGCACGGCAGCAACAACCGCTCCACGCGCTCCTGGACCGACCAGCCGTCCCGGTCGCGGGCATCGTCGTACGGGGAGAACCACACCGAGCCGATGCCCTCGCCCTTGACCTTCAGCGCGAGCAGCCCGCCCTGGGCGAAGGCCACGCACAGGTAGTCCTTCGTCAGGTGGTCCCGCAGGCACTTGTTGACGTACACCAGGTCGTTGACCGCCGCCTCCTCACGCACCGTGAAGAAGGGCTGGTCCACCAGCAGACCGAGGTCCACGTCCAGGCCCGCGCCCACCGGCGCGCAGCCGCCCGCGGCCTTCAGGAACGAGCGGTACGGTTCCGGCAGCCGGTAGCCGAGGTCCTCCTCGACCCCCTGCACCTGTTCCTCGGAGACCGACACCACCGACTTCGGCAGCCCCAGGTGCGCCGGGCGCACCTCCTGCAACGGCCGCGTCCCGCGCTTGTCGTGGTCCACCGGAGCCGTCGCCAGGCCCGCGTGATGCCGCAGCAGCGCCTTCACCTCGACCGGGACCAGCTCCATGCGCCGCGAACCCGCCACGTGGTGCCAGGTCCAGCCGTGCGGGGTCGCCACCGGCCCGACCGTGTCCCACAGCTCGTGCCCGGCGGCCTTCATCGCGGCGTTCGCGGACACGTAGTCCGTGAGCCGCAGCTCGTCCACGCCGAAGCCCTCCGGCGGTTCGGCGATCTCCACGGCCGCGCGCGCATAGGCGGAGAAGTCCGGATGCCCATTGCCGTCCATCCGCACCCCGTGGGGATGCCGAGCGGCCCGGACCGGGTCCGGGAAGTGCACGACCTGCCCCGAGTAAGCGGCGTTGGGTGGCGCGGCCTGCTGCCCGAGCCGACCTGTCGTCATGGCGGTAGCCCCCTGCTGGATCTGGCTGGTTCACCACAGCCTATGCGCTGGGGCAAGACCCTTACCCGCGCCCGACCGGCGCACCCGCCCGAGGGCCAGGAACATCCGAATTGATACGAATATTCGACCTGGCTTCCGCATGACAGGTGACATTTGACAGGCTGTCCCCGCAGTACGGGGGCGTGAGCGACAGGGGTCACCACCGCCGCCACGGGAGGGAAAGCACGCGCATGCACAACACGGCAACACGCACTGAATCCGGCGACACCGCGCCGGACGCAACAGGCGCACCGGGCTCCGCCGGCCCGGCCGGCGAAGCCGCCGGCCCCGCCGGCGACCCCCGGCTGCGCTGGAGCAGTACCGACGGCCGCCCCGCCGTGCCCGTCCTGCGCTTCCGCCGCGACGGCATCCTCCCCACCGTCGCCGCCGCCCTCTCCGTGCGCGGCGAGACCCTCACCGGCACCGCCGGCAAGGCCGATCAGCCGCCCGCGCTCCATCCGCTCGTCCAGGACTTCCTCGACACCCTCACCAGCGGCCAGCGCGAACGCTTCACGGGCCGATGTCCGGAGGCGATCCTGCTCTCCCGCCACCTGACCGCCGTCGAGGGCGCCCGCTCCCGGCGCGCCTCCCGCAAACCCCTCTCCGCGAGCGAGGCCCGCCGCTCCCTCAAGCACGCGAAGATCACCGCCCGCCACATCCGCGAGGACGGCGACCCCCTCCACGGCAGCTACGCACCGCCCTGCCGCTCCTGCGACGCACTCCTCGCCCACTTCGGCGTACGCTCCGTCGACCTCACCCCCTCCGAGTAGCCATGACCGCCGCCTCCGCGTCCTACGACCGCTCCTCGGCCACCCGTTTCCCGGTCGCCGTGGACTCCGCCCTGCGCACCGCCAGCTGGGAACCCGGCCGGTGGGACATCAAGCAGGCCGAGTACTGGGCCGACGCCCTGCGGGACCACACCACGCCCGCCGGACACCGGCACACCGTCTTCCCCGCCGCCGTCGAGGCGTGGGCCGAGTTCGGCGGCCTGACGGTCGCCGCGCACGGCCCCGGCCGCCAGATCGCCCCGACGCCCGTCCGGATCGACCCGCTCACCGGACTCCACCTCGCGCGCACTTTCGCCGACCTCGGCCGGGCCCTCTCCACGCAGCTGTGCCCGCTGGGCGTCGAGGCCGACGGCGGCTCCCACCTCGCGATCGACCGCGAGGGCCGCGCCTACGGCATCGACCACACCGGCGACTGGTACCTCGGCTCCACCGTCGACGAGGCCCTCACCCTCCTCCTGACGGGCCTCCAACCGACCCGCCTGACCACCTAGCTCCGGCCGGTCGGTGGTCCCGGGGCCCTTTGGCTCCCGCCGGGGTGGTGGTGTGGTGCGGGGTCGCTGCGCGGTTCGGCACGGGCTGGTCGGTGGTGCCGGGGCTCTGCCCCGGACCCCGCGCCTCAAGCGCCGGCGGGGCTGGGTGGTGTGGGGCGGTGCCCCGCCGGAATGTCTCCTCGGCTCGCGCGGTGCGCCATGTCGCGGTCGTGCTCGGTGGTGCGCGCTCGTCCTGCGGGGACACTCCACCGTGTCCCCACCCCACGGCAAGGCTCCGTCAGTGCCCCGAAGCCGCCCCGACGCGTGGGGAGCGGGGACGGTGAGGGGTGTCCCCGCAGGACCGCTGGGTACCGCCGAGACAGACACCCCTGTCCGGTCCCGCGGACCGGCCCGCACCGCGCCCGCGGATCCCGGCCCACAGGACGACTCGGACCCGCCCGCCCCGCCGAGAAGAGGCCCCGCGGGCCGGCCCGCACCGGGTCCGCAGGACGACTCGGGCCCGCCCGGCTACGCCGTCGGCAGGACCGCCGAGACCTTGAAGCCGCCCGCGTCCGTCGGACCGGACACGAACACCCCGCCCAGCGCGAGGACTCGCTCCCGCATCCCGACCAGTCCGTTCCCGCCGCTCGGCAGGCCCGGTTCGGGGGCCTTGCCGTCGCAAGGGCCGTTCTCCACCTGCATGGCCACCTCCCCGGCCCGGTGCGCGAGCCGCACCACGACCCGCGCGCCCGGGGCGTGCTTGTGGCAGTTGGTGAGCGCCTCCTGCACCACGCGGAACGCCGTCTGCTCGACCTCCGCCGCGTACGCCGCCCACTCGCCGTGCACCAGCATCTCCACGCTCATCCCCGCCGCCCGCGACTGGCCGACCAACGCCTCCAGCTCGCCGAGCGAGGGCCCGTCCTCCGCGGCGCCGGCGCCCGCTGCGAACGTGACCGCGACGACGGGCACAGCGGGCAGCGCGGGAGCCGGGGCCGGCTTGGGCGGCGCCCGGAGCACGCCGAGCATCTCGCGCAGCTCCGTCAGCGCCTGCCGCCCCATGTCCCCCACCAGGGCCGCGTTCTTCGCGGCCCGCGCCGGGTCCTTGACCGCCACCGCCTCCAGTGCGGCCGCGTGCACCACCATCAGCGAGACCCGGTGGGCGACCACGTCGTGCATCTCCCGCGCGATCCGGGTGCGCTCCTCCGTACGGGCCCACTCGGCCCGCTCCTCCGCCCGGTCCGCCAGCAGCGACAGCTCCCGTTCCAGGGAGTCCGCCCGTTCCTGCAGGCTCTCCATCAGCCGCCGCCGGGCCCCGATGTAGAGCCCGAACAGCATCGGGGGCACGGTCAGCGCCACCGCGACGAACCCGGACAGCACGACCACGAGCGTCGTGTCGGCCTCCACGTCCCCGCGGGTGCGCAGGTACATCACGACGAAGGTCGCGGCCAGCGACATCGAGGCCAGCGTGGCCGTGATCCGCCGGGGCACCTCGGAGGAGGCCAGCGTGTACATCCCGACCACCGAGAGCAGGAACCCCATCGAGGCCGGTGCCACGGCGATCCCGACGAGCACCACGGCGATCGGCCACCGCCGCCGCAGCACGAGCGTGGCCCCCACCACGAACCCGAACAGCACGCCTACCGCGGTCGGCAGCCCCGACTCGGCGGCGAAGGGCACGCCCTCCCACGCGCACTCGAGGGCGGACACCCCGCCGAGCACCAGGTCCCCCACGGCGTCGCGCCGCCGCGCCCACCACAAAGGCGGCCCGGCCCGGCCTTCCACTTCCCCCGTTTTGGTCATGCCGTCCAGCGTACGGGCGGCTTGTGCGACGCCCCGGGGAAATACCCCGCCACCGAAACGACGGGGACGGGTACCGTCGCGGTGAGGGCAGGTGGTACGGCATAGTAGGGACGGCCAGCTTGATCGGTACGCCGAAATGTCCGATTGGGCTACATTCACTATCCCCTGTGGTGTAATTGGCAGCACTGAGGCTTTTGGTGCCTTATGTCCGGGTTCGAGTCCTGGCGGGGGAGCTGCGCAACTCCGGGTCCGGACCTTCTCGGTCGGGACCCACGTTCGTTCGGGGCCACCGGCACCCCGGTATCCTTCACGGGTCCACCCCCGAAGCCGAAGGGCATCCCCGTGAGCGCCAACCGCCCGGCAGCCGTCGTCGTACTCGCAGCGGGTGAAGGCACCCGCATGAAGTCGGCGACTCCCAAGGTTCTCCACGAGATCTGCGGGCGCTCGCTCGTCGGTCACGTCGTCGCCGCCTCCCGCGAGCTGGACCCCGAGCACCTCGTCGTGGTCGTGGGGCACGCCCGCGAGCAGGTCACCGCACACCTGGCCGGCATCGACGCCGACGTCCGCACCGCCGTCCAGTACGAGCAGAACGGCACCGGGCACGCCGTCCGCATGGCCCTCGAAGAGCTCGGCGGCGGCATCACCGGCACCGTGATCGTCGTCTGCGGCGACACCCCGCTGCTGACCGGGCAGACCCTGGCCGCGCTCGCGCGGACGCACGAGGCCGACGGCAACGCCGTCACCGTGCTGACCGCCGAGGTCCCCGACTCCACCGGCTACGGACGCATCGTCCGCGACGCCGGCGGCGCCGTGACGGCCATCGTCGAGCACAAGGACGCCTCCGACGCCCAGCGCGCGATCCGCGAGATCAACTCGGGCGTCTTCGCCTTCGACGGCGCCCTGCTCGCCGACGCCCTCGGCAAGGTCCGTACCGACAACAGCCAGGGCGAGGAGTACCTCACCGACGTCCTCGGCATCCTGCGCGAGGCCGGGCACCGCGTCGGCGCGGCCGTCGGCAGCGACCACCGGCAGATCCTCGGGATCAACAACCGCGTGCAGCTCGCCGAGGCCCGCGCGCTGCTGAACGCGCGCCTGCTGGAGCAGGCCATGCTCGCGGGCGTCACGGTCGTCGACCCGGCCAGCACCTTCGTCGACGTGACCGTCACCTTCGGGCAGGACGCGATCGTGCACCCCGGCACCCAGCTGCTGGGGACCACGCACATCGCCGAGGGCGCCGAGGTCGGCCCCAACACCCGGCTCAAGGACACCCACGTGGGCGCGGGCGCCCGGGTGGACAACACGGTCGCCGAGAGCGCGGTCGTGGGCCCGCAGGCGAGCGTGGGTCCCTTCGCGTACCTGCGCCCCGGCACGAACCTCGGCGCCAAGGCCAAGGCCGGTACCTACGTCGAGATGAAGAACGCGACGATCGGCGAGGGCACCAAGGTCCCCCATCTGTCGTACGTGGGCGACGCGACGATCGGCGAGTACACCAACATCGGCGCCGCGAGCGTCTTCGTGAACTACGACGGCGAACACAAGCACCACACCACCGTCGGCTCACACTGCAAGACGGGTTCGGACAACATGTTTGTGGCTCCCGTCACCATCGGGGACGGCGCCTACACGGCCGCCGGGTCCGTGATCACCAAGGACGTGCCGCCGGGCGCCCTGGCCGTGGCCCGTGGCCAGCAGCGGAATATCGAGGGCTGGGTGGCCCGCAAGCGTCCGGGCAGTGCGGCTGCCGCGGCGGCGCAGTCGGCGGCCCCGGAGGACGCCGAGCGCCCCTGAGGTGAACTGACCGGAAACAGGTACGCCCGCGACGGCGTACCGTGATAGGTGCACGCAATTCGGCTGGCTCACCGTGTGCGGGACGGACGCACATGGGGGCGAGCAGCTTCAACACGTCTGAGGAGACTGTGCTGTGACCGGGATCAAGACGACCGGCGAGAAGAAGCTGATGCTCTTCTCCGGCCGCGCCCACCCCGAGCTGGCCGAGGAGGTTGCGCACCAGCTGGGCGTCGCCCTCGTGCCGACCAAGGCTTTCGACTTCGCGAACGGTGAGATCTACGTCCGCTTCCAGGAGTCGGCGCGCGGCGCGGACTGCTTCCTGATCCAGAGCCACACGGCTCCGATCAACAAGTGGATCATGGAGCAGCTGATCATGATCGACGCGCTGAAGCGCGCGTCGGCACGCTCCATCACCGTGATCGTGCCGTCCTACGGGTACGCCCGCCAGGACAAGAAGCACAAGGGCCGCGAGCCGATCTCGGCCCGCCTGGTCGCCGATCTGCTGAAGACCGCGGGTGCGGACCGCATCCTCACG
Organism: Streptomyces sp. NBC_00273; assembly: GCF_036178145.1. Lineage (NCBI taxonomy): Bacteria > Bacillati > Actinomycetota > Actinomycetes > Kitasatosporales > Streptomycetaceae > Streptomyces > Streptomyces sp. NBC_00273. The sequence continues at coordinate 5,903,996 of NZ_CP108067.1, read as the reverse complement.
GTCGACCTGCACACGGACCAGATCCAGGGCTTCTTCGACGGCCCGGTGGACCACCTCTCGGCCCTGAACGTCCTCGCGGACTACGTCGGCGCCAAGGTGGACCGCACGAAGCTCACGATCGTGTCCCCGGACGCCGGTCGCGTGCGCGTGGCCGACCGCTGGTGCGACCGTCTGGACGCGCCGCTGGCGATCGTGCACAAGCGCCGCGACAAGGACGTCGCCAACCAGGTGACCGTCCACGAGGTCGTCGGTGAGGTCAAGGGCCGCGTCTGCGTCCTGGTCGACGACATGATCGACACCGGTGGCACCATCTGCGCCGCGGCCGACGCGCTGTTCGCGCACGGCGCCGAGGACGTCATCGTGACGGCCACGCACGGCATCCTGTCGGGCCCGGCCGCTGACCGTCTGAAGAACTCCAAGGTCAGCGAGTTCGTCTTCACGAACACCCTGCCGGACCCGTCCGACCTGGAGCTCGACAAGATCACGGTGCTGTCGATCGCCCCGATGATCGCGCGCGCCGTGCGCGAGGTCTTCGAGGACGGCTCCGTCACCAGCCTCTTCGAGGAGCAGCAGTAACCGCTGCGCGGTAGATCCTTTTGGTGCGGCCTCCCCCGCCGGGTACACTCCATGAGTTGCTCGGCGAGGGAGGCCGTACCTGTTTGCGGTACGGATGCTCCGTTATCGACGCGCTCTTCGTAGCAGGCCGTTTCGGCCGGGTGACTTCCGTTTCTTCCGTCACCCCACGAGGAGTGAGCATGTCCGAGGTCAAGCTTTCCGCCAAGATCCGCGACACCTTCGGCAAGGGCTCTGCCCGCCAGGCCCGCCGTGACGCCCTGACCCCCGGCGTCATCTACGGTCACGGCACCGACCCGAAGCACGTCAACGTCGACGCCCACGCCCTTCAGCTGGCGCTGCGCACCCCGAACGTCCTGATCTCCCTGGACCTCGGCGACGCCGGCACCGAGCTGGTCATCCCGAAGGCCGTGCAGAAGCACCCGCTGAAGCGCTCCATCTCCCACGTCGACTTCCTGATCGTCAAGAAGGGCGAGAAGGTCACCGTCGACGTCGCGATCGTGACCGAGGGCGACCTGGCCGCCGGTGGCAACATGCTGGAGACCCTCCAGAACACCATCTCCGTCGAGGCCGAGGCCACCCACATCCCGACCGAGGTCACCGTCTCGATCGAGGGCCTCGAGGCCGGCGCCACCATCCACGCCTCCGACCTGGTCCTGCCGGCCGGCACCACCCTGGCCGTCGACGGCGACATCGCCGTCCTGCAGGTCGTCGCCCCGCAGGCCGAGGAGCCGGCCGCCGAGGCCGCCGAGGGCACCGAGGCCTGAGCCTCGCCCCACGCCCTCAGCAGTTGCTGACCGACCGCCGTCCGGCTCCACTGGAGCGGGACGGCGGTCGTCTTCGTAGCGGAACCTAGGAGCTTTTGATGTCGGACGACGCGGCACCCTGGCTGATCGTGGGCCTGGGGAACCCGGGACCGGAGTACGCGGGCAACCGCCACAACATCGGGTTCATGGTGGCCGACCTGCTGGCGGAGCGGATCGGCGGGAAGTTCAAGGCGCACAAGGCCCGGGCCCAGGTGGTCGAGGGCCGCATCGGTCCGCCGGGGCCGGCCAACCGCCGCGTGGTGCTGGCCAAGCCGATGACGTACATGAACCTGTCCGGCGGCCCGGTGACGGCGCTGCGCGACTTCTACAAGGTGCCGCTGGAGCGGATCGTCGCGGTCCACGACGAGCTGGACATCGACTACCCGACGCTGCGGCTGAAGCTGGGCGGCGGGGACAACGGGCACAACGGCCTGAAGTCGATGACCAAGTCCATGGGCCCCGACTACCACCGGGTGCGGTGCGGCATCGGGCGGCCGCCGGGCCGGATGCAGGTCGCGGACTTCGTGCTGAAGGACTTCTCCTCGACGGAGCGCAAGGAGCTGGACTGGTTCGTGGACCGGGCCGCGGACTCCGTGGAGTGCCTGATCCAGGAGGGCCTGGAGCGCGCCCAGTCGGCGTACAACTCCTGACGTCGGCGTCTGGATGTACGGGGAGCCCCCGCACCGGTCGGTGCGGGGGCTCCCGTGCGTGGTGGTGCGGGGCTCGGCGTCAGCCGGTGTTGCGCAGGCCCGCGGCGACGCCGTTGACCGTGAGCAGCAGGGCGCGGGCGAGCAGCGGGTCGGCTTCCTCGCCGCGGGCGGCGGCCGCGCGCTGGCGGGCCAGCAGCGAGACCTGGAGGTAGGAGATGGGGTCCAGGTAGGCGTCGCGCACGGCGAAGGTCTGCTGGAGCACCGGGTTCGAGCCGAGGAGCTCTTCGGCGCCGGTGATGCGCAGGACCTCGCGGACGGTGAGCTCGTGCTCGGCCTCGATGCGGGCGAAGACGTGCTTGAGGTGGTCGGGCACGAGGGTGTCGACGTAGTGGCGGGCGATCCGCAGGTCGGTCTTGGCCAGCGTCATCTCGACGTTGGACAGGAAGTTGCGGAAGAAGTGCCAGCGTCCGCCCATCTCGGCGAGGACGTCCTCCTGGCCGGCCTCGCGCAGGGCCTTGAGGCCGGAGCCGACCCCGTACCAGCCGGGGACGATCTGGCGGGACTGGGTCCAGCCGAAGACCCACGGGATGGCGCGCAGACCGTCGAGGCCGGCGCCGGAGTCGGGGCGGCGGGAGGGCCGGGAGCCCAGGTGGAGGTCGGCGAGCTGGTCGACGGGGGTCGCGGCGAAGAAGTACGCGGGCAGGTCGGGGTCCTCGACGAGCTCGCGGTACGCGGCGTGCGCGGCGTCGGAGACGATGTCCATGGCCGCGTCCCAGCGGGTGAGGGCGTCGTCGGACTGCCGGGGCGCGGTGTGCAGGGCGGAGGCCTGCAACGTGGCCGCGACGGTCAGTTCGAGGTTCTCCCGGGCCAGCGAGGGGACCAGGTACTTGTCGGAGATGACCTCGCCCTGCTCGGTGACCTTGATCTCGCCTTCGAGGGTGCCCCAGGGCTGGGCGAGGATCGCGTCGTGGGAGGGGCCGCCGCCGCGGCCGACGGTGCCGCCGCGGCCGTGGAAGAGGCGCAGGCGCACGCCGTAGCGGTGGGCGACGTCGCGCAGCCGGCGCTGGGCGCGGTGGATCTCCCACTGGGAGGTGGTGATGCCGCCGAACTTGGAGGAGTCGGAGTAGCCGAGCATGACCTCCTGGACGTCGCCGCGCAGGGAGACCAGGCGCCGGTAGGAGGGGTCGGCGAGCATCTCGTCGAGGATGACGTCGGCGGCGCGCAGCTCGTCCGTGGTCTCCAGGAGCGGAACGATGCCGATCTTGGCCCAGCCGGTGTGGAGGTCGATGAGGCCGGCCTCGCGGGCGAGGACGGCGGCGGCGAAGACGTCGTCGGCGCCCTGGCACATCGAGATGATGTAGGACTCGATGACCTCGGGGCCGAACTTCTCGAAGGCGTCCTTGATGGCGCCGAAGACGCCGAGCGTCTTGGCCCCGGCGGCGTCGAGCGGGGCCGGGGTGGGCGCGAGCGGGCGGCGGGAGCGCAGTTCCTTGGCGAGGAGCTTCTGCCGGTACTCGCGCGGCATGTCGGCGTAGCGCCAGGACTCCTCGCCGAGGCGGTCGAAGAGCTGCCCGAGCGCGTGGTGGTGGGCGTCGGCGTGCTCGCGCACGTCCATGGTGGCGAGCTGGAGACCGAAGGCGGCCAGGGTGCGGATGGTGCGGTCCATGCGGCCGTCGGCGAAGAGCGCGCCGCGGTGTTCACGCAGGGAGGTCTGGATGAGGGTGAGGTCGGTGAGCAGCTCGGCGGTGCCGAGGTAGTCGCGGCCCTCCTCGTGCGGGATGCCCTTGGCCAGGCGCTCGCGGGTGTTGAGGAGCTTCTGCCGGATGCAGGTGGCCTTGAGGCGGTACGGCTCCTCGGCGTTCAGCCGCTTGTAGCGCGGGCTGATCTCGGGGAGGCGCTCCAGGTCGGCCTGGAGGGAGGCGAGGAGTTCCTCGGTGGCTCCGGTGTAGCGGATGGAGTTGGAGAGGAGTCCGCGCAGGTAGTCGATGAGTTCCAGGGCGTCGGTGATGCCGTGCTCGTGCTGGAGGATCAGCACGTCGCGGGTGACCTCGGGGGTGACGTTGGGGTTGCCGTCGCGGTCGCCGCCGATCCAGGTGCCGAAGGTCAGCGGGCGGGTGCCGGCGGGGATCTCGACGCCGACGCGCTGGAGCTCGGCGGCGAGGTCTTCCAGGACGTCGCCGACGGCGCCCGCGTGCAGCTCGTCGAGGTAGTAGATGGCGTTGCGGGCCTCGTCGGCGGGCTCGGGGCGCACGACGCGCAGCTCGTCGGTCTGCCAGACGAGGTCGATGTTCTCTGCGAGGCGCAGGTCGTGGCGGCGGCGGTCGCCGGCGCCGGTGACGGGCTCCTCCAGCAGCGTGGCGATGCGGCGCAGCTTGTTGAGGACGCTGCGGCGGGCCGCCTCGGTGGGGTGCGCGGTGAAGACGGGGCGGACGTTGAGGTTCTTGACCGTCTCGCGCAGGTGGTCGGGGTCGGCGTCCTTCAGCATGTCGGCGGTGCGGGCGAGGAGCCCGCCCTCGGCGGCACGGTGGGCGCGCAGTTCCTTGCCGCGGTGCACCTGCTCGGTGACGTTGGCGAGGTGGAAGTAGGTGGAGAAGGCGCGCACGAGCTTGGCGGCGGTCTCCAGGTCGGTGTCGCCGAGCAGGGCGGCGGCGGCCTCGCCGTCGGTGCGGGTGAGGGCGCGGACGCGCTCGACGAGGTCGAGGAGGTCCTGGCCCTCCTGGCGTACGAGGGTCTCCCCGAGGAGGTCGCCGAGGCGGCGGATGTCCGCGCGCAGTTCCGCGTTGGCGGTGGCGGCCGGGGTGACGGGGGCCTGGCCCTGGGGGGCCTGGTCAGCACTGCTCACAGGTGCGGCTCCTTGCAGTGTTCGAGCGCTACTGGGCGGTGGGCTCCCGGCGACGTGCGGCGATGCCTTTCCCCGGACTCGGTCCGGGGGCGGGATCTCCGCTCCTGATGCGCAGCTCGGGCTGCCCGTGCGGACCGCGCTGTCCGACGGGACCCAGGATAGGTGTCCGATGCGTGTGCCTGGACAAACGTCTCATCAGGCGGCGCGTGAACACCTCGCGCGCGCTCCTTCTCCCGGCGCTGCCCCCCTTGCCTGCGCACCCGGCTTTGCCATACTTACGATGCCGTAGGTTACGGGTCCGTAGGGTCTCGTATCCGGGGAGCCCGCCGACTTCACTCACCCCCCAGGGGACACCCATGACCACCAGTCCCGATCTGATCGAGGGTGCCTCCGCACCCTCCGACACGTCCGAGCCGTCCGCGACACTCGGCGGCGAGAACAAGCGCTCCATCGAGCAGATCGCTCTGCTGCTGTTCATCACCGTGCCCTTCGTGGCCCTGCTGGCGGCGGTCCCGCTGGCCTGGGGCTGGGGGGTGAGCTGGCTGGACCTCGGCCTGATGGTCTTCATGTACTTCCTGGCCTGTCACGGGATCACCATCGGTTTCCACCGCTACTTCACGCACGGCTCCTTCAAGGCGAAGCGGCCGCTGCGGATCGTGCTGGCCGTGATGGGGTCGATGGCGGTGGAGGGGCCGCTGGTGCGCTGGGTGGCGGACCACCGAAAGCACCACAAGTTCTCGGACCACGAGGGTGACCCGCATTCGCCCTGGCGGTTCGGGGAGACGCTGCCGGCCCTGATGAAGGGGCTGTGGTGGGCGCACATCGGCTGGCTGTTCGACGAGGAGCAGACCGATCAGCAGAAGTACGCCCCCGACCTGATCAAGGACCCGGCGATCCGCCGGATCTCGCGGGACTTCGTCTTCTGGACGATCTTCTCGTTGGCGATCCCGCCGCTGGTGGGCGGTTTGGTGACGATGTCCTGGTGGGGCGCGTTCACGGCGTTCTTCTGGGGCTCCCTGGTGCGGGTCGCGCTGCTGCACCACGTGACGTGGTCGATCAACTCGATCTGCCACGCGGTGGGCAAGCGGCCGTTCAAGTCCCGGGACCGCAGTGGCAACGTCTGGTGGCTGGCGGTGCTCTCGTGCGGCGAGTCCTGGCACAACCTGCACCACGCCGACCCGACCTCGGCGCGGCACGGTGTGCTGCGCGGCCAGGTCGACTCCAGCGCGCGGCTGATCCGCTGGTTCGAGCAGCTGGGCTGGGCGACGGACGTCCGCTGGCCGTCGGCGGCCCGCATCGACGCCCGGCGCAGGGAAAACGAGTCGAACGCGGCATGATGGGGGGCGTGGCGATCGACGGCAGTAATTCCAGCAGCGACAAGCCCAGGCGCGGCCGCCGGGTCCGGATGACGGGCGCGGAGCGGCGCCAACAACTGCTGGACATCGGCCGGACGCTGTTCGCCGAGAAGGGCTTCGAAGGCACCTCGGTGGAGGAGATCGCGGCGAAGGCCGGGGTGTCCAAGCCGGTGGTGTACGAGCACTTCGGCGGCAAGGAGGGCCTGTACGCGGTCGTCGTGGACCGGGAGATGCGCCAGCTGCTGGACGGGGTGACGGGCGCGCTGACGGCCGGGCACCCGCGGGAGCTGCTGGAGCAGGCGGCGTTCGCGCTGCTGGACTACATCGAGTCGTACACGGACGGTTTCCGGATCCTCGTGCGGGATTCCCCGGTCGCCCAGTCGACCGGCACCTTCGCCTCGCTGATCAGCGACATCGCCACGCAGGTCGAGGACATCCTGGGGCTGGAGTTCAAGGCGCGGGGCTTTGACCCCAAGCTGGCCCCTTTGTACGCGCAGGCGCTGGTCGGAATGGTGGCGCTGACCGGGCAGTGGTGGCTGGACGTGCGCAGGCCCAAGAAGGCGGAGGTCGCGGCGCACCTGGTGAATCTGGCCTGGCACGGGCTGGACGGGCTGGAGTCGAAGCCGCAGCTGGTGGGCCGGCGCAAGAACTGAGCCCCGTACGCGGACCACGACGGCGCCCCGTCACCGGAGATCCGGTGGCGGGGCGCCGTCGTGTCGTGCGTCTTAGGCGCAGGGCTCCAGTGCTGCCGGTTCCGGGTGGTGCCGTTCCAGGAATTCGAGCCGGTTGCCGACGGGGTCCTCGGAATAGAAGCGGCGGTGGCCCGGTAGGTCGTCGTCCCAGACCACCTTGGCCCCCCGCTCCCGCAGTCTGCTCGCGTACGCGTCGATGTCGGTCACCCGTAGCCCCGGATGGGCCTTGCGGGCGGGCCGGAAGTCCTCCTCGACGCCCAGGTGCAGCTGGACGGGCCCGGCGGCGAACCAGCAACCCCCACGGGCGGCGAGGCCCGGCGGCTTGGGGATCTCGGTCATACCGAGGACGTCGGTGTAGTACGCGCGGAGCCGGTCCTCCGATTCCGGCGGCGCGGCGAGTTGCACGTGGTCGACTGCGGTCAGCACGGTCATGCCTCCTTGCGGGCTACGGCGAAGATGCGGCGGAACGGAAAGACGGTGCCGCGCGGGCCGGTCGGATAGGCCGCGCGAAGCCGGTCACGGTATTCGGTGAGGAAGGCGTCCACGGCGTCCCGGTCGTCGCCGAGGGCGGTGAGGACGGGCCGCAGGGCGGTGCCCTTGACCCAGTCGAGCACGGGGTCGGGGCCCTGGAGCAGTTGGTAGTAGGTGGTCTCCCAGATGTCGGCGGCGCAGCCGAGCTCGGTGAACCGGGCGAGGTATTCGGCGGGTTCGAGGAGATGGACGTAGCGGGCGCCGTGACCGGCGAGCCGGGCCCGCCAGCGCGGGGTGTCGCACTGCTCGGCGAGCAGGGCGTGGCTGGGGGCCGTGAAGTTGCCGGGGATCTGGAAGGCGAAGGTGCCGCCGGGGCGCAGGCCGTTGATCCAGGCTCCGAAGGAGCCGGGGTGGCCGGGGACCCACTGCAGGGCGGCGTTGGAGACGATCAGGTCGTAGGGCTCCTCGGGGAGCCAGGTGGCGAGGTCCCCGTGGCGGAAGTCGAGGCCGCCGCCGCCGGGGGTGGGCCCGGCATACTCCGCGGTGGCGCGGTCGAGCATCTCCGGGGAGAGGTCGAAGCCCGTGATGCGGGCCTCGGGCCAGCGCTCGGTGAGGAGGGTGGTGACGTTGCCGGGGCCGCAGCCGAGGTCGGCGATGCGGGCGGGGCGCTGGGGGAGCTCGGGTATCCGGGTGAGCAGGTCGAGGAAGGGCCGTGTGCGGTGGCCCGAGTGCCGGAGGTACTGCTGGGGATCCCAGGTGGGGGCGGAGGGCGCGGTGGACGTGGGGGTCCCGGCGCGCGCGGTATCGGAATACATGTTCGAGCCTCCCTGCTGGCGGGCGATCGGAAGCGGAATCCGTTCCGGCCCCCTCCATGCCCCATGCTCGCTTCATTTATATCTCGATGTCAAGATACTCGTGATCGAGATACTCGGTATGAAGAGACTTCACATCGACAGACCCCTTACACTGATCGGCATGGAGGACGAGGTCGACCGACTGGTGGCGGCATGGCGGCGGGAGCGCCCTGACCTCGACGTGGAACCGCTCGAGGTACTGAGCCGCGTCAGCAGGCTCGCGCGTCATCTCGACCGGGCCCGCAGGCTGGCCTTCTCCGAGCACGGCCTGGAGCCGTGGGAGTTCGACGTCCTGACGTCGCTGCGCCGCGCCGGCGCGCCCTACCAGCTCTCCCCCGGCCAGCTGTTGACCCAGACCCTGGTCACCTCCGGCACCATGACCAACCGCATCGACCGGCTCGCCAAGAAGGGCCTCGTCGAACGGCTCCCGGACCCCAACGACCGCCGGGGGGTCCTGGTGCGGCTCACCCCCGAGGGCCGGGACCGCGCTGACCAGGCCCTCGCCGGGCTGCTGGCCCAGGAACGGGCGATCCTGGCCCAGCTCTCGCAGAGTCAGCGCGGCGATCTCGCCGGGCTGCTACGCCAGTTGACCGCTCCGTTCGACAACATCCCCGGCTAGGTCGGCCGGCCGTACGCCGGCCCGCCGGGCCAGTGCCACGGCGGCCAGCGTGGAGTGCACCCCGAGCTTGCCCAGCACGTTCTGCATGTGGGTGCGGACCGTGTGCGGGGACAGGAACAGCCGCGCCGCCACGTCCTTGCGGCCCAGCCCCGCCACCATGCAGCGCAGCACTTCGTGTTCCCGCGGGGTCAGCGACTCCACCAGCCGCTCGCTGTCCGTACGGTGCTTGCGCGCCGCGGTCAGTTCCCGGAGCACCCCGGTGAGCAGTGCCGGAGGCAAGTGGGTCTCCTCGCGCAGGACCCCTCGGATCACGGCCAGCAGCCGGGAGAGCGAACAGTCCTTAGCCACCCAGCCCGAGGCTCCCGCCTGGAGCGCGAGGGCGGCCCGGCGGGGATCGTCGCGCTCGGCGAGCACGACGGTGCGGACCCCGGGGTGGGACACCCGCACCCCTGCGACCAGCGCGATCCCGTCCGAGCCGGGCGGCGGCGGTGGCCCGGAGCCGGACTCCCGCTGGGCGGGCACGGCCCCCGGGACCGCGCCGAGATCGGCGTCGACCAGCAGGACGTCGAAGCGACGGCCCTCGGCCGCCGCGCGTTCGAGGCAGCGCAGCGCGGCGGGGCCGCTGCCGGCCGCGGACACGTCCACGTCCGGCTCGGCCGCGAGCGCGGCTGCGAGCGATTCGGCGAAGATGCGGTGATCGTCGACGACGAGAACCCGGATACGAACCACAAAACCCCCAAGGGTAGGGGAACGGACGACGGCGGGTACGGCGCCCGGACCGGGTGATCCGCAGCTGCCCCGGCCGCCGCCGTGACATATCTGCACTACCCCGGACCGGACGACGTACCCGACTTGTCTCGACCCCTGAATCAACACCGGCCCCCACCGGTGTCACGCATCAGCGTAGGGCCGGGGGCCTCCGACGGTTGGCCGAATAGCAGAAGTTTTCCCAGGGATTTTCCGGCGCGGGCGTTCCCAACCTCTTCCGCGGTGGCTGGAAATCGCCCACGCCGAAGGTCCTGATGGCGGTGCCGGTACCGGCGTGTGCCGCGGGCAGTTGCACGGGGGGCATTTCACCCGGCGCGTGCACGCCGGGCGCCCGCGCGCAGCGCCCGTCCGCGGCGCACACCCGACACGCACACGCCCCCCGCACCGATCGGGGTGCGGGGGGCGCGCAGGACCGGGGGAGGTCCGGACGGATACCGGAGCTCCGGAAGGTTCAGGAGGTTCAGGAGGTGTGCGTACGCGCGAAGTTCCACGCGTCCGTGATGATCCCCGTGAGGTCCGGGCGGCTCGGGGTCCAGCCGAGGCGCTCGTGGGCCGTGCGCGCGGAGGCGACGAGCATCGCCGGGTCGCCGGCCCGGCGCGGGGCGACCACCTCGGGGATCTCCCGGCCGGTGACCTTGCGGACGGTCTCGACGACCTCGCGGACCGAGAACCCGTTGCCGTTGCCCAGGTTGCAGATCAGGTGCTCCCCGCCGGTGGCGGCCTGCAGGGCGGCCAGGTGGGCCTCTGCGAGGTCGGCGACGTGGATGTAGTCGCGCACGCAGGTGCCGTCCGGGGTCGGGTAGTCCTCGCCGAACACCGAGATCGACTCCCGCTCGCCGAGCGCGACCTGGAGGACCAGCGGGATCAGGTGCGTCTCGGGCGTGTGGCGCTCACCGAACTGCCCGTAGGCACCGGCCACGTTGAAGTAGCGCAGGGAGACCGCGGCCAGGCCGTGCGCCGCGCACTCCCCCGCGATCATGTGGTCGACGGCCAGCTTCGAGGCACCGTACGGGTTGGTCGGCGCGGTCACCGAGGCCTCCGTCAGCAGGCCCTCCGTCGGCTCCCCGTAGGTGGCGGCGGTGGAGGAGAACACCAGCTTGCGCACGCCCGCCCCGCGCATCGCGGCCAGCAGGGCCAGCGTCCCGCCGACGTTGTTCTCCCAGTACTTGCCCGGGTTCACCACGGACTCGCCGACCTGCGAGGAGGCCGCGAAGTGCAGCACCGCCTCGTAGGAGCCGTCCACGTACCGGGCCGCGTCCTGGATCCGGCCCTCGATGAAGGTGGCGCCCTCCGGGACCCCCACGCGGAAGCCCGTGCTCAGGTCGTCGAGGACGGTGACCTCGTGGCCGGCCTCCAGAAGGTGGGCGGCGACCACGCTGCCGACGTATCCTGCGCCACCGGTTACCAGGTACTTGCTCACTCGCCTACTGCCTCTCGCGCGGGAGCACGCGCGGGTACGTGCGCGTGCTTGGACACTGGCTTACCCGATTCTGCGCTCACGGGGAAATCGGGGGCCCGGCCCCGGCCGGTACGTCAGCCGTGCGCGGCGGTGGACGGCAGCGTGGGCAGCGCCCGGTCCAGCAGACCGGTGCGGGCGGCCAGCGCGGCCGCCTCCAGCCTCGACCCCACGCCCAGCTTCATCAGCACCCGCTGCACGTGCGTACGGGCGGTGCTCGGGGCGATCTCCATGCCCGCGGCGATCAGCCGGGTGTCCTCGCCCTCGGCGACCCGGACGAGCACCTCGACCTCGCGCGGGGTGAGCAGCCGCAGCAGCCGGCTCCCCTCGTCGTCGGGCTGGGCGGCGGGGTTCAGCAGCTCGGCGAAGGCTCCCTGCAGCAGTTGCGGAGCGATCGCCACCTCCCCCGCCCTGGCCTTGGCCAGCGCCCGCTCCACGCCCTCGATGCGCTCGTCCTGGCGTACGTACCCCGAGGCGCCGGCGGCGAAGGCGGCCGCGATCCCGCGCGGGCTGGGCACCGGGCCCAGGACGACCACGGCGATCTGCGGGCGCTCCCGCTTGATGCGGACGACGGGCTCGAAGATCCCCGGCTCGGCGGGGGTGGCGGTACCGAGCAGGCAGACCTCCGGCGCGCGGCTGATGACCAGCTCGGCGGCGCCCGCCGCCGGCGCTGCGGCGGCCAGTACCCGGTGCCCGCGCAGCTTCAGGGCAGAGGCGAGCGCCTCGGCCAGCAGCCGGTGCTCGTCGACCACGACGACCCGTACGCCCATTGAGGAAGCACCCCCCACCCTTCTGACCCGGCAAGCTACACGCTTGTTCGACGGTGCGAGGGCGATACCGCGCAGAAGCCCCCGATCGGTGCGGACCGTTCGGGGGCTCCTGCGCGGTGCCGTACGGGATCGGCGCGGCCCCGTCAGCTCGCGCTGAAGGAGACGAAGAGGTACTCCGGGTCGGCCTTCTCCCCCCACGGCTTGGCGGCGATCCTGCGCGAGATGAAGAACTTGCCGTTGTGGAAGCGGTACTCGGAGTGATCGAACGAGAAGCCGGTCTCGATGCGGTTGCTCGCCTTGTCGTCCGGGTTCGCCATGAGGACGGTCTCCTTCATCGTCCTGCCGTCGATGCTGACGATCTGACCGCCCTTGTCGTACGGGGGGAACTTGTAGGCGATGACGTTCGACCCGTCCATGCGCAGCGGGGACATCGTGAACCGCTCGCCCGCGTCGGCGCGGTCGGTGGTCTGCTTGCCGGTCTCCAGGTCGAAGGAGAGCAGCTCGTTGGTGCGGCTGCCGGAGGCCTGGCCCTGGTGCTCGTACGACGGCAGGTAGATCTTGCCGTTGCCGACCACCATGTTCGAGCACTCCTCGACCTCGGATCCGCACTTGGCGCCGAAGTCTCCGGAGGCGAGCGGGATGCGGGCCTTCAGCTCGCCCTTGGGGTCGACGACGAAGAGGTCGCTGATCTTCGTGCCGTTCTTCGCGGTCTTGCCGACGTCGGCCGCCACGATCAGGGGCTTGGTGGCGACGATGTTCGCGTCCTCGATGCCCGGGGAGAGCTTGTACGAGGCCGTGGGCGCGCCGGTGGCCGGGTCGAGGAGCTGCCCGTACAGCGTGTAGTTGGGGCTCTGGCCGCACTTGCGGATGGCGGCGAGTGCCTCGCCACCGCCGTAGCCGATGTCACGGCAGCCTTCTGCGTCGACCTTGGGCAGCCACAGGGACTTGCCGTCGGTGAGGTTCCAGGCGGCGCCGCCCCCGGAGACGCCGGCCGCGGCGACCGTCTTGCCGCTGAGGGTGACGCTGGAGAACGCGACGGGCTTGTCGCCGCCGGTGGCGCTCTTGGCGTTGCCGGACCAGACGAGCTTGCCGCTCTCCAGGTCGATGACGCCGACCTCGGAGCAGGGGACGGCCCGCTTCTCGGGCGTCGGCTGGGTGGGCTTGAAGATGACCGCCGTCTTGTTCTCGCTGACGTGCGTGGTCGCTTCGCAGAGCTCGCCGGGGAAGGGCAGCTCCCACTTCTTGCCGCCGTCGACGAGGTTGTAGCCGACGACCTTCCCCAGATCGGACTTGGCGTAGGTGGAGTCGGTCAGCCAGGAGCCGGCGACGGAGGCGACGTCGGCGGGGACCGGGCTCGGCAGGTTGAGCAGCGGCTTCGACTTCGGGTTGCCGGGCACCTTCTCGGCGCCGGGCACGTAGTCCTGGGGCTTGTCGTTGCCCGGGGAGGCGCTCGGGTTGCCCTCGGCCTTGTTCCCGCCGCCGTCGCCGGAGGTGTACCAGAGGCCTCCGCCGACGATGAGGGCGATGGCCAGGACGGCCGCGCCGACGATCGTCAGCTGGGTGCGCTTGGCGTTGCCGGCGGCCGCGGCCGGGGCCGCGGGCTGCGGGGCGGGCACGGGGGCGCCGGGGGCCCCGTACGGCGACGGGGTGCCGGGCTGCTGCGGGTAGCCGTAGCCGGGCCCGGTCTGCGGGTACCCGTACGCGGGCTGCACGGCCGGCGGTTGCTGCTGCGCGGGCCCGGCCTGCGGCGCGGCCGGGCCGGACGGCGGCACGGGCGCGCCGAACCCGCCCGGCGGCGGGTCCTGCGGCGCGCCGAAGCCGCCGGACGGCGGCTGGCTGGGGGGCGGCGGGATACTCATCGGTTGCTGTTGCCTCTCGGTGGGCGGCTGCTCGGACGCGTTCTCACTTGCCGAAGGCCATCAGGAGCTTCTCCTCCGTGTCCTGGGCCATCAGTCGGTACGTGGAGATGAAGAAACGCCCGTCCACGTAGTCGATCTTCGGAGAAAAGAAGGTGCTCTCGATCCGGGAGGAGGGGCCCGACGGGTGGCGCAGGAGCACGGTGGGGGCGCCCCCGGCGGCCGGGATCGAGAGGACCTCCCCGCCCTGGTCGTACTCGGCCCGGCAGTAGGCGATCAGCTGGCCGTTCGCGGCCTTGAGCGGGACGATGGTGCGTGCTTCGCCCGCCGGGACGCGCCACTTGGCCTTGCCGGTGGCCAGGTCGAAGGCGACGATCTCGTTGGCCTCGCCGAGGTCGACCGTGGTGGGCAGGTAAAGGGTGCCCGCGTCGACGACGGCGGTGTCGCAGCCCTGTAGGGAGTCGTCGTGGGCATCGCTGCAGTGGATCGAGAACTTGCCCTCGGCGGAGAGCGTGGTGCGCTTCTGGCCGTCGGGGCCGAGGACGACGATGGGCCGCTCCTTCGTGGTCTCGTTCCCGAGGTGGACGACGATCGGGTCGAGGGAGTAGACCCGGCTGACCCCCCAGCCCTTGGGCAGGCGGTTGGTCCAGGTCTTCTTGCCGGTGACCGGGTCGGCGCCCTGGATCTCGACGGTCCCGTCGGCGTCGAAGCAGGTGGCGATGCCGATCAGCTTGCCGCTGCCGGCGGCGTAGCGGCCGGGCACGCAGCCCTCGGTCGGGCTACCGAAGAGCTTGTCGCCGGTGCTGATCCGGAAGGCGGAGGCGCGGGAGAGCCGGTTGACCGCGACGGTGTCCCCGGTCATGACCAGTTCGGCGTCGAGGAACGCGTCGAAGGCGCTCTCCTTGGCCACTTCCTTCGACCAGCCCGCCTTGCCCGTCTTGAGGTCGATCATCTGGATCTGGTTGCATTCGGCGGCGTCCGACTCGCCGTTGCGGTACATGACGACGGCCTTGCCGTCGTCGGTGGTCTTGCCGTTCGTCGTACCGCAGATCTGCTCGGGGAAGTTGATCGTCCACTTCTCTTTGCCGTCGGCGACCGCGTAGCCGGTGATCGTCTTGCCGACGGGCTTGGCGACGGTGTCGCCGACGACCCACTGGCCCTTGCTGGCCACCCCCTCGCCGGGGCCGTTGACCTTGATGGTCTTGAGCCAGAGGACCTTGTCCTCGCCCTGCTTGCGGCCGGCGTTGAAGTCCGCCTGCAGATTTTCGCCGTCGCCCTTGCCGTCGCCCTTGCCGTCGCCGTCGTCCACCGAAGGAGAGCCGGAGGGCTTGGCGTCGGTCGGCTGCTGCGCGACCGGCTTCGCGTCCTCGTCGTCACCGGAGAAGGCCACGTAGCCGACGCCCCCGAGGACCACCGCGGCAGCCACCGCAGCGGCGACCAGCACGATCAGCTTGTTCTTCTTAGGCGACGCCGGGCCCGAACCGGAACCGGGACCGCCCGGGCCACCGGGGCCCGCCGGCCACTGCTGCGCCACGGTCGGCGGCTGCGGCGGGTACGCGGGCTGCTGGGCGTACGGGTTCTCACCCTCCTGCGGGAACCCGTACCCCTGCTGCGGCGGACCGGGCAGGTGCCCGTAACCGGAAGGCGTCGACGGCTGGTTCGGCGGCTGGGGCAGCTCGGTCATCAGCGCACGCTTTCGGCATCAGGAAGTCGGGGAGAATGACCTTTCTATCACTGACAACGCGCATACATCGGGCCGGTCCACCCCCTGTTCCCAAGGGAGGACCGGCCCGTGACGCCGTCGTTATCAGGCCGGTTACCCCCGAAGTCCGGCGGAATCCAGGCCTCCTCGGCCATCCCGCCCCGGCGCGTCGCCAAATCCGCACGGTCCGGGAGGAGTTCGCGAAGCCCTGCGCCGGCCCGGATGACCCGCCTCACCGAAGTCTGACCGGTCTCAGTGAAGTTTGACGGGTCGGACTTCGTCTCATCGGACTTTGACCGTCGGCGAACTCGAGGTCGTGTCGGGGGTGGGGGCTAGGGTGCGGGCCATGGACGCTGCTGATCTTGACCACCGGGCCCGGACGTCGGCGGGCTGCATTTCTTCCCCACTGGTCACCCGCCTTCTCGAACTCGGCCATGAACGGGAGGTGGAGTTCCAGGCGGGGCGCGGGGAGTGGTTCTGCGCGTTGGAGTGGGCGCGGCTGCTCGGCCAACGGCAGCAGTACGAGCAGGCGCTGGAGGTTCTCTCCCCCTACATCGCGACGGGCTGGTGGTCGGCGGCCCGGGCCCGGGCCGAGCTGCTGGAGGGCTGGGGCCGGGCCGAGGAGGCGATCGCGCTGTGCCGCCCGTACGCGGAAGGGGGGGACCGGATGGTTCTGGAGTTCTTCGCGCGCCTGCTGACCCGCCACGGCCGGGCCACCGAGGCGTTCGCGCTGCTGCAGCCCGGGATCGAGGACTGGTTCCTCGCGGAATGCCTGGTCGACATCTCCGAAGCAGAAGACCGTGACGAGGAGGTCGCGGCGCTGCTGGAGGCCCGCGTCGCGGCGGCGGTCCCGGCCTGCGACGACCCTGACTGCGGCAGGCTCCGCCTCGAACCGTCCAACGCCTTCCCCTTGCTCGCCACTATCCGGGAACGGCAGGGCCGGATCGAGGATGCGATTGCCCTGCTACTCCGTCGGGACGTCACGTCGGTCAACGGCCGCGACGCGCTGGCCGACCTGCTAGCCAGGCACGACCGGATCGAGGAACTGCGCGCTTACGCTGCCTCCGAGTACCACGGGCACGCCGCGCAGAGCCTGGCCGAAGTGCTGGAGGAGCGCGGCGACGTGGAAGGAGCGATCGCCGCCTACCAGACCTTCGCTGAAGACTCCGACGGCCTGTGGCGCGTGGCCGTCCCGTTGTCCCAGCTGCTGGCTCGGCATGGTCGGGGCGAGGAGGCGATCGCGGTGATGCGCACCCTCGCCGACCGGCCCGGCGGCGCGGAGGACTGGATCGTCCACACACTGTGCGGCCTGTACACCGATCACGGCAGGGTCCGCGACGGCCTGGCCTACCTCGACGCCCTGAAGGCCCGCCGCGGCGGAGCCGAGGACTGGGAGTTCTTCCAAATGCGGCTTCCCCTCATGGTCGACTGCGGCCTGCTCGACGAAGCGATCGAGCAGGCCCAGGCGCACCCCGAAGGCGACACTTGGTACGCGGCCTGGTCCCTCTCCGGCCTCCTCGCCGGAACCGGCCGCACCAAGGAAGCCGCCGCCGTGCTCGAACGGCACCCCACCTTTAACACCTCGCTCCGTGCTGAACGCCTCATCGATCTCGGCCGCATCAAGGAAGCAGTGCAAGTCCTTCAGCAACCCCCGCAGGCCGCACCGATCGACGATCCTTGGGCCGACTCCTACTCCGCCGAACCACCGTTCTGACACTGCTTCATCAGCCTCGGGCCGCTGGTGGGTGGCGTGATCAAACTTTCTTGAGAATGATCAAACTTCGCTGAGACCGGACACCGGACGCGTGGTCACTTGCCGAAGACCATCAGGAGCTTCTCGTCCTGGCCCTGGGCCCGCAGATGGGTGGACGAGATGAAGAACCGTCCGTCCACGTAGTCCAGCTTCGGGAGGGTGAAGGTCCTCTCGATCGGGGCCGCGGTGCCCGAGGGGTGGCGCAGGAGCGCGGTCGGGGCGCCACCGGCGGCCGGGATGGAGAGGACCTCGCCGCCCTGGTCCTCCTCGGCCTTCCGGTAGGCGACCAGTTGTCCGTTCACGGCCTTGAGCGGGGTGAGCGTGCGCTTGCCCCCGGCCGGGACGCGCCACTTGTCCTTGCCGGTGGTCAGGTCGAAGGCGACGATCTCGTTGGCCTTGCCGGTGCCCGCCGCGGTGGGCAGGTAGAGGGTGTTCGCGTCGACGACGGCCGAGGGGCAGGTCGCCAGGGACCGGAAGAGGCCGGTGTCGCCGCAGCCGACGGCGAAGCTGCCCTCGCCGGCGAGGGTGGCGGTCTGCTTCCCGTCGGGTCCCAGGACCACGATGGAACGCTGCTTGGTCTGCTCGTTGCCGATGTCGATGACGGTCGGGTTCACCGAGTAGATGCTGGTGACCTTGAACTTCGCGGGGAGCCGGTAGGCCCAGCCCTTCGCGCCGGTGACGGGGTCGATGCCGTGCACCTCGGCGGTGGAGTCCTCGTCCGAGCAGGTGGCGAGGGCGATCATCTTGCCGTTGCCGGCCTCGTAGGAGTCCGGGTTGCAGCCGTCGCCCACCGGGCTCGCGAAGAGCTTGTCACCGTTGCTGATCTTGAAGGCGCTGGCGTTGCCGCCGCGGCTGACGGTGACGGTGTCCCCGATCATGGACAGGGTGGGGCTGGTGAAGATGTCGAAGAGCCCCTCCTTGGGCACCTCCTTCGACCAGACCTCCTTGCCCGTCTTGAGGTCGACCACGCGCAGTTGGGTGCAGGAGGTGTTTTCCCCCTCGCCGTCGCGGTACATGACGACCGTCCTGCCCTCAGCCGTGGTCTGCGGGGCGACGGAGCAGATCTGCGCGGGGAAGGGGAGCGTCCACTTCTCCTTGCCGTCGGTGACGGAGTAGCCGGTGAGGTTCCTCCAGAGGCTCTTGACCACGGTGTCGCCGATGACCCACTGGCCGGCGGCGTCGACGCCCATGCCGGGGCCGTCGATCTTGGTGGTCTTGAGCCAAAGCGCCTTGTCCTCGCCCTGCTTGCGGCCGGCGTTGAGGTCCGTCTGCGCACCGCCGCCGTCCCCGTTGCCGTCGCCCTTGTCCACCGAAGGGGAACCGGAGGGCTTGGCGTCGGTCGGCTGCTGCGCGACCGGCTCCGGATCCTCGTCGCCGCCGGAGAAGGCCACGTAGCCGACGCCCCCGAGGACCACCGCGGCAGCCACCGCAGCGGCGACCAGCACGATCAGCTTGTTCTTCTTAGGCGACGCCGGGCCCGAACCGGAACCGGGACCGCCCGGGCCACCGGGGCCCGCCGGCCACTGCTGCGGCACCGTCGGCGGCTGCGGCGGGTACGCGGGCTGCTGGGCGTACGGGTTCTCACCCTCCTGCGGAAACCCGTACCCCTGCTGCGGCGGACCGGGCAGGTGCCCGTAACCGGAAGGCGTCGACGGCTGGTTCGGCGGCTGGGGCAGCTCGGTCATCAGCGCACGCTTTCGGCATCAGGAAGTCGGGGAGAATGACCTTTCTATCACTGACCCGGACCGGCCCCGCTCAGGCCTCTTCGGCCAGTTCCAACCAGCGCATCTCCAAATCGTCGCGGTCCGAGAGGAGTTCGCGCAGCTCCGCGTCGAGCTTGGCCACTTTGTCGTAGTCGGTGGAGTTCTCGGCGATCTGGGCGTGCAGGTTGCCCTCGCGGTCGGACAACTTGTTCAGCTGCCGCTCGATCTTCTGAAGTTCCTTCTTCGCGGCGCGCGAGTCCCCCGAGGCGGTGGACTTCGCGGCGCCCGCGGACTGGACGGGCGCCGGGGCGGCCGCCTCGATCATCCGCTGCCGGCGCTCCAGGTACTCGTCCAGACCGCGCGGCAGCATCCGCAGGCTCGCGTCGCCGAGCAGCGCCATCACCGTGTCGGTGGTGCGCTCGATGAAGAAGCGGTCGTGGGAAATCACGATCATCGAGCCGGGCCAGCCGTCGAGGAGGTCCTCCAGCTGGGTCAGGGTCTCGATGTCGAGGTCGTTGGTGGGCTCGTCGAGGAAGAGGACGTTGGGCTCGTCCATCAGCAGGCGCAGGATCTGCAGGCGGCGGCGCTCACCGCCGGAGAGGTCGCCGACCGGCGTCCACTGCTTCTCCTTGGTGAAGCCGAACTGCTCGCAGAGCTGGCCCGCCGTCATCTCGCGGCCCTTGCCGAGGTCGACGCGGTCGCGCACGCGCTGGACGGCCTCCAGGACGCGCAGCGACGGGTCGAGCTCGCCGACCTCCTGGGAGAGGTAGGCCAGCTTGACGGTCTTGCCGACGATGATCTTTCCGGCGGCGGGCTGGACCTCGCCCTGGGTGCGGGCGGCCTCGGCGAGGGCGCGCAGCAGGGAGGTCTTGCCGGCACCGTTGACGCCGACGAGGCCGACGCGGTCGCCGGGGCCCAGGTGCCAGGTGAGGTGCTTGAGGAGTTCCTTCGGGCCGGCGTGGACGCTGACGCCTTCCAGGTCGAAGACCGTCTTGCCGAGGCGGGCGTTGGCGAACCGCATCAGCTCGGAGGTGTCGCGCGGCGGCGGCACGTCGGCGATGAGCTCGTTGGCGGCCTCGATGCGGTAGCGCGGCTTGGAGGTCCGGGCGGGGGCGCCGCGGCGCAGCCAGGCCAGCTCCTTGCGCATCAGGTTCTGCCGCTTGGACTCTTCGGTCGCCGCGATGCGGTCGCGCTCGGCGCGGGCGAAGACGTAGTCGCTGTAGCCGCCCTCGTACTCGTGCACGTCCCCGCGCTGCACGTCCCACATGCGGGTGCAGACCTGGTCGAGGAACCAGCGGTCGTGGGTGACGCAGACGAGCGCGGAGCGGCGCTCCTGGAGGTGCTTGGCCAGCCAGGAGATGCCCTCGACGTCGAGGTGGTTGGTGGGCTCGTCGAGGATCAGGAGGTCCTGGTCGGCGATGAGCAGCTTGGCGAGGGCGATCCGGCGGCGCTCGCCGCCGGAGAGCGGGCCGATGACGGTGTCGAGGCCCTGTCCGAAGCCGGGCAGGTCGAGGCCGCCGAAGAGTCCGGTGAGGACGTCACGGATCTTGGCATTGCCGGCCCACTCGTGGTCGGCCATGTCCCGGATGATCTCGTGGCGGATGGTCGCCCGGGGGTCGAGGGAGTCGTGCTGGGTGAGGACGCCCATCCGCAGGCCGCCGGACTGGGTGACCCGGCCGGTATCGGGCTCCTCCAGCTTGGCGAGCATCCGGATGAGGGTGGTCTTGCCGTCGCCGTTGCGGCCGACCACGCCGATCCGGTCCCCCTCGGACACGCCGAGGGAGATGCCGTCCAGCAGGGTACGTGTGCCGTACACCTTGCTGACTGCCTCGACATTGACCAGATTGACGGCCATCAGACGCGCTCCAGGGAAAGGGTGTGGATCAGCCCCTCAGCCTAACCCTCCGGGCCGGGGCAGACCGTTCTACGAGATACCAGCCGCCCAGTGCCATCGCGATCGCGGCCGGCGCGGTGACGGGCAGGGCGATCAGCGTGGCGCTGTGCCCGTCGAGCAGACCGCCGAGGCCGGTCATGGACAGGCCCAGGACGCCGAGCAGGCACAGGGTGATCCCGAGGGCGGCGACGGGGCCGCCCGTGCGCCGGGCGGGGGCCGATACGGCGGGCCGGGGCGCCTCGAAGCGGCGGAACAGCGCGACGAGTCCGCTCGTGACCACGGCCGCGGCCAGGATCCGTACCGGCACCTGCGCCCACCAGGCGGCCGTTGCGGGGGCCGGCAGGTCGAAGCCGAGGGCGAGCTGGGCCGCGTACACGCCGAGCATGGCGGTCAGGTGCCAGAGGAAGGCGGTCATGGCGAGGCCGTTGGCCGCGACCACCCCGCGCCAGACGCGCGGGCGGCGCAGCCACGCGGTGGCGGGCCCGGCCGCCAGCTGGACGGCACCGACGAGCCACAGGCCGTGGCAGAGCAGGGCGAGCGTGGGCGGGGCCATGTTGGAGACCTTCTCGCCCGGCATCCCCACCATGGACAGCGGGTACGGGCCGTACGCCACCAGCAGGGCGGCGCAGGCGAGTCCCGCGGCGGCGAGGAGGGCGGGCCTGCGGATGCGGCCGTCGGCGCGCAGGAAGCCGAGCTGGTGGACGGCGAGCCAGACGAGGGCGAAGTTCAGGAACTCCACGTAGGGGACGCCGAGCGCGAAGCGCAGTACGTCGACCAGGGCGGCCGCCGCGGCCAGGGCGGCGAAGGCGGCCCAACCGTGGCGCTCGTGCAGCTTCAGCAGCGGCGGGGTGAAGGCGACCATGGCGAGGTAGATCCCGATGAACCACAGCGGCTGGGTGACGATCCGCAGCGCGGCCCCGGTCAGCGTGCCGCCGCCGTGGCCGGCGAGCTGCACGGCGAGCGCGGCCGCGGCCCAGACCAGGACGAAGACGAGGGTGGGGCGCAGCAGCCGCTGGAGCCGGGCCCGCAGGAAGGCGGCGTAGACGGGACCGTCGGTGCGGCGGGCCAGGGAACGGTAGGACAGGGCGTGCGAGAACCCGCCGACGAAGAAGAAGACGGGCATAATCTGCAGCCCCCAGGTGAGCACCTGGAGGGCCGGCACGAGGGCGAGCAGGTTCCCTATGCCGTCGCTGCTGACGGCTGCCATCAGCCAGTGTCCGGCGATGACGGTGCCGAGCGAGGCGACGCGCAGCAGGTCGACGTACCGGTCGCGGTCGGCGGGGGTGGCCTCGGCCATGGCGCGTGCGCTAGCTGTCATGGGGCCACGGTGTCCCCCGCCGGGTGTCTCCCGACAGGGTGCGGATACTCAACTCCGGCCTAGGTGTATTGATCACGAGCGTTGTTGACACTCGGCAGGTCTTGAACATGGCGAAGACCTCCGGTGTGGTGGGAGCTGTCTAGGAACTCACCGCACGGAGGTCTTCGTGTCCCACCGTAATGCCCGGCTGACCGTCTTCGGTAGGCGCCTGCTGGTCGAACGAGTCGTATCGGGCCGCCCGGTCGCCCACGTGGCCGCCGAGATGGGCATATCGCGGGCCACCGCCCACAAATGGATGCGCCGGTGGCGGACGGAAGGCGAGGCCGGACTGCACGACCGATCCAGCCGGCCACGCACGACACCGCACCGGACTTCGGCCGCCATCGAGGCGAGGGTCTGTGACCTGCGCCGGACCCGCAAACTGGGGCCCGCCCGCATCGGCCCGGTCCTGGGACTGCCCGCCTCGACCGTCCACCGCATTCTGACCCGGCATGGTCTGCACCGCCTGGCCTGGATCGACCGCCCGACCGGCACCCCGATCCGCCGCTACGAACGCGAGCGACCCGGCGAGCTCATCCACGTCGACGTGAAGAAGCTCGGCCGGATCCCCGACGGCGGCGGCCACCGCTTCCTGGGCCGCAACGTCGGCAGGCCAGTGCGGGGAATGGGTTTCGACTACGTCCACTCCGCGGTCGACGACCACTCCCGCCTGGCCTACAGCGAGATCCACCCGGACGAGAAAGTCGCGACGTGCGCAGGCTTCCTCACACGCGCCGCCGCGTTCTTCCACACCCAGGGCATCACCCGCATCGAACGCGTTCTCACCGACAACGCGTGGGCCTACCGCAAAGGCCTGGCCTGGAAGGCCGTCCTGGCCGACCTCGGCGCTGCCGGAAGGCTCACCCGTGCCTACCGGCCTCAGACCAACGGCAAGGTCGAACGTTTCAACCGCACCCTCCTCGACGAGTGGGCCTACCTACGGCCCTACACCTCGAACGACGAGCGGACCGCGGCCCTGGCAGACTTCCTCCACACCTACAACCATCACCGCTGCCACACCGCACTCGACGGCAAGCCACCCATCAGCCGCGTGAACAACCCTGCGGGTCAATACACCTAGGTACTGCTACCGGGGCTCCGCCCCGTACCCCGCGCCTCAAACGCCGGTGGGGCTCAAAGACCGGGGCTCCGCCCCGAACCCCGCGCCTCAATCGCCGGCGGGGCTGGGATTTCAGCCTCGCCGGCGTTTGAGGCGCGGGGGTCCGGGGGCTGGCCCCCGGCAACGGACCCGCGGAATCAGGACGGCAGGACCGTGGCTCCGGGGGCCGGGCTGGACGCCACGCGAGTGGCCCGGCAGGTGCCCGACGCTTCGAGCGCGGCCGCGACCTTGGCGGCGGTTTCCTCGTCCGCGACGAGGAACGCCGTCGTCGGCCCCGAGCCGGAGACCAGCGCGGCGAGCGCACCACCGTCCACGCCCGCGGCCAGCGTCCGCGCGAGCTGGGGTCGCAGGGAGAGCGCGGCCGCCTGGAGGTCATTGGCCAGCGCCGCGCCCAGCGCGTCCGGATCGCCCGAGGCCAGGGCCGCCAGCAGCGCCGGGGAGGCCTCCGGTTCGGGGATCCGCGCACCCGCGACCTCGGCCAGGCGGTCGAACTCGCGGAAGACCGCCGGCGTGGACAGCCCGCCGTCGGCCACCGCGAAGACCCAGTGGAACGTCCCCGCCCCGACCGGCGTGAGCAACTCACCGCGGCCGGTGCCGAGCGCGGCCCCGCCGACGAGGCTGAAGGGGACGTCGCTGCCGAGCTCCGCGCAGATGTCGAGGAGCTCGGCGCGCGGGGTGTTCAGGCCCCACAGCGCGTCGCAGGCCAGCAGGGCCGCCGCGCCGTCCGCGCTGCCGCCCGCCATGCCGCCCGCGACCGGGATGTTCTTCGCGATGTGCAGGTGGACGGCGGGTTCGATGCCGGCCCGGGCCGCGAGGACCTCCGCGGCGCGCGCCGCGAGGTTGGTGCGGTCCAGGGGCACCTGGTCGGCGTCGGGGCCGGTGCAGGTGATGGTCAGGGCGTCGGCCGGGGTGGCGGTGACCTCGTCGTACAGGGAGACGGCGAGGAAGACGTTGGCCAGGTCGTGGAAGCCGTCGGGGCGGGCGGCGCCCACCGCCAGCTGGACGTTGACCTTCGCGGGGACCCGTACGGTCACGGGCGTCCGGCGCGCGCTCACAGTGCGGGCCTCTCCGCCGCCGGCTTGTGCTCGGCGATCGCCGCGAACTCCTCGACCGTCAGGGACTCCCCGCGGGCCTGCGGCGAGACACCGGCGGCGACCAGCGCGGCCTCCGCGCCCGCCGCCGAGCCGGCCCAGCCGGCCAGCGCGGCGCGCAGCGTCTTGCGGCGCTGGGCGAAGGCGGCGTCGACGACCGCGAAGACCTCGGCCTTGGTGGCGGTGGTCTTGATCGGCTCGGTGCGGCGCACCAGCGAGACGAGACCGGAGTCGACGTTCGGGGCGGGCCAGAAGACCTTGCGGCCGATGGCGCCGGCCCGCTTGACGTGCGCGTACCAGTTGGCCTTGACGGAGGGCACCCCGTAGACCTTGTTGCCCGGTTCCGCGGCCAGCCGGTCGGCGACCTCGGACTGCACCATCACCAGCGTGCGCTCGATGGTCGGGAAGCGGTCGAGCATGGTGAGCAGGACGGGCACGGCCACGTTGTACGGCAGGTTCGCGACGAGCGCGGTCGGCGCCGGGCCGGGCAGTTCGGTCACCAGCATCGCGTCGGAGTGGACCAGCGCGAAGCGGTCCTTCTTCGCGGGCATCCGGGCCTCGATGGTGGCGGGCAGCGCCGCGGCCAGGATGTCGTCGATCTCGACGGCGACGACCCGGTCCGCGGCCTCCAGCAGCGCGAGCGTCAGCGAGCCGAGCCCCGGGCCGACCTCGACGACCACGTCGTCCGGGCGGACCTCGGCGGTGCGCACGATCCGGCGGACCGTGTTGGCGTCGATGACGAAGTTCTGCCCCTTCTGCTTCGTCGGGCGTACGCCGAGGGCGGCGGCCAGCTCCCTGATGTCGGCCGGGCCGAGGAGGGCGTCGGGCGCGGCGGGGGAGGTGTTCTCGGTGTTCTCGGGCTGCTGCTCTGCGGTGCTCACCGGTAAAGCGTACGGCCGCAGTGCGGCCACGGACTCGCCCCCCGCTGCACGTAGAGCTTCTTCGCCCGGTACGTCTGTTCCGCGCCCGAGGCGTCCTGCGGGCGGCCGCTGCCGCCGAGGGCCTGCCAGGTGCGGACGTCGAACTGGTACAGCCCGCCGTAGGTTCCCGAGGCGTCGGTGGCGGAGGGGCGGCCGCCGGACTCGCACTGGGCGAGGGCCGCCCAGTTGAGGCCGTCGGCGCCGGCGACGGAGCTCGGCAGCTCCTTGGTGCCGACCTTCACGAGCTGGGTGACGGGTTCGCGGACGACCTCGTCGGCGATGGGCCGCGGCGTCTGCCGGACCCCGTTGACGGTGCGCAGGCTGTACGTGACCCGGCGCGCCCCGGGGCGGCCGACGCGCTCGACGACCTCGGTGCCGGCGAACAGCTCGGGGTCCTTGACCTGCTCGGTCTCGTACGGGATCCGCTCCTCGCGGACCTCGCGGGTGCCGGAGATGCGCAGCACGGTGACGGTCTGGCCGTCGCGCGGGAAGTCGGTGGGCGGTACGGAGGTGGTGTCCTGGTCCTGGAGGGTGATGCCGGCCTGGTCGAGGGCCTCCCGGACGGTGGCGGCGTTGGTACGGATGGTGCGTTCGCGGCCGTCGGCCATGAAGGTGACGCTGCGTTCGGTGCGGACGCTGAGGGCCAGCCCGGCGCGCGGGACGGGGGCGGTGCGGGGGGCGGAGAGGTAGGCGCCCTCCGCGCGGATGCCGAACTGGTGCAGGGCGCCCCCGACGGTGCGGGCGGTGGTCCACACCTGGCGCTGCTGCCCGTCGAGGGTCAGGTGCAGGGGGCGGCCGTAGCGGACGACGACCTCCTCGCCGTCGTCGAGGGGTTCGCCGGGGGCGGGGGCGACGAGGTCGTGGGGGCCGACGCCGAGGCCTTCGGCGGCGAGCAGTTCGCCGATGTCGTCGGCGAAGGTGTGGAGGGTGCGCGGGACGCCGTCCACGGTGAGCCGTACGGCCTTGTCGGCGGCGACGAACGCCGTGGTGCCGCCCGCGAGGAAGGCGACGACGAGGGCCTGCGGCACGATCCGCCGCCAGTTCCCGCCGAGGATCTCGACGGGTGTGCCGCGGCCCCGGGCGCGGCGGCGCCCCGGCACCGCGGGGGCGGGGGCGGGGGCCACGGTCACGGTGGCCGCGGCCCGGCGGCGGCCCGGTCCGGGCGCCAGCGGCGCCGCGGCCAGGGTGTCGGCCTCCGACAGCTCGGCCGGCGACATGGCGGGCCGGCGGCGGCGTCCGCCGCGCGGTCCCGGGACCGGGTTGACCGGGCCCGGGAACGGGGCCTCCGGGTCCCACGCGGCGGGCCCGGGACCTCCCGCACCGGCCGGCCGGACCGGGGGCTGGGCCAAGGACTGGGCCAAGGGCTGGGCCTCGTACGCCTCGGGGACGGGACCGCCACGGCGGTGACTGCCCTGCGTATCGCTCACGACGCTCGCTCCACTGGTGATCCGGCACCCTCCGGTGCGGGGCACGGCACCCTAGCGGAGGAGCCGTCACACTCCAAAGCGAAACGATTACTCAGCGTCTCGGAGCGGGCGGGGAGTCAGTGGCGGTCAGTAGTCGAAGGCGCGGGCCGTGTTGGCCGCCAGCGCCGTGGCCATCGCATCCTCGTCGATGCCGCGGACCGCGGCCATCGCCCGGACCGTCAGCGGAATGAGGTACGGCGCGTTGGGCCGTCCGCGGTACGGCGCAGGGGTGAGGTAGGGCGCGTCCGTCTCGACGAGCACCAGCTCCAGCGGGGCCACGGCCAGGGCCTCGCGCAGCGGCGCGGCGTTCTTGAAGGTGACGGTCCCGGCGAAGGACATGTAGTACCCGGCGGCGGCACACTCACGGGCCATGTCGGCGTCCCCGGAGTAGCAGTGGAAGACGGTGCGCTCGGGGGCGCCCTCCTCGCGCAGGATGCGCAGCACGTCCGCGTGGGCGTCCCGGTCGTGGATGACGAGCGCCTTGCCCTGCCGCTTGGCGATCTCGATGTGCGCGCGGAAGGAGCGCTCCTGCGCGGCCATGCCCTCGGGTCCGGTGCGGAAGTAGTCCAGGCCGGTCTCGCCGACCGCCTTGACGTGGTCGAGGGCCGCCAGCGCCTCGATCTCGGCGAGCGCCTCGTCCAGCGCCGCCTCACCGCCGCCGGCCCGCGCTCCCTGGCGCGACCAGCCGTCGGGGTCCCCGAGCACGATCCGCGGCGCTTCGTTCGGGTGAAGGGCGACGGCCGCGTGCACGTTCTCGTAGGCGGCCGCGGTCTCGGCGGCCCACCGCGAGCCCTTCACGTCGCAGCCCACCTGGACGACGGTGGTCACGCCCACCGAGGCGGCCTTCGCGAGGCCCTCCTCGACGGTCCCCGACTGCATGTCGAGGTGGGTGTGCGAGTCCGCCACCGCCACCCGGAGGGGTTCGGGCAGCGGCGGCGGTGCGTCCTTGGGCTGCGTCTTCTCCACGCGTGTGCTCATACGGCCGATCTTATGACCGGCGGAAGAGCCCCTTCAGTCGGGAGAGCAGGCCCCGGCGCTCCCCGGCCGGGCCGGCGTCCACCGGCCCCGGGGCGGCGTGCGACCGGGCGGACCGGGCGGGCCTGCGCTGCTTCGGCGGCTTCGGCCTCCGGGGGACGTTCGCACCGGCCGGCACCGGTCCGGCGATCCCGGGGGCGATCTGGTGGTGGTAGATGTGGTCGATCATGCCCAGCACCGAGGAGACCTGCCCGGCCCGCATGATCCGTACGACGTGTCCGCCGCAGTTGAGGCAGGTCGGGTTGGACAGGGGGGAGGGCACCCGCTCGCCGTTGACCTTGTACATGATGAACGGCTCGCCCTTGCCGTCGACGTGGTGCTCGATCGCGTACGCCTGCTCCCAGCCGTACCCGCACCTCATGCAAGCGAAGGAGTAGGCCTCGTGCACGGTGTGCACGTCGGAAGCGGTCACAGCGCCGGGGACTGCGGCGGGGACGGGTATCGGGGTGTCTGCGATCTCACTCATGCCAGCTCCTCTTGTTCCACTGGTGCCATTGCCAGTGGACGCCTCTAAGGGCGGGAGCGCATCAGGCCCTGTCTACTGTTGGACGGTCTTTGGGCGACTCATGCCCAAAGACGCCCGTGCACGGTCTGAGCTTTGCTTTTCAGGCTAGCTCTTTACCGATCGGCGGCACCTTTTGTGCCGCGTTCTTTGCCGCGACCACAGCGTCGAACACCTCGCGCTTGGGTACGCCGGCCTCGGCCGCGACCGCCGCGATGGCCTCCTTGCGCCGCTCACCGGCCTCCTCGCGCACCCGCACCCGGCGCACCAGCTCCTCGTCGTCCAGGTCTGCGGGCGCGGCGGCCGGGGCGCCCTCGACCACGACGGTGATCTCCCCGCGCACCCCCTCGGCGGCCCAGGCCGCGAGTTCGCCGAGCCCGCCGCGCTTGACCTCCTCGTAGGTCTTCGTCAGCTCGCGGCAGACCGCGGCCCGCCGGTCGGCCCCGAAGACCTCGGCCATCGCGGCCAGGGTGTCGTCGAGCCGGTGCGGGGCCTCGAAGTAGACGAGCGTGCGCCGCTCGCCCTCGACCTCTCGCAGCCGGCCCAGGCGCTCCCCCGCCTTGCGCGGCAGGAACCCCTCGAAGCAGAACCGGTCCACCGGCAGCCCGGACATGGCGAGCGCGGTGAGCACCGCGGACGGCCCGGGGACGGCGGTGACCTTGATGTCCTTCTCGACGGCGGCGGCCACCAGCCGGTAGCCGGGGTCGGAGACCGACGGCATGCCCGCGTCCGTCACCAGCAGCACGCGCGCCCCACCGGCCAGCGCCTCGACCAGCTCCGGGGTGCGCGCCGACTCGTTGCCCTCGAAGTACGACAGGACGCGCCCGGTGGTGTGCACGCCGAGCCCCTGCGTCAGCCGGCGCAGCCGCCGGGTGTCCTCGGCGGCGATCACGTCGGCCCGCTCCAGCTCGGCCGCCAGACGCGGCGGGGCGTCAGCAAGATCGCCGATGGGGGTGCCGGCGAGCACGAGCGTGCCCGCCGGGCCTTCGGTCGGGGCGGCGGTCGAGGTGGGCTGGGTACCGCGGGGCTGGTCAGTCGTCACCCGCCCATCCTCTCAGTCCCGTGCGCCGACGCCCCCCGCCACTGGTGGCGCACACAGATCTCTTCCCTACGATGTGCCGGTGACCAGTACCGCGACGCCACCGCCCAGCCCCGCGGGGGCCCCGCCCACCTCACCGGTGGGACGCGAGGACGAGCCACCCACCTGGCTGCGCCGGCTGGGCGGCTTCGGCTACGTGCCGCCCGCCGCTTCCGCGCGCTCGGACGTCCGCACCCGCCTGGTGCCCCCGTACGCCAGGCCGTCCAAGCAGCTGTGGATGACCTTCGGGCTGCCGCCCCAGGTGTGGGGGACCTGGCGGCTGATCGTCTCGTGGGTGGGGCCGCTGCTGGTGGCGCTGGTCGCGGGGGTGCTGCGGTTCGTGCACCTGGGCAGCCCGAAGGCGGTGATATTCGACGAGACGTACTACGCCAAGGACGCCTGGGCCACGATCCGGCAGGGCTACGAGGCGAGCTGGCCCAAGGACATCGACGCGTCGATCCTCGCCAACCCGGACGGGGTCGCGCTGCCGACCGACCCGGGCTACGTCGTGCACCCGCCCGTCGGCAAATGGGTGATCGGGGCCGGCGAGTGGATGTTCGGCTTCACGCCCTTCGGCTGGCGGTTCATGACCGCCGTGCTCGGCACCCTGTCGGTGCTGATGCTGTGCCGGATCGGGCGCCGCCTCTTCCGCTCGACCTTCCTGGGCTGCCTGGCGGGCGCGCTGCTCGCGGTGGACGGCCTGCACCTGGTGATGAGCCGCACCGCGCTGCTGGACCTGGTGCTGATGTTCTTCGTGCTCGCCGCCTTCGGGGCCCTGCTCATCGACCGCGACCGGGCCAGAGCCCGGCTCGCGGACGCGCTGCCGGTGGACGAGGAGGGCCGGACCCGGCCGGACACGAAGATCGCCGAGACGCTGCGGCTGGGCTGGCGGCCGTACCGGATCCTGGCCGGCGTCTGCCTGGGTCTGGCTGCGGGCACGAAGTGGAACGGCTTCGTCATCCTCGCCTTCTTCGGTGTCCTCACCGTGCTGTGGGACGCCGCCGCGCGCCGCACCGCGGGCGCGGGCGCCCCGTACGCCTCGATGCTGCGCCGGGACGCGCTGCCCGCCTTCGTCTCGACCGTCCCGGTCGCGATCGTCACGTACCTGGCCTCGTGGTCGGGCTGGATCCTCAGCCCGGACAACGGCAAGGGCGGCTATCTGCGCGACTGGGCGGCCAAGTACGACCAGGGCAGTTCGCTGGGGTTCCTGCCGGAGTGGCTGCGCAGCCTGTGGCACTACGAGACCGAGGTCTACAAGTTCCACGTCGGCCTGACCTCGGGGCACACCTACGAGTCCAACCCGTGGAGCTGGCTGGTCCTGGGCCGGCCCGTCTCCTACTTCTACGAGTCCCCCGAACCCGGCACCGACGGCTGCCCGGCGACCGCGGCGGGCAAGTGCGCCCGCGAGGTCCTGGCCCTGGGCACCCCGCTGCTGTGGTGGGCGGGCTGCTTCGCCCTGCTGTACGTGCTGTGGCGGTGGTTCTTCCGCCGCGACTGGCGGGCGGGCGCGATCGCGTGCGCGCTCGGGGCCGGTCTGCTGCCCTGGTTCAACTACCAGGAGCGGACGATCTTCTACTTCTACGCGGTGGTCTTCGTCCCGTACCTGTGCCTGGCGGTGGCGATGATGATCGGCGCCCTCCTGGGCCCGGCCGGGTCGAGCGAACGCCGACGTGCGCTGGGCGCGATCGGCGCGGGCGTGCTGGTCCTGCTGATCGCGTGGAACTTCATCTACTTCTGGCCCATCTACACGGGCCAGACCCTGCCGATGGACTCCTGGCGCGGCCGCATGTGGCTGGACACCTGGGTCTAGCAGGCGAAACGACGGGCCCCGGTGCCGGACGGCGTCGGGGCCTTCGTCGTCGGCGTCACCGGGACGCCTCGCAGGCCGCCGAGGCGGCGTCCTTGCTCGCGCCGACCGCGACGAGGCTGGCGTCGCAGCTGGTCTGGTTGCCGATCGACCCCTGGTAGCAGGCCTCCGCGGCGCCGTCCGTGGCCTTCGGGGCGTGCTGGGCGACGTACTGCTCGCACGCCTTGACGTCCGCGTGGGCGGACGGGGCGGCGATGATGGTGCCGCCGAGGGCGAGGGCCAGGCCTGCCAGGATGCTGGGGATACGAGCCGACGGACGCATGCGGATGCACCTGCTCTCTCGGTGGGGCGCACGGTCCGCCGACGCGCCGGACCGCGGGCGGGGGCGGCGGCGGGGAGCGGGCACTCCGGTGGGCGACCGGCTCGGCACATCGATCACCCTCGCCCTTCCGACGCTAGAACACGGCACCGGTGCACGCACGTTCGGGCCGCGCCGGGGTCAGCCCTCCGTCGTGCGCTCGTCGTCCCAGGCGGGGGCCGTGGTGGTCCCGGCGGCCCAGTCCCGGCGCAGGATCGCGTACCCGACCGCGTCGTGGACCGTGCCGTCGGCCGAGGGCCAGCCCTCCCGGTAGTGCGCCTCCTGGACGTACCCGCACCGCCGGAAGGTGCGGCGCATCGCCGCGTTGTCCCGGCGCGTGGTGCCCTCGATCCGCCGGATCCGCGGGAGCGCGGTGAACAGGTGCTCCGTCAGCCAGGTCAGCGCGTGGCCGCCGATCCCCCGCCCCCGGTACCGGGAGCGGATCCGCAGGTCGAAGACGGGCGTGCTGTCGCCGAGGTCCATCAGGCGGACCAGGCCCAGGGGCTCGCCGTCGCCGTCGATCCAGAACGACTCGGTCTCCGCGTTGTCGAAGCGGCCCTCCGCGGCCCATTGCCGGGCCCGCTCCGCGTCGACCACCGGCGAGCCGTGGAACGGCCAGGTGTCCCCGGTGAGGAAGGCGACCAGGTCATCGGCGTCTGCATCGGCGTAACGCCGGTAGGTGAGGTCCACGGCGGCACTCTAGGGACGGGGACCGCCTGCGACGAATGGATTACGTTCCGATGTTCCGGTCCGGTAACAATGACGTACTGAGCCGCTGCGAAGAGTAAAGTCCGCACCAAGGGTTCTTTGAACATGTTCAGGAACCGTCATCATGGGGGAAGGACTTCGAGTGCACGGGGCAGCGAAGGGTGCCGTCATCGGCGGGGTGTTCCTCGCCATGCTCGGCGGCGCCGGGTACGGGGTGTACACGCTGGTAGGAGACGCCGGCTCGGACGCGAAGGAAGGCAAGGACGGCGAGACCACCGTCCAGGCCGAGAAGGGCAGCGGGCCGGTCAGCGAGAAGGACGCGGAGAAGACCGCCAAGGCCTTCCTGGCCGCGTGGGCGGCCGGGGACGAGCGGGTGGCCGCCGACCTGACGAACAACGCCGCGGCCGCGCAGGCTGCGGTCGGGGACTTCAAGACCAAGGCGTACGTGTCCAAGGCCGTGATCACCCCCGGCACGCCGAACGGCACCACCGTGCCGTACAAGGTCGAGGCGGAGATCACGTACGAGGGCACCACCAAGCCGCTGGCCTACGACTCCCAGCTGACCGTGGTGCGCGGGCTGACCAGCGGGAAGCCGCTGGTCGACTGGCAGCCCTCGGTGATCCACCCGCAGCTCCAGAAGGACGAGAAGCTGCGCGCGGGCACCCCGGCGAACCCGCCGGTCAAGGCGGTCGACCGCAACGGCAAGGAGCTGACGGTCGAGCAGTACCCCTCGCTGCGGCCCGTCCTGGACGCACTGCGCAAGACGTACGGGGCGAAGACGGACGGCACCCCCGGCGCCGAGGTGTGGATCGAGCCGGCCGCCCAGGACGCGCCGAAGCGGAGCCTGCTGACCCTGGTGGAGGGCAAGCCGGGGCAGATCCAGACCGTGCTCGACGCCGACGTGCAGGCCGCGGCGGAGAAGGCCGTGCAGAAGTTCCCCGAGGCCTCCGTGGTCGCCCTCAAGCCGAGCACGGGCGAGATCCTGGCCGTGGCCGACCACCGCAAGGACGCCTACGACGCCTCCCTGCTCGGGATGCGGGCGCCCGGCTCCACGATGAAGATCGTCACCGGTGCGATGCTGATCGACCGGGGCCTGGTCGCGGCCGACAAGGTCGCCGAGTGTCCGCCGACCGTGCAGTGGGGCGGGCGCACCTTCCACAACCTGGACGACTTCAAGCTGGACAACGCCACCTTCGCGACCAGCTTCGCGCAGTCCTGCAACACCGCCTTCATCAAGCAGATCAAGCCGGTGAACGACGACTCGGCCCTGTCCAAGGAGGCCCGCGAGGTCTTCGGCATCGGTGAGGAGTGGAAGGCCGGCGTCCCCGTCTTCGACGGCAAGGTGCCGGAGGCCACGGGCGCCTCCGCGGCGGCCGCGTACATCGGTCAGGGCCAGGTCCAGATGAGCCCGCTGAACATCGCCTCGATCACGGCGACCGCCCGCACCGGGGTGTTCCGCCAGCCGGTGGTCGTCAAGGCCTCGGTGGACGGGCGCAAGCTCGCCACGGCCTCGCGGACGATGAAGCCGGGGGTGTCGGCCCAGCTGGTCAAGATGATGCGGCTGACGGCGACCAGCGGCACGGGCGCCAAGGCGATGGCCTCGGTCGGCGGCGACAAGGGCGCGAAGACCGGCTCCGCGGAGGTCGACGGGGCGAGCAGCCCGGACAGCTGGTTCACCGGCTTCAGCGACGACGTGGCCGCGGCGGCCATGGTCCAGGGCGGCGGCCACGGCAACGAGGCGGCGGGCCCGATCGTCGCCGAGGTGCTGAAGGCGGGCTGACCGGCGGGCGGCGACGCGACCGGCCCGGGGCCAAAAGCGGTCGTGTCGCCGCACCGGACGGCGCTAACGTCGCGGCATGACGACGTCCACGCACCCGCTGTTCGCCGAGGCCCTTGCCGAGCTGGGCCTCGACCTCACCGTCCGGAGCTTTCCCGAAGGGACCCGTACGGCCGCCGACGCGGCGGCCGCGATCGGCTGCGAGCTGAGCCAGATCGTCAAGTCGCTGGTCTTCGCGGCGGACGGGGTCCCGGTGCTGGTCCTCATGGACGGGGCCTCCCGGGTGGACGTGGAGGCCGTGCGCCGCGAACTCGGCGCCGGGAAGGTGACGCGGGCCGATGCCGCGCTGGTCCGGGAGACCACCGGCTATGCGATCGGCGGGGTCCCGCCCTTCGGGCACCGCACGCGCACCCGGGTGCTGGCCGACCGGTCGCTGCTGGCCCACGAGGAGATCTGGGCGGCGGCCGGTACCCCGACCACGGTGTTCCCGATGGCCCCGGACGAGCTCATCGCGCACGCGGGGGCCGCACTGGCGGACGTGCGCGAGCGGGCAGCAGAGGGCTGACGGGGCCTCTGACGGGGCCTCTGGGGCCTACCGGGCCGACAGCGACGACTTCAGCGCCCGGACCAGGGCCTGCGCCCGGGGGTCCGCGGTGACCGACTTGGCCAGGGCATTGGTGACGTAGCCGAAGCCGATGCCCGCCTCCGGGTCCGCGAAGGCCAGGGAGCCGCCGCGGCCGGGGTGGCCGAAGGAGGCCGGCGAGAGCAGCGGGGAGGCCGGGCCGTGCAGCATGTAGCCGGGGCCGAAGCGGGTGTTCACGACCAGCACCCGGTCCGGTCCGGCGGAGTGCTCCCGGCCGGCCAGCTCGGTGGTGGCCGGGGTGAAGATCCGTGCGCCGTCCTCGACCACGCCGATGGTGGCCCCGTAGAACCGGGCCAGGGCGCGGGCCGTCCCGATGCCGTTCGAGGCGGGGAGCTCGGCGGCCCGGTAGGCGGGGTCGTTCTCGTCGGGCAGCGGTGCGATGGCGGCGAAGGCGCGGCGGGTGAGCGAGTCCGGGTCGGCGTAGGCCTCGGACACGTTGCGCCGCGGCCGGGTCCGCAGCATGCCCGCGCTCTCGGGCGGCTCGACCGGCGCCACCCGGCCCACCCGGTCGGCCTCGGTCTCCGGCAGGCCGATCCAGAAGTCCAGCCCCAGCGGTTCGGCGATCTCCTCCGCGAGGACGGAGCCCACCGTGCGGCCGGTCGCCCGCAGCACCAGCTCGGACAGCAGCCAGCTGTAGGTCTGCGCGTGGTAGCCGTGCTCGGCGCCCGGCTCCCAGAAGGGCTGCTGCGCGGCGACCGCACGCGCCCCGGACACCCCGTCGGCGGCCTCGGCGGCGCTCAGTCCCCGGTCCAGCGCCGGTATGCCGGCGCGGTGCGCGAGGACGTCGCGGACCAGGATCCGCTCCTTGCCGCCCGTCTTGAACTCGGGCCAGTACGAGCCCACGGGCGCGTCCAGGTCGAGCAGTCCGCGCTGGTGCAGCAGCAGCGGCACGGCGGCCGCCACGCCCTTCGTCGCCGAGCGGACGATCTGCGCGGTGCCCTCGGTCCAGGGCTCGGTGCCCTCCGCGTCCCGGGTGCCGCCCCACAGGTCGACGACCTTGCGGCCGTCGCGGTACACGGCCACGGCCGCGCCCCGGTCCCCGAGCACTTCGAAGTTGCGTACGAACGCGTCCCTGACGGGCTCGAAGCCCTCCGCCACCGTCCCGTGGACATCCACGTCTACTCCCAGCACCTGACGCGGCGCCCCGACGGCGCCTACGCCACAATGCAACGCCTGCCGGACGGCCCTGCTTCCCGGGTTGCCCCGGAGCGGCTCACCGGGGCCCGGCCCCCGCCCGGCGGGCGGAGTCCGACGCAGCGGCTCGAAGCCCGGGGGCGCCCCGGCGCCGATCAGCGCGAGGGGCGCGTCAGAAGGGGCGTGCGCGGGTCGAAGCCGAACGGGAGCTCCAGCCGGTGGGCCCGCATCAGCTCGTCGTCGCACATGAGCTCCTGCGTTCGCCCGTCCGCCGCGATGACCCCCTCGCTGAGGATCACCGAGCGCGGGCACAGTTCCAGCGCGTACGGCAGGTCGTGCGTCACCATCAGCACGGTCACGTCCAGCGAGCGCAGGATGTCCGCGAGCTCGCGGCGCGAGGCGGGGTCCAGGTTGGACGAGGGCTCGTCCAGTACCAGGATCTCGGGCCGCATGGCCAGGACGGTCGCCACCGCGACGCGGCGGCGCTGGCCGAAGGACAGGTGGTGCGGCGGCCGGTCGGCGAAGTCGGCCATGCCGACCTGGTCGAGGGCGGCCCCGACCCGCTCGTCCAGCTCCGCGCCCCGCATTCCGGCCGCCGCCGGCCCGAAGGCCACGTCCTCGCGGACGGTCGGCATGAACAGCTGGTCGTCGGGGTCCTGGAAGACGATCCCGACCCGGCGGCGGATCTCGGCGAGGTTGCGCTTCTCCACGGGCAGCCCGGCGACGGCCACGGTGCCGACCCCGCCGGTGAGGATGCCGTTGAGGTGCAGCACCAGCGTGGTCTTGCCCGCGCCGTTGGGTCCGAGCAGGGCGACCCGCTCGCCCTGCCCGACGGTGAGGTCCACCCCGAAGAGGGCCTGGTGGCCGTCCGGGTAGGCGTAGGCGAGGCCGGCGACTTCGAGGGAGGGGGTACTGGTCACAGGGTCCATCCCATCAGACAGACGGCGAGCGCCGTCACCGGGAGCACGGCCGCGTGGGCCCACTGCGTGCGCGTGGCCACGACCTCGTCGATCACCGGCATCGAGCCGGCGTAGCCGCGGCTGACCATCGCGAGGTAGACCCGCTCGCCGCGCTCGTAGGAGCGGATGAACAGCGCGCCGGCGGTCTTGGCGAGCACCCCCCAGTGCCGGATCCCGCTGGCCTCGAAGCCGCGGGAGCGGCGGGCGATGGACATCCGGCGCAGTTCGTCGCTGATCACGTCGCCGTAGCGGATCATGAAGGAGGCGATCTGGACGAGCAGGGGCGGCAGCTTCAGCCGTTGCAGGCCCAGCAGCAGGGCCCGCAGTTCGGTGGTCGAGGCGAGCAGGACGGACGCGGCCACCCCGAGGGTTCCCTTGGCGAGGACGTTCCAGGCGCCCCAGAGGCCCGAGACGCTGAGCGACATGCCGAGCACCTGCACCCGCTCGCCCTCGGCCACGAAGGGCATGAGCACGGCGAAGGCGACGAAGGGCACCTCGATCAGCAGCCGCCGGAGCAGGAAGCCGGCGGGGATCCGGGCGACGGCGGCCACCGCCGCGATGAGGACGGCGTACAGGCCGAAGGCCCACACCGCCTCGCGCGGTGTGGACACGACGACCACGACGAAGGCCAGGGTCGCGGCGAGCTTGCAGTGCGCCGGCAGGTCGTGGACCGGCGAGTGGCCGTGGCGGTAGAGCTTGTGGGCGTGGCCGGCCCCCATGTCAGCCCGCCGATGCGGAGGTCGCGGTGGGGGTGGAGGTGGCGGTCAGGTCTTCCGTCCGGCGGCGGCGCACGGCCCAGAAGATCCCGGTGCCGGCGACGACGGTCACGCCGACGCCGATGACCCCGGCGAGTCCGCCGGACAGGCGGGCGTCTTCGACGTCCTTGACGCCGTAGTCGGCGAGCGGGGAGTTCGCGGCGGCGTGCTCCTCGACCTTCGCGTCGATGCCCTTGTCCGCGGCTACCTTCTCCAGGCCGTCGGGGTTGGCGGAGGCGTAGAAGGAGACGAAGCCGGCGAGCACGAGGGCGGTGACCAGGCCGGTCACCCACACCTTCTTCGTCGATCCGGCGCCGGCGGCAGCGGGTGCGGCGGCCGCGGCCGGTGCGTCGACGAGCGCGCCGCCGACGCGCAGCTTCAGGGGCGAGGCCAGCCCGCGGGCCCCGTGCACCAGGTCGGGACGCACCGCGATCACGGCGCCCACGGTCGCGGCGGTGATGGCGGCCTCGCCGATGCCGATGAGCACGTGCACGCCGACCATGGCGGTGAACACCTTGGCGATGGGCACGTCGGTGGTGCCGCCGACGGCGTAGACGAGGGTGAAGGCGGCGGCCGCGGCGGGCACCGAGAGCAGGGCGCCGGTGAAGGCGGCCGCGGTGACCGAGCGGCGGGTGGGCGGCAGGAGCCCGAGCAGCCCGCGGAAGACGGCGTAGGCGACGACGACGGTGACGACGCCCATGACGGTGACGTTCACGCCGAGGGCGGTCAGGCCGCCGTCGGCGAAGAGGATGCCTTGCATGAGCAGGACGACGGACACGCACAGCACGCCGGTGTAGGGGCCGACGAGTATCGCGGCGAGCGCCCCGCCCAGGAGGTGGCCGCTGGTACCGGCCGCGACCGGGAAGTTCAGCATCTGCACGGCGAAGATGAAGGCGGCGACGAGACCGGCGAGCGGCGCGGTGCGCTCGTCGAGTTCGCGGCGGGCGCCGCGGAGGCTGACGGCCACCGCGGCAGCAGCCACCACTCCGGCGGCCACCGAGACGGGTGCGTTGATGAATCCGTCGGGCACATGCATGGAGGGGCTCCGCTTCCGCGTCTTATGCAGTCTTTAGCTGTTCAACCATAGTGCCCAGTTGCAAACCGTTGGCAAGAGCGGGCGCATCACAAATGGACCCGTGCGGTTTCGTGGGAATGTGCGAGGCTGGACGGGACAAAAGGACGCAAATGTTCTGATTTCGAGGAGTCTTGTCGATGTCAGCAACCGCCGAGAATCCCCCAGCGACCGCCACCACCACCGCGACCGCGACCGCCGTCGAGGAGCGGGTCCGTGCCCGCGTCATCACGGACGACCCCCTCTACCGGGCCATCCCGGTCGCCCTGCGCTTCACCGTCGCCGAGCCGCTGGCCGTGCGGATCGTCTTCCCGGCGGGCCTGTCCCCCGAAGGCACCGACAACGAGTGGGTCTTCCCTCGCGCCCTCCTGGAGGCCGGCCTCCAGGCCCCGACGGGGACCGGAGACGTACGGATCTGGCCCTGCGGCCGCGTCCAAGCGGTCGTCGAGTTCCACTCCCCCGAGGGCGTCGCCGTCGTCCAGTTCGACATCGCCGCGCTGCGCCGGTTCCTGCGGCGCACGTACGCCCCCGCGGCCGCCGCCACCCGTTAGGCGTAGAGGGGCCGGCCGCAAAACGGCCCGGCCCCGTACTGCCTGGTCATCAGGCGGTACGGGGCCGGGCCGTCCTGTCGGCCGGTGCGGAACCGGCAGGGTCAGGCCCCGACCAGCTCGCGGTCCTTGTCCGGACCCTTCGGGCCCTGCGGGGACTGCGTGGACTCCAGGTGCTTGCGCAGGCTCTCGCCCTCCACGTCCACGTTCGGCAGCAGCCGGTCCAGCCACTTCGGCAGCCACCAGGCCTTGTGCCCGAGCAGGGCGAGCACCGCCGGGACGATGGCCATGCGGACCACGAAGGCGTCGAAGAAGACGGCGACGGCCAGACCGAAGCCGATCATCTTGACCATCTGCTCGCTGGCCCCGATGAAGCCCGCGAACACCGCGATCATGATGACGGCGGCGGCCACGACGACCCGCGCGCTGTACTGGAAGCCGGTGACCACGGCCTGGCCCGGGCGCTCGCCGTGGACGTACGCCTCACGCATCCGGGTGACGAGGAAGACCTCGTAGTCCATGGCCAGGCCGAAGACGACGCCCACCATGAAGATCGGCATCATCGACATGATCGGACCGGTCTGCTCCACCCCGAAGACCGAGCCGAGCCAGCCCCACTGGAAGACCGCGACGACGGCACCGAGGGCGGCGACGACCGAGAGCAGGAAGCCGAGGGCCGCCTTGAGCGGGACCAGGACCGAGCGGAAGACGAGCATCAGCAGCAGGAAGGCGAGGCCGACGACGAGCGCCAGGTAGGGCAGCAGCGCGTCGTTCATCTTCTGCGAGAAGTCGATGTTCATCGCGGTGGCGCCGGTGACGAGGACGTCGTCCCCGCTGCCGTCGCGGATCTCGTGGACCAGTTCCTCGGTGTGCGTGGAGGACGGGCGGTCCTTCGGGATCACGGTGATCACCGCGGCGTCGCCGGCCTTGTTGAGGGTCGGCGGGGTGACCGCGACGACCCCGTCCAGGCCCTTGATCCGGTCGACGGTGGAGTCGGCCAGCGCCTTGCCACCGTCCACGACCACCATCAGCGGGCCGTTGAAGCCCGGACCGAAGCCGTCGGACAGCAGGTCGTACGCCTGGCGCTGGGTGGTGGAGACCGGCTGGGCGCCGTCGTCCGGCAGGCCCATCTCCAGCTTGCTCGCCGGGACGGCGATGACGCCGAGGCCGATCACACCGGCCAGCAGCACCATGACGGGGCGGCGCAGGACGAAGCGGGCCCAGCGGGTGCCGCCGTTGGCCTTCTTCTCGGCGCCCGCCGGCTTGCCCTTGCCGAACAGCCGGCTCTTCTTGCCCGCGGGCAGCACCCTCTTGCCCGCGAAGGCGAGGATGGCCGGAACCAGGGTCAGCGCGACGAGCACGGCGATGACCACGGTGCCCGCGGCCGCGAAGCCCATCTTGGTCAGCATGGGGAGGTTGACGACGGCCAGGCCCACCAGGGCGATGACCACGGTCAGACCGGCGAAGACGACGGCGGAGCCGGCGGTTCCGACGGCGCGGCCGGCGGCCTCGTCCCGCTCGCGGCCCTCGGCGAGCTCCACGCGGTAGCGGGAGACGATGAAGAGGGCGTAGTCGATGCCGACCGCGAGACCGATCATCGTCGCGAGGGTGGCGGTGGTGTTGCCGAGGTCCAGCACGTTGGCGAGCGCGGTGATGGAGGAGACGCCGATGCCCACGCCGATGATCGCGGTCAGCAGCGGCAGACCGGCGGCGACCAGCGAGCCGAAGGTGATGACGAGGACGATCGCGGCGACCGCGATGCCGATGATCTCGCCGGAGCCCGTCTCGGGGGCCGCCATCAGCGCGTCGCCACCGATCTGGACGTTCAGCCCGGCGGCCTTGGCGGCCTCGCCCGAACCCTTGAGCGCCTCGCGGGTGTCGTCCTTCAGCTCCATGCCGCTGACGGTGTACTTGGCGCTGATGTAGGCGGTGGAGCCGTCCTGGCTCACGGCCTGGACCTCGTACGGGTCGGCGACGGAGGCGATCTCGGCCGCGCCCGGTCCGGTCTTCAGACCCGAGACGATCTTCTGGACCTCGGCCTTGGGGCCGGGGTCGGTGACCTTGGCGCCCTCGGGGGCCTTGATGACGATGCGGGCGTTGGCGCCGTCGGCGGCCATGCCCGGGAAGCGCTCGTCCAGCAGGTCGAAGGCCTTCTGGGCCTCCGAACCGGGTATCGAGAACGAGCCGGAGGTGGGCGCCGCCGCCGAGGCGGCGCCGAAGCCGGCGGCGAACAGCAGTGCCACCCAGAGGAGGGCGACGAGACCGCGGCGCCGGAAGGCGCCTCTGCCGAGTCGGTAGAGGAAGGTAGCCACGTCGGTGGTTCTCCCGTTCAGGTCGTGGGATGGATCCGGATCGGATCAGGGCGTGAAGAGCCGGCCCGACGACGAGAGCGGCGTGTCAGGAGCAGCAGAGGGCGGTGCCGGGGACGGGGAGGAGTGAGGATCAGACGCCGAGGGCGGGGAAGACCACGGCGTCGATGAAGTCACCGAGGAAGGCCCGGTCCACCGAGCGGTCCTCGATCAACGGGAGCGCGATGAACGCCCCGATGAGCATGTGCGGTACGAAGTCGAGCGCGGGACAGTCCGGGCGGATCTCGCCCCGGTCCACCGCGCGCCGCAGCATCACCTGGAGACCGTTGATCTCCGGGTCGACGAGCAGGTCGCGCAGGGCCTTGTGCAGCTCCGGGCTCTCGTGGACGGCATGGGCCAGACCCCGCATCAGCGCGGTGTCCTTGGCCATCTGCGCGTCGTCGGAGTGCTCGACCATGCGCGCGAAGTCCCCGCGCAGGCTGCCCGTGTCGATCTCGCGCAGCGAGACCGGCTGCGTGCAGCGCAGGGCCTTGGCGACCAGCTCCGGCTTGCTCCCCCACTGGCGGTAGAGGGTGGCCTTGCTGGACTTCGTACGGGCGGCGACCGCGTCCATGGTCAGCGCCTCGTAGCCGACGTCACGCAGGAGGTCGAGGACCGCCTCGTGCAGTTCGGCCTGCCGCTCGGGGGTGATCCGGCTACGCCGAGCCGCCATCGCCTCGGTCATGTCCGTGCCTCCCGTCGAAGCGAAACTGTTCCGTACGCTTAAGACGATACCCCCACCCCAAGCGAAACGAAACCGTTCCGTTTCGCTTAGGGGAGTGGCATGGATCACCTGTACGAGTTGCCGGGGCCCCCCTGCGCGGAAAGCATTGGGGGGTGAGTCACGACGTCGCGTACCTCCGTTTCCCGCACCTGCACGACGACCTCCTCTGCTTCGCCACCGAGGACGACCTCTGGGTCGCCCCGCTGGTCCCCGACGGCCAGACCCCCGGACGGGCCTGGCGCATCACCGTCGACCGGACCCGCGTCGGCCACCCCCGCTTCTCCCCCGACGGCAAGCACATCGCCTTCACCACCTGGCGCAGCCTCGACCCCGAGATCCATCTCGCCCCCGTCGCCGGCGGCCCCGCCCGCCAGCTGACCCACTGGGGCGCCCTCGACACCCGCGTCTGCGGCTGGACCCCGCCCGACGAGGACGGCCGCAGCGACATCCTGGCCGTGTCCTCGCACAGCCAGCCCTTCTCCTACTTCGCCTGGGCCTACACCCTCCCGACCGACGGCAGCCCCGGCGGCCGCCTGCCCTGGGGACCCGTATCCGACATCCAGGTGCACGCCACGGAGGAGGGCGAGCGGCACTCCCTGCTGCTCACGGGCAAGCCGCCGCACGAGCCCGCCGCCTGGAAGCGCTACCGCGGCGGGGCCACCGGCCGGCTGTGGCTGCACGGGCAACGGCTGCTG
This sequence comes from Streptomyces sp. NBC_00273, assembly GCF_036178145.1. NCBI lineage: Bacteria > Bacillati > Actinomycetota > Actinomycetes > Kitasatosporales > Streptomycetaceae > Streptomyces > Streptomyces sp. NBC_00273. Next base: position 5,861,135 of record NZ_CP108067.1, on the reverse strand, counting down.
GAGGACGTGGAGGGCCACCTCGACTCCCCGATGTTCGTGGACGGCAGGATCGCCTTCCTCTCCGACCACGAGGGCATCGGCAACCTGTACTCCTGCCTGCCCGACGGCACCGATCTGCGCCGCCACACCGATCACGAGGAGTTCTACGCCCGGCACGCCTCCAGCGACGGCTCCCGCGTCGTCTACCAGTGCGCCGGGGACCTCTGGCTCGTCGAGTCCCTGGCCCCGGACGCCGTCCCGCGCAAGCTCGACGTCCGCCTCGGCGGGCCGCGCGCGGGCCGGCGTACGTACCAGGTGCCGGCCGCCAGTCACGTCGACTCGCTCTCCGTGGACGCCACCGGGCGCGCCAGCGCGGTCGTCGTGCGCGGCAGCCTCTACTGGCTGACCCACCGCGACGGCCCGGCCCGCACCATCGCCGACACCCCGGGCGTGCGCGTACGGCTGCCGGAAATGCTCGGCAGCGGCGGGCAGGTCGCCTACGTCACCGACGCCGAGGGCGAGGACGCGATCGAGATCGCCTACCTGCCGCGGGCCTCCGGGGAACGGGAGCCGCGCCGGCTGGCCTCGGGCGAGCTGGGGCGGGTCACCGAGCTGCTCGCGGACCCGGACGGCGAACGGCTCGCCATCGCCTCCAACGACGGCCGGCTGCTGCTCATCGACGCCACCGAGGACTCCAACGGCGAGGTCACCGAGCTGATCCGGTCCATCAACGGCCCCGTCACCGACCTCGCCTTCTCCCCCGACGGGGCCTGGCTGACCTGGTCGCACCCCGGCATCGGGCGGTCGCTGCGGCAGATCAAGATGGCCCGGATCTCCGGCCCCGGCGCCCGCACCGTCGTCGACGTCACCAACGGCCGCTTCGAGGACGAGAATCCGGTCTTCACCCGGGACGGGCGCTACCTGGCCTTCCTGTCCTGGCGCGGATTCGACCCGGTCTACGACGTGCACACCGGCGACCTGTCCTTCCCGCTGGGCTGCCGCCCCTACCTGGTGCCGCTGAACTCCGCGACCCCCTCCCCCTTCGCGCTCTCCGCCGAGGGCCGGCCCGCGGCCGGCGGACTCGACGTGGCGGAGGGCGACTCGGGCGAGGCCGACGGCGCCGTCACCGTGGAGGTGGAGGGGCTGGAGAGCCGCGTCACCCCGTTCCCGGTGACCGCGTCCAAGTACTCGGCCCTGTACCCGGTGCACGGCGGCGGGCTGGTGTGGCTGCGCTGGCCGATCTCGGGCGCGCTCGGCGAGACCTTCGCCAACCCGGCCGACATCAGCGGCAAGCCGACGCTGGAGCACTTCGACCTCACCAAGGCCCGCAAGACCGAACTGGCCTCGGGGCTGGACTGGTTCGCGGTCAGCGGCGACGGCACCCGACTCGTGATCAACGACGACGGCGACCTGCGCGCGGTCCCGGCGACCGAGTCGGGCGACAGCGACTCGACCGTCTACCTGGACCTGCGGCGCATCCTGCACGAGGTGGACCCGGCGGCCGAGTGGCGCCAGGCCTACGAGGAGGCCGGGCGGATCATCCGCGCGTACTTCTGGGAGCCGAAGATGTGCGGCATCGACTGGGACGGGGTGCTCGCCCAGTACCGTTCCCTGGTCGAACGGGTCGCCTCGCCCGACGAGTTCGCCGACCTGCTGCGCGAGGTCCTCGGCGAACTCGGCACCTCGCACGCCTACGTCTCCGCCGCGCGCCGCAACGAAGGCCCCCCGCACTACCAGCGGGCGATCGGCCTGCTCGGCGCCAACCTCTTCCCCCGGGACGGGGAATGGGTGGTCAGTCGGATCCTGCCCGGCGAGTCCTCGGACTCCAAGGCCCGCTCCCCGCTGGCCGGCACCGGCATCCGGGAGGGCGCGGTGCTCACCCACGTGGACGGCCGACCGGTGGACCCGGTCGCCGGGCCCTATCCGCTCCTGGCGGCGGCGGGCGGCACCACGGTGGAGCTGACCTTCCAGCCCGCGGCGGGCGAGGGCCGGGCCCGCCGGGTCGCCATCGTGCCGCTGATCGACGAGCGACCGCTGCGCTACCAGGACTGGGTGTCCAAGCGGCGCGAGGCGGTCCGGGAGATCAGCGGCGGCCGGTGCGGCTACCTCCACATCCCCGACATGGGCGGTTCGGGTTGGGCGCAGTTCAACCGCGACCTGCGGATGGAGATGTCCCGGCCCGCGCTGATCGTGGACGTGCGCGGCAACGCGGGCGGCCACATCAGCGAGCTGGTGGTGGAGAAACTGACCCGCTCCATCCTCGGCTGGGACCTGACGCGGGACGCACAGCCGGTCAGTTACGCCTCCAACGCGCCCCGCGGTCCGATCGTGGCGCTGGCCGACGAAGCGACCTCCTCGGACGGGGACATGATCACCGCGGCCTTCAAACTGCTGGGCCTGGGACCGGTGGTGGGCCTGCGCACCTGGGGCGGGGTGGTCGGCATGACCGGCCGCCACACCCTCGGCGACGGCACGGTGATCACGGTCCCGATGAACGCCGCCTGGTTCCCGGAGTACGGCTGGTCGGTGGAGAACCACGGCGTGGAGCCGGACCTGGAAATCCAGCGCACCCCGCTCGACTGGGCGGAGGGGCGGCACGCCCAACTGGACGACGCCGTGCACCTGGCGCTGGAACTGCTGGAACAGGACCCGGCCGCGGTGCCGCCCGGCTACACGGACGTACCGGACCGGCGTCGTCCGAAGCTGCCGCCGAGGGTGTGAGGATCGCGCGAGGTGTGAGGATCGCGCGACGTGAGGATCGCGCGAGGGCGTGAAGGATCGCGCGAAAGGGGCGCGACCCCCGGAACATCGGGGATCGCGCCCCTCGGCGCTGTGTGCGGGCCCGGTATCGGTCGGGCCAAGGGCCTAGGTCCGGTCGTCGAGCTCGTCCCGGATGTCGTCGAAGGACCGCTGCGGCGAGTCCTTCGGCTGCGGGGTCCGCTGGGACTTCTGGTCCTGCGGGCCCTTGCCGGGCTGCTTCTGCCCCTTCTGGGCCTTCTCCTTGAGCTCCTGCGCCTTGTCCTGGAACTGGTCCTTGATACCCATGCTGTTCACTCCATGAGGGGTGTTGGTGGTTGGGCCTCGACCAGACTTGCACGAGCGGACAAAGGTCGCATTTCGATCAGTGACTCTGTGTGCGCTCCCTCTCGTCCGCCGCCCCGCCGGCCCCGACGAGCCCCTTGGACACGCCGCTCAGCCGCGGCCCGAAGCGCTTCATGTCGCGCTGTCCGACCGTCGCGATCATCCCCGGCAGGTAGCCGCGCACCCCCTGCATGCCGCGCAGCCACCACTGCGCGTACACGTGCGGCGAGCGCCGCTCGATGCCTGCGACGATCCGGTCGACGGCCGGCCCGAGCGGGTAGGTGCGGTTCGCCGGCCACGGCAGCCGCTGGCGCAACTCCCGCATGACCTCGTCCTGATCGGCGCCGCGCACCATGTCCGTGTCGGTCCAGGAGAGGTAGCCGACGCCGACCTTGACCCCCTTGTAGCCGACCTCCGCGCGCAGGCAGTGCGCGAAGGCCTCCACCCCGGACTTGGAGGCGCAGTAGGCGGTCATCATCGGCGCCGGGGTGATCGCGGCGAGCGAGGCGATCTGGAGGAAGTAGCCGCGGCTCTCCGTCAGTACGGGCAGGAAGGCGCGGGCGGTGACGGCCCCGCCGATCAGGTTCACCTCGATCACCCGGCGCCAGGCGTCCGGGTCCGAGTCGGCGAACGGCCCGCCGGCGGCCACGCCCGCGTTGGCGACGACGACGTCCACCTTCCCGAAGTGCTGCTTGACCTCCTCGGCCACCCGGGCCATGGCCTCGTGGTCGGTGACGTCGGCGTACCAGTGGTCGCTGTCGGTGTGCAGCCGCTCGGAGACCTCCTTGAGGGCCTCCGGCTCCAGGCCGACGAGGGCGATCTTCGCGCCGCGGGCCGACAGCTTGCGCGCGAGCAGCTCGCCGACCCCCCGGGCGGCGCCGGTGACGACGGCGACCTGGCCTTCCAGACTCCTGCGAGCGCTCACGGCGTCTTCTCCTTCGCGGTGGTGTCGAGATACAGATCGGCGAGCTCGCGCACGGCGCCGGTGACGGCCTCGGGGGCCTCGACCGGGGTCATGTGCCCCATGCCGGTGAGCTCGGTCAGGCCCACGCAGTTCGGCAGCGCGGCGGCGAGCCCGCGGGCGTGCACGATCGGGGTGAGCCGGTCGGCGGTGCCGCCGATGACGGCGGTGGGCACCGTGAGGCGGGCCACGTCGGCGTCGAGGTCCAGGCCGGCCAGCACCCGGGACCAGGCATGCCGCACCCCGGTGGGGCAGGCGTGGACGATACGGGCGCACGCCTCGACCTTGTCCGGCGCGGACCCGGGGCCCATGGTGGCGTACTTGAGGACCTTCCGGGCGACCGGTGTGACCGGCCCGAGGGGGGCGCGGGAGCCGAGGACCGCGCCGGTGACACGGGTGCGGACGCGCCCGGCGCGCACCGGCAGGACCAGTGCCTCGGCGACCAGCCGCGAGCTGCCGGTGCTGCACAACAGCGCGGCCGCGGCCCGCTCGGCGAACTCCGGCCGGCCCGCGGCCGCCATGATCGTCATGCCGCCCATGGAATGCCCGGCGACGACCGCCCGCTCCCCGGGGGCGAGGGTGGCCTCCAGGACGGCCACCAGGTCGTCGGCGAGGGCGGTGGTGCTGTGGCCCGCCGCCCGGGCGGCGGGGCTGCGCCCGTGCCCGCGCTGGTCGTAGGCGATGACCCGGTGGGTGGCGGCCAGGGCCCTGGTCTGAGCGGCCCAGAAGGCGGTGGAACAGGTCCAACCGTGGGCCAGCACCACGGCCGGCGCGTCCTCGTCCCCGTGGACCTCGACGTGCAGGCGGGCCCCGTCGGCGGAGACGGCGACGAGCTCGCGCCGCGCGGCGGGCGGGGCGTAGGCCCCGGAGACGACGTGCATCGGCCGCCTCACGCGACGCCCTCCGCCGCGTCAACTCCAGCCCCGCCGGCGTTTGAGGCGCCTGCTCCAGCCCCGCCGGCCTTCGAGGCGCCCTCTCCAGCCCCGCCGGCGTTTGAGGCGCGGGGGTCCGGGGGCAGCGCCCCCGGCAGCGGCGCCGCACCCGACCCCGCGGAGCCCCCGCGGGAGCGACCCGGCTTCGACCCGGCGGCAGTCGGAACGGCAGCCGGAACGACAGCCGAAACGGCAACGGCAACGGCAACGGCCGGGACCCGCTCGCGCTCCCCCACCCGCAGGACCTCGTACTCCGCCAGATCGACGCTCCGCGTCTCCCGGCGGAACTCGCCCGTCGTACCCGGCCAGACCGTCGTGTTGCGGCCCTGCGCGTCCAGGTACCAGCTGGTGCAGCCGCCGGTGTTCCACACCGTCCGCTCCATCCGGGCCTGCACCTGCCGGTTCCACCGGTTCACCGCTGAGGGCCGGGGGCCCAGCGCGACCCTCCCGCCCAACATGCCGAGCTGCCGCAGGTAGTCGGCCATGTAGTTGAGCTGCGACTCGATCATCAGGATCATCGAGCTGTTCCCGAGCCCGGTGTTCGGCCCGATGATCGTCATCCAGTTGGGGAAGCCCGCGGCGGTCGCCCCGCGCAGCGCCTGCATCCCGTCCTTCCAGGCGTCCGCGAGGGTCTGGCCCTCCGCGCCCACCACCCGGTCCGCGATCGGCATGTCCGTGACGTGGAAGCCGGTGCCGAAGATGATCGCGTCGACCTCGGTCTCGGTCCCGTCGGCGGCGACCAGCACCGAACCGCGGATCTCCTTGAGCCCGGAGGCGACCAGGTCCACATCGGGCCGGGCCAGGGCCGGGTAGTACTCGCTGGAGAGCAGGATCCGCTTGCAGCCGATCCGGTAGGAGGGCGTCAGCTTCGCGCGCAGGGCCGGGTCCTTGATCGAGCGCGCCATGTTGGCCTTGGCCAGGGACTCGATGAGGCCGAGCTGGTTCGGGCGCTTGGTGAACGCGCTGACCTGGAGCTCCCGGATCCCCCACAGCAGCCCGCGCCGCGCCGCCCGGGTGAAGGGCAGTTGGCGGTGGAGCCAGCGCTCCACGGCGGTGATGGACCGGTCGGTGCGGGGCATGACCCACGGCGCGGTCCGCTGGAAGAGGGTGAGGCGCTCCACCTCGGGGGCGATGGCCGGCACGATCTGGATGGCGGAGGCGCCGGTACCGATCATGGCGACGCGCTTGCCGCGCAGGTCGTAGTCGTGGTCCCAGCGGGCGGAGTGGAAGACCTTGCCGGGGAACTCGGCGAGCCCGGGTACCTCCGGCACCTTCGGGTCGGATAGCGGCCCGGTCGCGGAGACGACGACGTCGGCGGTCAGTTCCCCGGCCGAGGTCTCGATCTCCCAGCGCAGCTCCTCGGCGTCCCAGCGCATCATCCGCACCTCGGAGTCGAGCCGGATGTGCGGGCGCAGTCCGAAGGTGTCGGCCACGTGTTCCAGGTAGGCGCGGATGGCCGGCTGCCCGGAGAAGGTCCGCGGCCAGTCGGGGTTGGGCGCGAAGGAGAACGAATAGAGGTGGGAGGGCACGTCACACGCACACCCGGGGTAGCTGTTGTCGCGCCAGGTGCCGCCGACCGAGTCGGCCCGTTCCAGTACGACGAAGTCCGTGATCCCTTCGCGCCGCAGCCGTACGGCCGCGCCGAGCCCGCCGAATCCGGACCCGATCACCGCCACCCGAACGTGCTCGCGCCCGCCCATGCCGCTCGTGCCACCCATGCCCGCCGCCTTCCGCTCATCCGCAGTCCCAGCCACGCAACGCCCGCAACGCACCACACCATCGAAACACTGCCAGCAATTACTGGCACAATCGGGAGGGTAGAGCAGCCCAGTACTCATGGGTAGGGGGCGGACCCGGAAAGTTACTGCCGGTACGCCATAAGGTGCGTCTGTGGCGAAGGAAGAGACGCGAGCGAAGACGGTGCGCGAGTACCGCACGGAGGAACTGGCCGAAGCGGCCGGCATCCCGGTCCGCACCCTGCGCTTCTACCGCGAGCGCAAACTGCTCCCACCGCCCCGCCGCGAGGGGCGGATCGCCTGGTACGACGACCACCACCTGGCCCGGCTGCGCACCATCGCCGCCCTGCTGGAACGCGGCCACACCCTCGGCGGCATCGCCGAGCTGACCGCCGCCTTCGAGAGCGGCCGCGACGTCGGCCAGCTCGGGGAACTGCTCGGCATCGGCTGGTCGGAGGAGACCCCGGTCCGGCTCACCCCGGAGGCGTTGGCCGACTACTTCGAGGGCGAGGTCACCCCGGAGAACCTGGCGGCCTCCCTGGACCTCGGCTACCTCGCCGTCGACGGCGACGTGATCGTGCACGTCAGCCGCCGCCTGCTGGACGTCTCCTCGGCCCTGGTCCGCGAGGGCGTCCCGCTGGCGGCCGTCCTGGAGACCGGCCGCCGCGTCCGCGAGCACGCGGACGCGATGGCCCTGCTCTTCACCGAGCTGATATCGGCCCACATCTCACCGGACGCGATCACCCGGCTGCGCCCGCTGGCGAAGAGCGTGGTCGAGGCCGAGCTGACGATGGCGATGGACCGCCTACTGGCCTCGGGCGGCGCGGTTGCCGACACCGACACCGACTCCGGTCAGACGCCCAGCTCGTAGACCACGGTCACGGGCGCGTGGTCGGACCAGCGCTCGGGGTGCGTCTCGGCCCGCTCCACGAAGGCCTTCACGGCCTTCGCCGCCAGCCCGGGGGTGGCCACCTGGAGGTCGATCCGCCAGCCGGCGTCGTTGTCGAAGGCCCGCCCGCGGTAGGACCACCAGGAGTACGGCCCCTCGGTGTCCGGGTGGAGTTCCCGGACCACGTCGACGTAGCCCGCGTCCGAGTACACCTTGCCGAGCCACTCCCGCTCCTCGGGGAGGAAGCCCGCGTTCTTCCGGTTCGTCTTCCAGTTCTTGAGGTCGGCCTCCTGGTGGCAGATGTTCCAGTCCCCGCACACCACGACCTCGCGGCCGTCGGCGGCGGCCCGCTCCTTCAGCGCCGCCAGGTACGTCAGGAACTCGTCCATGAACCGGTACTTCTCGTCCTGCTTCTCCGTCCCGGCCTCGCCCGAGGGCAGGTAGAGGCTGGCCACGGTCACCCCCGGGAGGTCGATCTCCAGGTACCGTCCGGTGGTGTCGAATTCCTCACTGCCGAATCCGACCTGCACGCGCTCGGGCGCCCGCCGCGCGTAGAGCGCGACCCCGGCCCGCCCCTTGGCGGCGGCCGGCGCGAAGACGGTGTGCCAGCCCGCGGGGGTCCGGACATCCGCCGGGATCTGCCCCTCCTCGGCCCGTACCTCCTGCAGGCAGACCACATCGGCGTCGGATCCCTCGAGCCACGCCCCGAAGCCCTTCTTGGCGGCGGCGCGGATCCCATTCACATTCACGGAGGTCACTGTGAGCATCCCAGCACCATAGCGGGAGGGTTCCGTACGATATTCGAATGTCTCACCGGATAGACCTCCGCACCGTGCCGTACGACCACCCGGACGCGGTCAAACTCAATGACCAGGTCCAGCTGGAGTACCAGGAGCGGTACGACGGTGAGGGCGACGCCACCTTCCTGGACCCGGCGATGTTCGTCCCGCCGCGCGGCCTGTACCTACTGGCGTACGACTCCACGGGCACCGCGGTGGCGAGCGGCGGCTGGCGCACCCAGGACGAGAACGACGAGGGCTACGCGGACGGCGACGCGGAGCTCAAGCGCATGTACGTCGTCCCGGAGGCCCGGGGCCTGGGCCTCGCTCGCCGCATCCTGGCGGTCCTCGAGGAGGACGCCCGCGCGGCGGGCCGCCACCGCATGGTCCTCGAAACGGGCGACCAGCAGCCGGAGGCCATAGCCCTGTACCTCTCCTCGGGCTACGCCCTGTCCGCGAAGTTCGGCCACTACCGCTTCCACGACTCCAGCCGCTGCATGACGAAGCCCCTCTAGCCCCACCCCACCCGACCCCGCCGCCCCGCGATCTTTAAGCCCCGCCAGGGGGTACCTCCCAGCGGTAGCTGGGGGAGATTGACGCGCGGGGGCCCGGGGGCAGCGCCCCCCGGCAAACGGCGCCGCACCCGCCCGCCCCCTACCGCGGGAGCCAGCCGGCCCGGTCCGTCCCCCACCGGGACGGCCCCGCCCCCCACTCCCCGAAGGGACTGGCGGCGTGCCGCAGCACCCCGTACCCCGACCGGGTCTCCCTGAGCCACGGCTCCGCCACGTACCCCGAAGCCCCTGCCCCCGCCCCCGCTCGGGAGAGCCCCCGCACCAGCCACGACCCCGTCCCGGCGAGGGAGAACCGCAGCCCCCGCCCACCCCCCTCCGCCAGCGCCCGCAGCACGCCGGCCGCCATCAGGTACCCCGTCCCGTGGTCCAGCGCCTGCGCCGGCAGCACACCGGGTGCCCCGCCCGGCCCGGCACAGACCGCGGCGATCCCGTACCCCGCCTGCACCAGCGAGTCGAACCCCCGCCGCCCCGCCCACGGCCCCCGCGCCCGCCACCCCCACGCGCACAGCTCGGCAACCACCAGCCCCGGCCACCGCTGCAGCAGCTCGCCCGCCCCGAACCCGTACCGTTCCAGGGCCCCCGGCCGGTAGCCCGTCACCACCACGTCGGCCTCGGCGAGCAGCGCCTCGAAGACGGCCCGGTCCCCCGCCCCCGCCAGGTCCAGCAGCGCCGACCGCTTCCCGAAGCCGGTGTCCGCGTACGAGTCGTCGGCCTCCGGCAGCCCCGGCGGGTCGATCCGCAGCACGTCCGCACCCAGCAGCCCGAGCGTGCGCGTCGCGACGGGCCCGGCGATGACCCGGGTCAGGTCCAGCACCCGCACCCCCGTGGCGGGCCGGCCGGCCGGGGCGGCGCCGAGTGCCCGTCCCCGCGCCCCTGATGCCCGTACGGGCTCCATCAGCGGCTGCGGATCCCCGTACTCCCGGGCCACGGCGACGGCGAGTCCGCCCGCCCCGTACACGAGCTCCTGCACCTCGACGGCCGTCCGTGCCAGGGTCGCGGCGCGCAGCGCCTCCGGTGTCGCCGACGGCAGCCGCAGCGCCCGTACCAAGGCGGCTTCGTGGTGCGGATAGTTGGCGTGCGTGCGCACCCAGCCGTCCGCCGTCCGCCAGAAGCCGGACAACGGTGCGAAGGTCACCGGTGCGCGCCCTTCGACCCGCAGGTGCCGCTCGCTGACGAAGGCCGTCGCCACCGCGCCCTCGTCCACCACCAGCGGGGCCGCGTCCGCCGCCCCGCCCCCGGCCCGCACCGCTGCCAGCTCGGCCGCGGCCAGCCCGCACGCCCCGACGGTCGCGCGCGCCAACTCGGCTACTGGAAGCGGCCCTTCCGCAAGGTTGCCGACCCCGCGGTAGTGCACCCGCCCGACGAGCTCGGGCGCCCCGCCGAGCGCCTCCCAGGCCTGGGCCGTTCCGCCGTCGCGTTCCTCACCGATCGTCATGGACCCATGATCGCCCGCCCGATCCGCTTATCTCGTTGCCCGGAGCGGGTTCCTCGACGATCATCCGTCGACAGATCCCCGCCGAGCGAGAGGCACCATCACCGTGAAATACCGCGTCATCGGAACCGCCGCCGAGACCCGCCGCGAAGTGAGCGTGCTGAGCCTGGGCACGATGACCTTCGGCACCACCGTCGACGAGGCCACCTCGTACGCGATCCTCGACCGCTTCGCGGAAGCGGGCGGCACCTTCATCGACACCTCCAACAACTACGCCTTCTGGGTCAACGGCACCCAGGGCGGCGAGAGCGAGGAACTGGTCGGCCGCTGGCTGCGCAGCCGGGGGGTCGGCGACGGGATCACCGTCGCCACCAAGCTCGGAGCCCGCCCCAACCAGCCGACCAGCGGCTTCAGTCTGGACGTGGAGGGCCTGTCCGCGAAGGTCATCCGGGAGTCCGCGGAACGCAGCCGGGAGCGGCTCGGCATCGAGCGCATCCACCTGTTGTACGCGCACATCATGGACGAGAAGACCCCCCTGGAGGAGACCGTCCAGGGGTTCGCCGAGGTCGTCGCGGACGGCACGGCGGGCCTGCTCGGCGCCAGCAACCACTGGGCCTGGCGGGTGGAGCGCGCCCGTGCGCTGGCCGCGGCGGCCGGCGTACCCGGCTACGAGGTGCTCCAGCACCACCACAGCTACCTGCGCCAGCGCACCGACGTCCCCAGCCTGCGCTCGCCGGACGGCAACCAGGGCCTGGTCAGCGGCGACCTGCTCAGCTACCTCCGGGACAACCCGTCGCTGACGCAGGTCTCGTACTCCCCGCTGATCGCCGGCGCCTACGTCCGCGACGACAAGCCGTTGGGGCCGGGCTTCGACCACGCCGGCACCGAGCCGCGCCTGCGCGCGGTCCGCGAGGTGGCCGCCGAGACCGGGGCCACCGTCAACCAGGTGGTGCTGTCCTGGCTGATGGGCGGGGACATCCCGGTCCTTCCCCTCGTCGGTGCCTCTTCGGTGGCCCAGCTGGAGGAGAGCCTGGCCGCGGTGGACCTCGACCTGACCCCGGACCAGCGCGCGAGGCTCGACGCGACCAACTGACCTCTTGTCAGTGGGGACCCCTACGGTGCTGCCGTGCCGAACTCCTATACGACCTTGTGGACCAACGACCTGTGCCGAGAGCTCGAACGCACGGGCCGTGCCGGCCAGCGCCTCACGATGCTGTTCGGCGGGCCGCACCAGTCGCTGCCGAGCTTCGTACGGGCGGGCGTCCGGCCCGGCGACACCGTCTTCCCCGTCCGGGCCTTCCGCAAGCGGCTCCACGTGCTGGGAGCCATGGAGGTGTCGCGGATCATCCCCTACGAGGACGCCGGGTCCGAGCTCCACGACGACGACTACGCGAAGCTGCTGGACTGGCGGACGCTGAAGGCGGGTTGCGTCACCGAGGTGCTGCTCGGACCGCCCGGTTCCGCGCTCGGGTTCGACGTGGCCGTCCCGGCCGATCTGCTGGGACGGCTCACGTACACCTCGCGCCGTGGTGAACGCACCCTCAAGTACGTCGTGGACGGCGAACTGGTCCGCTCCGTCAGCGTCCAGGGCGTCTACCGGCTCGCCACCGACTCGGCCGCCGAGCTCCGCCGGCTCGTCCTGGAACACGGCCGGTGACCGGCGGACGGCGCGCTGGTGCGCTCACCCGATCCCGGCGGCGGCCCTCAGGCGGTCCAGGACGTCCTGGGGGGTGATCAGGTACGACTTGCCCGTGATGGACCGCTCGTACGAGGAGCGGACCTGCTTCCACAGCGCGCAGGCCTCCCGACCCGTGACGGCCAGCGCGTCCTGCATCCGCGGGTCGAACAGGTCGTAGTAGTGGAGGGTGAGGCCGGGTTCCACGGTCTCCGGGATGCGGGCCGAGCCCTCCTTCTCGTGGTTCGCGAGGACGCTGATCACGTGCGCCACGTGGAGCGCGGGCAGGCGGCCCTGCGGGGCGTCCGGGTGCTGGAAGGCGTGCTGCCAGAGGTAGGAGTCGGTGTCCGGGCCGGCCTCGAGCGGGGTCGCGGCCAGCCGGCCGAGGTGGGCGTGGAGGGATCCGCCGGAACTGATCGTGCCGCCCAGCACGTGCCGGATCCTTTCGAGCAGGCGGTCGTCGTCGTCCGGCGTCTCGTGTTCGCGTCGCGCCTGCTCGACGGCGTGCTCCTGGTACCGGTCCGGAAGCCACTCCGGCAGGTCGCTCGCCCCGGACACCTCCCTCGGTGCGACGCCGGCCATGTCCGCCGGCGCGTGCGCGTCGAGGCGGACCAGCACGCGGCCGGGGATCTTGGTGAACAGCGGGCCGTCCGGGTCCAGTCCGTGCGAGCCGTTCATCCACAGGCGCAGGTGCGGGCCTTCCTCGCCCCCGGGGCGCCAGATCGCTTCCGGGATCTCGGCGTCGTCCTGCGTGACGCGGACGGGAGCGCCGATGCGCCGCGCGACGGCGTCCACGCACTCCCGCCAGGCGGTGCGCGCCCGGGCGAGGAGCTCGAGGTTCTCCGAGGCGCTCTCCGCCTCGATCGCGCACGGCACATAGCGCGCCAGCCGCACCGGGTTGAGGAAGTTGGGTCCGTTCCCGTACAGCTCGAAGGCGTTGCCGGAGCGGCTGTGCACCGTGAGGACGGAATCGATCTCGATCGTGGTGAAGAACCTGACCTCCTCCATCCACGCGGCGATCTCGCTCTCCCGGACCGGCGGACCGGACCACAGCGTCGGGTCCGGCAGTCCTATGAAGGTGGCCGCGTCCCGGAGTTGGGCCGCTTCGTGTTGCCATGCAACGCGCACAGTTCTTCTCCCCGTTGAATGATCAATCGCCGATCATCCTAGGGTCGCCCCCGGAAACGCCGAGATCCCGCCAGGTCTTTCGACCGGACGGGATCTCGTGACGTTCACGAGAGCTACTCGCGAACTGTCGTCTGTGGACCTGTGGGGATTTGAACCCCAGACCCCCTCGATGCGAACGAGGTGCGCTACCAGACTGCGCCACAGGCCCTTGCGACGTGTGAAACATTAGCATCCCCGCGCGGGTGCTCCAAAACCGATATCCCGGAGCGTCCGCGCAGGTCACCGATCACTCGTTCGCGGCGCGCGGGCGGTCTTCGCCCTCGTACTGGTCGAACAGCGGGGTGCGGCCCTTCCCCTGGCCGCGCGGGCGCGGGGTGGTCTGGGGTTTCGGGTCCGACTTGGGGGCCGCGGGCTGGGCGCGCAGGCGGGGTTCCGTCGGCTCGGCCGTGCTGGAGCGGGTCGCGCTCCAGGCGTCCGGTGCCGCCGGGCCCGTGGCGCGGGGGGCCACCGGGGCGGTCACGTACGTCGGCAGCGGGACCGGGACCGGCTCCCAGCTGTCACCGCGGGCGGGGCCGCGTTCGCGCTCGCGCTGCTGGTCCACCCACTCCGCGTGGTCGGTCTGCTCGACCAGTGCGCGCCGTCCGGCTTCCTGCGGGGAAACCGGTGGCGCAGGGTCCGGTTCGGCGCCCGCCGCGGCCTCGGGCTCACGACGGCTCGGGCGGTTCTCCCGCAGCTGTCGCGCGGCCGCCTCGGCGCGCCGCCGGTCCATGGTGAACTCGTAGCGCCGTCGCTCCTGGACCCGCAGGTGCACGATGTACGCGCTCAGCAGCAGGGCGGGAACGGCGGGGGCCCACAGGTAGTGCAGGCCGCCCACCGCGGCGACGACGGCGCCGAGGGTGAAGACCAGGAAGAGGAGTGCGGTGGTGCGCCGGCGGCGCGCGAGGACCTGGAGGCGCTGTTCGCGCCGGGCCCGCTCCGCGCGCTGCTCCCGTTCGACGGCGGCCGGCCTCGGCTCCGCCCTGGTCGGGGACACGCCGAAGGCCCGGGCGTCGGCGTCGACGGAATCGACCGTTTCCGTCGCGGCGTCCGGGTCCGCGTGGGGCTGGGGCTCCGCCTGCTCGTCACCACGCTCACGCAGCCCCTTGGCGTAACGGCGCTCCATTCCCGCCCGGCCGGAAAGCAGCCGAATGGCAGTGGAGAAGCGTTCCGTCGGACGGGCTTCGTTCAGCTCGTCCTGCCTCCGGAGCCACATGGGCACCAAGTAGGCGGCCCAGGCCCCGACAATGACTGCGTAGATGAGGCCGCTGCTGCTCACACCTCACACCGTAGAGGGATGCGACCGAGGGGATCGGCCAATTGGGCCGGTGTGTCGCGCGATCTCGCTGATATCACGGACTTTTTTGTGATTGTTCGGATCAGGTTATGGGCGAATCGGTTACCCGAGGCCATTAATTCGAACAGATATTCGTTTATCGAAGCTCCGGGTGGTCCCCGCTATTTCGGCGGGGACTGCGAGTGGCGCCCACGGTGCCAGCGGCGCAGCAGCCCCTCCGGGACCTCCTCCGCCGTCACCGCGTAGACGAGGTGGTCGCGCCAGGCCCCGTCGATGTGCAGATAGCGCGGCCGCAGCCCCTCCTCGCGCAGGCCCAGCTTCTCCACGACCCGCCGACTCGGATGGTTCTCGGGACGGATGCACACCTCGATCCGGTGCAGGCCGACCTTCCTGAAGCAGTGGTCCACCGCCAGCGCGACCGCCGTCGGCATCACGCCGCGGCCCGCCACCTCGCGGTCCACCCAGTAGCCGATGTGGCCCGCACACATCGAGCCCCAGGTGATCCCGGCGACCGTCAGCTGGCCCACCAGACGGCCCTGGTACTCGATGACGAAGGGCAGCATCCGGCCCGCGTTCGCCTCCGCCCGCAGATGGCGGACCATCTGGCGGTACGTGGGCCGCTGGACCACCGGCCCCCACGGCGCGGGTGGCGGAATCGTGGCCTCCCACGGCCGGAGCCAGTCGCGGTTGCGCCGGTTGACCTCGCGCCAGGCCTTCTGGTCGCGCAGCTTTATCGGCCGGAGGGTGACGTCGCCGTCCGACAGGACCACCGGCCAGGTCGGGCCGTTCAGCTCGGGCTCCCGGAGGGCGGTACCGGTCTGGGGTGGTCGCCGCCCCGCATCTGGTCCACCGCGTGCGGCAGGACGCGGGACAGGACGGCGAGGCCGTCGCGCACCCCGCCCGTCGAGCCGGGGAGGTTGACGATGAGGGTGCGCCCGGCCACGCCCGCCAGGCCCCGGGACAGGGCCGCGGTCGGCACCTTCGCCAGGCCTTCGGCGCGGATGGCCTGCGGGATGCCGGGGATCTCGTAGTCCAGCACCCGCGCGGTGGCGTCCGGGGTGCGGTCGGTCGGCGAGATCCCGGTTCCGCCGGTGGTCAGGATGACGTCGTACGCGGCGGCCACGCCCTCCCGCAGGGCCTGCTCCACGGGATCGCCGTCCGGGACGACCCGCGGGCCGTCCACCGTGAAGCCGAGCTCCTCCAGCGCCTCGGCCAGCAACGGTCCGCCCTTGTCCGCGTACACGCCCTGCGAGGCCCGGTTCGAGGCCGTGACGACCAGGGCCCGGCCCAGCGGCTGCGGAGCGCCGGCCGCCTCGGCAGTGGGGCCGTGGCTGTGGCTGTGGACCTCGCCGCCGCGCGGGGCGTTCACGAGCGGGCCCAGTCGCCGGACTTGCCGCCGGTCTTCTCCTCCACCCGGACGTCCGTGATGACCGCGCCCTTGTCGACCGCCTTCACCATGTCGATCACGGTGAGGCCGGCGACCGCGACCGCGGTCAGCGCCTCCATCTCGACGCCCGTGCGGTCGGTCGTCTTCACGGTGGCGAGGATCTCGACCGCGTCGTCGGCGACCCGCAGGTCCACCTTCACGCCCGAGACGGCCAGCGGGTGGCACAGCGGGATCAGGTCGGGGGTCTTCTTCGCCCCCATGATCCCGGCGATGCGCGCGGTGGCGAGGGCGTCGCCCTTGGGGACGCCCTCGCCGCGCAGCAGCTCGATCACCCGCGGGGCGACGAGTACGCGTCCGCTGGCCCGCGCCGTCCGGGTGGTGACGTCCTTCCCGGACACGTCGACCATCCGGGCCGCGCCGGCCTCGTCGATGTGGGTGAGCCTGCTTTCGGTACTCATTGCTGCGCCGCTCCGCTCTGGGCTCCCGAGGAGCCTGTGTGGTGCGACACACGCTACCCGCACCGGCCCGACTTCAGCCGAGCAGGATCACTTCCAGCTCGGTCCCCGGCTCCACCGAGGTGACGTCCTCCGGTACGACCATCAGGGAGTCGGCGTGCGCCAGCGCGGCGATCAGGTGGGAGCCCGATCCGCCGACCGGGCTGACCGTGCCGCTCTCGGCGTCGTACCTGCCGCGCAGGAACTGGCGGCGGCCGGCCGGGGAGCCGAGTGCCTTGTCGGCGCTCAGCACCGCGCGCACGCTCGGCCGCCGGACCTCGGACTCCGGCAGCCCCATGAGGGCGCGGATCGCGGGGCGCACGAACAGCTCGAAGGAGACGTACGAGGACACCGGGTTGCCGGGCAGCGCCAGCAGCGGGGTGTGGTCCGGGCCGATCGTGCCGAAGCCCTGCGGCTTGCCGGGCTGCATGGCGAGCTTGCGGAAGTCCATCCGGCCGCCGTCCGCGCCCTCGCTGGAGTGCCCGACCGAGGACAGCGCCTCCTTGACGACGTCGTACGCGCCGACGCTGACCCCGCCCGTGGTGACCAGCAGGTCGGCCCGGATCAGCTGGTCCTCGATGGTGGCGCGCAGGGTGTCGGCGTCGTCCGCGACGGCACCGACCCGGTAGGCGATGGCGCCGGCGTCCCGCGCGGCCGCGGCCAGCGCGAAGCTGTTGGAGTCGTAGATGGTGCCCGACGTGAGCGCCTCGCCGGGCTGGACCAGCTCGCTGCCGGTGGACATGACCACCACGCGGGGGCGCGGCCGCACCCGTACGGTGCCGCGCCCGATGGCGGCCAGCAGGGCGATCTGCGGCGGCCCGAGGACGGTGCCGGCCGAAAGGGCCAGGTCACCGGCCTGCACGTCGCTGCCGCGCGCGCGGACGTGCGCCCGCGCCTCGGCGGCGCGGTGCACCCGCACCTCGCCGCCCGCGTGCTCGGGGGCGGCGCTGGCCGGGGTCATCCCGGCGGCCGCGCCGCCGCCCGTGCCGCCGTCGGTCCACTCGACCGGTACGACGGCTTCCGCGCCGGGCGGCAGCGGGGCGCCGGTCATGATCCTGGCGGCCTCGCCGGGGCCGACGGTGGGCAGCTCACCGCTGCCCGCCGCGACGTCCCCGACGACGGTGAGCACCGCGGGAAACTCCTCGCTCGCACCCTGGACGTCGGCCGTTCGGACGGCGTAGCCGTCCATGGAGCTGTTGTCGAAGGGCGGGAGGGCGACGGGCACGGTCACGTCCTCGACCAGGACACAGCCCTGGGCGTCCAGCAGTTGGAGCTCGATGGGCTCCAACGGCCGGACGGCCGAGAGGACGTCCGCGAGGTGCTCGTCCACGGACCACAGACGGTGGCCGGTGTCCTGCGGTGCGGAACTGCTCAAGGTGCTACATCTCCTCCGTGACGTAACGGTGAAGCCAGGTGCGGAACTCGGGGCCCAGGTCCTCGCGCTCGCACGCGAGGCGGACGATGGCCCGCAGGTAGTCGCCGCGGTCCCCGGTGTCGTAGCGACGGCCCCGGAAGATCACGCCGTGCACCGGACCGCCGACGGTCTCGTCGGCGGCCAGCTTCTGCAGGGCGTCGGTGAGCTGGATCTCCCCACCGCGGCCCGGCTCGGTCTCCCGCAGTATGTCGAAGATCGCGGGGTTGAGGACGTAACGTCCGATGACCGCGTAGTTGCTGGGGGCGTCCTCGGGGTCCGGCTTCTCGACGAGGCCGGTGATGCGGACCACGTCGTCCTCGTCCGTGGCCTCGACGGCGGCGCAGCCGTAGAGGTGGACGTTGGCCGGGTCGACCTCCATCAGCGCGATGACGGTGCCGCCGGTGCGGGCGTAGATGTCGGCCATCTGGCGCAGCAGCGGGTCGCGCGGGTCGATGAGGTCGTCACCGAGCAGGACGGCGAAGGGCTCGCGGCCGACGTGCGGCTCGGCGCACAGCACCGCGTGGCCCAGGCCCCGCGGGTCGCCCTGGCGGACGTAGTGCATGGTGGCCAGGTCGCTGGACTCCTGGACCTTCTTCAGGCGGTCGTCGTCGCCCTTGGCGATGAGGGCCGACTCCAGCTCGTAGTTCCGGTCGAAGTGGTCTTCCAGGGCACGCTTGTTACGCCCAGTGATCATGAGCACGTCGTCGAGCCCGGCTCCGACAGCCTCCTCGACCACGTACTGAATGGCCGGCTTGTCCACAACCGGGAGCATTTCCTTCGGGGTCGCCTTGGTCGCCGGAAGGAAGCGGGTGCCGAGGCCAGCGGCCGGAATCACGGCCTTCTTGATCACGGGGTGCAACATAGTCATGCCCCGAACGATAGTGGCCTTCCGTCGAACAGCGGACGAGATCGCAGCACGTAGATACAGGTATGCCCCGATTCGGAAGGATATTTGATTTCCTCGTGGCAGAGAACCCGCCCACCGCCTCCGCGAAGGCCGAACTGCGCCGAGAACTGCTCGCCGCGCGCCGCGCCTTGTCACCCGAGAACCGCCGTGCGGCGGCCGCCGCACTCGCCGTCAGCTCCCTCGAACTGCCCGAACTGGCCGGCGCCCGCACGGTGGCGGCGTACGTCTCGATCGGCACCGAACCCGGCACCCGGGAGCTCCTCGACGCCCTGCGCGCCGCCGGCAAGCGGGTGCTGCTCCCCCTGCTGCTGCCCGACAACGACCTCGACTGGGCGGCGTACGAAGGCCCGGCCGCGCTCGCCGAGGCCGACCACCCGGGCAAGATGCGGCTGCTGGAGCCGACCGGACCCGCGCTCGGACCGGACGCGGTCACCGGGGCCGACGCCGTGCTGCTGCCCGGTCTCGCGGTGGACGGCCGCGGCATGCGCCTCGGCCGCGGCGGGGGCTCCTACGACCGGGTGCTGGAGCGGCTGGAGCGCGCCGGAGCGCATCCGGCGCTGGTCGTGCTCCTCTACGACGACGAGGTGGTCGCGCGGGTCCCGGAGGAACCGCACGACCACCCCGTGCAGGCGGTGGCGACCCCGTCAGGGGTGCACCGCTTCAGTCCATGACGACCTGATCCGCGCCCCGGCCCTTACGAGCCCTCGGGCTTGAGGGTCAGGGTGTCGACCGTGGCCTTCTCGACGGCGTCCTTGCCGAAGGGCCACTCCAGCAGCTCGCCCTTGGCCCACATCGTCGTCTGGTCCGTGTAGTGCGCGTTGTACGCGTGCCCCGAGGCACCCGTCAGGTTGATCCAGCGCGACTTGTCGAGGTCGTTGAGGTTCACGACCATCCGCATCGAGGGCACCCACGTGACCCCGTACCCGCTGGAGGCGTTCCAGCCGGTCGCGTTGACCGTGGCCTCGCCGCCGCCCACGTTCCACGGGCCGCGGTTGAGGAGCCACTGCATGAAGCCGGGGCCCTCGGTGCCGATCGTCTGGTTCTTCAGCGTCAGCTGGTGCAGCCGGCCCCAGCTCCAGGTGGACTGGTCCTTGCCGAGCTTGGCGGTCAGCTCCCACCGGGCGTCGCGCATGGCCCGGGCGAAGAGCTCGTCACGGTTGGTGGCCGCCGGCAGGGTGACGGTCCTCGGCGTGGTCCACCACGGCGACTTCTCGTCCTTGACCAGGCGGCGGACCACCTCGAACCAGCGGTCGCCGCCGTCGGGCTGCGCCGAGTCGGCGTCGCGGGTGCCGCATTCGCGGACCGTCTTGGCGAGGTCGTCGGCCGGGCCGGTGCCGTTGCCGAGGACGTTCATGCAGCTGCCCTCGATCCGCAGCTCCTTGGGCATCTTGTCGCCGAAGGACAGCTTGAGGATGTTGCGCCACACCGCGTTGAAGTAGGCCGCGGCCGCCGAGTCGGGCTCCTGCGTGTAGTTCCAGCCGTCCAGCAGCTTCTGCGCGGCGCGCACGCCCGGGTCCGAGACCTCTATCTTCGCCAGCATCGGGGTCAGCAGCGCGGCGATCTCGCTGCTGTTGTCCATCTGCATGGTGCGCATGTCGTCGGTCGAGATCCGGCCGCCGTCCTTGATCTTCGCCTCGATGAGGTCGTTGATCCGCTGGCTGCGGGCGCCGTAGCCCCAGTCGGTGGTCAGCAGGTACGGGTACTTGCCCGCGCCGGTCCCGCTCTCCACGACGGCCTGGTTGGCGGTGACGATGTAGCCGCGGGACGGGTTGTAGTCCCAGGGCATCTCGTTCTGCGGGACGTAGCCGGTGTTGCTGTCCTTGCCGCCCTTCCAGGCGTACTTGGAGTCCCAGCCCGGGGCGGGCATCCGGCCGTCGTGCTGGCCGCGCATCGGGATGCGGCCCGGGGCCTGGTAGCCGATGTTGCCGTTGGTGCCCTTGTTGTCGGCGTAGATCAGGTTCTGCGACGGGACCTCGAAGTCGGCCGCCGCCTTGCGGAAGTCCTCGAACGTCTTGGCCTTGTCGAGCTTGAAGACCGCGTCCATGGACTTGCCCGGGTCCAGCGCCGTCCAGCGCAGGGCGACGGCGTAACCGTCCCCGCGGTCGGGGGCGGCGCTGGCGACGGGGGCGCGGGTGCCGACCGTACCGAGCTGCTCGCTGCGGTCGGAGACGAGCGGGCCGTTGTTGGTGGTGCGGACGGTGATCTTCTTGCTGTCGCCGCCGGCGACCTTGATGACCTCTTCGCGGGTGCCGAAGGGGACCACCCTGCCGTCGTAGACGTAGCCCTCGGGCTTGACCTGCTCCAGGTAGAGGTCGGTGACGTCGGCACCGAGGTTGGTCATGCCCCAGGCGATGTCGGTGTTGTGGCCGATGACCACGCCGGGCATGCCGGAGAAGGTGTAGCCGGCCACGTCGTACTGGCACTGGGCCGAGACCGTGCGGCAGTGCAGGCCCATCTGGTACCAGACCGAGGGCAGCTGCGGGGACAGGTGCGGGTCGTTCGCGAGCAGCGGCTTGCCGGTGGTCGTGTACTGGCCGGAGACGACCCAGGAGTTCGAGCCGATGCCGCTGCCGTTGGGGCCGAGGATCGCGGGGATCTTGTCCAGGGTGTCGGCGAGCGAGGTCAGCTGGGTGCGCAGGCCCACGGTCGCGCCCTGGGCGGCGGCGTTGTCGGCCAGGCCGTTGGCCGGGCCCGTGACGGTCTGGGTTCCGACGGTGTTGGCGCCGCCGGAGCCGGTGCCCGAGCCGGTGCCGGAGCCGGTGCCGGAGCCGGAGCCGGTGCGCGAGCCGTTGCCCGAGCCGCTGCCCGCGGCGCCCTGCGGGGTGTACTTGCCGCCGTCGACCTTGCCGCCCTCGACGATCGGCTTGTTCCGTTCGAACGGGTACGGCGGGTAGAGCTCGTCGATCTGCGCCTGCGAGAGCTTGGTCGCCATCAGCGCGCGGTCGATCTCGTCCTGCATGTTGCCGCGCAGGTCCCACGCCATCGCCTTGAGCCAGGCCACCGAGTCCACCGGCGTCCACTGCTCGGGCTTGTAGTCGTCGCTGAGCTTGAGTGCGGCGTGCTCGACGGAGAGGTCCTTGCCGGACTTCCCCTTCAGGTACGCGTTGACCCCGTCGGCGTAGGCCTGGAGATACTTCTTGGTCTCCGTCGAGAGCTTCTTCTCGAACTCCTCCTGCGCGACCTGGCGCCAGCCGAGCGTGCGCAGGAAGGCGTCGGTCTCGACCTGGCCGGAGCCGAACATCTCGGAGAGCCGGCCGGACGTCATGTGACGTCGTACGTCCATCTCCCAGAAGCGGTCCTGCGCGTGCACGAAGCCCTGCGCGCGGAAGAGGTCGTCGTCGTTGTCTGCGTAGAGCTGGGGAATGCCGTGGGCGTCGCGCTTGACGTCGACGGTCCCGGTCAAGCCCGGCACCTTCAGGGAGCCGGTCGTCTGGGGGAAGGAGGCGCGCACGCTGTCCACGCTCCAGTACGCCCCGTAGCCGAGGCCCGCGAAGAGCGCCAGGACCAGGACGAGCACGATCAGACGGGCACGTCGCCCCTTCTTCTTGACGGGAGGAGCGGTTTCGTTGGCGGGCATCGCTGTCCTTAGAGGGGCAGGGTGGTCCTGGGAGTACTGGGAGCAACCATAGGCGCACGACCGCCTTCGTTGATCCGCCAGGGGTCGAGGTGCTGAGGACAGGGGGGAACGGGCGTTTCACAATGTGGTTATCGCGTAAAGGGCGCGTCAAAGATTAGGTAAGGTAACGAACTACTTGCCGAACTTGTCGCCGGGAGGATCGATCCGCCGGGCGCATTGAGGAGGGCCGCCCGCTGACTGTCCACACGCTCAATGAGCTCCTGCTGGTCTGCTCGCTCGTGCTGCTCGTCGCCGTGGCGGCGGTACGCATCTCTTCACGCAGCGGCCTCCCCAGCCTGCTCATCTACCTCGGCATAGGCATCGCCATAGGCCAGGACGGCATCGGTGACGTCGCATTCGACAATGCCGAGCTGACCCAGGTCATCGGTTATGCCGCACTCGTCGTGATCCTCGCCGAGGGTGGTCTGGGCACCAAGTGGAAAGAGATCAAGCCGGCCCTACCGGCCGCGGTCATGCTGTCACTGGTGGGCGTAGCGGTCAGCGTGGGCGTGACGGCTGCGGGAGCGCACTACCTGGTCGGACTGGACTGGCGCCAGGCCCTGCTGATCGGCGCGGTCGTCTCCTCGACCGACGCGGCGGCCGTCTTCTCGGTGCTGCGCAAGGTGCCGCTGCCCGCCCGGATCACCGGCGTCCTGGAGGCTGAGTCCGGTTTCAACGACGCCCCCGTCGTCATCCTGGTGGTGGCCTTCTCGACCGTCGGCCCGGTGGACGAGTGGTACGTCCTGATCGGCAAGATCGCCCTGGAGCTGGCGATCGGCGCCGCGATCGGCCTGACCGTGGGTTTCCTGGGCGCGTACGGGCTGCGGCACGTGGCGCTGCCCGCCTCCGGCCTCTACCCGATCGCCGTGATGGCCATCGCCATCGTGGCGTACGCGGCCGGCGCCATCGCGCACGGCTCCGGCTTCCTCGCGGTGTACCTGGCGGCGATGGTGCTCGGGAACGCGAAGCTTCCGCACTGGCCGGCCACCCGGGGCTTCGCGGACGGGCTCGGCTGGATCGCCCAGATCGGCATGTTCGTGCTGCTGGGCCTGCTGGTCACCCCGCACGAGCTGGTCCGCGACTTCTGGCCCGCCGTGGTCATCGGGCTGGTGCTGACGATGGTGGCGCGCCCCCTGGAGGTCTTCATCAGCCTGCTGCCCTTCCGGATCTCCTGGCAGGAGCAGGTGCTGATGTCGTGGGCGGGCCTGCGCGGAGCCGTGCCCATCATCCTGGCGACCATCCCGATGGTGTCCGGGATCGAGGGCAGCGACCGCGTCTTCAACATCGTCTTCGTGCTGGTCGTCGTCTACACCCTGGTCCAGGGGCCGACCCTGCCCTGGCTCGCGCGCAAGCTGAACCTCGGGAACGGGGACGAGGGCGCCCTCGACCTCGGGATCGAATCGGCGCCGCTGGAGAAGCTGCGCGGACACCTGCTCTCCTTCTCCATCCCTCCGGCCTCGCGGATGCACGGCGTGGAGGTCAGCGAGCTGCGGCTGCCGCCGGGGGCGTCGGTCACGCTGGTGGTCCGGGACGCGAAGAGCTTCGTACCGGCACCGTCGACCGTGCTGCGGCACGGGGACGAGCTGCTGGTGGTGGCCACGGATCCGGTGCGGGACGCGGCGGAGGCGCGGCTGCGGGCGGTGGCCCGGGGCGGCAAGCTCGCGGGGTGGCTGGGCACGGGCGGACCCGTTTCGCGCTAGGGCGTCGCCGGAGCACGCCCGGAACGCACTTAGAGCGTCGCTCTAATTCGGCCGCGTTAGCTGAGATATGCCCACTTTTGCCTGCTTTTCCGGGCTCTTTACATGCGAAGCGGCCGTTAATCCCAGGTGAAGACACCCCCTGTCACCGAATTCACAGGGCGTGGTAGTGGCTTTCCCTGTACGATGAAGGCACACCAGATCGAACCAACTCTGCCTGACGCAGAGCTGGCGCGACCGCAAAGCGGCCGTGGCACCACCCCGACGTGGGCGCCCAGGTATCACTCGGTTCTGCGCAAGAGGACAGCTCTCGGGGCTCCCACATGTACGGGTGCGGCCGCTCACAAGGCGAAGCACCGTCCGCAGACGGGGACGCTCTACCAGGCAGCGGAAAGGCAAGGCCGTGACATCCGCGGTCACGTCCGACACGTCCGCCCGCCCCGGCTACGGACAGCTCCTGCGCACTCCCGGCGCCCTCGGCTTCGTACTCCCCGGCTTCGCAGCACGACTCCCCTTCGGCATGCTGACGATCAGCATCCTGCTGCTGGTCCAGCACACCACCGGTTCCTACGGCAGCGCCGGCATCGTCGCCGCCGTCACCGGCATCTCCATGGCGCTGTCCGCGCCCCTGATGGGCATCTTCACCGACCGCTTCGGCCAGACCGCCGTCCTGCTGCCCGTGGTCCTCGCGCACTCCGCCGCCGTCACCGGCCTGGCCGCGCTCGCTCTGCTGGACGCGCCGGTCTGGGCGCTGGCGCTGGCCGCCGTACCCACCGGCGCCTCGGTGCCGCAGGTCGGCCCGATGGTCCGGGCGCGCTGGGCCGCCACTCTGGAGGGCTCGCCGCTGCTGCCGACGGCCGCCGCCTTCGAGTCCGTCACCGACGAGTTCACCTTCGTCGTCGGACCGGTCCTGGCGACCGCGCTGTGCACCGGCGTCCACCCGGCGGCCGGCCTGGTCACCGAGGCCGCGCTGACCCTGCTCGGCGGCCTGCTCTTCGCGGCCCAGCGGGCCAGCCAGCCCAAGACGCACGCCCCGTCGGTCACCGGCGAGAAGCGCGCCTTCGCGCTGTCCTTCCCCGGCCTGCGCGTCCTGGTCTTCGCCTTCCTCGGGATCGGCGCCGTCTTCGGCGGCATGCAGGTCTCGCTCGCCGCCTTCTCCAACGAGATGGGCAACCCGGGCGCCAACGGCCTGCTCTACGGAGTCTTCGCCGCGGGCAACATGATCGCCGGTATCGCCATGGGCGCCATCGCCTGGAAGATCGGCCCGCGTCGCCGGCTGATCCTGGGCTACATCGGCCTCACCGCCGCCGCCTCCGTCCTGTGGGCGGCGAACTCGATGATCCTGCTGGGCGCGCTCGGCCTGGTCGTCGGCCTGTGCATCGCCCCGGCGCTGATCACCGGCTACACGATGGTCGAGCAGCTGATCCCCGCCAACGCGCGGACCGAGGCCTTCACCTGGCTGACCGGCTCGATCGCCTTCGGTCAGGCCGTCGCCGTCATCCTGGCCGGCCGCCTGACGGACGCGCACGGATCCTCGTTCGGCTTCCTGGTGCCCATGGGTGCCACGGCCCTCGCGCTGACCGCCCTGCTGGCGCTGCGCACGCGGCTCGCCCCGAAGGCCTCGAGCCGGATCGTGAACGCCTCCGCGCAGGAGGCCGCGCCCGCGACCCCCGCGAAGACGGAGTCGAAGGCCCCCGCGACGGCCCAGGCAACCACCCGCACCACCCCCTCGACGGCCTCCCGTAACCGGGTGAACGAGCGTGGGATGGGTCACCGCGTGCCGGTGACGGTGGACTGATCCGCCGGAATACGTCACCATGGAGCGTCGTTAGCACTCATTGAGTCAGAGTGCCAGGAGGAAATTCGTGCCGACCTACCAGTACCAGTGCACCGAGTGCGGTGAGGGCCTTGAGGCCGTGCAGAAGTTCACCGATGACGCACTGACCGTGTGCCCGAGCTGCGACGGACGCCTGAAGAAGGTGTTCTCCGCGGTCGGCATCGTCTTCAAGGGCTCCGGTTTCTACCGGAACGACAGCCGTGGCGCGTCGTCGAGCAGCACCCCTGCCTCGAAGCCGTCGTCCAGCTCCTCGTCGTCCTCGACGTCGACCCCTGCCGCCGCTCCTGCCGCCTCGGCCTCCTCGACGTCGTCGAGCTCGTCGAGCAGCAGCTCCACGTCGGCCGCCTGATCGCTTCCCCCGAAGGCCCCGCCGCCCCAGCCGGCAGCGGGGCCTTCGGCATGCCCACGGCAGGGCCTTAGGGTGGACCGCATGGTGAACGCAGAGATCGGTGTCATCGGCGGCTCGGGCTTCTACTCCTTCCTGGAGGACGTCTCCGAGATCCAGGTGGAGACCCCGTACGGACCCCCGAGCGACTCCCTTTACGTGGGTGAGCTGGCCGGGCGCCAGGTGGCCTTCCTGCCCCGGCACGGACGCAGCCACACCGTCCCGCCGCACAAGATCAATTACCGGGCCAACCTGTGGGCCCTGCGCTCGGTCGGCGTCCGCCAGGTGCTGGGCCCGTGCGCGGTCGGCGGCCTGCGGGCCGAGTACGGGCCGGGCACGCTGCTCGTTCCCGACCAGCTGGTCGACCGTACGAAGGCCCGCGCCCAGACCTTCTTCGACGGCGAGCCGCTGCCCGACGGTTCCGTGCCGAACGTCGTGCACACCACCTTCGCCGACCCGTACTGCCCGGTGGGCCGGTCCGTGGCGCTGGCGGCGGCCCGCGGGCGGAACTGGGAGCCGGTGGACGGCGGCACCATGGTCGTCATCGAGGGGCCCCGCTTCTCGACGCGCGCCGAGTCGCGGTGGCACGCGGCGGCGGGCTGGTCGGTGGTCGGCATGACCGGCCACCCGGAAGCGGTCCTCGCCCGTGAGCTGGGGCTCTGCTACACCTCGATGGCGCTGGTCACGGACCTGGACGCGGGTGCGGAGACCGGCGAGGGCGTCTCCCACACCGAGGTCCTGAAGGTGTTCGGCGAGAACGTCGGGCGGCTGCGCGAGGTCCTCTTCGACGCGGTGGCGGCCCTGCCGGCCACGGAGACCCGGGCCTGCCTGTGCACGCACGCGCACGACGGGTGGGACCTGGGCATCGAGCTCCCGTAGCCCCTGCCGGCGGCAACCCGGCCGCGTTGTCAGTGGCGGCCCCTAGCCTGCGCGCATGGGAGATTCGGGTGGGATGGCCGTGGCTCGCGCCACGGTGACGGAGCTGCGTGAGTTCGCGGCGGAGGCCGGGGTCGAGGGCGTCGATGCCGACGCGGACCTGGGCGGTGGCTGGTCGGTCGTGTACTGCGCCGACCAGCCGGACGGCGCCGCGGCCGCGCTGGCGCGGCGGACCGGGGCGCCGGTGCTCACGGTGGCCTACCTCGACAGCGACGTCGGCTTCGTCGAGGGCGCCACCTTCGCCGGGGGCCGTTGGAAGGCGCTGCTCAACCGGGACACGGCCGAGGACTACGAGATACCCGTCGAGCGGTTCCCCGTAGAGGCGGCCCTGGCGGGCGCCCTCGACTGGGCGGCCGCCGGCGGGCTGACCGCCGACCCGGAGGGTGTGCGGGCCGCCCTCACCGGCTCCGAGGCCTTCGCGGAGGACCTCGCGGAGCGGCTCCTCGGCGCGCTCGGGATCGCGCCCGCGGCGCCCGGCGAAGAAGGCGCGTAGAGAAGGGCCCGGCGGCTGTCACATTCGGTGCGGCTGTCCGGTCCTCCCTGGTGACGGCGGAAACGAAGACCGCCCCGTCCAGGGAGATGACTGTCATGCCGCGTATCTCGCTCACCCCGCCCCGCACCCTGCTCATGCGGATCGGGGCCTGGTACTCGCGCCGTACCTACGGCAAGGTGCTCGACCCCGGGCAGGCCTACGGTCACAACGGGCGCGTGCTCTTCTCCTACGTCCGGCTGGAGCGGAGCGTGGCGAAGTGGAACGCGCTCGACGCCGGACTGAAGCATCTCGCCGTGATGGCGGCGGCGGCCCGCATCAACTGCTCGTGGTGCATGGACTTCGGCTACTGGGAGGGCCACGAGCTGGGCGTGCCGACGGAGAAGATCGAGCGGGTACCGCAGTGGCGGGAGGCCCGTGAGGTGTTCACCGAGCTGGAACTGCTGGTCATGGAGTACGCCGAGGCCATGACGGAGACCGAGCCGGCGGTCACGGACGAGCTCGCGCGGGAGCTGATCGCGAGGCTCGGTGAGAAGGCGTTCGTCGAACTCACCGCGATGGTCGCGCTGGAGAACTGGCGCTCGCGCGTCAACAGCGCCTTCGGCCTGACCAGTCAGGGCTTCGCGGAGTCCTGCCAGGTCCCCGCCGGGCGGTGACCTCGACAATGGCGGCGTGAACACCGATCTTCCTCCCGCCGACCGCAGGGTCATCGTCGCCCTGGACTTCGACGACCGCCGGGCCGCCGAGGCGCTCGTCGAGCGCCTCGGCGACGCGTGCGGCTCCTACAAGATCGGCCTGGAGCTGCTGACCTCGGCGGGCCCCGGACTCGCACGGGACCTCGTCGGGCGGGGGCACGAGGTCTTCCTCGACCTGAAGCTCTTCGAGATCCCGAACTCCGTCGCCGGCGCGGTCCGGGCCGCGGGCGCGCTGGGCGCGTCCATGGTGACGGTGCACGGCATGGGCGGTACCGGGATCATGTCCGCGGCGGTGGAGGCGGCGCGGGAGTTCCCGCGGCTGCGGGTGCTCGCGCTGACGGTGGTCACCAGCATGACCGGGAGCGACCTCGCGGACATCGGCGTCGCCGCGGACACCGAGGAGCAGGTGCTGCGGCTGGCCCGGCTGGCCGTTGGGGCGGGCTGTGACGGGGTCATCGCCTCGCCGCGGGAGGCCGGGGTGCTGCGCGGACTCCTGGGGCCGGACCGGCTGATCGTCACGCCGGGGGTGGTCCTGGAGCCGGAGGGCGCGGCGGCGGGCGGGCACGCCCGGCCGGGGACGCCGCGGGCCGCCTTCGCGGCCGGGGCCTCGCACGTCGTGGTGGGCCGGTCGGTCACCCGGGCTGCGGACCCGGTGGCCGCGCTGCAGCGGGTGCGGGCCGCCGCCGACTGACTCGTGCGGGTGACGGGGTTGTCCACAGGCTGGGGATCGTCCACAGGCTCCGACGGGATTCTCCGGGAGGCCGGATCGTGAGACGTGTCCGGGCGCCGGGTCCGGGCACGCAACTCACTCGGTCTGGTGGTGTTCGTCATGTCCCGTACTTCCGCGGCCCCTTCGGCCTGTTCCGCCTTCTCTGCCCGCTCTACCCGCTCCGCTTCCGCCCCTTCTGCTGCTCCCGCCGCGTGCGCGACGTACTCCGCGTGTCCCCCCGCGCGTCCCGTCCCGCCGTTCCCGCCGCTCCGCGTGGGGCGCGGCGGGGACCGGCTGCGCCGGGCCGTGCGACGACGGCGGCGGGCCGCCTCGGCCGCGCTGGCCGTCGTGGCGGCGGCCGTGGCGGTGGGCGGGGCGCAGGCGCAGGCCTCGCGGGGCGCCGCGCAGCCCGGGGTTCGGGCCGCTCAGCGTGCGGCGCCACCCGCTGCGGTGCGGAGGGTGTCGGCGCCGGTGCGCATCGCGGACGCGGCGACGGTGCGGCTGCTGCGGCCCGGGGACCGGGTGGACGTGGTCGCGGCGGAGCGCACCGGGCCGCCGAGGGTGCTGGCCGCGGGGGCACTGGTCGCCGAAGTTCCCGATCCCGACAAGGGTGTTGGGGACGGTGGGGCT
The DNA here is from genome assembly GCF_036178145.1 of Streptomyces sp. NBC_00273. Lineage (NCBI taxonomy): Bacteria > Bacillati > Actinomycetota > Actinomycetes > Kitasatosporales > Streptomycetaceae > Streptomyces > Streptomyces sp. NBC_00273. The sequence goes on along the minus strand of NZ_CP108067.1, from coordinate 5,831,441 downwards.
CTGGTGGTGCTGTCCGTTCCGCGGGACACCGCGCGGGATCTCGTGGGTGCGGGAGCCACGACCCGACTGGCGGTGACGTTGTGCTGATTCGCACACGCGGTCAGTCAATTCACCTCGAGGTGGGGGCCGATTGGACACGCCGCGCCCGGACTGCCGTAGCTTTCGGAACCGTTGGCTCCGTGTTCAGCAGATGTGAAGAGAGGCTCAGTCGTGAGCGAGAAGAAGAAGGAGAGCGTGCTGGCAGGCTTCAAAGCCTTCCTGATGCGCGGCAACGTGGTCGACCTGGCGGTGGCCGTGGTCATCGGCGCCGCGTTCACGAACATCGTGAACTCGGTGGTCAAGGGGATCATCAGCCCGGTGGTGGGTGCGGTCGGCACCAAGAGCCTGGACGGCTACAAGTCCTGCCTCAAGGCTCCTTGCGCCATCGGCCCGGACGGCCAGCCGACGGGTGTGGAGATCCTCTGGGGCTCGGTGCTGAACGCGACGCTGACCTTCGTCATCACCGCCGCGGTCGTGTACTTCCTGATGGTCCTGCCGATGTCGAAGTACCTCGCCAAGCAGGAGGCCCGGCGCAAGGCGAAGGAAGGCGTCCAGGAGGTCGTCGAAATCACCGAGCTGGAGCTCCTGAAGGAGATCCGGGACGCTCTGGTCGCACAGCGCGGTGGCGGCACGGCCCCCACCGGCCCGCGCAACGGTTTCTGATCTCTCCGGCCGTCTCGGCCGGTCAGACGTGGTGCGGGGGCTTCTCGTCGAGGAAGCGGGCCAGGTCGGCCGCGCTTCCGCCGGCGGGCGGCCGCTCGCCCCAGCCGCGGTCGGTGTCGTCCGAGGACTGCTGGTCCAGCGGGTCGTCGAAGACCAGCTTGGGCTTCGGCCGCGGCTGGTCGGCCTCGGGGGCGGTACGCGAGGCCTGCGGGTCGGGGGCGGGGGCGCTGCTCATGCCTCCAGGGTACGGCCGCCCCCTCCCCCTCCCCCGCCCCGGCTCGGTTCCCAGCCCCGGCCCCGTCCCCCGGGTCGAGCCGGCCGGGCGGCCCGGCTCCGGGGCGGGCGCGGGACCACCGGCGCACCGCCGGGCACGGGGCACGGAGGCCGATGGGGGTCCGGTGACGGCGCCCGCCTCCGTCCGCGACCGTTCCGCAGCCGCGGACCTCGCCTCGCATCCGGCCGGGGCACGCGGGCCGCGCGGGCCGCGCGTCCGCCCTGCCGGAGGTGCCCGCCTCTGGTCTCCTGGCCGGTATGGCCTACTCCCCCATGACCGCTCGCAGCCCCGACGAGCTCCACCGTGCCGCCACCCCGCTGGAGCTGTTCTTCGACCTCTGCTTCGTCGTCGCCATCGCCCAGGCCGGCGCCCGGCTGGTGCACTCGCTGGCGGAGGGCCATCCCGGTGCCGGGGTGGTCGGCTACTTCTTCGTCTTCTTCGGCGTGTGGTGGGCCTGGATGAACTTCACCTGGTTCGCCTCGGCGTACGACGTGGACGACGTCCCGTACCGGATCGCGACGCTCGTGCAGATCGCCGGTGTGCTCGTGTACGCGGCCGGGGTGAGCCGGGCCTTCGACGACAACGACTGGGCGGTCGCGGTCACCGGCTACATCATCATGCGCGTCGCCCTGACGGCGCAGTGGCTGCGGGCCGCCTCCGGGGAGCAGGGCGAGGCCCGGGCCTCGGCACTGAAGTACGCGGCCGGGCTGGTGATCTGCCAGCTGGGCTGGATCGGGCTGCTGTTCGTCCCGGACGACCTCAAGCGCTGGCTGTTCCTCGTCCTGCTCGTTGCCGAGCTGGGGGTTCCGGTGATCGCCGAGCGCGGGCACCAGACGCCCTGGCACGCGCACCACATCGTGGAGCGGTACGGCCTGTTCACCATCATCGTGCTCGGCGAGACGATCGCGGCGGCCACGGTGGCGGTCAAGTCCGCGATCGACGAGCACGAGGCGCTGGACCAGCTGCTGCCCATCGCGGCGGGCGGGTTGCTGATCGTCTTCGCCGCGTGGTGGATCTACTTCGCCGTACCGATGCACCAGCACCTGAACTCCAACCGCGAGGCCATCCCGTGGGGTTACGGGCACCTGCTGATCTTCCTTTCGGGCGCGGCGATCGGCGCCGGCATCGAGGTCGCGGTCGAGCACGCCGTGGGCAAGGCGCACATCTCCCAGGTCGCTGCGAACGCCTCCGTCACCGTCCCGACCGCACTGTTCCTGCTGATGGTGTGGCTGCTGCACTCCCGCCACTTCAAGCGCGGCCTCGCCCAGCAGCTGGTCCTGCCGGTGTCCGCGCTCGTGACGCTCGCCTGCACCTGGTCGGGTCCGTACGCCGTCCTGTGGGCGGGCCTCGTCGGGGTGCTGACGGTGGCGGTCGGCCTCACCCTGTCCACCCGGGCCGGTGCGGCCACCGGCGCCGCCGTCTGACGCTCCGAGCCGCCCGCACCTGCACCCGCACCCCTTCGAACCGTCACTCCCGCGCCCCCGCCGCCGTTCTCCAGCGCAGAACGACGCGCACCGACTGGAGGCCCTGCCATGACACTCCCGGCACAACGCCACGGCACCGACCCCGGCAGGGAGCTGGCCGAGCCAGGCTTCTGGCTACAGCCCCCCGCCCACCGACTCGCGGCCTTCGCCCGGCTGCGGGCGGCCGAGGGCCCGGTGTTCGTCCCCGAAGGTTCCGGGCGCGGCCACTGGGCCCTCGTCCGCCACGCCCAGGTGCAGGAGGCCAGCCGCCTCCCCAAGGTCTTCGCCAGTGCCCCCGGCGTGACCACCCCCGAGCCGGCCCGCTGGGTGCGGGCGCTGTTCGGGGACTCGATGGTCAATCTGGACGGCCCCGACCACGCCCAGCTGCGCAAGATCGTGCAGCGCGCCTTCACGCCCCGCCTGCTGGCGGCCGCCGAGGCGGACATCCACGCCGTGGCCGCCCGCATCGTGGACGACGTACTGGCCGACCAGCCCGACGAGTTCGTCTCGGCCGTGGCCTCGCGGCTGCCCCTGGAGGTCATCTGCAACATGATGGGCATCCCCGAGTGCTACCGGGCCGAGATCGCCGACCGCGTCAACCACGCCTCCGAGAACATCGGTGTGGAGCGGGGCCTGGCCTCCCGGCTGCGGATGCCCGGGCGCGGGCTGCGCGCGCTCGCCCGGATGCAGCGGATGGTGGCGGGCATCGGGCGGGAGCGGCGCAAGCACCCCACCGACGACCTGATCTCGGCGCTGGTGTGCGCGAACGTCGACGGCCAGGCCCTCGGGGCCCGCCAGCTCGGCGCCTTCTTCTCCCTGTTGATGGTCGCCGGGGTGGAAACCACCCGGAACGCGATCACCCACGGGCTGTCCCTGCTGACCGACCATCCGGACCAGCGGGACCTGCTGCTCTCGGACTTCGAGAAGTACGCGGACGGGGCGGTGGACGAGATGATCCGGCACTCGACGCCCATCATCCAGTTCCGCCGGACCGTGGTGGCCGAGCACACGATGGACGGGCACGTGTTCCGGCCGGGCGACAAGGTGGTCCTCTACTACGCCTCCGCCAACCGGGACGAGGCGCTCTTCCCCGACCCGGACGCCTTCGTCATCACCCGCTCGCCCAATCCGCACCTGGGGTTCGGCGGCGGCGGCCCGCACTTCTGCCTGGGTGCGCACCTGGCCCGGGTGGAGATGAAGGCCCTCTTCCGTGAGCTGCTGACCCGGCCGGTCGGGCTGCGGGCGGTGGGTCTGCCGGACCTGGCGGGGTCGAACTTCGACAACCGGGTCCGCTCGCTGCGGTTCGCCTTCGAACGGCCCTGACCACGGCCCCGGGTGAAGCGGGACCGGCCACCGGGCAGGCTGGGGGCCCGGCGGCCGGAGCGGGTGGCGGCGGCACCCGGTCTGTGGCTACCGCTGCACGCGCCGCACGGCGAGGACGCAGTGGGCGCTGCTGGTGAGCACGGACTCGTCGCCCGCGAAGGCCTGCAGGGTCTCCGGCGCGACCGGCTGGCCCGGGACCGCCTCGGGCCAGGCACGGGTGGCGAAGAGGAAGTACGCCTGCCCGCTCTCGTCCGCCGCGGCGACCCACTCGTCGGGGGCGGTGCAGCGCGCGTTCATCCCGGGCAGGGTGAGCGCGATCTGGTTGCCCTCCAGCAGGATCTGCACCGGGAACGTGGCCGCCTTGAGCGTGCCGTCCATGACCACGTCGCCGATGGGCAGGCCGATCTCCTCCAGCAGCCCGCGGGCGGCCGCCTCGCCGGCCTCCCGACCCTGCGGTCCGTCGCCGAGGGTGTAGGCGAGGAGGTACGGGATGTCGTGCGCCTCTTCGGGGTCTCCGATCCAGGCGAGCACCGAAAGGGTGCCGAGCTGGGACCGGTCGATTTCGGCTTGAGTAGAAGTCATGCGCGCACCCTAGTGGTCTCTTCGACGAGCCTTTCACGGCCCTTCACCCGGGCGGGCTAGACGGCCCAGAATCCCTCTCCGGAATTCGCCTGCGCGTTCGCGTCCTGGTACTGGAGCCGCACAATGCGCACGCTTTCCGGGATTTCGAACACCACCCACCCTTCGGCCCGCTCACCGACCTCTAGGGAATCGAAGACGATCGGTTTGCCGGTCGTCAGCTCGCCGGTCTTCACCACCGGGTGACGGCGCCCCGCGCCGTCGTGCGCCCACATGCGTCCGAGCGCCCCGTACGAGGCCCCTCCCACGTTGACGAAGGACATCGAGGCGGCCACCCAGCGCTTCCCGGCGGGCGGGGCGAACTTCTTGTCCACGCTGATCGCCGGGTCCACGAAGGCCCTGAGCACGACCTGGAGGTGCCGGCCGAACTGCCTGCCGTGCAGCCGCGCGGTGCTACCCACACGGGCGTCCTTCGCGCCGGGACGTACGGGGGCCCGCGCCGCGCCCGGTACCCCGTCGTCCACCACGACCGCCGGCGGCGCGGCGGGCGCGCGTGCGTCCGGCTCCGCGGCGCCCTGGCAGGCGGTGGCGCCGAACAGCAGGACCGGGAGGAGGGCGAGGACGGGCAGGGGGCGGGCTGGCTGGCGCATGCGAGATCCCTTCGGGGACGTATTGCGGCCAGTTTCACGCGCCCGGGCAGGTAATTGCGCACAACGACACGAGCGCGCGGAGCAGGTGCGTACGCCCACCTGCCAGCACAATGCGTTCCGGTGGAATCCCGCCATCCGCTGCATCTGGAGGAAGAATGCCCATCCCCGCCCGCCGAATCGCCCTGACGGCCTTCTCCGCACTGGCCGCCACCACGCTATTCACCGCTCCGGCCGGCGCCACGGTTTTCAATCAAGGGATTTCCGTACAGCGTGACGCCTACGTCGCCAAGGACGGCTCCGTCACCCTTTCCGGGTCGTACCACTGCGAGCAGGCGTCACCCACGGGGGCGATGCAGATCAAGGCGACCGTCGAGCACGAGGGCGGCCGCCTGAGCATCGGCGCGGAGCAGCCCGTCTGCGACGGCACGGAGCGCCGGTGGGTGGCCACGGCCCCGGGCCGCTGGGTGAACGTGCGCCCGGGCCGCGCCGTGGTCACCGCCGAGCTCCAGGAGGTCCAGCTCTCGGGCCTGATGCCGAGGTCGGTCGCCACGGTCGCCCAGGACAGGCAGGACGTCGAGGTCCGCAAGCACTGAGGGTGGGGGCCCGCGGCCCGCGCCCGGGGCCGGTAGCCGCCGCTACCGGCAGTGCGGGGCGACGTCCGTCATCGACATGAAGGCCACCGACTGGCACGCGGGGTCCGCGTGCGGTCGACCCGTCGCCCAGTCCACGACGGCCGGCACCCCGGCCACCGCCAGGAGCACGGCCAGAGCGCCCGTCACGGCGACCTTGGTCAGCCCGCGCACAACACGATCCGTTCCATGGCTCGCATCATCACCCCGACCCCCGCATCCCACAACCCGGGGTGATCGTCCGATCACCCCGCGCTCCGGGGCCTGCCGCCGGCGTCGAACTCGCACCACACCGCCTTGCCCTCGCCCCGGGACTCCACGCCCCAGTGCGTGGCCAGCGCGTCCACCAGCAGCAGCCCGCGCCCCGTGGTGGCCGCCTCGCCCGGGGTGCGCCGGCGCGGCCACACGCTGGAGCGGTCCTTGACCCACAGCCGGATCCGCCGGACCGGCTCCGGCAGCACCTCCATCGTCAGCACCGCCCCGCCGTCGGTGTGCAGCAGCGCGTTGACCAGCAGCTCCCCGGCCGCCAGCTCCACGTCGTCGGCGAGCTCCGGCATGCCCCAGTCGCGCAGCGCCTGGCGCAGGGCGTACCGGGCCTCCGAGAGGCCCTCCGGGTCCGCCTGGTGGACGTACTGGTGGATGCGCGGCGCCCGGTGGGTTCCCGGGTCGGGGGCCCGGCGCAGCACCAGCAGGGCGACGTCGTCCCCGGAACCCCAGCGCTCCCAGAGCCGGTCGGAGAGGTGGTCGGCGAGGGCCGCGGCCCCCTGGGGGCCGCTGCGCACGGCCTGGGCGAGGGCGTCCATCCCGGCGGTGATGGTGGTGCCCGGCTCCTCCACGAGGCCGTCCGTGCACAGCACCAGGGTCTCCCCGGGCACCAGGTCCAGCCGGGTCTCGGGGAACTCCTCGTACTCGAAGAGCGAGGCCAGCCCGAGCGGCAGGCCGCCGCGCACGTTGGGCCAGCCCGTACGCCCGTCCGTGTGCCGGATCAGCGGTCCGAGGTGACCCGCACGGACGGCCCGTACGCCGCCGGTCTCCAGGTCCACCTGCGCGTACATGCAGGTGGCGAAGCGTTCGGTGTCCAACTCGGCGAGGAAGCGCGAGGCCCGGGCCAGCACCGTGGACGGCGGATGGCCCTCCCCCGCGTACGCCCGCAGCGCGATCCGCAGCTGGCCCATGATCGCCGCCGCGTGCGTGTCGTGGCCCTGGACGTCGCCCACCACGACGCCCACGCGGTCGCGGGGCAGCGAGATCACGTCGTACCAGTCCCCGCCGACCTCCCGCCCGCTCCAGGCGGCGTGGTAGCGGACCGCGATCTCCCCGCCGCTGATCTCCGGGATCCGGCGCGGCAGCATGGCGGCCTGCAGGCCGGTCGCGAACTCCCGCTCCTGGTCAAAGAGGAGCGCCCGCTGGAGGGACTGGGCCACGATGCCCGCCAGGCCCAGGCAGAGGTTGCGCTCCTCCGGGCTGAACTCGGTGCGCCGCCGGTAGAAGAGGACCAGCCCGCCGATGGCCTTGGCCTGCGCGATCAGCGGCAGGTAGGCGGCGGCGTCGTACCGGATGCGGTTCAGGTAGTCCGCCAGCAGCGGGAACTCGCCGCCGAGGTCGGCGAGCGAGGTGACGAAACGTGCCTGCCGGGTGAGCACCACGTGCGACAGCGGCAGCGAACCGTCCAGCCGGGTGAACCGGCGCTCGCTGAGGATCTCCAGGGACTCCCCGCTCAGCGCGATGATCTTGATGGTGCCGCCCTCGACCAGTCCCAGGGCCAGCCCGTCCGCACCGAGTCGTTCCAGCGCGCCCGCCCCGGTCAGCGCGGCCGTGACGTCGTCGACCGTCACCGCCCGCGACAGGGCCTCCGTGGTCCGCTGCACGATCGTCGTCTGCTGGGCGCGCGCCGCCTCCAGCTTGCGCAGCAGCGTGGCGTGGGCGAGCTCGGCGGTCGCGTCCCGGACGATCCCCACGATCCGCTCGGGCTGCCCGGCGCCGTCCCGCAGCACCCGGCCCGAGGTGTGCGTCCACTGGTCGCGCCCGTCGCGCCGTTTCACCGTGAAGTACGCGCCGTACGTGTCCCCGCCGTCCGCCAGGACGCCTTCGACGATCCGGGTCAGCCGGAGACCGTCCGCGGACGGGATGCGCCGCCCGACCCCGGGCACGGTGCCGTCGAACTCCTCCGGCCCGAGGTCGAAGACCTCCATCGCAGCCTCGTCGAGCACCACCGTTCCGGCGCCCAGGTCCCATTCGAGACTGCCCATGCCGTTGAGCGCGAACCGCTCCCCGGGCACGGTCACGGGGGGCCGCCGGGCCGGCTCGGGTCCGTCCCGTTCCGCCGCTGCCACGTTCCACACCACCTAACGGCCGGGCCAGTACGGCTGGGAGATCAGCCGCTCCCACTCCTCGTCAGGATGCCCCGGAAGGGTGCGCCCGGCCTCCCTCCAGCGCTTGACCAGGGAGAGGTAGATCGTGGGCTGGTCGGCGTGGGAGGCCGTCGCGTACGACCCGGCATACGGTCCCGCGTACGGGCCCGCATACGGCCCGGCGTACGGGGCGCGGTCGTACCCGGCGGCCCTGGCCCGACCGGCGGGTTGTTCCCCGCGGCTGGCGGGAATGCGCACCCAGCCGCGGCCCTGCGCTCGCTCCGAGCTCATCACGGACCCCTCTCTCCGCGGATCTCACCGCAGATGTGTCTTCGGATGCCCTGGGGGTACCCCCGGAAACGGCCCGGGGACAGCCGCCCGGCCCGGCCGGACGACACCGGGGGAACCCGGCCGCGGACCCCGGGCACCGAGGCGCTTGCGGACTCCTCTCACTAGTCTCCCCGCCGTGAACCCCGCGCCGTGTACGAATCGCATGGAAGGGCCGAATGAGGGAGCCGTCAGCAGCCCCGCGAAGAACAGTCCGGGCCAGGAGGACTCGAACCCGGGACTCAGCTCCGGCGCCCCGCTCTCCCCCACGGTCTCCAGCGCCGCCCGCAGCCCCGCGTCGAGCAGCTCGAGGCGGGCCAGCTCCGGCACGAAGCCGGTGGCTGCGATGACGTGCGAGGTGTCCAGCACCACGGATTCCCCCGCCCGCGTGGTCAGCCCGAGCCGGGTCCGCTCGCCCACCGCCACCGCCCGGTGCAGCTGGTGCCCGAGCAGGACGGGAACGCGCCGCTCGAAGCGGTCCCGCAACCACCAGGCACCGGCCGGACCCAGCGCCGTCGCCGCGATCCGCTCCCGGGTGGGCGCGGGCAGCCGGCGCACCGCCCAGGGCAGCTCGGACCACACCCAGCTGCGCCAGCCGGTGCCGAGGCCGCTGTGGGGATCGCGCAGGGCCCGCAGCGGGGGCCGGTCCAGGGGCTGCGGGACGGTGTTCCAGTTCAGCCGGGAGCGCCGGGCGACCAGGCAGGGCAGGGCACCCTGCTCGGCCAGCAGCGCCGCGGTCTCCAGGGCAGCCTGCCCGGCCCCGAGCACGGCGACCTCGCGGCCCGCGAACCGGCTCAGGTCCCGGTGGCCGCTGCTGTGCGAGTAGTGCGCGGGCGGGAGGTCCGCCAGCGCCTCGGGGTGACGGACGAAGGGCATCACCCCGACCGCGAGGGCCACCGCACGGGCGAGCAGGGGCGGTCCCTCGGCGGTGCGCACCCGGAAGCCGTCGCCCTGCGGGGTCACCTCCAGTACGGTCACCTCCTCCACCTCGGGCGCGGCCTGCCGGGCGAACCACATCCCGTACGCACTGAACGTGCCGATCGGCAGCGGAGTGCCGTGTTCCGCGCTCGTGCCGAGGGTGGCGCAGTAGTCGGCCAGGGTGTACCGCCCGCCCGGCGCGGACAGGTTGGACGACCAGGGCTCCGACTTCAGGTACATGCCGTCGGGCATGTGGTCGCGCCACGAGGCCATGGGCCGCCCCAGCAGCCGCACGTCCAGCCCGGCTGCCGCCGCGTGGGCGGCGATCGACAGCCCGTACGGGCCCGCACCGATCACCACGAGATCGTCGATCCGCGTCAACGCCGCTCCTCCAACTCGATGGTCACCGGCCCGACCCGGCCCGCCGCGACGGTCGCGGTCAACGGGACACCAGCTCGTCCGGCTCGGCCGGGGCCTCCGGCGGGACGGGCCGGGAGGCCGGCGCGGCGGATCCGGTGGAGCCGGCGGAACCGCCGGATCCGGCGGATTCCTGGTTCCGGCCGCGCTGCCGGGGCGCGCGGACGACCGCGAGCGCCGTGCGGCGGCCCTGCTCCGGAACCCCGCGCAGCGCCCGTACCCCCTTGCCCGCCCCCCGCCCCAACAGGGCGCCGAGCATCGCCACGAACGGCAGCAGATCGTCCGCGGCGAACCAGGCCGTCTCGACGCTCCCCCGCTCGACGGGCCGCTTCGGGGCCCGCCGCGGGGCCGACTCCTGGTCAGCGCCCGGGCCCGAGGACGCGGACGCCCCCGCCGCCCCGGCCGGGTCCACGGCCACCGCCGCCGGGCGGCGCGGCATCGACCCGCCCCGGGCCCTCGCCAGCAGCGCGTAGTTCTCCGCGACGAACACCCGCCCCGGTCCGCCCGAAGGCTGCGGGACCTGCTGACCCGTCAGGTCCAGGTACATCGCCCGTACGACGTCCAGCCCGGCCGAGTCCGCGAAGAGCCGGAACTGCGCGCCCGGCCGGGGGTTGAAGTCCACGAGGCGGAAGCAGCCCTCCTCGTCGCGGCGGAAGTCCAGGTCCAGGATCCCCTGGTAGCCCAGCCGTTCGGCGAGCCGCAGCCCCGCTTCCTCCACCGCCGGATCCGGCAGCCAGCGCCCCACGGCCGTCAGCCCCGTCCGCACCGGCCAGGACAACTCCTTGCGGCCCGAGCCCGCGAGCAGCGGACGCCCGCCCCGCGCGAAGGCGCCGTGGAAGAACCAGTCCGTGTCGGGACCGGCCGGCAGGAACCGTTGGAGCAGCAGCCTGCTCCCGGCCTCGGCGGAGCGCTCGTAGAGCCCGCGCGCCTCGGCGGTGGTGCGCAAGAGCGTGGTGCTGCGCAGCCCGTCGGCCCCGGTCGGCAGCAACCAGGGCCGGCTCCACTTGGCGATCACGGGCAGGCCGAGCCGCCAGGCCGCCTCGGCCGCCTCGGCCCCGCTCGCCGGGATCACGGTCTCCGGGTGCGGGACGTCCCACCGGGCGCAGAGCCGCGACAGCTCGGCCTTGTCGGCCACCCGGGCGGGCAGGTTGTCGGGCTGATGGGGAATCCGGAAGCGCTCGCGGAGCATCGGCGCGACGCGCGACACGGCGATCGCGCTCAGGTCGTCCATGGCGATGAGCACGGCCGGGCGGCCGATCCGCTCCGACACCCCGGTCAGGCACTCCAGCAGCGCCTCGGGCGCCTCGGGGTCCAGCCCGCCCACCGGCCCGGGATGCACGGCGCGCAGATAGCGCGAACGCCCCATGGGACCTCCCCCGGACTCGACGACGGCATGGACCTCCACGCCCTTGCGGCCAAGGGATCTGACGGCGCCGAGGGTTCCGTGGTGGAACGGATTCCGATCGAGTCTGAGCACAACGGCGGGCACATGGTTGAGATACGCGGGCATGGAACGGCGTCTTTCACCTAGTCGGACCAAGCGGGAGTGGTGCGCACCTGCTAATGGCCTACGCGGCAGTCACCGGACAGGCCATTCGTCAGATCTGATGCCTAACGTCTTTGGACAGCACACCGATTCAGGAAAGCTCGGGAGACGCCATGCCCAGACCACGCCGCCGACTGGCGAGCACCTGCATTGGTACGGTCACGGCCGGACTGCTGGCCACCGGTGCCACGCTCGCGACGCCCGAGAAGGACCGGCCCGAGGGCTCCGACATCGCCATGGGCGCCTATCTCGACTACGGGCCGCCCGGGGTGGCCCGGATCCCGTACCTGTCGAGCTGGCTGGGCGGCAAGAAGATCCGGGTCGGACACACCTATCTCCCCGGCGACAAGTGGGCCGGCATCGAGGGCAGGGTCTCGTTCCTGGAGAACTGGGCCGAGTGGCGCCAGGCCGACGACGACCGGCTGTTCGTCCTCAACGTGCCCATGCAGGAACGGAACGAGGACCGGGTGCCCGACTACCGGGTGGCCCAGCTGATCAGGGCGGGCGCGGAGGGCCAGTACGACCGGCACTTCCAGCGGCTCGCCGAGCGGCTGGTCGAGCTGGGCGTCCCGGACACGGTGATCGTGCTCGGCTGGGAGATGAACGGCGTCACCTACACCCACCGGTGCGCGCCGGACCCGGAGAACTGGAAGGCGTACTGGAAGCGCATCGTCAAGACGATGCGCGCCGTACCCGGGCAGGAGTTCACGTTCGACTTCGCCCCGAACCGGGGTACGGACGCGATCGGCTGGACGAAGTGCTACCCCGGCGACGACGTGGTCGACGTCATCGGAATGGACTCGTACGACCAAGGTCCCGGCCACACGTTCGACGACCAGATCACCCAGCCGTACGGACTCCAGCACCAGGTCAACTTCGCGAAAGCACACGGCAAGCCGATCTCCTACCCGGAGTGGGGGCTGTTCCGGCGCGGGGACAATCCGGAGTACGTGCGGCGCATGCTGAAGTGGATCGCGCAGCACAAGCCGCTCTACCACACCATCACCGACTACTGCCCGCACGGCGTGTGGCAGTGCAAGCAGAACCCGGAGTCCTCCAAGGCCTTCCGCGACGCACTGACGCCCGAGCGGCCCGGCCCGGTGGTCCCGACCCCGGTGGTGCCCACCCCCGTGGTGCCGACGCCGGTGGTCCCGACCCCCGTGGTGCCCACGCCGGTCGTGCCGACCCCGCAGGTGCCCACACCTCAGGTCCCGACCCCTCAGATCCCGACGCCGCAGGTCCCGACGCCGCAGGTCCCGACGCCGGTGGTCCCCACGCCCACGCCGGTGGTCCCGACGCCCCAGGTCCCCACACCCCAGGTCCCGAAGCCCGAGGTCCCGACGCCCACGCCCGTGGTCCCGAGCCCGCTCGTCCCGGCGCCGGTCACCCCGAGCCCGGTCGCCCCGAGCCCGGTCGCCCCGAGCCCGGTCGCCCCGAGCCCGGAGGCCCCGCTGCCGGTCACTCCCAGCCCGCTCGTCCCGACACCCGAGGTACCCGACCCCGACCCCGACCCCGAGCCCACCCCCCGGCCCTCCCCGGCGGTCCCGACGCCCCAGGTCCCGGCGCCCTCGCCGGTCGCCCCGAGCCCGCTCACGCCGAAGCCCGAGCCCACGCCGCCGAAGCCCCTGCCGCAGCCCACGCCGCCGCCGGTCAACAGCAGGCACTGGTGCGTGCCGCTCAACTTCGGCGAGTGGCTCTCCAAGCTGGTCGGCACGCAGTCGGTCTGCATCAAGCTGGACTTCGGCAAGGAATCCAGCTTCTGGCCCTTCTAGACGGGTCATCGCACCCGCAGTTCGTTGAGCCGCGCCCGCCAGTCCCTGGCGGCCGGCAGTACCTCCCGCAGTACGTCCACCGCCCGTTCGCGCCCCGTGACCTGCGACTCGTGTACGCGCAGCAGGGGCGCGAGCGCCGCCGTGGACAGCAGGAAACGCCGGTTGACGACCGTTTCGGGCCGCCAGTGGTTCTTGTACGGCTCGTTGCCGCGCAGGAAGCTCACCACGGGCCGGCCCTCGGCGAGCGCCCGCCGCGCCTCGTGGCGCAGCAGCAGCGTCGCGACGTCCACCTTCCGCGTCCGCAGGTCGGGGTCGGCCCCGTACAGGTAGCCGCCGCTGAGCCCGGACGACAGCAGCGTGACGTTGGCCGCCACCACCTTGCCGTCCAGCCGGAACTCCGTCAGCCGGCTCTCCCCGGCCCGCACCATCCGCCGCGTGGCCCGGGTCAGGTGCTCGGCGAAGCGGGGCCGCAGGTGCTCGGGCGTCACTCCGCGACCGCGCCACTGCTTCTCGTGCAGGCGCAGCAGGGTCCGTACGGCACGCGGCACTTCCTGCTCGGAGACCTCGTGCTCCTCGATCCCGGCCGCGTCGGTCTTGCGCAGCTTGGCCCGCACCCGCTGGGCGCCGGAGGCCGGCATCCGCTTGACCAGTTCGTCGAACGGCAGCGTCGGCAGCTCCATGCACGTGGAGTCGGCGAGCATGCTGGAGACCCCGGGCCACTGCCGGTACAGCTCCTCGGCGGCGGCCCCGGGACGTACCTCCCGCAGGTCCACGACGGCGCCGCGGGCGGCCCGGTGCAGCCCGCGGGCCAGCGCCGGGACGACCTGGTCGGCGTACTCCGCGGCCACGAGCACGTCGAAGTAGTCGGTGATGGGTCCGCCGATCGGCACCAGCAGGGGCATCGGCCGGTGTACGAGCATCAACGCGGCCGCGCCGACCAGCTCCTCGCCGCGCCGGACGAGGACGATCCGGAGCCGGCCGTCCTTGCCGTACGACAGCCACCAGGAGTGGAGCCAGGCGTGGCTCTGGAAGGGGGTGGCGGTGGGGCAGCCGCGGAAGAGCCTGTTCCAGGACTCCTCCAGCGCGGCGAACTGCCGGGGGTCGCGGCACAGCGTCACCGACAGGGCCCCGGCGGAGCCCGAACTCATCGAACGGACTCCTTCTCCTTGGCCGAGACCGGCTCACCCTGCGCGGGCAGCGAGGCGTACTCCTCGACCGGGGACTGGGCGGCCGTCTCCACCCGGGACCCGCCCGGGGACTCGGCCGCGGACCCGGTCGCGCTGTCCTCGGAACGCCGCGCGCGGCCCGGCCGGGCCAGCAGCCACAGCCCGCCCAGCAGACCGCCGGCGCACGTCCCGACGGCGCCGCTGATGGCGGCGGACGGGGAGGCGGGCTCGGTCGGGGCGACCGCCTGGTTGAAGAGGAGCAGCTGGACACCGGTGTTCTTGGCGGCCTGATTGCTGCTCAGGGACAGGGCGTCGGCAACCGCGTTCGCGATGTCGGCGGCCTGGGCGGGGCTCTTGGAGGTACCCGTGACGGCGATCATCGGGGACTCGGGGGAGGTCTCGGCCCGTACCTGGGCACGCAGCTTCGCCGCGCTGACGCCGGCCCGCGGCTGGGCGTAGGCGAGGGTGGAAGTGCTGGTCGCGATGCGGGCGTAGGCCTGCGCGAAGCCGAGGGCGGTGGCCGGCTCGGTGGCGTCGTCGGGTACGGCGACGACATAGCTGGTGGCGGCGTACTCGGGGGCCTTGAGCACCCCGTACGCCCCGCCCGCGGCCAGCCCCAGCAGGGCGCAGGCGGGCAGCGGCCACCACAGCGCCGCCGACGGCTTCCGGCGGCGCGGCCTGCGCTCGGAGCGGTGGTCCGCCTTCCGCTCGGACCTGCCCCCGGTCTGCTTCTCGGGGTTCTTCTCGGACTTCTTCTCGGTCTTCTTCTCGGGGTTCTTCTCGGGCGTGTCGGCCATGGACGTGCTCGCTTCCTGGGTGGAGGGGAGTTCTTTCGGGGCCCGCCAGGACCCCTTCGGGCAGGGGAGGGATCAGCCGGTGCCGGTCGGCTCCGCCGGTCCGGGCCCGACCGGCTCGCGCCGGGCCCCGACGACGGCTGCGCCGCCGACTGCGCCGGGCGCCGGGTCGGCGGCGGCGCGGCCCCGGGCCGTCCCGGCGGCGCCCGGCGCGGCCGAGAGGGCGAGGTCGTACACGTCCAGCAGCTGCCGCGCGCTGCGGGCGATGTCGTAGCGGCGGACCACCGGCGGCGGGGGCAGCCGGCGCGCGCCCGCCTCCATGTGGCCCCGCAGCGCCGCGACGAGTTCCTCCGTGCCGGTGCCGATGCGCCGGGCCCCGGGGGCCTGCGCGGCCGGCAGGTCGTCGATGGCCGGGCAGGTCACGTGCAGGACGGGGAGTCCGGCGGCCAGGGCCTCCACGACGGCGAGCCCGAAGGCCTCTTCCCGCGACGGGGAGACGAAGACGTCCATGGCGGCCAGCAGGGCCGGAATGCCCGGAGTGCGGCCGTCCGCGCTGTCGCCCAGCGGATCCCGCTCCCCCAGCAGGTGGATCCGGCTCTGCGCGCCGAGCTCGGCGGCCAGCCGGCGCAGCCCCGCCCGCTCCGGCCCGTCCCCGGCCAGCAGCAGGTGCGCCCCCGGCAGCGCGGCAACGGCCCGCACCAGGACGTCGAACCGCTTGCCGGGAACGAGCCGGCCGACCCCGCCGACCACGAAGGCCCGGTCGGGCAGCCCGGTGCGGGCCCGGGTGGCCCGCCGGACGCCCTCGTCGAAGCGGAAGCGGACGGCCTCGATCCCGTTCGGTACGACGTGTACCCGCGCGGCCGGCACCCCCCAACCCTCCAGCCGGGCGGCCACGGTGTCGGAGACGGCCACGGTGGCCGCACCCAGGCGTTCACTGGCCAGGTACAGCGTGCGCACCCCGCCCGAGAGCGGCCTGCCCTCGATCTCGCCGTCACCGAGGGAGTGTTCGGTGGCCACGGTCGCTCCGGTGCCCGCGAGCCGGGCCGCGAGGCGCCCGTAGACGCAGGCCCGGTACAGGTGCGTGTGCACGAGGTCGTACCGGCCGCGCCGGATGAACCGCACCAGTCGGGGCAGCGCCCCCAGGTCCCGGTTGCCCCGCATGCCCAGGTGGACGACCCGGACCCCGTCGGCGCGCAGCCCCTCGGCCACCGGCCCGGGGTTGGTCAGCGTCAGCACGTCGCACTGCATCGGCATGTGGCGCAGCAGCAGCCGCAGTTGCTGTTCGGCTCCGCCGACGCCGAGCCCGGTGATGATGTGCAGCGCCTTGACCGACTGGAGCGTCTTCATCGCTGCACCCCGCGCCGCAGCTCGCGCACCTGGTGGCGGAGCTGCTTGATCCGCAGCCGGGCGCCGCCGTCGGCCTGGCTGACGTGCGTGCGCGGCAGTGCGTGCGGGCCGGCGAGCCGGCCGGGGTCGATGGCGCAGGCGTAGCCGTAACCGGCGGCCCGGGTGGCGTCGACGACCCGGGCGTCGAGGTGCCCGTACGGGTAGCAGAACCCCTCGGGCAGGGTGCCGGTCAGCTCGCGCAACAGGTCGCGGCTGCCCCGCAGCTCCTGCTGGAGCACGTCGTCCGCGGTCGCGGGGAGGTCCTGGTGGAGCAGGCCGTGCGAGCCGATCTCCTGTCCGGCGTCGGCCACTTCGCGGATGCCCTCGGCGGTGAGCAGGGACTTGCGCGGGCCCAACGGGTCCCACACGTTGTCCACGCCGAGCCGCCCGGGCAGCACGAAGAGGGTGGAGGTGCAGTCGTAGCGGCTCAGCAGCGGGAGCGCATGGGTCAGGAAGTCGGTGTACCCGTCGTCGAAGGTCAGCCCGACCAGCCCGGCTCCGCGGCCGGCCGCGCGGGCCCGCAGCAGTTCGCCGACGGACACCCCGCGCAGGCCGCGGGAGCGCAGCCACAGCAGCTGGGCCTCCAGGGCGAGCGGGGTGACGGTGATTCCGTACGGGTCCTCCGAGGGGTCGGTGAACTCGGCGACCGAGTGGTACATCAGGACCCACGGCGAAGCGGTCCGGCGGGTGGGGACCACCACGGCGGTGGGGGCCGTGTCGGTGTCAGCGGACATTGCGGAACCTCTGGGTGAGCTGGGAGATCTGACCGGGCAGGGCGGTGACTTCGAGGGCGCGTATGGCCATGCCGGTGGCTCCGAACATGGCCGGGACCAGCAGGCAGCCGAGGGCGGCGCTGAGCATCGGGTCGGGGATCTTCGGGCCGGCGATCCAGCCGGTGGCGGCCGCGGCGACGGCGGCGACGCCGAGCCGGCTGATGCTGACGGCGACCCGGCGGACCTGGATGGCGATGATCCGGGAGCCGAGGCCGGTGAGCAGCAGGACGGCGGTGGTGGAGATGCCGGCGGCGTTGGCGGCGGCGATGCCGTAGGTGCCCCACCAGCGGACGGCGAAGGCTCCGGCCACGATGTTGACGAGCAGTCCGGCACCCATCGCGAACGCCGGGAACCAAGTGGGCCGGGCGGTCGAGAAGAAGGGCCGGGACAGTGCGCCGACGAGGCAGTGGCCGAGGAGTCCGAGTCCGTAGACCCGCATGACGGAGGCGGTGGCGAGGGTGTCCGCGTGGGTGAAGGCGCCGCGTTCGAAGAGGACCTGGATGATCTGGGGCGCGTAGCCGATGACGAGTGCGGTGCCCATCAGGACGGCCAGCGAGGCCAGCGCGAGGTCCTGCTCCACCCGCCGCCGGGCCTTCTCCCGCTCGCCCCCGGCCATGGCCTGGGCGACGACGGGGAAGGTGACCGTGCAGATCATCAGCGAGAGCACCATCGGCATCTGCGCGACCTTCTGCGCGTAGTTGAGGTGGGAGATCGCCCCGGGCGGGAGCGAGGCGGCCAGGAACCTCTCGACGAGCACCTGCGACTGCCGGAAGACGGCGAAGAAGATGACGGGGGCGATGACCCCGAAGGCGATGAGGGTGGGGCGGTCCCGGTCGCGCTGGCTGCGCGGGGCGGCCTTCTTCGCGCGGGGCGGGCCGAAGCCCACGTTCCGGACGAAGGCGGGCAGTTGCACGAGCACCATCAGGAACCCGCCGACCGCGACGCCCGCGGCGGCGGCCCGGACGCCCCACAGGGTGTGCAGGGCCACCATCGTGCCGATGATGCCGACGTTGTACGAGACGTAGATCGCGGCCGGCGACAGGAAGGACCTGTGGGCGCGCAGCGCGGCGCTGAAGTATCCGGCGATGCCGAAGGAGAGTACGGTCAGCGCGGTGAGCCGGGTGCACTCGACGGCCAGTGCGGGGTCGGGCAGGCCGGGGGCGAGCACGGCGACGACGGCGGGCGCGGCCACGACGAGCACGGAGGCGACGGCGGCCAGGAGCGCGACGAGCCGCGGCAGGGTCGCCCGCACCAGGAGCCGTACGGGGTCCTGCGCGCGGGCCTCCCTGCGGGTGAGCGCGGACCGGCCGGCGGCCCGCCGGGCCAGGGCGTGACTGAAGGCGGGCACCATCAGCAGCGCCATGGCGTCCTCGATGAGCAGCGTCGAGGCCATCTCGGGCACGGTCCAGGCGATCAGGAAGGCGTCGCTGTCGTGCCCGGCCCCGAAGAGGTGCGCGATGGTCTGGTCGCGCACCAGCCCGAACACCGCCCCGGCGGCGGTCAGTCCGGCGGTGACGGCGGCGGCCTTGGCCAGGAACCGCCCGAGCGGCTGGCCCCCGCCGCCGCCGTTCTCACTCGGGGTGACGGACTCGGACGCCTGGCCCCCGCCGGGTCCGCTCCCACTGGGGGTGACGGACTCGGACGCCTGGCTCCCGCCGGGGGTGGCGGACGACTTGCCCGCCCGGCGGGCCTGGCGCGGCCGACCCCTCCCGGCGGGGACAGCCGGAACGAAGGGCTCACCCTCGGCTCGGCTCCCGCCCGGGGTGGCGCCGGGAGTGGCGGACCCGGGCGCCTGGCTCGCGTCCGGAGCACTGGAGAGCCCGCCCGCACGGCGGGACCGGCGCGGCCGACCCTTCCCGGCGGGGACGCTGGCGCCGGGCTCGCCCGTGGCTTGGCTCCCGCCGGGGGCGGCGGAGGGCCCGCCCGCGGGCCGGGGCTGGCGCAGCCGGCCCCCGGCGGACGCCGTCTGGCTGCCGCCGGGGGTGGGGGAAAGCACGACCGCGCGGCCGGCCTGGCCCGCCCTGGCCTCGGGGGTTTCGCCGAAGCCGCTCGCGGCCACCCGCACACTGTGTCGGCCCGAGGCCCCGCCCGGGTATCCGGCGGAGCCGAACACGGCCCTGCGCGTACTCGGATTGCCCCCCGGGAGCCCTCCGGCGACGAACCCCGGGGCCGCCGACGCGGCGACGAATCCCGGATCCCCGGCGGGCCGCCCAGCTACCGGCCTGTTCCTCGGGTATCCGGGGTCCGCCGGACCGGGCGCACGGCGCGAGTACCCGTCCCCACCGGCAGGGCCGACCGGATCAGCCCCTGCGGCGGCGGGCCGCACGGGCAGGGGCACGTTCCGGGAGCGCCGGGCGAACCCGGGATCCGCCGGGACACGGGCGTGGCCCGCCCCGGCCGGGGAGCCGGAGGCGGGCCGCCAAGGCGTGGTGTCCGTCACGGGCGGGCCGCAACCCCGGGGGCCCTACCCCGTGAACCCGCACCGCCGGGCGCCTCGGAATCCGCCGACCCCCGGGAGGGCAGCGCCCACCAGGCCGCCAGGCCGATGATCACTCCGGTCAGCACCGTGGACGGCCCGCCGATGTCCGCGTAGAGGAAGTCGGTCAGCTGCCACACGAACAGCCCGATCGCGATCAGCCCGCAGTCCCGCGCCCTCGCGCCCCCGCCCGCGCCGGAGCCGAGCCGGCGCAGCCCCGCGACCAGCAGGGCCGCCCAGCCGCCCACGAGTGCGATCAGCCCGATCAGGCCCTGCTCGCTCAGGATCAGCAGGTACATGTTGTGCGGGGAGAGCAGCGGCTGGCGCAGGTACGCCTGACCGGCGCCCGCAGTGTCGCTGCCGGAGGACAGGCCCAGCGAGGCGTGCCCGTCCCGGTTGGCCGGGAATCCCTTGAGCCCCACCCCCACCGCCGGCCGCTCGCGCCACATCGACTCGGCGGCGGCCCACATCGTGTAGCGGTCGGTCACCGACTGGTCGGGGGCGCTGGACACCTGGGTGATGGAGGTCAACCGTTCGGCGACCATCTCCGAGCCGACCCCGAACCCGCCGACCAGGACCACCCCGGCGGCAGCGAGCGCGGCGACCACCTTCAGGGCCCGCCGGATCCCGGCCAGCGCCATCACCAGCACCGCCGCGCCGGCGGTGGCGATCCACGCGCCCCGGCTGAAGGACAGCACCAGCGGGAGCACCAGCGCCAGCGCGCAACCGCCCGCGATCCGCCGCAGCCGCCGCGGCAGCCCCGCAGCGAGCCCGGCGGCGGTCGCCACGATCAGCCCGTACGCCACGACGGTGGCCATGCCCATGACGTCACCGGGGCCGAAGGTGCCGACGGCCCGGACGTCCTCGCCCTGGTACGAGGCCCCGGTGTGGGTGGCGTACTGCACGACCCCCACCGCGCCCTGCGCCAGCGCCAGGACCACGAAGCACCCGGCGGCCAGCCGGAACTCCGCGGCGCCCTGCACCAGGAGCACCACGGCCGCCGGGACCAGGACGAAGACCTGCAGGTAACGCACGAAGCCCGGCAGGGCGGCGTACGGATCCCCCGCGGTCATCGTGGCGACCGCCAGGCCCACGGCGGGCGCCCCGAGCACGAGCACACCCAGCGGCGGAAGCTCCCGCACCCGGCCGCGCAGCGCCTGCACCGCGCAGACGAGGACCAGCAGCAGCGAGGCGGCGTCGGCCGGGCCGACCTTCCCGGAGGCGGTGGCGTCCCCCGCCGGGAGCGGGGCGAGCAGGAACAGCACGGTCGCGGCGAGCGGCAACAGCGGCCAGTGCCGGCGCAGCAGACCCGGCACGTCCGGCCGGACCAGCCGGCCCGGTACGGCGAGACTCATCAGCTGCCCCCCAGCCGGAAGCGGAAGAAGGAGGCCGCGGTGCGGGCGAGGATCCACAGGTCCTGCCACAGCGACCAGGTGTCGATGTAGTGGTTGTCGAAGCGGGCCCGGTCCTCGATGGAGGTGTCCCCGCGCAGGCCGTTGATCTGGGCGAGGCCGGTGATGCCGACGGGCATCCGGTGCCGGGCCTCGTAGCCCGGGTGGACGGTGGAGAACTTGGCCACGAAGAAGGGCCGTTCGGGTCGGGGACCGACCAGGGCCATGTCACCGCGTACGACGTTCCACAACTGCGGCAGCTCGTCCAGCGAGGACTTGCGCAGGAAGGACCCGACCGGGCTCATCCCGCGGTCGCCCGCCACCGTCCAACGGGTGGCGGCCTCGTGCGCGTCGGCGCGCAGGGTGCGGAACTTCAGCAGGGTGAAGGGCCGCCCGTACAGGCCGACCCGTTCCTGCCGGAAGATCACCCCCGGCCCGTCCCAGAGGCGTACGGCCAGCGCGCACGCCCCCATCACGGGCGCGGCGGCGAGCAGTGCGATCAGGGCGAGCACGGTGTCGATGCCCCGCTTGGCCCAGCGTTCGAGCGGCCGGGCCGGGCGCGGCAGCAGCGGCTGCACGGCGTACCCCCAGAGCTGGTCGGTGGGGTGCGGCACCCGCATGCCGGTGACCTTGGCGGTGCCGGCCGGGTCGGCGAGCCACAGCCGGCAGCCGTGGTCGTGGAAGAGCCGGACCAGGGAGGCGGTGCGCTCGTCGGCCTCCGGGGGGCGGGTGAACACCGCGTGCCCGACCGAGTTCTGGATGACCGCGCGCCGGATGTCCTCGTGGGTGGCGAGCAGCGGCAGGGCGCCGCCGTCGCCCTCGGCGGGTGCGTAGCCCACGACGGGATCGGCGAGTCCGACCGGGCGCAGCCCGAATTCGGGGCGGCCGTGCAGGGCGGCGGCCACCGCGCTCGCCCCGGCGCTGGGTCCGACGACGAGGGCGGAGACGGGGCGGCGTACGGCCGAGCGGCGCTGGAGCTCGTTGACGAGGCCGCGGCCCGCACACGCGAGTACGACCTGCAGGCAGACGGCGGTGAGCAGTGCGCTCCAGCCCATGGCCCGGGACGGGTCGGCGGCGGCCGTGACGGCGGCGACCGAGCACCACAGGACGGCGGAGCGTCCGGCCAGCACGGGCAGTTCGAGGAGGGCGGAGGGGGCGAGCCGCGGTCGGTAGAGCCCGGCCTGCGCGTGCAGCGCGGCGAGCAGGACGGGGGCCGCGGACAGGACGGGCACCGCCGCGGGCAGGGTCGTCGCGGTGAGTACGGCGGCCAGCACGTCGACGGTGAGCAGCGGGAGCGCTCGGCCGCGACGGCGGACGCTCCGGGGGCGTAGGGCGGAGCGGGCCTGGTCGGTCCTGGGCCCGCGCGGGGGGTGGATGCCGGTCGCTGAACGGCGGGCCGCCGCGGGGTGCACGGGCGCGAAGGCGCCTCCGCCGGCGGGCCCCGTGCCGCTCTGCCCGGTGTGCCGGGCGGGTGCGCTGTCCATCGTCATCGGCTGATGCGCTCCTGGTTCAAGGGCCGGGGCCTGCCCAGCAGTTCGTGGTACAGGCCGGTGACCGCGTCCGTGGTCCGCCGCACGTCGAAGTCGGTCCGGGCGTGCTGCCGGGCCTGCTCCCCGAGTTCGGCGAGCAGCCGCGGCTCGGCGAGCAGCCGGCCCAGGGCCTCGGCCAGGGCCGTCGGGTCCTCCGGCGGCACCAGGCACAGGCGTCCCTGGCCCGGCGGCAGGCTCTCCCTGGCACCGCTGACGTCGGAGACCAGGACCGGGCGGCCACAGGCCATGGCTTCGAGCGGGGCGAGCGCCATCCCTTCCCACCGCGACGGCAGTACAACGAGATCGGCGGCCCGAAGCCACGGTCGGATGTCGGCGGCGGCGCCCGCGAAGTGCACGCTGGTGCCGGACGGCGCGGCGATGTGGCGCAGCCGTTCGACGTCGGGGCCGTCCCCGACGAGGGCGAGGCGGGCTCCGGGGACGGTGGCGAGCAGCTCCGGCCAGGCCCGCAGCAGGATGTCCTGCCCCTTCTGGGGGCAGATGCGGCCCACGCACACGACGAGCGGCCCGTCGCCCGGGAAGCCGGCGGGCAGCGGCAGTTCGGCGCGGGCCAGGGCCCTGTCGCGGTCGGGGTCCGGTCCGCCGGGACGGAAGTGGTCCAGGTCCACGCCGTTGCGGATCACCGACCAGCGGGCGGTGATCCCTTCGGTCTCGCCCGCGCGGCGTTCGGCGTCGCTGACGCAGAGCACCCGGTCGGCCCAACGGGCCCCGTACCGCTCCCAGCGCAGCGCGAGCGCGCCGGTGGCCCCGCCGACCGCGTCGAAGGACCAGGCGTGGGGTTGGAAGACGGTGGGCAGGCTCCCGCGCGCGGCGAGCCGGCCGGCCAGGCCGGCCTTGGCGCTGTGGGCGTGCAGGAGGTGGGGCCGTACCCGGTGGAGGACCTGCCGGGCTCCGATGATCTCGGCGGGCAGTCCGGGCCCGGGGGCCCGCCCGGCGCGCCAGGTGAGCACTTCGGCCCCGGCGGCCCGGGCGGCGTCGCCGAGCGTGCCGCCGGGCGGACACCCGACGACGGCGCGCAGGCCTTCGGCGGTCTGCGCGCGGACGAGGTCGGTGACGACCCTGGCCACACCGCCGTCGACGGGTTGTACGAGGTGGAGGACGGTCGTGGGCTGTGCCGCCCGAGGTTGACTGGGCACGTGGAGCGGTCTCCTACGTTCAGCGGCGCGCGTCTGTCTGAACGAAGAGCACACCGAGGAAATGACCCTGACTTTCACCCGTGAACCTGAAGCTCAGACTGCGGGCACCACCGGACAGGGCGGGACTCAGGTCGAACACGTCCGCGTCATATCCGAGATTATTCATATGTTCGGGCTGTCGCACGAACGACTGATTTCCGAATTCCGTGATCGTGGAATTCATAACATCATTAGAAGGATTTTCTTCATTACTGAGGTTCACCCGGCGACCGCTGTCGGCCGTCACGTTGAGTGAATCCCCGAGGGTGCCCCGGTCCCCGTCGTACCCGACCACCCCGACCCGGCCCGTGGAGCCGGCCGGCGCGTCCAGGCCCTCGACCTCGACGACCGCGTCACCGGCACGGGCTGCGATCGACTCGAAGCCGTCCCACAGCGAGATCCGACGCACCGGCTCCTTCGGGTGCTCGTAGGCGACGACCAGGGTCCAGCCGCCCCAGGCCCCCACCTCGGAGTGCCCCATCGCGATGTTGAGCTGGGCCACCGTCCACAGGCCGGCGCCGCCGTTGCGGACCAGCGGGGTCACGTCGGCGGAGGCTTGGTAGGCATCGCTGCCCGCGTCCGTGCGGTGGCCCATCACCGTGTCGGCGAGGACCTCCTTGTACGCGCCGCCGGGCTCGGCGACCAACACCCTGCCGTTGTCCCGCGGCGGCTTCTGCTCGCCCACCCGCAGGTTCCCGCCCCAGTAGAGACGGGCGTACGAGACCTTCGCGCCCTGCGGGACCTTGAGCTCGGCCCGGGTGGAGTTGTAGGTGTCCGGATCCTCGTCGACCTCGCTGTAGAACATCTCGAAGTCGCCGTTGACCCCCGCCGCGCCCTTCTTGACCGCGGCGCACGGCTCGGCCTGCGGGGACTCCTCCTTGCGACAGCTGATGCCGGAGTTGGAGGCGCGCACCAGCCCGCCGTGCTGCACGGCCTGGTAACGCTGGGTGAACGGAACCCGGGGCAACTCCTTCGGAGCAGGAGCCGCCGCCCCCGCCATCTGGGTGTTCACGGAAAGGGTGAGGCAGGACAGCAGACCGAGCGTGCCGAGGATTCTGCGGGAGGAACCCATGACCCTGTCTCCATTTTCGATCAGGGGGCCAAAACAGGAGTGAACTTTGGCAGAAATCGGGCGGGAAATCACGCCGGACTCGCTCGTACGGCCTTTTGGGCGATAGCACGCACCCTCGCAACCGGCGGGTCGTTATGAGTTGCACCATCGTTCGAACCGAAAGGAAATGGGCCGGTGAACGCCTGCTGCCCCACGGCGCACGCGGTCGCCCCGCCGAACCCCCGGTTCGACACCGCCCGCATCGGCGCCCGACCGTCAACCGCACCGCCCGAAACGCCTGCATCCGGGTGAAGCCACGCAACCCGAACCGGGGCCGCGGCGTTGATCCGGGTGCTCCACTACCGGGCAATCCTGAAAAAAGGGACGACAATGATCAAGAAGATGATGGCCTCGGCCGCGGTTGCCGCCTCGGTCGTGGGCATCGGCGCCGCCATGGCCCCGCAGGCGATGGCGATCGGGAACGACAACGGCGTCAACACCGTCCAGGGCAACGGTGCCGCGCAGATCTACGGCAACCAGGCCACCTACGGCAACATGAGCCCGCAGATGGCGCTCATCCAGGGCTCCTTCAACAAGCCCTGCATCGCCCTGCCCGCGAAGGCCAACGTGCAGTCCGTGCTGGCCCTGATCAACGTCGGTGTCCAGGACATCCCCGTCCTGTCCAGCCCGCAGAACCAGCAGTGCACCGAGAACTCCACCCAGGCCAAGGGCGACGAGGCCCTGTCGCACATCCTGGACAACATCCCGGTCCTCTCCGGCAACGTCTCGAACGGCAGCTGACCGAGGCCCGCGCCAGCGAGGCCGTCGCACCCACCGGGTCGCGGCGGCCTCGCCGCATATGGAGCCGGGACGCCCCCGGCCCCGGAATTTTCGATATGAATCCACCGGCACCGGGAATTCGACCAGCACTTCGGGTCGAGCATCGGGGTGAATTACCGACCGGCCGCCGAAAATGCGCGGTTTCTTTTTCTCGAACCGCTCGTTGTTAATTCTGCAGTGGACACGCCCCTGCGGGAAGGAAAGAAATCAAAATGACGTACAAGAAGGCAGTGGTGCTGGCCGCCGGCGCCCTCATGCTCGCCGGTGCCGCCTCCCCCGCCATGGCCGACGCGGCCGCCGGCGGACAGGCCGTCGGGTCCCCCGGCGTCCTGTCCGGCAACCTGCTCCAGGTGCCGGTGCACGTCCCGGTCAACGTCTGCGGCAACACCGTGAACATCATCGCGCTGCTGAACCCGGCGTTCGGCAACACCTGCGTCAACGCCTGACGAAGCGCTTGTGCCCGCAAGGGCAAGCCTCCTCGGTGTGGCCTCGGAGTGCACGGCGGTGCACTCCGGGGCCGCCTCCGATTCCACACCGGCCGTGGCGCCGGTAGACAGGGAAGGACCCATGCGACAGGTACTGAGCCGACAGGTACTGGGCAAGGGGATGCTCACGGCGGCAGCCGCGTCGAGTCTGTTGTCGATCGCTACCGGCGCGGCCTACGCGCACCACGGGGCGAGCGCCGAGGCCTCGCATTCGCCGGGCGTGCTGGCCGGCAACAGCGTCTCGGTACCGATCACCTTCGCACCGAACGTGTGCGGCAACAGCGTGGACGGCGGTGCGGCGCTCAACCCTGCGATGGGGAACACGTGCGTCACCGACACCGGTTCGCACGCGGACACCGGCCACGACTACGGGCGCTACCTCAGCCCCGAGCACGCCCGGGCCTTCGAGCGCTACCTCGACGAGCGCGAGGGCCGGCACGCGGTGCCGGAGCAGCGCCACGGGTCGCCGCGCCACGCGGGCGGGCACGAGCAAGCCGGGCAGGAACGGACCCCGCAGGCGCAGACCCGGCACGAGCAGCCCCGGCAGGACGGGCCGCGGCACGCGAAGCCGCGCCAGGAGGAGCCGCGCCACGAAGGCGGCTACGGCCCCGATGGGCAGCGGGGCAAGGAAGAGTGCGACGACCACCCCGAGTCGACGCCGCCGCCCCCGCCGGCGCACCACGCTCCCCCCGCGCCCGAGCGGCCCCACCCCAAGCCGGAACCGGTGGAGGAGCACCCGGCCCCGCTGCCCACCCCGCAACCGGCCCAGGAGGCGCCCGCGCCACCGCCCGAGGCGCCGCCGGCACCCCCCGCGCCGCAGCCCCCGGTCGAGGAGGCCCCGCACACGCTTCCCGCACCGGCACCGGCACCGGCACCGGGCGAGGAGGCTCCGCACACGCTGCCGGCCCCCGCGCCCGGACCGCCTCCCGTGATGGAGGAGGGGCCCGCGCCCGGGCCGCCGCACGGCAGCCTGCCCGTGGAGCACCCGGCTCCGGCCCCCGCGCCCGCGGTCGTACCGCCCGCGGACCAGCCGCCGGCCGCCCCCGGCGGTGACGCCCCGGTCGCCCTCCCCCCGGTGACGGCCCAGCCGACCCCCGCCCCCGCCCCCGGGCCCGCGCCCGTACAGCCGCCGGCCCCCGCTCCGGCGCACGTGACCGGGCCCGTGCTGGCCGAGACGGGCGCGGGCCAGCCCGCGGCCGCGGCGGCTCTGGCCAGCGCCCTGATCCTGGGCGGCGCGATTCTGTACCGGCGGTCGCGCGTCTCCTGACCGGTAATACCGGTATTACCGGTAATGAGAATAAGTAGCGACCGGAGAATCCTCGTCGGATTCTCCGGTCGCTGTCATGCCCCCCCGCGCCTTTAACCGCGTGCGCGTTCGCGTTTCCGCAGCGGCGGGGAATCGTTACTCAGGGCGAAAGTGGCCACTGACGCCTCTGTCCACGAAAGAAGAGGATTTCGATAATGAAGCTCACGAAGGTCGCCGCTGTCGTCGTCGGCTCCGTCGCCGCGCTCGGCGCCTCCACCACCGCCTTCGCCGCCGAGACCACGGCCGCGATGCCCCCCATGAGCCTGACCGGCGGGGTGACCGAGACGCTGAACTCCGTCGGGCCCGTCTCCGAGTCGCTGCCGCAGACCGTGGGCAACGGGCTGGCGGAACAGGGAGACACCCTCAACAAGGTCGTGGGTACCGCCCAGAAGGTGAACAAGGTCCGCAACGACGTGCCCGGCACCGTGCTCGGCCTCGCGAACGGCGCCACCCAGGCGTCCCCCATGCTCGGCGGCGTGAAGCTCAACGGCGGTCAGTGAACCGTCCCGGCTGAACACCCGCCGACACGACTGTGGGCGCCACCGGCGAGGCCGGGGCGCCCACAGTCGGTTGTTCGGCCGACGTCAGTTGTTGACGCAGACGTTGCCGAACGCGGGGTTCAGCAGGCCGACGATGTTCACGCTGTTGCCGCAGACGTTGACCGGAACGTGCACCGGCACCTGGGCCAGGTTGCCGGAGAGGACGCCGGGGGAACCCACGGCCGCACCCTCGGCCGACGAGTCGGCGGCGGCGGAGCCGGCGGCACCGGCCGCAGCGAGACCAGCGGTGGCCAGGACCAGGGCGGCCTTCTTGGCAGAGTTCATGGGAAGTGCACCTTCTGTTCGACGTTCTGCCCCGAACCGGGGCTCACACCGAGCGAAACGGTCCAGCTTCCCAGACGACACGGCCACGCGCACGATGAGACCTGTTCGGCTCAATTGTCGTAACCATCACCCGGGTTCGGTCCGCAACCGCTCCTACGGGACGGCAGGAAGGGCCGGGACCTCGGGGACCGTCGGGGT
Organism: Streptomyces sp. NBC_00273; assembly: GCF_036178145.1. Classification (NCBI taxonomy): domain Bacteria; kingdom Bacillati; phylum Actinomycetota; class Actinomycetes; order Kitasatosporales; family Streptomycetaceae; genus Streptomyces; species Streptomyces sp. NBC_00273. The sequence continues at coordinate 5,803,078 of NZ_CP108067.1, read as the reverse complement.
CACGGGGACCTCGGGCACCGTCGGGGTCACGGGAAGCTCGGGAACCGTCGGAACCTCGGGGACCGCGGGCAGTTCCGGCACCAGCCCCTCGACCGGCGGCACTTCCACCGGCGGCAGCTCGGGGATGAGGCCCGACAGGTCGGGAAGCTCGGGGAGTTTGATCTCCGGCAGCTTCGGCAGCTCGATCGGCGGCAGCGTCACCCCGCCGGGCAGCAGACCCCCGACGGAGGCGAGGAGGTCCTGCAGCGTCTTGCTGAGCCCCGCCAGGAGGTCGTCGATCGGACCGGCCTTGGCGCGCTGCTCGATCTTCTTGACCTGGCGCTGGACGGAGGCGACTCGACCGCTCACGGCCGCAGAGCCGTCGCCCTCCGCGGCGCCCGCCGGGGCAGCCGCGCCGGACAGTATGACGACGGCGAGGGCCGACGGGACGAGGAGGCGGGCGCGGGACGGCTTCGTGCGGTGCATGGATGTTCCTTACGCGGTGGGGACACGAAAGCGGACTGAAACAGTCCGCTTACTCACCCACCGTGCGAACGCCCCGCACGGAGCGCAACCGGAGTCCCGGACGATGCTGGCTGCGTACGGGCTTCGCGCAGGCGTCCGGAGGCCACTCACCCGGGCCGGGGAAATCCTCGACACGCGCAGGCCGTTTGAGTGAAGCCGCGGAACCAACCACCTGGTCGGGCAGTTGACCAGGGCGCTCCATCAGCGGGCACTCGTGCGACAGAAGGAACAAGATGTTCAAGAAGTTCATGACCGCCGCCGCGGTCTCCGCCGTTGCGATCGGCGCGGGCGCTGCTGCCGCGGCCCCGGCCATGGCCATCGGCAACGACAACGGGGTCAACACCGTCAACGGCAACGGTGCCCAGCAGATCTACGGCAACCAGAAGACCCACGGCGACATGAGCCCGCAGCTCAGCCTGGTCCAGGGCACCCTCAACAAGCCCTGCATCGGCCTGCCGGCGAAGGTCAACGCCCAGTCGCTGATCGCCGCGCTCAACATCGGCGTCCAGGACATCAACGTCCTGTCCAACCCGCAGAACCAGCAGTGCACCGAGAACTCCACCCAGGCCAAGGGTGACGAGCCGCTCTCGCACATCCTGGACAACATCCCGGTCCTCTCGGGCAACGTCTCGAGCGGCAGCTGATTTCCAGCTCCTCCGCCCTTCGGGTGATCGCGGGCCGCTGAGCCTGTGGAGTGAATGACGAGGGCCCCGGCGGCGTCCAGCCGCCGGGGCCCTCTTCGCGTTCCGCCCCCGGCGGTCAGCCGGTCCAGAAGTCCCACCAGCGGGTGAGGACCAGCATGCCGATCACTCCGATGTGCAGGGCCGGCGGGGCCCAGCCGAATTCGGCGAAGAAGACCCGCAGCGGGCCGGGGGCGGGCAGGGCGCGCGTACGGACGTTGTGCGCGGTGACCGCCCAGAACATCAGCAGGGTCGCGACCCAGGCCAGGCAGCACCACAGGCAGAGCGCGTTGATCTCGTAGAGCGACTGGACCATCAACCAGCTGCAGAAGCCGACGCCGACGAGCGTGCCGGCGTTCAGTCCGAGCCAGAACCAGCCGCGGTAGCGGGCACCGGCCAGCAGGCCCGCGCCGACGCAGACCACGACGGCGTACGCGACGAGCCCCAGCATCGGATTGGGGAAGCCGAAGGCCGCCGCCTGCTCGCTCGCCATCACGCTGCCGCAGGAGACGACCGGGTTGAGACTGCACGCGGGCTTGAAGTCCGGGTCCTCCAGCAGGAGGAACTTGTCGAGGGTGATCACCCACGAGGCCAGCAGCCCGGCCGCCCCGGTGACGGCCAGCAGCCAGGCCAACCCCCTCGGCGCTGCGTTCTGTTCGCCCTCGTGTCCGCTGCGGGGCCGTACCTGCTGACGCGGAAGGCCCACTGTATTCGTTGCCATGTGGCCCATAGTCCCGCGCTTCGCCCCAGACCGTGCCCAACCATGCGCATCCGTACGCAAGTTGACCTGAAGGTGTGGCGGGAACCTCCGATGCTTCCCGGACGTTTTACCGAACCCCGGACGTGATGTCAGAACCAGGGGTTACGTTGAGCTTCCGCGAAGTGACAAGCTGCGACGGCCTGGAGACCCACCTTGAGCGATCCGTACGAGACAACCGAGGCGCACCTCGAACGACTCCTCGGCCGCGCCCTCAACTCCTTCGACCTGCCGGACAGGCTCGTCGAGCGCCTCGGTACGGCGCTCGCCCACAGCTCTTCGCTCTACACCACCCACCACAGCCCGGAGGCGGGCATCTGGCGGGAGACCCACCGGCACACCTATCTGCTGACCGACGGCGGTTCGGTCTCGCTGTGGGAGCTGGCCTACCGGCTGGAGGGCGACCGGACCGTCCGGCACGAGGTCTTCGCGAGCAAGGCGGAGACCTGCCTGGCCGTGACCCGGCTGTTCGGCGAGGCGTCGGCCGGGGCGTCCCCCGATCCGGTGCTGGTGCCGGGCGAGGACGAGCCGGAGGGCGGCATGGCGCTGCTGAGCGCGCTGTACGCGACCCCGGCCCCGGTGCGGCGGCACCGGGAGTACGCGGTGGAGGACTCCGCGGACCACGCCCGGCGGGTGCTGCGGCGCGCGGAGAACGTCGACCGGCCGGGCGAGCGGGTGGCGACGCTGCTGCGGTCGGCGTACGCGCACCAGATCACGCAGGCGTTCGGCGCGCGGCAGTGCCTCGCGGACGGGCGGGGAGCGGGCTTCAGCCTGTACGAGCACGCCTTCGTCCTGTTGGACGGGACCGAGATCAGCCTGTGGGAGGTCGAGCACACGGCGACGCCCGACGGGCGGCACATGTGCGAGGTGTACGAGAGCGAGGCGACCGCGCGCGGAGCGATGGAACTGCGCGCCCGCGTGCGCTGAGGCGGGCCGGACGGAGCGAGTGTCCGGACGCGCGAAACGGCCCGCCGGGGAATTCGACGGACCGTTCCAAAAACCGGAGGGAATGATTCAACCCCGCGTGGACGACCCACGGGCAATGCGGCGGTCCCTGCGGCTGCGCCGAATGGATGCCATGTAGCCGATCAGCGTCAGGGTGACGATCCCGATGCTGGCGCCGAGAATCAGCTGATCCATGTCCTCCACTTTGGTCAGCGCGAAGGCGAGGGCCCCAAGCACCGCGCAGACCCCCAAGCCCTTGAGGGAATTCATTGCTCTCCTTGAATCATTTCCACGCGGACACGCGGGTCACGTACGACTTGATGATGGAGGACACGAGCCAATAGGTCCGTACCAATGTGAACACCAGCTCGGGGAGCAGCAGCGCCTCGACGAGCATCGCCTTCCAGCCCATATTCCGTACGCGGAGTGCGGGATAGACGATCCAGAAAGCGAAGAGCAGCAGGAGGATCGGCTGCGTCGAGAAGCCGTGCTTCGCCGCCGCCACCAGCTGCGTCGTTCCCCAACCGAGGATGTAAGCCGCGCCGAGCAGCCCCAGGATCAGGGTGCTGATGGAATGCCAGGTGAACTTCGTCCAGCCACGGGCGCGCAAAGCGTCGACCGTTCCTCGGCTCCACCTCTCGCGTTGCTGGATCAGCTCGCGCAGCGTGGGCATCAGGTCGGTGTACGCGATGCAGAGCTGGTTGGCCGTGACCTTCCAACCCGATTCCTTGAGGGCCAGGGTGGTCTCGTAGTCCTCGACCAGGTTGGAGTGGTCCTCCCAGAAGACCTCGCCCCGCCAGTCGAGCAGTCCCTGCAGGGCCTCCGCCCGGTAGAAGGAGCCGGCGCCCGACATGGTGTGGACGTCCCTGCGGAACCGGGTGTTGGCGGCGCGGCCGTACTCGATGATCTGCATGCCGAGGAGGTACCGCTGCCACGGGTTGCGCCACAGGTCGGTGCGGCCGAGGCAGGCGGCGCTGACGCCGCCGAGCTCCGGGTCGGACGCGATGACGTTGCGGGCCCGTTCGATGAACTTCGGGTGCAGCTCGGTGTCGGCATCCATGACCAGGACGTGCTTCACCTGGTTGGTGAGCCGGCCTCCGACGGCCTCCCTGAGCCAGCGGAGACCGTGGTTGAGGGCGCCCGCCTTCTTGTGGGGGTTGTCGTCCAGGTTCAGGACCACCGTCGGCGGCGTGTTCTCGTCGTCCGCGAACTGCTGGGCGAAGTCCAGGGTCCGGTCGGTCGAGTTGTTGACCACCACGATGATCAGGTCGGGGGTTCGGCTCTGGCCGGCCAGGGACCGCAGGGACGTGAACACCCCGACCTCCTCGTTCCGGGCCGGAACGAGGACGACGGTCTCGTAGAGAGCGGCGCTGTCGACCCCCTCGGGGGAGACGCGGCCGCGCCGGTGCCGACTGCGCGACGCACGCGCCGCAGCATCACCGCGCCCGCGGCGTAACGCAGCGCCGCGCCCACGGCGCGACGCATCGGCACGCTCACGGCGCGCAACAGTGCCCGACAAGATTTATCTCCCCCACCCAAGTCAACATCACTCGATCTCCACGCTATGGAGATCGAGTGAAAGCACACGCAGAAAGTACTGCACATCAATGCGAACGCTCCGCGCCAGTCGGCCCGGTCGCGGCGTGCGGCGGGCATCGGCGGCGCACCGCGGGGCCTTTACTCTCTGGCAAAACCCGACAACGTGGGCACCAAGAGTGCAGCAATCCCCGCCGCACAGTGATGAAGAACACTTCCAGATCGGCTCCGTCGCCGATCCCCCCGAACAATTGACGATTGAGCCACAGTTCCGGCGCCGAAGGAAATCGGACCCCATTAAGGCCCTATCCGCGGCTTCCGAGCTCTGACGCGCCGTGGTTACGATGGCGCTCAATATGCCACCCCGTCAAGGAGCTTCTGTGAGCCGTTCCAGCCGAAAAGCTCGCCGCCGAGGCTGGAACGCGCTCAAAGTTCTCCTCTTGGTGGGCGCACTGGCCGTCGGCGGTGGCGCCTTCGTGCTCTATCCCAAATGGCGTTCCGGTCCTGCCGCTCACGGGTCCGCCGACCTCACGGTCCGATACCGGACCGACGCCCCGGCCACGGGCGCTGCGGCCAAGCCGTGGTTGGAAGTCATCAACAATTCGAAGAAGACCGTGGCGTTGAGCGACGTGACTCTTAGGTACTACTTCTCTGCGGATGATGCTTCCGCTTACGGTTCCAATTGTGTCCAGTCGGCTCTCGGCTGCTCGAACATCACCGCCAAGATTGGCATGCTGACCGGTTCCGGCCCGACCTCCGGCCACTACCTCCAGATCGGCTTCACGGCGGCGGCCGGCAGCCTGGAGCCGGGCAAGACCAGTCAAGGGATCGGGCTCCAGCTCTTCCGCCTCGACCACAAGGAGCTGAACCAGGCGAACGACCTCTCGTTCGACGCCAAGTCCACCCACTACGCCCCGTCCAAGCGGGTGGCGGCGTACCTCGGCGGCAAGCACGTCTGGGGTGACGAGCCGAGCGGCAGCGACGCGGCGGCGGGGCAGGGGGGCCCGCTCTCCGTGACGGCACCGGCCGCGGCCGCACCGCCGGCGGGGGTCATGTTCGACGACTTCTCCTACACCGGCCCCGACGACCCCGCGCTCGCCTCCAACGGCTGGCAGGTCCGCACCGGCCAGGGCGGTCCGGGGATCAAGGACACCTGGTCCACCGCGGGCATCAGCTTCCCGGCCGAGGGGACCGCCAAGGCGGGCCAGTCGCTACAGCTGCAGGTCACCAGCGACGGGACCGCGAAGGGCACCCAGCAGTCCGAACTGCAGACCAGCAAGCCGTACTTCTTCACGGGGACCCTCGCCGCCCGGGTCTACTTCAGCGACAAGCCCACGAGCGGACGCAACGGCGATCACATCAACGAGTCCTTCTTCGCGATCTCGCCGGACCACAAGTCCGCGCAGTACAGCGAGCTCGACTACGAGTACATGCCGAACGGCGGATGGGGCGCGCCGGGTCCCAAGCTCGACACCACGAGCTGGCGCAACAGCACGAACAACGACCGGGTCACCAAGGCCCAGAAGGACAAGCTCGAAGGCTGGCACATCCTGATGATCACTGCCGTGAACGGATCGGTCACCTACTCCATGGACGGCCGGGAGCTGTTCACCAGCGACAGCAAGTACTTCCCGCGCGAGCGCATGAACATCCACTTCAGCGCCTGGCTGGTCGACCTCCCCTTCCAGGGGCCGCGCACCTGGGACATGCGGGTCGACTGGCTCTACTACCAGGCGGAGAAGGCCGTGCCGACCGCGGAGGTCGAGAAGGCCGTGAAGGGCTTCTCGACCAACGGCACCGCCTACGTCAACACCGTGGCCCTGCCCAAGTCCTGACCCCGACACCCGCTGCGGGACCGCGGGCGGGGCGGAGGGGAGCAAAGAAGAACGGACATGCCCGCCCGGGAGGGCGGACATGTCCGTGCGGTGGTGCCTCGGGCCCGGCTCAGCCGGCCGGGACCTTCTCCGGGGTGCGGCCGGCGTGCTCGGCGGCACCCTCGCGCTCCTCCATCGGGAGCGCCCTGCGCGGCAGGACGAACATCACCGCGAAGATCACGACGAGTACGGCCACGACCCACCAGAGCGCGCCGCGGAAGGCCTCCACGTACGACGGACCGAAGACCATGTCGTCGTCGATCAGGCCGAAGAAGACGACGGAGGTCAGGGCGAGACCCAGCGCGTTGCCCATCTGGCCGGTGGTGTTGATCAGGCCCGAGGCGGACCCGGCGTGCTCGCGCGGCACCTCGGAGAGCACGGTGTCGTTCAGCGGGGCCACGATCAGGCCCATGCCGACGCCCATGACGATCAGCGGGGCGGCCATCTGCCAGGAGGCGATCTCCATGCCGTAGTGCTGCGACTCCCAGATGTAGAGGAGCAGCCCGGCGGCCATGGTCAGCGCACCGGCCTGGAGCACCTTGCGGCCGAAGCGGGGGACGAGCTTCTCGACCGAGAGGCCGGCGGCGAGCGAGACCGCGATGGAGAAGGGGATGCCGGTGAGACCCGCGCGCAGCACGCTCCAACCGAGCCCCATCTGCATGTACATCGTCCACACCAGGAAGAAGATGCCGGTGGCGATGCCGAAGGTCAGCTGGACGGCGATACCGCCGGCGAAGCTCTTGACCTTGAAGAGGGAGAGCTCGACGAGCGGGGAGCCGTCCTTCTTGATCTTGTACTTCTCGTAGGCGATGAAGGCGGCGAAGACGAAGGGCGCCGCGCCCATGCAGACGAAGCCCCACAGCGGCCAGTCGTTCTCGTGGCCGTGGGTCAGCGGGAAGATCAGCAGGACCAGGGCGAGGGTGGCGAGGACGACGCCGACCAGGTCCAGGCGCAGCGCCTTGGGGGCCTTGGACTCGGCGATGAACTTGCGGCCCAGGATCACGCCCATGATGCCGACGGGCAGGTTGATCAGGAAGATCGGGCGCCATCCGAGACCGAAGAGGTCCCACTCGATGAGCAGCGCGCCGAGCAGCGGGCCCGAGACGGCCGCCAAGCCCACGATCGCGCCGAACATGCCGAAGACCTTGCCGCGCTCCTGCGGCGGGAAGGTGACGTGGATGATCGCCAGGACCTGCGGCACCATCAGGGCGGCCATACCGCCCTGCAGGAGGCGGGCCACGACGAGCACGTCCGGGTTGGCGGCGATGCCGCAGAGCAGCGAGGCGGCGGTGAACCCGGCGATGCCGATGAGGAAGACGCGCTTGCGGCCGTAGATGTCACCGAGACGGCCGCCGGTGATCAGGCCCGCCGCGAAGGCGAGGGCATAGCCCGCGGTGATCCACTGGATCGCGCTGGTGGAGGCGCCGAAGTCCTCGCGCATGGTGCGGATGGCTATGTTGACGATCGTGACGTCGACCAGGTCCATGAAGGCCGCGGTCATCACGATGGCGAGCGCCAGCCAGCGGCGGCGGTCGGCGGTCGGGCTGGGTGCGTCGTGGGCTACGTCGTTCCGCTCTTCTGGTACGGGCCCGTTCTCTCTTTCGGGCGCTGTCTTGGACGTCTCGGTGCTCATGAGGAGAAACTTAGACGGCGTCTAGGTCAGTCCGTGTCCTATTTCGCTGGCAGCCTGGATTCATGACCGACACACCCGCACGGCTGCTCTCCTTGCTGTCCCTCCTCCAGACCCCGCGGGAATGGCCCGGGAGCGAGCTGGCCCAGCGGCTGCGGGTGAGCGCGCGGACCATCCGGCGCGACATCGAGCGGCTGCGGGACCTCGGCTACCCGGTGGAGGCCACCCTCGGCGCCGAGGGCGGATACCGGCTGGTGGCGGGGGCGGCGATGCCCCCGCTGCTGCTGGACGACGAGGAAGCCGTGGCGATCGCGGTGGGGCTGCGGGCCGGGGCCGGGCATGCGATCGAGGGGGTCGAGGAGGCCTCCGTACGGGCCCTCGCGAAGCTGGAGCAGGTCCTGCCCTCACGGCTGCGGCACCGGGTGAGCGCGCTCCAGTCGGCCACGATCGCGCTGTCCCGGGGCGACGGGGCGAGCGTGGACCCGCGGACGCTGACCACGATGGCGTCGGCGGTGGCGGGCCCGGAGCGGCTGCGGTTCGCCTACCGGGCGGGGAACGGGGCCGAGACGCGGCGGCTGGTGGAGCCGTACCGGCTGGTGAGCACCGGGAGCCGGTGGTACCTGGTCGCCTACGACCTGGAGCGGGAGGACTGGCGGACCTTCCGGGTGGACCGGGTGGACGAGGCCTTCGCGACGGGGGCCCGGTTCGCGCGGCGGGACCTGCCGATGGAGGCCGAGGAGTTCGTCCGGCGGGGCCTGCGGGGCGGGGAGAAGCAGCCGTACCGGGTCGAGGTCGACTTCGCGGCCGACCCGGCGGAGCTGCCGGCCTGGCTGCGGGCGGTGGCCCTGCCCGGTGGGGGGACGCGGACCTCGGTGAGCTTCGAGAGCGCGGACGCGCCGGAGTGGACGGCGGCGCGGCTCGCCCTGACGGGGTTGCCGTTCACCGTGCGGGGGCCTGCGGCGCTTCGGGATGCGGCCGGTGCGATGGCCGCGCGGCTCACGTCGGCGGCGGGCTCGCCGTAGCCGGGCTGCGCCCCGGCCCCCGGGGGCTCCGCCCCCAGACCCCCGCTCCTCAAACGCCGGAGGAGCTGGGTTGTGAGACGCCGGAGGGGCTGGGTTGTGCGGGGCAGGAGAGAGCCCCGGCGCCTGGGGGGGATAGGCACCGGGGCTCGTCTGGGGGGCTTGGCGGCGGCCGCTCTAGGCCACGGCGTCGAAGCCGGTGTCACGCGCCATCCGCTTCAGCTCCAGCAGCGCGTGCTTCTCGATCTGGCGGATCCGCTCACGGGTCAGGCCGTGCTGCTTGCCGACCTCCGTCAGCGTCCGCTCGCGGCCGTCGTCGATGCCGTACCGCATCTTGATGATCGACGCCGTGCGCTTGTCGAGCTTGCCCAGCAGGTCCTCCAGCTCCTCGCTGCGCAGCAGGGAGAGCACGGACTGCTCGGGCGAGATCGCCGAGGTGTCCTCCAGGAGGTCACCGAACTGGGTGTCGCCGTCGTCGTCGACCGCCATGTTGAGGCTGACCGGGTCGCGCGCCCAGTCCAGTACGTCGCCCACGCGCTTCTCCGTGGAGTCCAGCTCGGCGGCGATCTCGGCGTGCTCCGGGTCGCGGCCGTTCTCCCGGTTGAATTCCCGCTGGATGCGGCGGATCCGGCCGAGCTCCTCGACGAGGTGGACGGGGAGGCGGATGGTGCGGGACTGGTCCGCGATGGACCGGGTGATCGCCTGCCGGATCCACCACGTGGCGTACGTGGAGAACTTGAAGCCCTTGGCGTAGTCGAACTTTTCGACCGCACGGACCAGGCCCGCGTTGCCCTCCTGGATCAGGTCGAGGAGGGGCAGGCCGCTGCGCGGATAGCGCCGGGCCACGGCCACGACGAGGCGCAGGTTCGAGCGGATGAAGACTTCCTTGGCCCGCTCGCCCTCGGCGGCCAGCGCCTCCAGCTCCTCGCGGGCCGGGGCGTCCCCGTCACGTTCTATCGTGCTGTCGAGGATCTGCTGGGCGTAGACGCCCGCCTCGATGATCTGGGAGAGCTCCACTTCTTTGGCGGCGTCGAGCAGCGGGGTGCGCGCGATCTCGTCCAGATACATGCCGACCAGGTCACGGTCTGCGATCTCCCCGCCCACAGCGCGGGCGCTGCTCGTGGACTGACGACGGGCGACGGCGCGGGTTGCCATGCGTGCTCCCTTGCGAAGTGTTCGGTCGCGGTGCGGCTGGTGGACGCCGCCGGGACGGCTGTCAACCGCTCCGGTGCGTCACGGACACTCTCCCGAGTGCCCGCTTCCGAAGGAAACAACGACTGGAATCGGGACAGAATTCCCACGCTGCTCCCTGTTTTTCGAGATCTTGCAGTATCCTGCCCCGCTACGGGAGGGGAGCGGATGTCGCAAGATCTCGAAGAGGTGCAGGTCAGGCCCGGAACGGAGGCCGATCTGGCGCCCCTCACGGACCTCTACAACCACTACGTCCGTGAGACCGCCGTCACGTTCGACACGGCCGTCTTCACTCCGGAACAGCGCCGCCCTTGGCTGCACTCCCACCCTGAAGACGGGCCCCACCGCCTTCTGGTTGCTTGGACAGGCGATCGAATGGCCGGATACGCCACGAGTAGTGCATTCCGCCCCAAACCGGCCTACGCCACCTCGGTGGAGGCGAGCGCCTACCTCGCCCCGCACGCGGTCGGCCGGGGCATCGGCACCCTCCTCTACGAGGCGCTCTTCGCGGCCCTGGCCGAGGAGCCCGTGCGCCGCGTGTTCGCCGGGATCGCCCTGCCGAACGAAGCCTCGGTGCGCTTGCACGAGCGCTTCGGCTTCCGCCGGATCGGAGAGTTCACGGAGGCGGGCTGGAAGTTCGACCGGTACTGGGACGTCCGCTGGTACGAGAAGCGACTGGGCCACCACCCGTCCGAGTGAGCGGCCGGCATATCCCTGCGGCATGCGCCCCCGCGTCCCTAGCGTCGGAGAGTCGCTTGTGCAGCCCTGCCAGCGACGCCCACACTCTGAGGAGGTGCTGCACATGACCGCTCTCGCCCACGAGGCGCTGGAGGCCGTAATGCCGAAGGTCGCGACTTCCCCGTCGGAGCTGGACGAGGTCCTGTGGCAGGCGTGGAAGGCCATGGAACTCCCCGAGGGCTACCGCGCCGAGATCATCGAGGAGTTCATCGAGGTGTCTCCCACGGGGCACTACTCACACGGCCGGATCGTGAACCGGCTGCGCCATGCCCTCGGCCTGTTCCTGGACGACAGCGACTTCACCGCCTACCAGGACATGAACGTCATCCACCGACGCAAGGTATGGATCCCGGACGTGTTCATCTCCCTGAAGGACGCCGAAGAACACGTCACCGAGGACGGCCTCGGGATCGACGCAGGCGGGGTGGAACTGATCGCCGAGGTGGTGTCACCCGGCAAGGACAGCCTCGACCGGGACCGCGACCGCAAACGGCGCGCGTACGCCAGGGCCGGGATCCCCGTGTACCTGATCATCGACGACTACGACGGCCAGGGCAGCGTCAGAGTGCTGTCGGAGCCCGCGCCCGACCGCGCACGGTACGAATCCGAAGTGCGGATGCCGTACGGCTCGACAGTGACCGTTCCCGAAGGACCGGCCAAGGGGTTCGTGATCACCGAAGCGATCACCGGCACGTTGCGCAGGTCCTAGCCGAACTGGAGGGAGCGCTTCGAGAGGCCCATCCAGAAGCCGTCCACCGGGGTGCGCGCCGAGGCCAGGTCGGATTCGGCCGCGCCGAGGGTGACGAAGAGCGGGGCGAAGTGCTCCGTGCGGGGGTGGGCGAGGCGGCCCGCCGGGGACTTGTGCTCGAAGTCCAGCAGGGCGTCCACGTCGGACGCGGCCAGGGCCTCGGCGCCCCACGCGTCGAACTCCGCCGACCAGCCGGGGACGCCCGGGCCCGTGTGGCGCAGCGCCGCCAGGTTGTGGGTGAAGAAGCCGCTGCCCACGATCAGCACGCCCTCGTCGCGCAGCGGGGCGAGCTTGCGGCCGATGTCCATCAGGCCGGCCGGGTCCAGCGTGGGCAGGGAGATCTGGAGGACCGGGATGTCGGCCTCCGGGTACATCTCCACCAGGGGGACGTACGCGCCGTGGTCCAGGCCGCGGTCGGGGATGTCCTGGACGGGGGTACCGGGGGCGCGCAGCAGCTTGCGGACCGAGGCGGCCAGCTCCGGGGCGCCGGGTGCGTCGTAGCGGACCCGGTAGTAGTGCTCCGGGAAGCCCCAGAAGTCGTACACGAGCGGGACGCGCTCGGTGGCGCCGAGGGCGAGCGGGGCCTCCTCCCAGTGGGCGGAGACCATCAGGATCGCGCGGGGGCGCGGCAGACCGGCGGACCAGGCGGCGAGCTCGCCCGGCCAAACCGGGTCGTCGGCCAGCGGGGGTGCGCCGTGGCTCAGGTACAGGGCCGGTATGCGGGTCACGGGGGCGCTCCTCAGTGGTTGAAACGCGTACGGAAACAGACTAACCCCGTCTCGTTCAAATTTGAACGAGACGGGTCGTCAGTCATTCCGGGAGGCCCTCGGCCCTGATCAGTGGGCGATCACCGGCACCTTGAGCTCGGCGTCCTCGCCGGAATCGGAGGCCACCGGGCCGCCTACGCCCGGACGGCCGGTGTTGATCAGCGTCAGCGCGATGACCGAGCTGGCGACCAGGATGCCGACCGCCCACCAGATGGCGGAGGAGTAGCCCTCGACCATGGCCTGCGCCTGGATCAGCTGTCCCGCCGGGCCGCCCGCTGCGGCCTCGGCCGCGTGGTCGGTCAGGTAGGCGGTGGTCGCCGAGGCGGCGATGGTGTTCAGCAGCGCGGTGCCGATGGCGCCGCCGACCTGCTGCGAGGTGTTGACCATGGCGGAGGCGACACCGGCGTCGGCCGGGTTCACCCCGTGCGTGGCCAGGGACATCGCCGGCATGAACGCCGTACCCATGCCGAGGCCGAGCAGCAGCTGCGCCGGCAGGATGAGCGCCGGGTACGAGGACCCGACCTCCAGCTGGGTCAGCAGCAGCATGCCGAGGCCGGCGACCAGGAAGCCGGGGCCCATCAGCAGGCGCGGCGGGACGCGGGTCATCAGGCGGGCGCCGATCTGGGTGGAGCCCGTGATCATGCCCGCGATCATCGGCAGGAAGGCGAAGCCGGTCTTGACGGGCGAGAAGCCCTTCACGACCTGCAGGTAGTAGGTGAGGAAGAGGAACAGGCCGAACATCGAGATGACGGCGAGGCCGAGCGAGAGGTAGACACCGCCGCGGTTGCGCTCCAGCAGGACGCGCAGCGGCAGCAGCGGGGACTTCACCTTGGACTCGACGAGGACGAAGGCGGACAGCAGCAGCGCCGAGGCGACGAACATGGCGACCGTGACGGCGTTCGACCAGCCGGCGGACTCGGCGCGGGTGAAGCCGTACACGAGGGCGACGAGACCGGTGGTGGACAGGATCACGCCCGGGATGTCGAGCGGCGCGCGGTTGCGGGAACCGGCGGGCTCGCGGATGACCATCCAGGCACCCAAGGCCGCGACGATCGCGAAGGGGATGTTGACGAAGAAGGTCCAGCGCCAGTTGAGGTACTCGGTCAGGAAGCCGCCGAGGATCAGGCCGACGGCGCCGCCGCCGCCCGCGATGGCTCCGTAGATGCCGAAGGCCTTGGCGCGCTCCTTGGCGTCGGTGAACATGACGGCGAGCAGCGACAGGGCCGCCGGTGCGAGCAGCGCGCCGAAGGCACCCTGGAGGGCGCGGGCGCCGAGCATCATGGCCTCGCCGTTGGCGGCGCCGCCGAGCGCGGAGGCCAGGGCGAAGCCGATGAGGCCGACGACGAAGGCGTTCTTACGGCCCCACTTGTCGGCGATGCGACCGCCGAAGAGCAGCAGTCCGCCGAAGGCCAGCGCGTACGCGGTGATGACCCACTGGCGGTTGCCGTCCGAGATGCCGAGGTCGGTCTGGGCGGAGGGGAGGGCGATGTTCACGATGGTCGCGTCGAGGACGACCATCAGCTGGGCCAGGGCTATGAAGACGAGTGCCTTCCAGCGACTGGGATCGGCAGCCGGCGCGAGGCTCGCGGCTGTTTTTGACATGAGGGTACCCACTTCACTGTGCGGAATGACTGAAAAAGACTAGTTCTATAGCTTTGTGCGCGTCACATGGTTTTCTGCCGCAGGTCGTCCAAAGTCGTTGCCGAGCCCGGGAGTTCGGAGCGGGCCGGGGCCCGCAACCCGTCGAGGAAGAGCTGGAGGTGGCGGTGGGCGAAGCGGTCGGTGTCGAGGCACGCGACGCCCGGGAGGGGGCGGCTGAGCTGGGACAGCGCGACCATCAAGTCGCCGACGCCGATGTCCGTGCGGACCAGTCCGGCGTCCTGGCCCGCGGCCAGCAGGGTGACCACGGCCTCCCCCAACGCGGCGCGCGCCGCCAGGAGTTCGGGGTGTTCACCGTCGAAGCCGTCGGCGAGCATCGGGCACAGGGCGCCGATCCGCTCGTCCGCGGCGGCGTGCGTGAAGCGGCACAGGGCGGCGAAGGCGTCGGGCTCCTCGGCGAGGGAGGCCTCGGCCGAGGCCGTCACCCGGCCCATCGTGAAGAGGACGACGTGGTGGACGAGGGTGGGGCGGTCGGGGAAATGCCGGTAGAGCGTGGCATTGCCGATGCCGGCCCGGCGGGCCACCTCGTCGAAGGGGGCCGTGGAGCCGGATTCGACGAAGAGCTCGCGGGCCGCCGTCAGGATCCGCTCGCGGTTGCGGACGGCGTCGGCGCGCGGCCGCGGGGCGCCGGCCGCGGACACCTGCGCCTGCGCCTGCTCCCGCGCCGGGTCCGGGGTGGGCCGGGCCGCCGGGGCGGTACTGGTGGAGCTCTTCATTCCGAGGCCTTTCTGGCGCGGACTCGCGTGCTCGTGGTGCGGACTGCAGGGCCGCCCCGCCCAAACGGGGAGCAGCTCCCCGCTTAGCGGGACTCCCGTACAAACGGGGAACGGGTCCCCGGTTATTTCACTCCTCCGTGTGACCTGGCTCACGGGCGTGTCCACGTTCGGCCTCTCCCGACGCGCGGGCGCGCCGCGCCCGGCGGAGGGTGATCGAACAGAGCGCAGACCGGGCAGGGCCGGCTGCCGCGGACCCGAAGGCGATCTCCATGTCGCAGACCCGCCACCGGATACGCAGACCACGCCGCACCAGCGCGTACATCGGCCTGACCGCGCTGGCCCTCGGCGTCACGGCGACGGCCAGCACGGGCATATCCAGCCGTGGCAACTCGGCGGCCGGAGCGGTGGCCACGACCGTCGAATCGGCTCTCGCGCCCTGCCGGATCGCGGGCACCATGGGTGTGCAGATGTCCGAGGGCATGCCGACTCCGCCCGGCTACTCGCGCTCGACCGGCGAGATCAGGGCCCTGAACCTGATGATCGACTTCCCTGATGCCAAGGGCGAGGGCACGGCGGCGGACCGGATGGCGGAGTTCTTCCCCCAGACGGCCGAATGGTTCCGCACGAGTTCCTACGGCCGGCTGGTCTACCGGGCCGAGGCGCCGATAAAGGGCTGGTTGCGGATGCCGATGCCCTTCGCGGCGTACGGGATCGAGCGCGGGTCCGCGTACGAGCCGGGCTACCGGCAGCTCGTCGAGCACATAGCGAAGGCCGCCGACCCCGAGGTGGACTTCGCCCGGTACGACCTGATCAACGTCCTGGTCACGCCGAACGCCGGGCCGTCCGCCCTGGACACCGTCCTGTCGGTGACCTTCTCGGGCAACGGCGAGGCTCCGGTCGCCGACGGGGTGCCGCTGGCCAACACGTCCTTCGTCTACAGCCGGCAGGACGACGGCTCCGGCACCTACCAGGAGACCGGCTACCGGGTGCTCCCGCACGAGAACGGGCACGTCTTCGGGCTGCCCGACCTGTACACCTCGGACGGCGGGAACACGGTCGGGCACTGGGACATCATGAGCGAGGACTGGGGTGCCAACAACGACCTGATGGGCTGGCACAAGTGGAAACTGGGCTGGCTGGACAGCAAGCAGATCAGCTGCGCGGCCAAATCGGGCACCAGCGACCACACCCTGTCCCCGCTGGGGATACGGGGCGGCACCAAGCTGGCCTTCGTCCCGCTGTCGGAGAGCTCCGGGTACGCGGTGGAGGTGCGGACGCTGGCCGGGAACGACGAGGCCGTCTGCAAGCCGGGCGTCCTCATCTACAAGGTGGACTCCGACGTGGACACCGGGCACGGCCCGATCACCGTGTCGGACAGTGCCAGCACGAGCGGCGGCTGCACCCGGCGGCCCAACGTGCACGCGGAACTCTCGGACGCGCCGTTCCGGCCGGGCGAGACCTTCACCGACGAGAAGGCGGGCATCAGCGTGTCCGTGGTGGGTGAACTGCGCAACGGCAGCTACCAGGTCCGCATCATCCGGCCGTGACCTCGCGCGGGCCGGGGCCGGGGCCGGGGCCGGACCCGCCCCGGGGCGGAGTCACGCGCCACGTGACTCCGGCCCTCCGGCCCTCCGACCCCTCCGGCCCTTCGGCGCGCCGCGTCAGCCTTCTGCGAGTGCCCGGCGCAGCACGTCCACGACCGTGGGGCGGTGCTCGTCGGCCAGCAGGAAGAAGTGGGCGCCGTCGAACCGGAGCACCTGGCACGCTCCGGTCGTGTGGGCGGCCCAGTCGTCCAGCGGCTCGTGCGGGATCAGCGGGTCCGCCGTGCCGCCCAGCACGTGCAGGGGCACGTCGAGCCGTACGTCTTCGAACCCCGACGCGGCCTCCCGACTGAGTTCGATGTCCGCCCGCAGCACGCGCGTCACGTGCGCCAGCATGTCCGGATCGTGCAGCACCCACTCCGGGGTGCCGCCGCCGTCCCGCAGCAGCCGGACGGCGTCCTCCTCGGTGGCGGCGGCGTGGGCCCGGCGCGGGGTCCGGCCGGGGACCTGCCCGCTGACGACGGCCGCCCGGCAGTGCGGGCCGAGCAGGCGCGCGGCGCGGGCGGCCAGGAGCGCGCCGAGGCTGTGCCCGAAGACCACCGTGGGCAACGGGTCACGGCCGAGCACCTCGTCGGAGACGGAGTCCAGGACCTGGTCGAGCCGGCAGCCGGGCGGCTCGCCGAACCGGCGCTCCCGCCCGGGCAGCGAGAGCCCGAGCACTTCCACGTGGTCCGGCAGCGGCTCGACCAAGGGGAACAGGGTGTTGGGGCCGGCCCCGGAATGCGGGAACACCAGCAGCCGCGCCCGGGGCGCGGTCACCGCCTCCCGCAGCCGCAACAGCGGCCACCACGTCACGCGCGAGGACGTCATCGTCGTCGATCCCTCCGGGCCGGTCACGGGCAGTTGATGATCTGGCCGGCGTAGGACAGGCCCCCGCCGAACGCGAAGAGCAGCACGGGCGATCCCTTCTCGACCTCACCCCGCTCGATGAGCTTGGACAGCGCCAACGGGATGCTCGCGGCCGAGGTGTTGCCCGACTCGACGACGTCCTTGGCGATGACGGCGTTGACCGCACCGATCTTGCGCGCCAGGGGCTCGATGATCCGCAGGTTGGCCTGGTGCAGGACGACGCCGCCCAACTCCTCGGGCTTCACGCCCGCCCGCTCGCAGACCTGGAGGGCGACCTCCGGGAGCGCCGTGGTGGCCCAGCGGTAGACCGACTGCCCCTCCTGGGCGAAGGTGTTGGACGGCGCCTCGATGCGCACGGCCCGGCCCATCTCGGGTACGGACCCCCACACGACGGGACCGATCTCCGGCTCCTCGGAGGCCACGACGACGGCCGCACCCGCGCCGTCGCCGACGAGCACGCAGGTGGTGCGGTCGGTCCAGTCGACGAAGTCGGTGAGCTTCTCCACGCCTATGACCAGTGCCTTCGTGGCGGAACCCGTCCGTATGCTCTGGTCGGCCAGCGCCATGGCGTGCGGGAATCCGGAGCAGGCCGTGTTCACGTCGATGGCCGCGGGAGCCTGCGCGCCGACCGCGGCGGCCACCCGCGCCGCCGTGTTGGGCGAGCGGTCGAGCGCCGTGCAGGTGGCCACGATGACGAAGTCGATGTCGGCACCGGAGAGTCCGGCGTTGGCCAGGGCGTGCTCGGCGGCCTTCGTGGCCATGTCCGCAACGGACTCGTCCTCGGCCGCCACGCGGCGCGTCCTGATCCCGACGCGGCTCTGGATCCACTCGTCGTCGGTGTCGACCATTTGCTCGAGATCGGCATTGGTCAAGACCCTTGGCGGCTGATAGTGCCCGAAGGACAGGACGCGCGACCCGACCATCAGTGTTCTCCTCGCTCCGTGGACCCCGCTGCGGATCCTGATTGACCGATGGTCAGACTATGTAGCGGCCCGGCCGGGGCGCCCCCTCGTACAGGCCGTTTTCCGCCAGCGCCACCCGTAGATCAAGCCGATTCCGGCCTTTTGTATCCACCGTGTATCGGTGAGCGCTCGACCACCGATCGGATCGAGCGCCCGGCCCCGACGGCGGTCGCCGCGTCCGGTGCCTCCCGTATCGTTCCTTCCGGGTCGTCGGCGGCGTGTGGCTTCGCGCCGGAGCGGCGTTTCGCCCGGCCCGTACGAACAGGAGTCCCGCCCGTGCCCTCACCCGCCCCGGTGCCGGAATCTCCGCCTCCGGTCCGCGTGCTGCTGGTCGAGGACGACGAGCTGATGCGCCGGTCCTTCACCGTCGCCCTCGAACGCTACGGCTACCGGGTCACGGCCGCGGCCGACGGACTGACCGGGCTGGAGTCCTTCCGCGACGACGACGGCTTCGACCTGCTGATCCTGGACGTGATGCTGCCCGGCCTCGACGGCATCGGACTGTGCCGCCGGGTCCGCGAGACCAGCCTGGTGCCCGTGCTGATGATGTCCGCCCGCGGCGACGGCCTCGATGTCGTCGCCGGGCTGGAGGCCGGGGCCGACGACTACGTGGTCAAGCCCGTGGACACGTACGTCCTCGTGGCGCGCATCCGCTCGCTGCTGCGGAGGGCGGCCTACGCGCCCGCCCCGGGCGGCGAGCCCGCCACCGGCCAGGAGGACGTACTGACCTTCGGCGACCTGACCGTCGACACCGGCGGGATGGAGGTGTTCCGCTCCGGAACACCCGTGGCGCTCACCCCCACCGAGCTGAAGCTGCTGCTGGAGTTCGCCGCCCACCCGGGCATCGTGCTGGACCGGCACACCCTGCTGCGCAACGTCTGGGAGTACGGCTGGGACGGCGACAGCCGCGTCGTGGACCTGGCCGTGCAGCGGCTGCGCAAGAAACTGGGCCGGGAGCGGATCGAGACGGTCCGCGGCTTCGGCTACAAGCTCAGGCGCTGAGGCCGGTGCACCCCCTGCGCCGGCCGTGGTGGCCGGCCCGCGTGCCCCTGCGCTGGAAGATCGCCGCGCTGGCGGCGGCCACGGCGTGCCTGGTCGCCCTGGCGGTGGGCGTCCTCGTCCACGTGTGGACCGCGATGGACGTCCGCAGCCGGGCCGAGATGGAAGCCACCAACACCGTGTACTCCGCCATGGACGTCTACCGGCGCACCGGAACGCTGGCGGGTGGTGCGGAGCTCGATCCAGCCGACCTGCCCACCGCCCTGCGCCACCCGGCCGACGGCGACCGGCGGGTGGCCTACGACGGGCGCGTCGAGGGGAACCTCGGGCCCAGCGTCTGGGGCGCCCAGCGGATCGGCGGCCCGGGCAGCCCGGTGCTCGCCGTGCGGATCAACATGAGCCCCCAACTCCACGACCTGCGGCGCCTCGACGCGAGCATGGCGGTGGCCTCCCTCGTCTCGCTCGCCGCGGCACTGCCCCTGGCGGTCTACGGGGCCGGGCTGGTCGCCCGCCGACTGCGCCGGGTCGCCGAGACCGCGGCCCGGATCTCCGCCGGGGACCTCGACGCCCGCACCGGCCCCGCACTGGGCCGGGCCCGGGGCCGCGACGAGGTGACCGACATCGCCGCCACCGTCGACCTCATGGCCGACAGCCTCGGCCGACGGCTGCGCATCGAGCGGCAGTTCACGGCGGACGTGGCCCACGAACTGCGCACCCCGGTCGGCGGTCTGCTGGCCGCCACCGACCTGCTGCCGCCCGGCGAGACGGAGGACCTGCTCCGGGCCCGCGTACGGGACCTGCGCGGCCTGGTCGAGGACCTGCTGGAGATCTCCCGGCTCGACGCGGGGGCGGAGGCGCCGGTACGCGCCCGGGTCCCGCTCGCCGCGGTGGTCGCCGAGGCGGTGGCCCGTACCGGTCTCGACACGGAGGTCAGCGTCACCGAGGCACCGCAGGCGCCACAGGCGCCGCAGGCACCGAACGTGGCGTCGGTGGAGACCGCGGTGACCGTGGAGTCGGTGGAGACCGACCCGCGGCGCCTGGAGCGGATCGTCGGCAACCTCGTCATCAACGCGCACCGGCACGGACGGACCCCTGTGCAGGTCACCGTCGAGGGCCGGACCGTCGTCGTCCGCGACCACGGTCCCGGCTTCCCCGCCGACCTGCTGCTCGACGGCCCGCGCCGGTTCCGTACGGGCGCCACGGAGCGGGGCGCGGGGCACGGCCTCGGGCTGACCATCGCCCTGGGCCAGGCCCGGGTGCTCGGCGCCGAACTGCGTCTGGACAACGCTCCGGACGGCGGCGCGGTCGCCACCCTGCGACTCCCCCCGCTGACCGCCCCCGCACGACTGCCGCACAACGGCGCGGAAGCCGATACACGGCGGCCCCGGCCCTGATACGTCCCCCCGACACCCTTCGGCGTGCACCCCTTTCCCACCGCACCCGAAGTGGAGTCGCCGTGACCGCCGACCCGTTCTCCCCCCGCCCGACGCCCGGTATCGCGGCCTCCACCACCGACCTGTCGAAGGTCTACGGCAACGGCGACACCCGCGTGGTGGCCCTGGACCGGGTCAGCGTCTCCTTCCGGGAAGCCGAGTTCACCGCGATCATGGGCCCTTCCGGCTGCGGCAAATCCACCCTCATGCACTGCGCCGCGGGACTCGACTCCGTCAGCTCCGGCTCGGTCCGCATCGGCACCACCGAGCTGGGCACCCTGGGCGACCGGCACCTCACCGAGCTGCGCCGGGACCGGATCGGCTTCATCTTCCAGGCGTTCAACCTGCTCCCCACCCTGACCGCGCTGGAGAACATCACCCTGCCGCTGTCCATCGCCGGACGCCGCCCCGACCGGCAGTGGCTGGACCGCGTGGTGTCCATGGTCGGCCTCGGCCAGCGGCTGGGCCACCGGCCCGGACAGCTCTCCGGCGGGCAGCAGCAACGCGTCGCGGTGGCCCGGGCCCTGGCCACCCGGCCCGCGATCGTCTTCGGCGACGAGCCCACCGGCAACCTCGACTCCCGCGCCGGGGCCGAGGTCCTCGGCTTCCTGCGCGACTCCGTGCGCGAACTGGGCCAGACCGTGGTCATGGTGACCCACGACCCGGTGGCCGCCTCCTACGCGGACCGCGTCGTCTTCCTCGCCGACGGCCGACTGGTCGACGAGATGGTGCACCCCACCCCGGACCGGGTGCTGGACCGGATGAAGCAGTTCGACGCCCGCGCCCGCACGAGCTGACCCGCCCGCTCCCCCGCGCCCTCCCCCGTCCCGCCCCCGCCCCGGAAGCCACTCACCCATGCTGAAAACAGCCCTGCGCAACGTCCTGGCGCACAAGGCCCGACTGCTGATGACGGTGCTCGCCGTCACCCTAGGCGTCGCCTTCGTCTCCGGCGCCCTCGTCTTCGCGGACTCCTCCACCGCGGCCCACCGGGCCGCCTTGTCGAAGGACTACGCCGACATCGCGGTCACCGTGACCCCGAAGGACCCCCCGCCCGGCGCACCCGGCGCGACCGGATCCGCCGGGGACGAGCACGCCACCGTGCTCGACGACGTACTCGCCCGCGATCTGGCCGCTCTGCCCGGCGTCGCCGCCGTACGACCGTCCGCGGACGGCCTGGCCACCCTGAACGCCTCGGACGGCAATCCCCTGCGCACCGGCAGGGTCTGGGCCCACCGGGCGGCCGCCTACGTCCCCGGCGCCGACGGCAAGGACGGCCGCCACCCGCTGACCGAGGGCCGCGCCCCCCGCAACGGCGAGGAGATCGCCGTGGACAGCGGCACCGCCGCCGCCGGCCGGTTCCACCTAGGCGAGGAGATCACCCTGGCCACGGACGGCCCGGCCATGACCAAGCGGCTCGTCGGCATCGTCACCACCCGCGACACCCGGGTGACGGCCGGCGGCACCCTCGTCCTGTTCGACAGGGCCACGGCACAGCAGCTGTTCGCCTCCCCGGGCCGCTACACCTCGATCGACCTGTCGGCCGTACCCGGCACCGACACCGCCGAACTCGCCCGCCGGGTCGCCGCCCGGCTCCCCGCCGGCCGGGCCGAGGCCACCACCGGCACCGCCCAGGCCGCCCAGCAGGCCGTCCTCGTCGACACGCTCACCCGCGGCAACGAGAAACTGTCGCTGGTCTTCGCCGGGGTCGCCCTCTTCATCGGGTCGTTCCTGATCGTCAACACCTTCACCATGCTCGTCGCCCGGCGCACCCGTGAGATCGCCCTGCTGCGCGCGATCGGCGCCACGCGCCGCCAGGTCGTGCGCTCCCTCCTGTGGGAGGCCGTCCTCCTCGGCCTCGCCGCTTCGACCCTCGGTTTCCTGCTGGGCCTCGCCATCGCCTCCGTACTGCCGGAGGTCCTGAGCACCACCGGGGAGCCGCTGCCCCGCGGACCCCTGGTGATCGGCCCGCTGCCCGTGGCGGCCGCGCTCGCCGTCGGGGTGGGCGTCACCGTGCTCGCCGCATGGCTGCCGTCCCGCAAGGCGGCGCGGATCGCACCGATCGAGGCCCTGCGCGCGGCCGAACAGCCGCCCACCGCCACCGCGTCCCGGGTCCGCGGCGCGGCCGGCACCCTCCTGCTCGCCCTCGGCGCCGGACTGCTGCTGTCGCTCGCCGGGGCGAAGGACGCCTCCGAGGAGAACCTGCGGAGCGCGATGTTCGGCTGCGCCCTCCTCGTGATCGCCGTGATCGTGCTGGCGCCGCTGCTCGCCGTCCCCGTGATCCGGCTGAGCGGTCGGCTGACCGGCCGCCTCGGGATCGCCGGCCACCTCGCCCACCGCAACGCGCTGCGCGACCCGCGGCGTACCGCCGCCACCGCCTCCGCCCTCATGGTCAGCACGGCCCTGGTCGCCGGGCTCGCCGTCATCGGCCACTCCACCGGGCAGGCCCTCGACCGCCGGGCCGCGGCCGGCCTCAGCGCCGACTACGTGATCAGCACCCACACCTCGTCGGCCGGCATCGACCCGGCCGCCGTGCAGCGGGTGACCACCGTTCCCGGCGTACGGACGGCGACCGCCGTCACCGACTCCACCCTCTACATCGGCGGGGGCGTCCGCGAGGTGTCCGGGGTCGACCCGGCCGCCGCACCGTCCGTCATGGAGCTGGACTTCGTCAGCGGCTCCCTGAAGGAACTCGGGCCGGGCCGCATCGCCCTCTCCAGCACCCTCGCCCGCGAGAACGGGGTGCGCGCCGGCGACCGGATCGACGCCCGGATCGGCGGCCCCGGCCAGGACCGCACCCCGTACACGGTCATCGGCGTCTACGAGGACAACCCCACCGCCCGGGACGCCCTGGGCGCCCGCACCGAGGTCCAGGACAAGAGCCTCGACCCCGGATCCGTCCAGCGCGTCCTCGTCCGCGCGGACGGCGGCGCCGCCGACGCCGCCACGAAGGACCGGCTGCGCACCGCCACGGGCAACAACCCGCTGCTGCGGGTCCAGGACCGGCAGGAGCTGGTCCAGGAGGCCGCCGGTTCCCTCAGCACCCTGCTGACCCTGACGTACGGCCTGCTCGCCGTCGGCGGCGTGATCGCCGCCCTCGGCATCATGAACACCCTGGCCATGTCGGTGTCGGACCGCACCCGCGAGATCGGCGTCCTGCGCGCCATCGGCATGGACCGCGCCGGCATCCGCCGGACGATCCGCCTCGAATCGCTGACCGTGGCCGCCTTCGGGACCCTGCTGGGCCTGGCGGCCGGCCTGTTCGGGGCCTGGACGGTCGGCGCCCTGACCAACGGTGCGCTGAAGGGCTACTCCCTGGCCCTCCCCTGGGGCACGCTGCTCCTCGTCTGCGTGACCTCCCTCGCCACGGGCGCGGTGGCGGCCGCCCTGCCGGCCCGCCGCGCAGCGGCCCTGAGCCCCCTGGAGGCCGTCGCCGAGCTGTAGGGGGTCAGGCCCGTTCCCAGGGCGCGGGATCCGGGCGGCGGTACCACCACCGGCCGGACCGGTCCCGTCCCGGGGGCCGGCCCGTCAGCTCCTCGATGAGGCTCCCCGACGGGTCCTCCTCCGTCGCCCGGACGAACCGCAGGTCCAGCCCCTCCACCGCGTCGTCGAGCAGCCGGCGCACCTCGGGCGGCAGTCGGGCGCCGATGCGGGCGAGGTCGTCGCGGGCTTCGAGGCGTTCGCGGTAGAGGTCGGCCGGATACCAGCCCGAGGGCGCCCAGCCGGATTCCATCTGCACGACGACCCGTTCCCACACGGTCAGGGCGCCCGCCAGGGACGGGTGGGGCCCGTCGTCGGGCCACAGCGGTGCCGCCGACACCTTGAAGGCCTCGGCCACCGGGGCCGGCGGCCGCTGCTCCCGGACGATCTCGGCGAACCGCTCCACGACCGCCCGGGGCAGCTGCGGGAGCGGCGCCTCCGCGCTGTCGACCGTGTACAGCGGGGGCTCGTCGTCGGACAGTTCGAGCCGGACCCGGGTGACGAGGCCCTCCGGCGTCGCCGCCCAGTAGGCGCTCGGATACGCCTCCTCGGCGGGGAACAGGACGGTCGTCCCGGCGGCCCTCGCGAACCTCGCGGCGACCTCGGACTCCGGTGGCTGATCGGCGACCTGGTCCTGGGCGTAGAGGTCCAGCGACCGGGTCAGGTCGCCGGAGACCGCTGCGTACGTGCACAGGACGGGGGCGGCCCAGTTCCGCAGTTCGGGGTCGGCGTCGGCCTCGGCCACGCCGACGTCGCCGACCGCCACGCCGAAGCACCGGGCCAGTGCGGTGGCCATGGTCTCGGGGGCGAGGGCGTCGACGGTGAGCAGGTTGTAGCCCGTGGGCACGGTCCGGTCGGCTCCTCGTCAGTTCTGCGGGCGCTGTCCCAGCGCGATGTCCGTGTCCCTGCCGCCCCATCCTTCGGGGGTTCGCCAGATGACGTGGACGCCGAAGACGTCGCGCACGGTGTCCGCGGACCAGTCCTCGGCCGGGGGTTCGGAGAGGACCAGGTAGAGGCCGTCGGCCCGCTCGGTCATGGTGTGGTTGATCTCCAGCAGGCGGGTGGCGCCCGAGCGGAGGTCCGCGTACGCCGAGCGGCCGGAGCCCAACGCCTCGTAGAGGAAGAGTCCTCGGCCGGTGACGCAGCTGACGTCGACGACGGGCGAGTCGGTCGGCTGGAGGTCGGCCCAGAGGAGGTCCGACTTCAGGGCGTAGCGGACCGACTCGTGCTTCTTGCACGTCCGGTCGGCTTCGGCCGACGCTTCCAGCGTGCGCAGGAAGCCCTCCTTCGTGGTCGAAGCCGGCGCGGTCGTGTCTTCCGCGAGGGTCATCTGCTCTACGTCCTTCTGCTCGGGCGGCGCTGGGGCGGGGGCGGCGGCTTCGGTGGTCGTCGTGTCGTCGGGGTCCGGGTGCGCGTGCGGTTCCGGGGCCGGGTCCGCGTCGGCGGCGTCGGCGGCGGCGAAGCGGTCCTGGAGCGCCCGGCGCGCCTCGGCCAGGGTGTCCGTCCAGCCCGAGGCCGTCAGGTGTTCCCGGAGCCGGTCGGTGTCCAAGGCGCGCTCCTTGAGCGCGCGGTTGGCGCTGGCGGCGAGGTCGCGCAGAACGCCCAGCCGGTCCCGGTCCGGCGAGCCGAACAGGTGGAGCACGTCGACCCAGTCGGCCTGGTCCCGGCGAAGGACGCGGTTGGCCATCCCCTGCAGCTCGGAGAGCCTGCCGCGGGCATCGGGGACCTCCCCGTCGTCGTTCTCGGTCAGCTCGCGGAACACGTCCAGTGCCGCGAGGTAGCGGCCCGCCATCCTCGGCGAGACGGGCGACCGGCCCCGCTGGTCGGAGGTGAGGACCGTCTGGTTCGTCTCGTTGGCGAACACCCAGCAGTCCAGCTCCTCGCCCCGCCGTGGGGGAACCGATCCGTGGCGGACGGTGAGGACCAGGGGACGGTCGAAGTCGGGGGTGAGGGCTTTGACCTTGTAGCGGCCGCCGGGGGCCCGGTCCACGACCTCGACCCGCACGTCGGACCCGATCCGGGGAAGCCGGGCCACGGCCACCTCCTCCGCCTCTGCCTCTACCTCCGCCGCCGCCTCCGCCTCCGCCTCCGCCTGCACCGTGACCGTGGCCTCGGGGGCCGGCGCCGCGGAGCCGTCCCCGGGGCGCGTGAGTACGTCCGGCAGCGGGGCGGTGTGCAGAACGGTCAGGCTCTGGGTGCTGCGGGTCAGGGCCACGTACAGCTGTCGCAAGCCCGCGGGACCGCGGTCGGCGATGGTGGCGGGCTCGATGACCAGGACGTGGTCGTACTCCATGCCCTTGGCCTGGGTGGCGGCCAGGACGGACACGGCGGCGCGGTGCCGGTCGCCGATGTCCCCGCCCCCGTCGACCCTGCGACTGATCGCGTCGAGCCAGTCCGAGTCGTCGGGGACGATGACGGCCACCGAGCGGAGGGTGTTGCCGTCACTGGTGCCGACGAGGCGCGTCACGTGGGCGACGGTGTCGTCGAGGAGCTTCCACGGCTCGGTCGCCACCGTCCGTACGGCGTCCTCGCCCGCCTCGCGCACGGCCTGCGGGTAGGGCAGGGTCGGTGCGATCTCCCGGGCCAGGGGGGCGACGAACTCCATGATCTCGGCGGGCACGCGATAGCTGGTGTGGAGCTCGGCCACCCGCCAGTCTCCGTGGTCGGAGAGGACCGTGCCGAGGCGGTCCCAACTCGCCGGTACATGGGGCCCCGTCGCCTGCGCGAGGTCACCCAGGACGGTCATGGAGCCGCCCACGGCGCAGCGCCGCCGCAGGGCACGGGCCTGCATGGGCGTGAGGTCCTGTGCTTCGTCGGCGACGATGTGCCCGTAGCGGCTCGGTATCTCCCCGCTGATGAGGACCCGGAGCTCTTCGAGGCAGACGTGGTCGTCGAGGGTCCAGGGATCGGCGTCGGCGCTGGCGGCTCGGGGCCGGAGCAGGGCCGCCTGTTCGCCCTCGTCGAGGATCCCGTCGGCGCATGCGTGCAGGAGGTCGGACGAGTCGTAGAGGGTGCGCAGGGCCTCCCTGGCGCCCGGGGACGGCCAGACGCGCTCGATGAGGCGCTCGACCCGGCGGTTGCGCTCCAGGTCGCGGCGGATCGTACCGGCCTGCCCGCGTCGTGGTGCGATGTCGGAGAGCTCCTGGAGGAGGCGGTCGACGAGCAGGCCGCGGAAGCGGTCGCGGCGCTCCCGGTAGGGGCTGTCGCCCTCGTGCGCCTGGTCGAGGAGGGCGAGGACCTCGGACCGCGGTACGCGCAGGGTCGTACTGCCGGCGGGGACGACGATCGCGGGCTCGTCGCCTTCGAAGGAAGGTGCGACGACGAGGTCGTCGAGCGCTTCGGGGCGGTAGTCGTTCTCCACGCGGCGGCGCAGGACGGCCGCCATGCGCTCGTCGGACTTCACGAGCCGCGCCCGCGGGGAGTCCGCGCCGAGTATCTCGCCGTCCCACAGGCGGCTGAGCTGGACGGCGTTGACGTCCCGGGTGCCGAGGGTGGGCAGTACCTGGCCGACGTAGTCGAGGAACCGCTGGTGGGGGCCGATCACCAGGATGTCCTGGGCCTTGAAGTGGTCGTTGTTGACGAGCCAGGTCACGCGGTGCAGACCGACCGCGGACTTGCCGGTGCCCGGGCCGCCCTGCACGACGAGTATGTCGGAGGGAGAACCGGTGACCAGCTCCATCTGGTCGCGCCGGATCGTCTCGACGATGTCGCGCATGCGGCCGCTGCGCGACCGCTGGAGCTCGCGCAGCAGGAAGTCGTCCGGTTGGAGCGTCCTTCGGCGCTGCCGGCGGACGACGTCGCCGGGGGTCGGGGACGGCTGCGCCTGCGGATCGGTCGCGGGTGCGGGTGCGGGGGTGGGATCGGTCGCGGGTACGGGAGCGGTCGCGGGAGCGGTCGCCGGAGCCGGTACCGGTGCCTGAGCGGCGGCCGGCGCGGCGATGTCGTCGAAGTAGCCCTCCACGATCCGCTGGACGCAGCGCAGTTGGCGCCGCAGCGTCACCTCACCGGGGCTCTCGGGCCGGGCGTCCAGCCACTTCCTCGCCAGGGGGCTGGTCCACTGCAGGACCACCGGCTCGTTCGAGGCGTCCCACACGACCCGCCGTCCGACGTACCAGGGGCGGGGTTCCGTGCCGGGCTCCTCCAGCGCGTCGACCCGGGCGAACACCAGGGCCTCGTCGCCGAGTCCTCCGTACGAGGCGGCGCGCGCCTCCGCCTCGATCCGGTTGGCGATCCCGTCCTTGCCGCTCGCCGAGGCCGTGGCGGCCGACGTTCCGCTCATCTCGGCGAGTCGCGCGGTGTAGCAGTCGTACGCGTGGTCGACGGCGCGCTGCTCGGCGGCGAGGTTCTCGCCCCGAGTGGTGGTGCTCATGTACGTCCTCCCTGCGGCGTCGAAGGGACACCGCTACGGGCCTGCGCCCGTACCCCGCTGAAACAACTACCAGAGAGGGGGTGGTGACGGACACTCAGTACATGAGTTCTACCGAGCCTCAGCGCCAATGCGCCGAGGGGGCCCGCAGCGCGAGCGCGGCGGCGTAGCCCACGGGGGCCGGCAGGTCGGTGAGGGACCAGTCCGGGCGGACGGAATCGGCGTCCGGGCCCGTCCCCAGATAGCTCCGGTGGCCTTCGTGTCCCAGTCCCGCGCCGGTGCCCTTGAGGTGAGCCTCCTTGCGCGCCCACAGGCGGGCGAACGCAGCGGGGCGACCGGCCTCGGGGAGCGCGGTGAGTTCGGCGCTCTCGTCGGGGTGGAAGAACTCCTCGCTCTGCGCCACCACGCGCGCTGCCGGCAGGGCCTCCACGTCCACCCCGACCGATGTGGACGCGCAGGCCACGAAGACCGCATCGCGGCTGTGCGACAGGGAGAAGTGGGCGCGGCCGCCCACGAGGACCGGCCGCCCGTCCGGGCCGCCGCACTCGGGGCAGGCGTCGCGGGCCATCAGCAGATCGCGCGGCTCGGTGTCGAGGAGGGCGCCGAGCAGCAGCCTCAGCGTCACGTGCGCGACCAGATAGGAGCCGCGGTCCTGGGGGCGTACGAACCGGTCGGCGCGTCGGCGCTCGGCCGCGTCGAGCACGTCGGGGGCGAGGCGCTCCGCGAACGGGGCCTGCGTCGCGGCGTCCACGAACCGCACCAGCGCCTCGCCGTGAGCGGGCAGCCGCTGCGTCCCGACCGGCCGGTCGAGCCACAGCACGATGGAGCCGAGGCCAGCAGGTGTGATCATCCGGAAATCCTATCCAACGGCCGTTTCGGTTCCCTGCGGTTCGGGGCGCGGACGCCGAGGCGCATCGGGCTCACGCCTGTGACGGCCCGCTGTCAGCGGGCCGGGCCGGGCCGCGGCGGCGCCGGACCAGCACGTAGGCCCCCGCGGCGGCCAGTGCGGCGGCCGTGCCGCCGACCAGCCAGGGAGTCCGCCCCGTGGCCAGATGCCACGTCCCGTCCCGACAGGAGGCGCGGGTCGCGTCATCGATCGGGGCCACCCGGTAGCGGGCCCAGACCTCGTCCTTGCCCACCCAGCGGACCTCGTACAGACCCGGCTCGGCATCGCAGCGGATCGTCGCGGTCGCCCTCAGGACCGCCTTGGTCCCGCGCATGACGGGCCGGTCGGTGAAGCCCCGCGAGGTCAGGGGCTCGTCGTACCCCATCAAGGTGGCCGTCGGCGTCACCTTGGCACCGGGCTGGAACGTCCGCACGTCCCAGGGCGAATGCGGCCAGTAGTCATCATCGGGCCACTGCTCCTCCACCTCCTCCGGGGGAAGGGCCGCGACCTTCCCGGGGCAGGCCGCGCGTTCGGCCGCGTCGATGTCCACGACCTTGACGGTCACCCAGGGAGCGGGATCGGAGGGCCCGCCCTCGGGCCTGGGCATCGCCCTCCCGACCGGGTAGACGCCCGGCGGGGTGTCGCACGCGACGGTGGCCACGGCGGTGACGGCCGGATGGTGCATCCTCAGCGTCCCGTGCTGGACGAAGACCTTGGAGATCACCCAGTCCCCGATCCACCCCAGCAGGTACGGGGGTGACGTGAACGTGAGGCGCTCACCGGGACGCGCGGTCAGTTGGTCCCCGTCGGACAGCGGGGCGGGCGGATCCGCGGCTGCCGCCGCGAAGGCACTCGCCGCGGGCGTCATCATCAGCAGCAGCGCCAACACGGTGGCTCCGCCCGTCCTCATCCCCGCCGCGAGCATGCGTCCCCTTTTTCACATCGTTCAGATCCAGTTGCCCCAGCCGAACGTGGCGATGTAAGCCCGCCGGACGGCGTCCCCACCGCGGCCGCCGCCGAGGTGGATCACTGCCAGCGCAAGAACGAACCAGGCCGTGAAGGAAGCAGCAACGATCAAGGTCCATCCCAGGCCTGAGAAACTGGCAATGACGATCAATGCGATGACCGTCACCCCCAGTCCCCAGTGGGCGGCGGGAAGGTCGGCGCGCAGCGCCTCGCGCATGGAGCGGCGCGCTTCTTTGATGTCCCGGCTGTACGAAGAAGGAGCCGAACCGTCGCCGTTCTCCCGCTCAGAGCCGTACTCCATGAGTAGCCTCCCTGCAGATCACCTGGCATCACGAGCAGCCTATACCGCACCATGATCACAACCAGCGTCGACTTTCCGCCACGTTCTCCCCCGGCGGGCGGGCCGCGGTCAACTACCCATGGTTACGGTAAGGACGATGCATACGAGCATGGCAACGCTGCAGATGTCAGCCACCCATGCTCGTGTGTAGCGCCGGACAACGGGAGACTTTCCCCTCAGATCTCGCCGCTCCGCGCGTCTGGCGTTGATCTGAGCCACAGCCCGGTCCGTGGAGCCGACGAAGTGGTCGATGAGGGAGCCGGAAAATCCGAAGGCGCCGATTTCGACGGCCTGCGTCGTGGTGACGGTCAGGGTCCCTCCGTCGTCGGATTCGACCTTGGCCACATATCGGTAGGGAACGTCATGGGTGAACACCGGATTCACCACGGACACCCCCTTCTCGTCGAGCACGATGCGCGACCCGGCGATCCTCCGGATGAACGCCATCCCGCCCAGCATTGCGGCCATGACGCTGAGCGCGTCTTCGTCGGGCCCGTTCCCCGCCATGCTCAGCCAAGCCACCAGGGCGAACGCCCCGAGCAACGTGGTGAAGACCACCGACATGACGACGAAAGACTTCCGCCGCAGGACGGTCCGGCGCTCCGGCACGACTACGACCCTCCTGGGTTCTCCCTTCCCGCCAGGTCCCCCTGGCGGGACACGCCGCCTTGCCGTCACGACCGTTCCGCCACGGGCCGCATCAGAACGCAGAGAGAACCGGATTGCGGAGCATGGCACCGAGCCCGGCCACCTCCACGAGAGCAATGGCGCCAAACACCCTCATGTCAACCCTGTCCATGTGCCAAGCGGAAACGTCCTTCCGCGCTAACACTTCTCCAAATCCATCTCGAACCGAAACCTTCCCCCATGTGACGCAGAATTCTATTGCGGAATCGGCGGAGGAGAACTTTACGGACCGCTTGGAGGAGAAGAGCGACGACGCCCCGACGACTGCGACTGAACTGTCGAGCAGCGCCCCTTGCACGCCATGGGCGACCTGGCGGTTCATCGCATAGCCCGGCGGCGCGCACCCCCGCATCTCAGCAAGATCCTGCCCATCGAGCCGAACCTTCCAGTCCTCAAGGACCCCGCCCACTGCCGAGCTGATGGAGGGGACGCTCGAACGGCACCTATAGAGGGCGAGTATGCCGAGCTGGGTGCCGATTTCCATACACTCCGTCCCGTCATGGATCGGCCCGATCCAACGGAGGCGGGGAACAAGGAGCCGTTGATCAAATCGAACCTTCAACGTACATTCCCCCAGGATCGGAACGACGAACATTAGTCAAAGTCAGCGGGGTTGGGAACGCGCAGGTACTGGCTAACAGTGTCACAGTCGGCGTCGTAGCACAGGAATCGAAGCTCCTCCCCCTCCGGCGTTCGATACTGCAGGAGCTGCATCCCTGGCCGCCAATGGCGATTACGTGAGATCCGACCACCCTCGGGTACTCGAATGGGACGCCGAGAAATCCGCTTAAAGCAAACGCCACTATCGTCCCTGGTCAACTTTCCGTAGACGAAACCCCGCGCCCCGTTCCCGGCTTTCCAGGCCAACCGGCAAGGGACGGCGGCGATCGTCCCGCCAGCAACGACCTCTGCCCGCCGACCGGCCCTTCGAGAAATCACGGCCCGCGCCGCAGCGCCGACAGCCCACCCGACCAAAGCCAGGGCGACTAACTCGATGACAAACTCCACGCCCATCCTCCTCATCAGCCCCTTCAACAGCAGGTGACCAAAGCCATTGACAGCAGTCAAGCGAACCATCCGCCCCAAGCCGCACTCAGCATCTCGAGGGGCTTGGCCTGCACCATGCCAGAAGCACAGCAACCCGAAGAGACCATGACATAGGGAAATGTCACTGCCCGACGGACCGTCGGGCAGTGACATGAGCCGAGCCTAACCCCTCAAAGTCGAACTAGAAGAGGTTCTTCATGTAGTTGACCACCCTTCCCCTCATGCCTGCGAAGTCGGTCCTGGCGAGACCGGCGAATAGCGGGTCAGAAGCCCCTCGAGTAGTGAGTCCGGCGCCAGCGATCCCTTGCTTGGGGCCGCGTATCAGGCCAAACAAGATCCCTCGGCCGAATGTAGCCCCACCGATCATCCCCATCACCTCTGCTTTCGCAGTGGGCAGAAGGAACTGGGTGGCCCCTTGAGCTCTCTCCTCTTCAGACGCAACTGCCATGTGGGCACCCAATCCAGCCGTGAATAGCGCAGCCGATCCAACCAAGAACAATCCGCCGCCGCACACCACTGATGCGATACAAGCCGCAGTTCCCAGAGCCGCTACGAATCCGATTCCGAGATCTACGCCCTTGTGCCTCCACCAGTCCGAGCTCCCTAGAGTGACGTTCCATGCACCACGGAAATCACCGGACTTCACGCTGGCGAGGAACCCCTTCTTTTCCGGCTTCTTCTCCACCTTGGGCGAAGAACCGGACCAGCCACGGTTGGAGGGCTTGCACCCGGGGTCCTTCCGGCAGGCGTAGTTGTTACGGATCTTCCGCTCGACGTAGGCGCGGTCGAGCGTGCCGCCGGCGGCAGCGACTTCCTTCTCGTAGCTGTAGCCGTAGTCGTACGGGTTGGATCCGTTGGTGCACTTGTACATGCCGCTCTGGCACTCGGGGAGGGCTTCGCCGGTGGGATCCGACTCCGTCAGCGGGCTGTTGTTGCCGTACTGGTAGCCGTTGTGCTGGCGCGGGTCCTCGACGACCATCAGCGGGTCCACCGAGATGAACCGGCCGATGAGCGGGTCGTATTCGCGGGCTCCGAGGTGGGTGAGGCCGGTGCTCTTGTCCTGCGTGCCTCCGACGAAGCCGCGTTCGCCGGGCCAGGTGGCCGGCCCCGCGCCGCGGTCTTCGCCGAACGGCTTGGTCGCGCGGCGCTGGACCTGGAGGGTCGTGGCGTCGACGGTGGTGGTGCCGGTGTTGTGGTGGTCGGCGGCGATGTAAGCGAGCTTGCCCTCGGAGGTGCGGACGATGGTGGTCCCGCCGGGGGTGGAGTAGTAGCGGGTGCCGGACACCGTGTTCGCGGTGGTGTTGAGGGTGAGTTCGTTCGAGCCGAGGTACAGGGTGGTCTTGCCCGGGTCCTTGCGCAGCAGCCTGTTGCCGTTGGCGTCGTAGAGGTAGCTGGACGTACCGGCAGCGGTGGTGGCCGAGGCGAGTTTGCCTTCGGGCGTCCAGGTCAGCGTCTGGCCGGTGTCCGTGGCGTCAGGGCGGGTGAGGGTGTTGCCGGCCGCGTCGTAGGTGGTGGGCTTGGTGACGGAGGGGCCGGTGCCGGTGGTCTTGGTGGTGGAGGTCGGGGCGTGGGGGCGCGGGGCGCCGGGCGCCGGGTAGGTGTGGGTGGTGGTGACGGTCTTGGCCGTGTCGCCGGCCGGGTCGTGGTCGGTGGAGGAGGTGCGGTTGCCGGTCACGTCGTAGGTGAAGGACTGGTGGTACGGGGCGAAGCCGCCGATCTTGCCCGGCTGGGGTGCGGCGTTGGTGCAGCCGCCGATTCCGGGGACGGACGGCCCGGGCTGGGTCGTGGTCGTGCCGGTGTCGGTCCAGGCCTGGGTCAGGCGGCGCTGGTAGTCGTGCGTGAAGCATTGGGTTTCGCGTGCGGCGCCCTGGGTGCTGGTCACCGAGGTGACGTCGCCGACCGGGTTGTAGGTGTAGTCGGTGATGTCGACCGGGGTGCTCGAATCCTGCTTCTTGAGCTGGGTGTTCAGGAGGCGTCCGGTGGCGGGGTCACGGGTCTGGGTGAAGCTCACCTGACGCGGGTCGTCTCCGAAGGTCGTGCGCTTCACCGTGCCGAACTCGTCGTAGTCGGTGAAGTTGACGTAGTCGTCGTTGTCCGATCCGTAGGAGGTGGGAAGACCGTTGTCGTTGCGGCCGGTGTAGAGGCGCTCCTTGGGCAGACCGCCCATGGCGGGCAGTGTGGTGCGGCGCTCCAGTCCGGTGATGGGGTCGTAGGTGGTCTCCGAGGTGTAGGTGCCGGTGAGGTCGCCTTCCCCGGCGGGGACGGTCAGCTTGGTTCCGGTGGGTCGGTAGCCGACGTCATAGCTGGTGGTTTCCTGCCGCCAGGGCTTGCCGTCCACCCAGCTGGTGGAGGCCGTGGGCTGACCGGGGAGCAGGGTGTCGTACTCGTAGGTGGCCAGTTTGGTGCCGTCGGCGGTGTTCAGGTTGCGGGAGGTGGGGCGGCCGAGGACGTCGTAGCTGGTGAAGACCTTGGTGCCCCGGGCGTCGACGGCGGAGACGGGACGGCCGGCGTCGTCGTAGGTGACGGTCGCGGCGCCCTTGTCGGGGTCCACCGAGCGGATCTGGCGGCCCCGGAGGTCGAACTCGTAGCTCCAGGCGTTGCCGGCCGGGTCGGTGATCCCGGTCAGTTTGCCTTCGGTGTTGTACGCGTACCGGGTGGCGTCGAAGTCGCCCTCGGGCTTGGTCCCCTTGTACTTGCGCCGTTCGGCCGTGTGCCCGAGGGCATCGGTGAGGACGCTGCTGGCCGTCTCCCCCTTCGGCGGGGTGGTGTCGGTGCGGTCGGCACCGGGGTAGGCGATGGTGGTGCGCCACTGCTCGATCGCCTTGGACGAGAAGGTCTTGGCGACCGGACGGCCGAGGCCGTCGTAGAGGGTGCCGTTCTGGCTCGGAACCATGTTCTCGTCGGGGACGAAACGGGTCTTCACCGGGTCGGACGTGGCGTTGACGTAGGACTCGTTGGTCTTGAAGGCACGGCCGTGGCTGTCGTAGTACGTGTCCGCGATCAGGCGGGTGGTCGCCGCTCCGTTCTGCGGGGTCGACTGGACCTGGACCTGCTGTCCGAACGCGTCGAAGATGGCGATGGACGTCGCGTACGACTGGTTCGCGCGGAGCGTCCGTGTGGTGACGGAGCTGGCGGCGGTGTTGGTGAGGTCGTACGTGAAGGTCTTGCTGGCGCTCGCGCCGCGTGCGCGGCCGGGCAGCCAGACGGCCGTGGTCCTGCCGAGCGGGTCGTAGGTCAGCTCCGTGGTGCGGTCGTTCTGGTCCACGGTCTTGACCGGCACCGCGCGCAGCGGGTGCAGGGTGGTCGTGGTGGTCCAGTCCTTGGCGTTGGTGACCTTGACCGTGGTGGCACGGGCCGGTGCGGCCGGCTCGTACGCCGTCGTGGTCTTGGCGCCGACGGCGTCCGTGGCACTGGTGACACGGCCGTAGGCGTCGTACGTGGTGCTGCCCTTCGGGCTGTACTTCGGCTGGCCGGCTTCGAAGCGGTCCAGTTCCTCGGTGCTGGTGACCTGGCCGGCGCCGGTGAGGGTGCCGTGGGGCTGGCCGTCGTAGTACGTGCGGTTGCGGCTGAGGGTGTTCGCCTCGGTTGCGGTGGCGGCGCAGTCGCTGCCCCGCGTTTCGATGGTTTCGGACACGCGGTCGAGCATCCAGGCCGCGGTGTTCCGGGCGTAGGACGTCACGGTGCAGGTGTCCGGGAAGCCGTCCGCCCGGTCCAGGTTCGAGATCTCCATGCCGTACGTGTCGTCGTACTTCACGGTCTCCGAGGTGGTCTGCCACGTCTTGTCGGCGCGCAGCTTCTTCTCCTGGGAAGAGCCCTCGCGCTGCATCTGTGCCGTGAGCGCGGGAAGCTTCGTGCCACGGCTGTGCGTGGCGGTGGCGGCGGAGAGCCACGGCTCCTTCTTGGCCACGGTGACGAGTTCGCCGCCGTCGGATGCGAAGGTCTGGGTTTCGCGGACGGTGCCGGCGAACGGGTTGCTGTCCTTGACCGGGCTGCCCGTGAGGCCGGTGAAGGTGGCGGTGCGCTTGGTGCCGTCGGCCTTGACGTCGCCGTCCATGCCGCGCAGGTAGAACGTCGCGGTCTTGGAGACGGCGTCGGGGGCGGTACCGGTGCGGGTGATGACCTGCTCGTAGCCGCGGAACTGGTTCCAGGTGCGGCGCTTGTCCTCGGTCAGTTCCTCGTCGTCCCGGTGCCAGGCGGCGCCGCCGACGTACTCGTAGCGCGTCTCCTTGGGCCTGGAGCCGCCGAAGGGGTCGAGTTCGGTGACTCGGGTGACGACGTACTTGTGGAACCAGTCCAGGGTCGGATCGTTCGGGCTCTTCTCGTCCGGGTTCCAGTAGACCGGGTAGCAGCGGGTGGTGTTGGCGTCCTTCGAGGACGGCAGGCCGGCGCCCGGCGCGCAGTCCGGGTCCGCGTATCCGACGTCGATGACCTGGCCCGTTTCGGAGGTGATGCCGACGATGCGGCGTCGGTTCATCGCGGGCCTGTTGTCGGCACTGGAATCGACGCGGTTGTTCTTCAACGCGCCGGTGAAGGTGATGGGCTTGGTCTCGAGCGTGACTTCGCCGTCATGACCGGTGCGGGTCAGCGAGGCGAGCCACAGGGCGGGCGCCGTGTGGTCTTCCGGGTTGGGGAACTCGTGCTTGAGCTCGTAGACGTCGACGTCGTCGTAACCGCCGCCGGCGTTCAGAACCTGCGTAGTGATCTTGGTGAGGCGTTTGGTGGTCCAGAACGTGGCGGAATAGTTCTCGCAGGTGCCGGTGCTCGCGCAGTTCTGGTCGAAGGGGACGTCGGGCCACTTCGTTGCGTTGGCCTTGGTCAGTTTGGCCGGGGCGCAGTCGAAGCCGTCCTTTTCCGGAAGGCAGCGCTCGGACGTGCCGAAGACCACCTGGGCGGTCGGCTTGACGGTGTCCGCGTCGGTCAGCTTCGAGCCATAGGTGATCTTGGCGAGGTTGCCGCCACGGACGTACGGGGTGAGATCGCCCTTGGGCGTCGCCTCCGACGCTCCGCGCTTGTAGTGATTGGTTTCCGTGTCGTACGAATGGGTGATCACCCCACCGCGCGGGTCGACGACGAAGTCGAGGTTCCAGCGCCAGGCCTGCTGGCACCAGGACGCGGCGAAGGTGGACTGGTGGCACTCCTCGCCGGCGTTGTTGCCGTAGACCGGTGTGGTCCAGGCGGAGTTGGTCGGCGGGGCGGTGGTGCTGCCCGGCTTGCGGCCCACACCGAAGTAGTACTGGGTGCCGTCCGCAGTGGTCACCTTCCAGTACTCGCCGTTGTTGTCGCCGTTGGCCGCGCCGGTGAGCCGCTCGACCTTCGACGCGTCGTCGTCCTCGAGCCGCCAGTCGCCGGTCGCGTCGTTCCGCACCAGGGGCGAGGACTTGCCGTTCAAGGAGAGGACTGCGTTGTGGCCGGCCAGGCACTGCTCGCTCGATTCGGCCTGACCGTCCTTGGCGCACGGCTTGAAGACCCGTTCGACGAAGCCGGGCGAGTAGTCCCAGCCCTCACCGACCCACGAGGCCTGGTTGTTGGTGGCAGCGGTACGGCCGTCAACGGACTGGGAGCTGTAGGCGAGGGAGACGGTGGGCTTGGCGCCGCCCAGTCCGTCGGGCACCGCGATCGGGTACGACCAGGAGAACCCTCCCGCGCTCCCGCCGCCGGCCCACTTGCCCGAGGGCGCCAGGCTGGTGGCCGCGTACGTACCTGCGGGGCCGCCCGGGGCCGCCGACGCGGCGATCACGGTCGCCCCGCCCGGGCCGCCCGAGGCGGCGCTCGCACGTGCACCGCCCTGTGCGGAGGCTCCGCCGAGGGCCACCTCCGCGCTGAGCAGCCCGGCGCGGTCGCCGTCCCTGGCGGTCTGCAGGGGCGTCTGCGTACGGCACTCGGCGCGCTCGGGAGTGGTCAGGGCACACTCGGGGAGGGCGACGAGGCGGGCGCGGGAGAGCCAGTCGCCACCGAAGGCCCCCGCGATGAACGAGACGTCCACCGAAACCTTGACCGGGCCGCCCTGCACCGATTCCCCGGCCGGCCGGACCGCGAGCAGCAGGCCCTGGACGCCGGCCTTCTCCGCGGCCGACCGGTCCGTGAGCTGCACCGCGGCCTTGCCGGTGCGCGGCGCGCCCTTGGCAGGGGCGGGACTCACCCAGACGGGAGCAGCGCCCGCGCGGCTCGGGTCAGCAGCGGGAGCCGCCGGGACGTCGGAGGGTGCGGGCGCCCTGAGCAGCGAACCACGGGGAGGGGCGGGTCGCGCGGCGCCCAGATCCACCTCGGCCTGCGAGGCGGGTGGCCAATACACGTCCTTCGGGCTCCAGGCCCTCGCCCCGTCCCCTTTCGGAGCCTTTGCGTCCGATTTCGAGACGCTCTTTCCGGGGACCGATTCCGTTTTCTCTAACACCCCTGGTGACCAGCGGCTTTTCTCTTTGGGCTGCCACTGTGCGGCTTGGGCGGTGCCCGAGCCCACGACCAGTGAGAGTGCCATCAATACGGAGATTGCGATGCGCTGTTCAATCTTCGCGTTTCTTCTTACTGGCCGAAACCAAGCCGCTGGTACCGACACGGCATTCCCCCCACGGTCGCCGAGTAGATCAATTGGCCTGGGAGCCTAGCGTGTTAGCAAATCGCAAAATGCAGATCAATTCGGACAAGGCGTGCTCCACCGACACGCCCACGCCGCAAAGATGTCCGAAAAGGGCCCGCCGACCCGGGGGATGACTCGTTTGCATCAGTCAATTGATCACGATTGTGGGAATAAATTCCAAGGAATATTCGATTCCATATTCGCACCCGCGGGGGATATGCCAAAGGGGCTGTTAGCGTTCACGCCCAGTTGACAGGCAGCAATCAGACTGGGGAGTTTGCCGTGGGGGGCACACTGAGAAAGAGGCGACCAGCCAGCTGGCCGATCGCCATTGCGGGGCTGGTCACACTGGCCCTGCCCATCACGTCCGTCGGCGCAGCACCAGCCGCTTCGGCGGCACCGGCGGCGGGCAAGGCACCGGCGGCGGGCAAGCCGGCAGCACCGGCCGCATCCGGCGCATCCGGCGCACCCGCCGCTCAGACGCCGCCGAAGCGGCCGACGACCGAACGGGAGGCCGCGGAGGACGCGGCGCTCGTGGAGGCCAAGCGCACCGGGAAGCCCGTGCCCGTGGCGGCGTCGACGACCGAGACCGACACCGTGGTGGCCAACCCGAACGGCTCCCTCAGCCTGACCCGCAGCGTCGCCCCGTTGCGCACCCAGCGCGACGGCACGTGGGTCGACCTCGACGCCACCCTCGTCAAGTCGGCCGACGGCACGCTCCGCCCGAAGGCGACCAGCAACGGCCTGACCCTGTCCGGCGGCGGCACCGCGCCGCTTGCCGCGCTGGAGCAGGACGGCAAGCAGCTCGTGCTGAGCTGGCCGGAGCCGCTCCCCACGCCCGTGCTGGAGGGCGACAGCGCCCTCTACCGCGAAGTGGTGCCGGGCACCGATCTGAAGGTGACGGCCGACAAGGCCGGCGGGATCTCCCAGATCCTCGTCGTCAAGTCCGCCGAGGCCGCCAAGCACCCGAAGCTCGCCAAGCTGACCACGGGCCTCAAGGGCGAAGGCGTGACCGTCTCCGCCGACAGCCACGGCAACCTCAAGGCGGCCGACGCCTCGGGCCGTACGGTCTTCCGCGCCCCGACCCCGACGATGTGGGACTCCACCGCCCCGATCCAGGCCCCGCTCGCCAAGCCCTCCGGCTCCACCGCGTTCTCCCAAGCGGCCAAGGGCCG
Organism: Streptomyces sp. NBC_00273; assembly: GCF_036178145.1. Taxonomy (NCBI): domain Bacteria; kingdom Bacillati; phylum Actinomycetota; class Actinomycetes; order Kitasatosporales; family Streptomycetaceae; genus Streptomyces; species Streptomyces sp. NBC_00273. The sequence continues at coordinate 5,762,952 of NZ_CP108067.1, read as the reverse complement.
AGGGTCCGCGCCGACCGGCGCGGGCGAAGAACCTGCCCGGCCCGTCTCCGGCACCGACGGCCCGGGCGACTTCGCCAAGGTCGCCCCGCTCCGGACCGACCTGGGCAAGGACTCCCTCGCCCTGACACCGGACCAGACCTTCCTCACCGACCCCGCGACCGCCTACCCGGTGTACATCGACCCGGCGTGGCAGCCCACCAGTCGCGGCACGCAGCACTGGGCTTGGGTCCAGGAGGCCTACCCCGGCGCCGTCAACTACGACGACTACGGCAACACCTACGACCCGGGCGTCGGCTACCAGCGCTGGCGGACCAGAACCGGGCTGGAGCGCTACTACGTACAGGTCGACACCAGCGACCTGGGCGACAAGAGCCTGAAGAAGGCCTCCTTCTTCGCGACCCAGTCGTACGCGGCGGACGCGACGTGCAGCCGGACCTACGACGTGGACCTGCACTCCACCGGAGAGCTGCCCTCCAACATCACCTGGGACACCCAGCCCGTCGACTGGGAGGTCCTGCGCACCACCTCCATCAACAGCGCGGGCGGCCCCGGCTGCCCCGGCTCCACGAGCCGCGGCGAGTGGGACGTGCGCGACCACCTCGCCGCCAACCACTGGCGCGGCAACCTCACCTACGGGCTCTTCGCGTCCAACGAGTCCAAGAGCGGCAGCAACAACTCCTTCAAGCGGTTCACCCGCAACAAGAACGACCTGCCGTTCCTGTACGTCGAGTACAACCGGCGCCCGTACGACCCCTGGGCGCTGGGCACGTTCCCCGCGCCGAAGAACCCCAGTGGCACCGGCTGCGGCTGGGTGGGCGCCACCAACTACGCGGGCCTCAGCATCGGCGCTTGGATCGGTGACCCGGACGGGCAGACGAACGACGCGCACTTCCTGGTCTACGACACCGCGGACTCCAGCCTCGCCTTCGACAGCGGCTGGATCGGATCCGCGGGCGGCACGCACTGGGTCTCCGCCCACCCCACCTACCTCGTGGACGGCCACACCTACACCTGGCAGGTCCAGAGTGGCGACGGGGACATGACATCCAATTGGCTCACCGGCTGCAGCTTCACCATGGACACCCAGCCGCCGTCCGTTCCCGTGGTCACCTCCGCCGAGTACCCGCCGTCCGGCACCCTGCCCGGCTCCGCGCAGCACATCGGCCAGCCCGGAACCTTCACGGTGAAGTCCACCGATTCCCTCAGCGGCGTCACCTCCTACGAGTGGGCTCTGGGCGGGACCATCCCGGTGGGCGGCGCCAATCAGGTCGAAGCGGCCGCCGACGGGAGCGCCACGCTCAAGCTCACCCCCACGACCTGGGGCACCAACATCCTTCGCGTCCAGTCCGTGGACCGCGCCGGCAACCGCTCGCAGCAGCACACGTACGCCTTCTACGTGCCCGACGACCCGAACGCCAAGACGACCCTCGGCGACATCACCGGTGACGAGCGGGTCGACTTCATCGCCCCGACGGACAACGGCGACCTCGTCGTCTACCCGACCGCCGTCGACCCGGCGGCCGGCGGCGTCATCGCCTCCAACGCGGCCAACAGCCCGGGGGGCAAGGGCTGGGGTCCCGGCACGCTGACGACGCATCGCGGCGGCAACGGCATCCGCATCGACGACCTGTGGACCTACCGCGACGGAGAGCTCACGCTCTACCGCAACTCCCTCACCCAGGGAGGCCTCGACGCCAATGGCGGCCTCTACTACAACCGGACCAACGCATCCGGTGTGCCACGGCCCTACACGCAGGACTGCAAGGTAGCCGCCACCGGCCGACCCTGCGGTGCGGAGTACGTCGAGAACTGGACCCGGGTCAAGCAGATCCTTGCCGTCGGCGACGCGCTGCCGGAAACGGGCGTCGCCCCTCGCAACGACCTCCTCACCGTGGAGAACGACGGCACGAGCAGTTCACTGGTGCTCTTCCAGGGCACCGGTGCCACCGGCGAACTCCGCGATCCGCTCGTGCTCGTCCTCAGCCCCACCGGCTGGGACAACCTCACCCTCATCGCACCCGGCGACGCCACCGGCGACGGCCTTCCCGACCTGTGGGCCCGTGACGGCGCCACCGGTGACGTCTACCAGTACGCGAACGTCGCCGGAAACCCGGCAGCCCTCGGTGACCACACCAAGCGCATCAAGATCGCCTCCGGCCTCCAGGCCGCCACCCATCCCGTGGTCGGCTCGTCGGGCGACACCAGCGCCGACGGTGTCCCCGACCTCTGGGCCCTGGACAGCCTCCACCGGCTGCGCACCTGGGACGGCACCGCCACCGCCGGGAAGGTCACCGGATTCGGTAGCGGCCGCACCATGGGCGATGCCCGCATCTCCAGCTCGCACTGGAAGCTGACCGAAGGCGCGGGATCCGCTGCCGCTGACCTGCGCGGCCGCAACAACGCCGCGCTCAGCGCCACCGGCGCCACCTGGGCCAACGACACCGTCGCCGGCACCGCGACCAAGGTGCTCGCCCTCGACGGCAAGACCGGCAGCGTCACCGCCACCGGCCCCGGCGTCGACACCACCCGGAGCTTCACGGTGTCGGCCTGGGCCAAGTCGGAGAAGCCGTCCGTCGTCCTCAGCCAGGACGGCCAGCACGCCAGCGGCTTCATGCTCTGGCACGACGCCGACGGCACCTGGCGCTTCGCGATGTCGGTCAAGGACGACGACGACTGGGCCTATGACCAGACCATCACCATGAACGACGCGGCCAAGGTGAAGACCGGCGCGTGGACCCAGCTGACCGCCACCTACGACGCCTCCACCGGCCTGATCGCCCTGTACGTCAACGGCACCCTGGCCGGCACCGGCCACCACGCCAAGACCCGTGCCTGGAACGCCACCGGCCCCCTGGTCCTGGGCCGCTACAAGCACCAGAGCCTGCCCGCCTCCTACTTCGAGGGCAGGATCAGCAACGTCGCGGTCTACGCCCACGCCACCGTGCCCACCACCGCGGGCACCGGTACCAAACTGATCTCGGCATCGAGCTCGGCCAAGTGCGCGGACAACAACGGCGGCAGCAACGCCGATGGCAACCGCATCCAGATCTGGGACTGCAGCAACACCGACGACGACACGGCCCAGAGGTTCGAGGTCACTGCGAACGGTGAACTCCGCGTCGGCGGAAAGTGCGTGGACGTGTCAGGAGGTGGCACGGCCAACGGCACCCCGGTCCTGCTGTGGACGTGCGCTACCGGCGCCTCCAACCAGCAGTGGCTCCCCACGGCGACCGGCGGCTTCTTCAACCCGAACGCCAACCGCTGCCTCGACGTGCCGAACGGACGACTCGACAACGGAACACAACTCAACATCTGGGACTGCAACGGCGGCAACAACCAACGCTGGTACACACCCGGCCTCGCCACACCCCTAGCCGGCTGACCGCCGGTCCCACCCTGCCGGCCCGCCCCTCCGCAACCGCGGAGGGGCGGGCCGGTTTCCTCCTCATCCCCGGGATCGGTGGAGCACCGTCCCCCGCACGTCCGTCAGCCATTGCCGCAGCCGCACGCCCTGCGGCGGGAGAATGCTGAGCCCGAGCGTAGCCGCCGACTTCTTGAGCAGTTGATCCGATTCGTTGAGGACCAGGAAGTCTTCGATCTCGCCCGCCACCTGCCAGAGGTCACTCTCCGCAGCGCCTGAAACGTAGTCGTCCAGAGCCTCTCGGTGCGAGGAGTACTCCAGTGAGAAATCCTGATGGAAGTACGCTGCCATCAGGTGCGAGAGTTCAGGAAACCGCTCTCTCCATTCCCATGCGGTCTGTGGGGGCAACCGAGAGGGTGAATCCGGTTCTGCAAGGAACCGCCGGAGGTGCCCGCCGACGACGGCAAGGCATCCCTCCACCGTCCCCCCGCGGGGAGGGCGGATGTGAGGCAAGAGATCGACGTCATCCGCGATCTCATCGCTGAACAGACCCGTCTCGAGGAGGTCGTCGATCTCCGCTGCCGCCTCGGCTGCGCGCGGGATCGAGCGCGGCTTGCCTGAGGTAGGCACTGAGCGCAATTCCGCGACGGTCCTCCGTGTCATCGAAGGCGTAGCCGGTCACCGTATAAGAGCGCAGGAGCTCGCGCAGCTCACGGAAACGATCGTTCGACGGTGTCACCTGTTGGTGCCTTGCTCTCGAGCACGGAACGGGGATGTGGGGATGTGAAGTGAGGACGACGGCGGTGGCCACGCTCTCACGGGCTGCCGGAACGGCGGGTCCGCGCCGAGGACCGCGTCGTCAGACGAGCGATCTCCCAGTACGCCGCACGTGGACCCACCATCGACCGGACCACCTACAAGGCCACCACCAACCCGTTCACAACCGGCCCTTGACTCACCCGGTCCCGCCTCGACTGAACGGCGTTGGTACTAGCGGCCTCTCCGCTGGCGCGGGCCAGGGCGTCGGTTCACTGCTGATGCGGGTGGCTCGATCGCGTCGGCTGGAGCGCGTTGGCGAACACGTAGTCGCCGACGTTGGTGCCGATCTCCCTCCCGTCCTCGGCGTCCCAGCGGAAGTGCACGCCCAGCCACAGTCGGCTGAACTCGCCCTCCTCGGCGACCTGGCTGAAGCTGTTCATCCGGCGGAACCGCTCGAGGGTGTGCGGGTCCTCGGACTGCGCGGTGAACGAGGCGTCGTCACGGCCGAAGAAGTTCTGCATCGCGGCTGCCCACGCACCGGTGAAGTTGGCGTGCCCGGAGGTCCAGGCGATGAAGCAGGGGGTCCACGGCCTTCCCGCCCGGTCCGCGCTGAAGGGCTGCCAGTTCGCGTTCTCTCCGCCCAGCGCCTGGATCGCGGACACCGGACGCCATTCGTTGATTGGCCCGTCGAACTTGCTGTCCCAGGCCGCGATCCCGGCATCCGCGAGGGTCAGCGCCGACAGTGCGAACAAGCGGGTCGTCTCGTACGTGTCGAGCTCGAACTTCTTGGCGACCGTCCCGGTCAGCTGCAGCAGCTGTCCTGGGGGGTGGTAGGTGCCGTTCAGGTCGTGGTCCCAGAACCAGCCGATGACCGTCTGTTCGCGGGTGCGCTCGGTGGAGTCGGCGGCACCCACGCGTCGCACCTCGTCGACCTGGCGCGCGTACTCCGGGCTGTTCACCATCTTGTCGTAGGAAGTGAACCCACGCAGGCTGGGAGGCCGGAACTGCGAACCGGAGCGGAGCACGAACGGCTTCACCTTGCCCCAGTTCGGGGTCACGGCGTCGCCGGGCTCCTGGCAGGCCCCTTCGTCAGCCGTCGCCTCTTCGCCCGTCGGCCGCCAGGCTCCGGGTGTGGTGGTGTCGCCGTCGTAGAGCTCCGTGTTGTCCGAACCGTCGTGCGCCCGCGCCTTGTTGATCTGTCTCACCACGCGGTCGACCACAAGCCGGTCGAGGGGGTCGTGGGCGTGGGGGGAGCGGCCGGTCCGGGCCTCGTACCGGGCGTCGATGAAGGCCCGGTCGCCCGGGTACAGCTCGGAGAGCATCCGGTACGCCGTGCGGTCGATCAGCCGCTCCTCTTCGTCCGCGCGCGGCTTCGACGAGTCGGTGGCGTACTTGAGCGGCCGGTTGAGGTACGGCTCGTACTTCATGGTTCCGTACGTGTTCTGGTAGGCGCTCTCGGCGTTGTAGATCGCCGCGAAGACCATGGCCCCGGATCGGGAGAGTTTGCCGGGCGAGGCGTCCGAGCCCCGCGCATTGCGGAACGTCTGGAGCAGGACCTTGTTCCAGTACTGCGTCGGATCGCCCTTGCGCTCCGGCCCGGCGGCGGCCTGCGGCGCAGCGGCCGCCACCGGACTCAGCCCGGCGAGCAGGGCACCGGCCACGACGACGGCCCGGAGCCGTCCCAGGCGCCTGCCGGCGCGGAACTTCGAGCGCGGGAGCGCGGACTTCGCGGCCGACTGACGGCCATGGTTGGGCATGAGGGGCACGGCGTTCCTTTCGACGTCGCTGATCAACGGTGAAAGGTTAATGTCGGAAATATCAATATTTGAGTGAACCGCGCCGATATGGCGACGCTCTTGTGTTCATCGGTATGTACGTGGAAATGCTCATCCGATCGCGGTCGCGACTGGTGGGCAGTGCACCAACTGGCCCACGAACGGACGCAACTTCCCAAGCGCACGCCGCTGCCGCCGTGGGGACCCGTTCACCACCCGGCGGAGGCCGTCGCGACGCGACTGCGCCCCCTCACCGGTCCGGGGAGGGGGCGCAGGCCCTGCTCGTGCGTCAGGACGCGGGCGGAATGCTCTGCTCGTACTTGAAGACGTTGTGCGGGTCGTACTCCGCCTTGATCGTGCGCAGTCGGTCGAAGTTGGATCCCCAGTAGGCGGTCTCCCAGTCCTGCATGCCCACGTTCGGCACGTTGACGTAGGCGCCGTCCACGTAGGGGCGCAGGGCCAGGCTGAATTCGGCGATCCAGGCCTGGGCCTGCGGGGTGAGCGGGTCGCAGACGCCCGGCTCGTCGGAGCGGGTGCCCCAGCCGGCACCGGGCTCGGAGTAGAAGAGCGCGTCGCGGTGCGGGAACGCGGCGCCGCCACGGGGGGTCTTCCTGACCGCCCCGCCGAACGCCTGCGCGAAGAAGTTGCTGTCGTCCGTGGGCGCGTTCTGCATGAACGAGACGATCACATCGATCGCCTTGCTCGGGAACGGCTTTCTGGTGAACTGGGAGTAGAACTTCCAGTTCGCGGGTTCGTCCGCGGTCGGGATCTGGAAGCCGGCATACACGTCGCCCCAGTTCCCCACCTGCACCGTCACTTGCGGGCTGTCGATCGACAGGAGCGGGTCCAGCAGCTTCTTCGCCTCCGCGGGCGTTCCTTCCGCGAGGACCCCGAACAGGAAGATCTGGTTCCGGTGGATTTCGAGCTGGGTGCCGAGGCGGTCGTCGAGGTACGGCGCAGTGCGCTGATAGGTGTCGAAGAGCCTGCGCAGGTCGCCGATTCCGTCCCAGGTGGCCTGTACGTACGTGACGCTCTTCAGCGGGGCCACTTTGTAGGTGAGTGAGGTGACGATCCCGAAGTTGCCGTTGCCCGCTCCGCGCAGCGCCCAGAGCAGGTCCCCGTTGTGGCGCAGGTCGACCTTGACCACCTTGGCGCACTCGTCGCCTTCCGCAACCACGATCTCCGCACCGATCAGGCTGTCGCAGGCCATGCCGAGCCAGCGGGTGAGGAAGCCGAAGCCACCGCCGAGCGTCGCCCCGGACAGGCCCACGGTGCCTTCGGTCCCCGTCGTCACCGCGAAGTTCTGCTCCGCGAGCGTGGTCACCGCTTCCAGCTGGCTGAGTCCGGCGCCGACCGTCGCGATACGGGCGGCGCTGTCGATGTGGACCGACTTCAGCTCGCTGATGTCGATCACGAGACCGTTGTCGACGTTCGACCAGCCCTCAAGGCTGTGGCGGCCGCTCCGGACCCGTACCGCGACGTCGTTCTGCCGGGACCACGTCAGGGCGTTGACCACGTCCTGGGTGTTCTGGGCGAAGACGATGACCAGCGGGTAGTGGGAGAAGAGCTGGTCCCAGCCGAGGCGGGCTTCCGTGTACCCGGCGTTGTCGGGGCGGACGATGCGGCCGGTCAGCTTCGCCGGCGGGCACTTCGTGTGCTTGGGGGGCTCGCTCACGGCGCTCGCACCGTGGGCCTCCGCGGTCGTGACGCCTTGCGCGACGACCGCGCCGGCACCGGCGACCGCGGTCGCCTTGAGTAGTTTGCGACGGGAAAAATCATTCATAGTCCGTCTTTTTCCTCTCGGCCACCGGTAGGCGCCAATAATTCCCTTACGGGCGATTTAGGTGAAGTGGACAGTAGCAAGGACGTCTGCGGTGGACTGCGCCGACACACTCGCGATCTCGGCCGTAGGGGTTGACGCCGTAGCTCTGCAGGGCGAACCCGGTGTGCTTGGCTGGTGATACGGCTGCAATACCGGGGCGGATGGGCTGCAGTCCCTCCGGAACCTCCCGAGTTCGCCCTTCCGGTGACCGATCACCTCGTCGAGGCGCAGGAGTTGGTCGCCGAGTTGGACTCCATCGGCTGGCCGAGGAGGAGGCGTCGCGAATCGGGTACTGCGGCTCCGGACGTACCGGAGCCAACGCCGACGCAGCGGACCACAGGGCCGAGATCTCCAAGGTGACCGGGCTCGCGGCCGGAGCCCTCCTCGTCCCGGACTCACAGACGATCAGAGCCACCCCGCACCCGACATCACCGAAACGCGCAGGTCACAGGGCCCGAGATGGACGCGCCCGAGGCGCACGCGAATCGAGGCGACCTCGGCCAGCCTGATCCGCTAGGCTGTCAGCGGTCAGTCGGCTACCAGGCGCGTGCCCGGGAAAGTGTCCGCGAGGACGCTGCCCGCTCCGCATACGCACGCAAGCTGACCAGGACGTTCGTCCGTCCGAGTCGGGCGGCCCCAGCGGGGTTTCCGACAAGGTTCGCGACGAGCCCCCGCCTTCGTAGCTCAGGGGATAGAGCACGGCTCTCCTAAAGCCGGTGTCGCAGGTTCGAATCCTGCCGAGGGCACGGACGGGGCCCCGCGGTCGATATCGATCGCGGGGCCCCTTCGCGTTGTGGTTACATGGCGCACGTGTCGCGTGACGCCGCCTACTGAGATGTGGGCCGGGCGGTGGTTGGGCAGGCACCTGTTGTTGAAGGACCGGGCCCATGGGCATGTACGCCACCGGCTACGGGTGATCTCCCTCGGTTGTTTCGCTGCCGTCGCACGCACACACACCGTGAGGAACACGCACTCCGTGTCATCGTTCAATCGCACCATCATCGAAGAGTTCAGGGCGAACGCCGGCCAGGTCGGCGGGCCCTTCGAAGGTTCCGAGCTGATCCTGCTCACCACCACCGGCGCCAGGTCCGCGAAGCCGCACACCGTTCCGCTCGGGTTCGCCCGCGAGGACGGCGGCGGGGACGGCGGCAAAGAGCTGTTCGTCGTCGCGTCCGCCGCCGGGGCCGACCGGCATCCCGCCTGGTACCACAACCTGCTCGCGCGGCCCCTCGTGGAGGTCGAGACCGGGAGGGACACGTACGAGGCCGTCGCCGTCCCCGCCCAAGGGGCGCGGCGGGACGAGCTGTTCGCGCGGATCGTCCGTGCGGAGCCCGGGTACGGGGAGTACCAGGCGCGCACCCGGCGGGTGATCCCCGTCGTCGCGCTCCAGCGCACGCACGAGGTCCCGGCCCGGGAGGGCGGGATCGCCGGGAAGCTGCTCGACGTGCACGGCTGGCTGCGGGCGCAGCTGGCCCTCGTACGGGAACTCGCGCGCGAGGAGCCGCGGGGCGCCGGGGCGGCTTCGCTCGGGCTGCAACTGCGCCAGCACTGCCTCGCGTTCTGCCATTCGCTGGAGTTCCACCACCGGAGCGAGGACGCCGGCCTCTTCCCGTACCTGGAGCAACAGCATCCGCACATGCGGGAGTTCTTCCGCCGGGTGGGCGCCGAGCACCGCGCCATCGCCCGGCTCCAGGAGGAGTTGGTACGCGCCCTGGACGCGCCCGGCGTCGGATTCAGCGAGCGGGTGGAGCGGATGAGCCGGGAGCTGGAAGCCCATCTCGACGGCGAGGAGGCGCAGTTGCTCCCTGTCCTGCGGGCCCTGGAAGCGTGACGCGGGCCTCGGCGCCGCCCGCCTCCCGGTTGCGGAAGGTGAGGGTGGCGCCGAGGACCCGGGCCTGGCCGGCCGCGATGGTCAGGCCCAGCCCGTGGCCCTTGTTCGTGCCCTCCGTACGGAACCGCTGCGGCCCGTTGGTCAGCACGTACTCCGGATAGCCGGGGCCCGAGTCCGTCACGGTCAGGGTCCGGCCGTCGACCGTGAGCGTGACCGGGGCCGCGCCGTGGCTGTGCGCGTTGGCCACGAGGTTGCCCAGGATCCGCTCCAGGCGCCGCCGGTCCGTGTCCACCCGCAGGGATCCGCGCGAGCCGCGCACCTCGCGCGCCCCGCCCGCCGCCCCGCGCACCTCCAGGGCCGTGTCGGTGCCCGAGGCACGGATCGCGCGCGCCGCCAGGTCGGCCAGGTCGTGCGCGTCCAGCTCCAGGCGTTCGCCGCGCGTCTCCAGCCGGGAGATCTCCAGGAGGTCCTCGGTCAGCGAGCGCATCGCCCGCACCCGGTCCCGTACGAGCTCGGCCGGACGGCCCGGTGGCAGGAGCTCGGCGGCTGCGTTCAGGCCGGTCAGCGGGGTGCGGAGCTCGTGGGCGACGTCCGCCGTGAACCGCTGTTCCGCTTCGAGCTTGCCCTGGAGCGAGGAGGCCATGGTGTCCAGGGCCCGGGAGACCGCCGCCACCTCGTCCTTGCTGCGCGTGCTGTCGTCGACGCGCGCGTCGAGGTCGCCGGCGCTGATCCGGCGGGCCACCTGCGCGGTCAGGTGCAGCCGCCGGGTGATCCGGGTGACGACGAACGCGCCGATGAGGAGGGTCACCCCGATGGCGAGTCCCGAGGAGCCGAGGATGGCCCGGTCCAGTTCGACGATGGTCCGCTCGCTCGCGCGGAAGTCCACGGAGGCGGCTATCGCAACGCCGTGGGCGGCGGGCCCGGCCGCCCACATCACGGGCCGGCCCCGGTGCCTGCCGACGGCCGTGCCGCGCTTGCCGCCGACCGCCAGGGCGCGCAGCTCCGGGGGCAGGCCCGCCGGGTCGATGCCTTCGCCGCGCGGCATGCGCCCGCCGGTCTCGTAGGCCTCGATGGTCCGTTCCAGCCGGGTCAGCGCCTTCTCGCGGGCCGCGCCCACGGTCTGGCGGGTCATGGCGCCGTGCACGAGGCAGCCCAGCAGTGCCGCGAGTCCGCAGCACATGAGGGTGATGAAGACCGTGGCCTTCCAGGTCAGGGTCGAGGTCCAGGCGGGCAGCCGCAGGGGCGGCCGCGACCGCTCGTCGCGCTGCGTGTCGTTCATGGTCACGTCACGGTAATGCGCGAGCCCCGGAGGGTGAGCGGCTGTATCCGGCCGGATCGCACCGGCTCCGGCCGGATCGCGACGGATCGCGACGGATCGCCGGGCGGACCACTGCACCGGACCCCTGCACCGAACCCCCGCACCGGACCGCTGCGCCGGCACACGGCGGCGGCTCGGGGCGCACGAAGCCCTTCCGGCCCGGCCGGAAGGGCTGTGCCATCACGGTCAGCTCAGACCACTGCTGCGTTCGCCGATGCGGTCGCCCTGCGGAGTGCCGGCCCGCTTGAGCGCGGCCTTCGTGTGCAGTCCGCCCTTGACCTTGCTCCGTACCGGACCGCTGAAGCCGTGTCCCGGAGCGCGCGGCGGTTGCGCCTGATCCTGCGCCCTCGCGATGGCCGCCCGGACATCCCGCTTCTGCTCTTTGTTCATCCCGTCGTCAACTCCTTCGGGAAGCACCCAATCGGACTACTGGGATCGTATGCACATATACGGACCAACGCACCCGGACCGATGTGCAAAGAATTCCGATCAAGAGCCCGAGCGAGAGCCCGATCAGGGCGCGATCAGGGCGCGATCAGGGGCGCGGCGGAGCCGGACGCTTCGGCTGGCCGAGCGTCTGGTGCACCAGGTCCTCCGGGCAGGGCGTCCCCCGCGGCAGCTGGTACTTCGCCGCCACCCGGTACTCCCCCGGCGCCGGTGCCAGCAGCTCCGTCCACACGTCCCCGGTCTCGTCCGGAGCTGCCTTGAAGAGGCATCCCGCCGTGTTCGCGTACTGCTTGCGCAGCGCGCCGCCGTCCCCGCTCCCGCCCCGCGCCTTCGAAGCGAAGGTCTCCTGCGGCGGCGGTACGGGCTTGCCCGTCGCGTCCACCAGCCCCAGCCACGGCGAGTGCGGGATCCGCACCAGCACCCGTCCGGGCTGCTTCACGTCGACGACCAGCTGGTCGGCGCTCGCCCGCACCACGGTCGCCGGTCCGGCGACCAGGTCGGTGGGCTCCTGGACCTTGAAGAGCAGCCAGTTCGCGTCGCCCCACACCTGCTGGAGGTACGGGAGCCCCCCGCGCACCAGCTTCGCCTCTTCCTCGCCGCCCGAGTCGGGTTTGTCGGCGGGCAGCACCACGTAGTGCACGGCCCAGCGCTCCAGCCAGGCCCGGTAGCTGTCGGCGGTGAGGGTGTCGTCGTAGAAGAGCGGGTTGCGCTCCAGGTCGGCCTGCCGGTTCCAGCCGCGCGCGAGGTTCACGTACGAGGGGAAGGCGGAGGACTCGCGGTGGCTGCTGGCCGGGACCACCTCGACCCGGCCGCGGTCGGCGCCGGCCTTCTGCAGCTGGTCGACGAGCGGGGCCAGCTCCCGGCTCCAGGCGGCCAGCGGGGTGGTGCGGACGATGTCGGTGACGCTGTTGGTGGTGATCCAGGCGTTCAGCCCGACGAAGGCCAACAGGACCGCGTACCAGCGCCGCGAGCGTGCTGGGGGCACCTCCCGGCGGTAGCCGGGGGATTCGTACGGGAGGGCCGCGAGCAGCGCGACCCCGCCGAACAGCATCACCAGGCGGGTGACGTTCGAGCCGACCTGGGAGTCGATCGCCCAGGTGAGGAAGACGCCGAGGGCGTAGACGGCCGAGGCGATCCGGACGGTCTTCCACCGCCTCGGTACGAGGAACAGGATCAGCAGCCCGAACAGGAACGGCAGCCCGGCCGATCCGATCTTCATCGGCTGCGTCCCGGAGAAGGGGAACAGCCACGCCGACAGCCCCACCACGGCCACCGGGGCCAGCCCCAGCGCGTACGCGCCCGGGCGCCGCCCGCTCAGGAACAGCGCGGCCGCGATCACCCCGAGGAAGAGCCCGGCGACGGGGCTGGCGGCGGTCGCGAGGCCGGCCAGCGGGGCCGCCACCGCGGCCTTGGCCCAGCGCCGCTCGGCCCATTTGCGGGGCCAGCAGAAGACGGCGGCCACGGCGCCGAGCGCGAACATCACGCCGAGGCCGAAGGTGACGCGGCCCGAGAGGGCATTGCAGAGCAGGCCGTAAACCCCGGCCAGGGCGGGCCACAGGGGCTCGCGCACGGCCCCGCGGCAGCGGGTCAGGATCAGCGCGAGGAGCCCGGCCGAGACGGTGCCGGCGATCATCATCGTGGTCCGGACGCCGAGCATGTGCATAAGGTACGGCGAGACCACGCTGTACGAGACGGGGTGCATGCCGCCGTACCAGGCGAGGTTGTACGCCGAGTCGGGATGGCGGCCGACGAACTCGGCCCAGGCGTCCTGCGCGGCCAGGTCGCCGCCGCTGTTGGCGAAGCTGAAGAACCAGACGACGTGCAGCAGCCCGGCGAGGACGGTGGCGACGACCACCGGGTGGCGCCGGGCACCGTCGAGAACGGCGCCGAGCCGGCCGCGGGGCGGCCGTGCGCCTCCGGGCGTGGAAGGCGCGGCGGACCCGGCGGGCGTGGCGGACCCGGCGACCACGGCGATCGCGGACACCGCCGGAGCAGCGCCGTCGCCGTCGGCCGGCGGGATGGCTTCCGGGCGCCGGCCCTGCTGCTCAGCGGTCGTCACTGCCGCACTCCCCAACCCATGAGTCCACGAACTTCCCTGGGGCCTAGACGCGGCCCGGCGCCCCGGGGTTGCCCGGGGCGCCGGATCCACGCTCTCACCGGATGTCAGCCGACGCGCGTCAGCTTGCTGCCGATCCCCGGCGCGGCCAGGTCGGACTTCAGCGCCACCGGCACCTTGACCTGGCTGGCACCCTCGCCGACGGTCAGCACGCCGACCTCGGTGCCGGCCTTCGCGGTCTGCGGCAGCTTGCCCCCGCCGTCCGCGAGCTTGATGTCCACGGTCAGCGAGGCCCAGCCGACCGCCTGCACGTCTGCGGTGGCCACCACCGGCGTCCGGCCGCCGAGACCGTCGTCGACGTAGCCCACGACCTGGCCCTTCTTCACGGCGGTCGCGCCGTCGAGTGCCTTCTGGGTGGCGAGCATCAGCTCCTTGCTCGCGGCGAGCACGGTGTCGATGATCGCCGGCTTGTGCTGGCCGAGGACGGCTCCGACGATCAGCTGGTTGGTGTTGCCGACCTTCTTCTGGGCGGCGAAGAGCAGGTTTCCGCCCGCCTTCGTCGTCGTACCGGTCTTGATGCCGAGCGCGCCGGTGGGTCCGGTGAGGCCGTTCCAGTTCCGCCAGTTCTTGCCGGACGGGTCGACCCAGTTGGGCTTCTTGGTGATGTCGAGCAGCGTCTCGATCTCGACCAGCTTCAGGCCCAGCTTCACCTGGTCCTCGGCGGTGCTGACCGTGGTCGCGTCCAGACCCGAGGGGTCCGTGTACGTCGTGTTGGTCATGCCGAGTTCCTTGGCGGTGTCGTTCATCTTCTTGACGAACGCCTCCTGCGAACCGGAGTCCCAGCGCGCGAGCAGCCGCGCGATGTTGTTGGCCGACGGGATCATGAGGGCGGCGATCGCGTCGTACTCCGAGATCTTGTCGCCCTCCTTGACCGTGTCGAGGGTGGACTCGTTGTCGGTCGAGTTGTTCTTCTTGCCCTCGGTCTCGGCCGTCTTGTCGACGTCGATCATCGCGCCCTGCTCACCCTTCTTGATGGGGTGGTCGCGCAGGATGATGTACGCCGTCATCGACTTGGTGACGCTCGCGATCGGCACGGGCTTCTGCTCGCCGGACTGGCCGAGCGTGCCGAGACCGGCGGCCGCCATGTACGCCTGTCCCTCGGAGGGCCACGGCAGCTGGGGCTTGGCACCCTCGAAGGTGTACGAGGACTTGCCGGTCATGACGAGCTTTGGCTCCGGCAGCGGGCGCACCAGCTGCACGACGGCCAGGATGACCACCAGGAGCGCGACGAGCGGCGCGTAGATCTTGACCCGCCGGATGGCGGTGCGCATCGGGCTCGGCGGCGGGGGCGGGTTGTTCGTGAGGTCCGCCAGCATGTCGAGCGGCGGCTTGGGCGGCAGCGGCTGCTGCGTGGTCCGCTCGGAGTGGTCGAGCCGCGCGACGGCGGGCGGCACCGGAACCTTCGGCCGCTGCCCGGCCGAGGGCGCGGACGTGGGCGCCGGCGCGGGCGCGGACGTGGGCGCGGTGCCCTCCGGACGCAGCGGCACGAAGGTGCTGCCCTTGGGCGTCTCGGCCGCGGGCTTGGCCTCGGCGGGCTTGGCAGCCGCGGGCTTGGCCTCGGCCGGCTTGGTGGCGGGCTCGGCCGCGGTCTGCTTGGCCAGGGTCGGCCTCGCGGCAGCGGGCTTGGCGGGGGCCGGCTTCGGGGCCGCCGCCTCGGCCGCGTCCACCTTCGGGACGCGGAAGACGGCGGTGCGCTCGCTGTCCGCGGGCTTCTCGGGCGCTGCGGCCGGCTTCGGCTCAGCGGCCGGAGCAGGAGCAGAAGCGGAGGCGGGCTTCACGGCACGGAACACCGCGGTGCGCTCACTGTCCGCGGGCTCGTCGACGACCGGCTTCACGGCCGCGGGCTTCGACGGCTCCGCGGCAGGAGCCGAAACGGAATCGGCCTTGAAGGCGCGGAACACGGCAGTGCGCTCACTGTCCGCGGGCTCTTCGGCCTTCGGCTGCTCGACTGCGGGCTTCGGCTTGGCGGGCTGGAAGGCACGGAAGACGGCGGTGCGCTCGCTGTCCGCGGGCTCCTCCGCCTTCGGCTGCTGGGCCGCGGGCTTCGACTCGACGACCGGAGTGGAAGCAGCGGGGGCAGCGGAGGCCTTGGAAACGGAATCGGATTCGGGGTCGGGATCGGACTCCGGCACTTCCGCATCGGCATCCGGCGTGCCGGACCCGACGGCGTCGGGCTCGTCCGCGCTCGCCTCGTCGTCCGCCGAACCGGAACCTTCAGCTTCGCCCGTTGCGGCAGCGTCGGTGGCATCGTCATCGGCGTCGTCGGCGGAGGCGACCCATGCCGCCACGGCATCCCGCAGCGGGTCCCGCTCGCCGGCCCCGGACTGAGCCCCGGACCCGGACTCGGCTCCAGACTTGGCCCCGGCCCCGGACTTGGCCCCGCCCCCGGACTCGGCCCCAGACCCGGAACCGGACTCGGACTCGACTGCGACCCCGGACTCGGCCCCAGACTTGGCCCCGGACCCGGACTTGGCCCCGCCCCCGGACTCGGCCCCAGACCCGGGACCGGACTCGGACTCGACTCCGGCCCCGGACTCGGCTCCGGACTTGGCCCCGGACCCGGGCTGGCCTACAGACCCGGACTCGGCTCCGGCGCCGACCTCGGCATCCGCATCCGCATCGGCCTGGACATCGACGTCGACGTCGACACCGGCACGGGCGGCCGCGCCGCTCTCGGGATCGCGCGGCCGGAACACGGACAGCCTCGGATCACGCTCCGCGGACGACTCCGCCGCCCCCGGCGCTCCTGCATCTACCGACTTGTCGGGGGACTCGCCCGCCACCGTTCCTCCTCCATCGCCGCCACGTCCGGCTGTCCGAATGTCTAACAGTGTCCCGTCTCGGGAGCATCGCCCCCGTGCGAGACGAGAACGACATAGCTGCGGGTTCCCCCACAAAGCGGCCACGCGCTCTCGACAGATGAATGTGAGAGGCGTCACCCTGTCACTCATCCACGCGGGGAGGCATGGATGGGCAGGAGCCGCAGAACAATTCCGGAGGAGCTTCTGCTGCTCGCCTTGGACCCGGCCACGGGTACCACGGCGCAGCCGCAGTCGCTCGACCTCGGCCTGGCCGGGGCACAGCTAGTGGAGCTGGCTCTGGCAGGACGGATAGCCCCTGATGGGGATCGTATCGCCGTGGTGATGCCACGGCCGACAGGAGATCCGACTCTGGACTCCGCACTGGAACTGCTGCGCAGGCGCGGCAGCCCGGTACGGGCCGTCCACTGGATCGGCGGACCCCGACTGGGGCTCCGTCAGATTTACCTCGCTCATCTGGAGCGCTGCGGCATGGTCCATGCCGTCGCGGGACAGATGTGCGGAGTGCTTCCGACGACTCGCTACCAGGCGACGGACACGGAGATCAGCCGGGAGATCCGAGCCCGGCTCGACAGTGCGATCCGCACCGGCGTACCGCCGGACCCGCGGACCGCGGCGCTCGCCGCACTGGCCCACGCGGTCGGACTCGGCAAGCACCTGTACCCCGGCAACGAGGGTCGGTCGTCCAGGTCCCGACTGCGGGACCTGATCCGGCACGACCCGATGGGCGGACTCGTGGCGCATGCCGTGATGGACGTCCAGAACGGTGTGGCCGCACAGCCACGCCGTGACCGCGCACCCGCACCGCCGGCCCGGGCCACGGCGAGCAGCGTTCCGCTGCAGCCGCGCCGGACGGGCGCGATGGCCCGCGCGGCCGCGCACTGATCCACCCCGTTCCACCCCTGTTCCACCCCCGATCCACCCGATCACCCGTTCCACCCGCTTCATCGCACGACCATTGCAACGCCACCGCCCAGGCCGACCGTCCGCGAGGACCCGGTCGGTTCGGGTGCCGCCAGCGCGCGGGGTGGCGGGGCCGGTTCGCCGACCCCGCCGCCCCGCGCGTCTGTGTTTCCGGGCCGTTCCCCAGCGGCGCCGCCCGCTTCGGTGGCAGTCTGCTCAAGACCAGATACGCAGAGAGACAGATGCAACGACAGAAGAAGGCGGAGGTGCCGTTCACGTGGCGTCCAATGTCAATCCCACCGTCCGACGCCGCCGACTGGGCATGGAGTTGCGCAAGCTCCGCGAGGACAAGGGCATGACGGCCGAACAGGTCGCCGAGCGCCTGCTCGTCTCCCAGTCGAAGATCAGCCGACTGGAGAACGGCCGCCGATCCATCAGTCAGCGCGACGTCCGCGACCTGTGCGACGTCTACGAGGTCGAGGACCGCCGCCTCATCGACTCGCTCATGCAGATGGCCAAGGATTCCCGCCAGCAGGGCTGGTGGCACGCCTTCGGCGACATCCCGTACAGCGTCTACATCGGCCTGGAGACGGACGCCGCCAGCCTTCGTACCTACGAGCCCCTGGTGATCCCGGGGCTGCTCCAGACGACGGAGTACGCACAGTCGCTCGTCCGTGGCGCGTGGCCGGAGACCGCCCCGGCCGACGTCGACAAGCGCGTCCAGGTCCGGATGCACCGCCAGAAGCGGCTCTCCGAGACGGACAACAACAACCCCGACCTCGGTCCGCTGCGCCTGTGGGCGGTGATCGACGAGGCCGCGCTGCGCCGGCGCGTGGGCGACGCCCAGCTGATGATCAGGCAGCTCGAATACTTGATAGAGCAGTCGGAGCAGCCCCACGTCACGGTGCAGGTGATGCCCTTCGAGCTGGGCGCGCACCCCGGCGTGAACGGCCAGTACGCGATCCTGGAGTTCCCGGACGCGTCCGATTCGACCGTCGTCTACATCGAGGGCGTGACGAGCGACCTGTACCTGGAGAAGGCCAACGACGTCCAGAAGTACAGCGTGATGTACGAGCACCTGCGCGCACAGGCGCTCAATGTCGACCAGACCCGCGACTTCATCTCGGGGATCATCAACGAATATGCCGACAAGGGCGCTTAAGGGCGGGATACGGCCGGTATCCACCGTGCGCGTGACAGGTGGGTCGGCACCGTACACCGTCACTCCCCAGCCACAGAAGGCTTGAATGGAATATGCCACCCGGTCGGGTGAATGCTCGCTTCACCCGTCAGGAGCTGCCGGTAGCGTCGATCAGGTCAGCCGGAAGATTGGCCGACAGGACATCGGAACCACCGGAACTACTCGCTCACCGGAGAGAAACATGGCTATTCGCCAGGGCGCCACGACCAACTGGATCAAGTCCTCCTACTCCGCCAACGGCGCCTGCGTCGAGGTCAAGTCCCCTGTCATGGAGGCCATCGCCGTCCGCGACTCGAAGGCGCAGGACGGACCGTCCCTCACCTTCACCCCCGGCTCCTGGACCTCGTTCGTCGCCGACGTCACCGAGGGCCGGCTGGGACGCCTCGCCTGAACATCACGGCGCGTCCCAACCGCCTTCGCCGTCGCTACCGTTCGGCCCCCGCGTCCAGCACCAGCGGGCCCGGCTGCTGCACCACCCGCACCACCCGTCTTACCAGCACCACCTGCATCACCTGCATCACTGACTGGAGCCCTCTCGTCCGACCCGCCGTCTTGGCCGAGGGGGCTCGGCCATGCCCGGGGCCGACGGGCCGCTCAGCGCAGCTGGTCGACGTAACGGTCGGTCCCCGGGACCGTCGGAATGAACGGCGCCACCAGCTCCACCCGCCCCAGCCCCGCCTCCGCGACCTCCGCGTCCAGCCCTCGGAAGCGGTCCCAGCAGGTCCGGGGGTCCTCCTGGAGGAACCACAGCAGCGTGAGGCGGGTGTCGACCCCCTCCACCTGCTTGACGTACGTCATCCGGTCACCCGGCAGCGGCGTGGGCCGGAAGACCGTCACCATCGCGGCCGGACCGCCGTGCAGCCGCTTCGGCAGGGCGCGCGAGCGCAGCCACTCCAGCAACTCGGCCCGCTGCTCGGGCCCGTCGGCGTCGACGACCTGGACGACGAGGCCCTCGTACGGGTGGTCCAGGGCGTGGAAGTCCCGCGGGCCGGCGGCGCCGTCGCGGTAGACGGTGGCCACGTGGTCCTGGAAGGACGTGAAGACGTGGGTGCGGTCCTGGTAGACCCGACCGTCCCGGTTCAGGCGCTTGTTGATGCCGACGGTCCACTTCATGTGCTCGTCGTAGCGGCCCTGAGTGACCCAGTACGTCGATATGTAGCAGCCGGCGGTGACGGGTTGGGCGACGGCCGACTTCTCCGGGTAGCGCAGCTCCTGTAGCTCGCGGGTGGCCACCCAGCGGCGGCCCGCGTACATCCAGGGCATGGCCATGGCGCCGGCGTAGTAGTGGTCGTCCTCGTACCAACGGTTGTACGCGTACTCGTGGCCCGGGTGCGGTTCCACCATGGTGATCAGCGCATGGCCGGGGCGGACGCCGTAGGGGCCGACGGCCGCGAGCTCGGCGTAGTCCTCGACGCGGGTGTCCTGCTGCGGGTCCTGCTGCGGGTCCTGCTCTCCTGTCGTCATGGAACCGGTCTATCTGATGCAGCATCAGATGGGGAGGGGGCGGAGGTACCCGGCGGCCGGTCCACCACCTGATATGTAGATGCTGTCTACAACTTCCCTCGCTACGATGCGCGCACCCGCCTCCTGAAGGAGCTGCCCGTGCCTGCGACCGTTCCTGCCTCCGTGCCCGCGACCGCGCCTGCCTCCGTGCCCGCGACCGCGCCTGCCTCCGTGCCCGCGACCGCGCCTGCCTCCGTGCCCGCGACCGCACCCGCCACCGTGCCGCCGCCCGCGTTCGCCGCCCGCGCCGCCTCCGTGGAAGGGTCCCCCGTACGCGAGATCCTCGCGCTCACCGAACGCCCCGGGATCATCTCCCTCGCCGGCGGCCTCCCCGCGCCCGAACTCTTCGACACCGAGGGCCTGCGGGCCGCGTACGACGCCGCCTTCGCGGTGTCCGCGCGGCGCGCGCTCCAGTACTCGACCACCGAGGGCGCCCCGGAACTCCGCGAGGCCGTCGCCGCCCGGGCGACCGCGCGCGGGCTGCCGACCGGCCCGGACGACGTACTCGTCACCTCGGGCTCCCAGCAGGCCCTGACCCTCATCGCCGCCACCCTGATCGAACCCGGCGACGTGGTGCTGGTCGAGAACCCCACCTACCTGGCGGCCCTCCAGTGCTTCGGCCTGGCGGGGGCCCGGGTGGTGGCCGTGCCCTGCGACGCGGAGGGCATCCTCCCGGACGCGCTGGCCGACATCGTCGCGCGCGAGCGGCCGAAGCTGCTGTACACCGTCCCCACCTTCCAGAACCCGACGGGACGCACCCTCCCGGCCGCCCGCCGGGCAGCGGTCGCACAGACCGCGGCCCGGCTGGGGCTGTGGCTGGTGGAGGACGACCCGTACGGGGAACTCCGCTACGAGGGCCCCGCCGTCCCGTGGCTCGCCGCGCACCCGGGGGCGGAAGACCGTACGGCCCTGCTCGGCAGCTTCTCGAAGGTCATGGCCCCCGGACTGCGGCTGGGCTGGCTCCGGGCCCCGGCGGCACTGCGGCGGGCCGCGGTCGTCGCGAAGCAGGCGGCTGACCTCCACACCTCCACGGTGGACCAGCTGGCCGCGGCGCACTACCTCGCGGCGGTGGACCTCGACGCGCACATAGCCACGGTCCGGACGGCCTACCGCGCGCGCCGCGACGCCCTGCAGAGCGCCCTGAGCCGGAACCTGCCGGCCGACTGCGCGTGGAACCTGCCCGCGGGCGGCATGTTCCTGTGGGCCCGCCTGCCGGAGGACCACGACGCGACGGACCTCCTCAAGACGGCCGTCGCCCACGGCGTCGCCTTCGTCCCCGGCGCCCCCTTCTACGCCACCGCCCCGGACCCCCGCACCCTGCGCCTGAACTTCACGACGCACACGCCGGCCGAGATCACCGAGGGCGTCGGACGGCTGCGCGCGGCGCTGGCGGAGTACGGGGGGATGGGGACGTAGCCGGGGAAGTGGCTTCGACTTCGTCGGCGGCTTCAGTGCTGAAGGCCGACCTTGAGCAGCACGATGAGCAGCCCGAGGAACAGGTTGATCAAGCCGGCCAGGATCATCAGCCGGCGTGAGGCGCCGGCGCGGCTGGCGGCCAGGGTGGCCCAGCCGACCTGTCCGATCAGGGCGACCGCGAGCGCCAGCCAGGCGATGCCCGTGGCGCCCAGGCCGAACAGCGGGGCGACGGCCGCGGCAACGGCAGGGGGGACGGCCGCCTTGATGATCGGGCGCTCCTCCTTGGACGTGCTGCGGATCACGTCCCAGCTCAGCCGGTTCACCATGCGGGCCCCGAAGAGGCGGGAGAAGACGTGCGCGGCCCAGAACACCACCCCGGTGCCGAGGAGCAGCGCGACGAGTTCCAGCCGCGGGTACTTGCCGAGCGTTCCGGCGCCGACCACCACGGAGGCGGCGAGGAGGGAGCCGTAGACGGCGCCGGTGTAGTCCTCCTGGCCCGCCTCCCGCTCCGGGGGTCCGCCCTCCGGGCCACCGCCTTCCGGGGGCGCTGTCACGCGGCCCCGGCCTGCGCGGTGGGCCACTTGAGTTCGATCTCCATCTCGATCTCCCCGTCGCCGATCTCGACCTCGATCTCGGTGCGGAGCTCATCGGGGACGCGCAGGCTCATCTTCCCGGGGCCGAGTTCCAGTTCGGCATTGCCGCCGTGGCGCAGCGCCTCCGCAAGTGCGGAGAGCTGGTCGGCGACCTCAAGGCGGGAAAGGGAGCTCTTCTGCTCAAACTTGAGGTCCTTCACGGACGTCTCCAATCCGCTACGCACACCGGGTAAGCCTCATTGTGACGCCGCACAGGAGGTCGGGCATCCCGGGCTTCAGCCGCCCGGGCCCGCCCCGGGCCGGTTGAAGGCCAGGGCGAGGACCTCGCTCCACTGCATCGGCGGGGCGGCCTCCGGGGCGCCCGGGCGGAGCCTGGGCACCAGGACGCGCAGTGCGCCGGGGCGGACGGAGCAGGTCACGGGTGTGGGCATGGTCAGCGCCTCGCCGTCCACGGCGACGGCGATGCGTTCCGCGGCCGATCGGACGACGACCTGGCGGGAGGTGAGCACGTGGAGGCCCGCCGCCCTCGCCCCGCGCAGCGCGACCTCGGCCGCCTGGGCCGCGTTGTTCACCCGGATGCCGAGGACGCCCAGCTCCCCGCGGTCGAGGCGCGACCTGCGGGCGCCCATCGGTTCGGAGGAGGTGTAGGGGTTGTTGCTGACCAGCAGCGCCTGCTGGGCCTCCAGCCGCTTCTCGTCGGTCACCGCGTCGAGGGTGGTGCCGGCGTATCCGAGGAGGAGGTCGGGCAGGGCGGCCAGGGCCGAATCCGCTTTGGCGTCCCGGTACTCCGGTCTCTGCACGATCTCCGCGTAGACGCCGAACGAGGCCGTGTTGACGAAGGCGTGGCCGCCCACGACCCCCAGGTCGACCCTGAGCTCCTCCCCGTCGGCCAGCGCGTCCAGGCACCGGGCCGGGTCCTCGCGGTCCAGCCCGAGGTCCATGGCGAAGTGGTTCCGGGTGCCCGCGGAGATCACGAGGAACGGCAGGTCGTGTTCGGCCGCCACCTCGGCCACCCGGGCTTGGGTGCCGTCGCCGCCCGCCACCCCGAGCAGGTCCGCTCCGTCGGCCACCGCCTGACGGGCGAGGGCCGCGACGTCCGTCACGACCGCCGGGTCCAACAGCACCACCCGGGCGCCGAGCGCCTCGCCCTTCTCGACCAGGCCGAACCGGCCGACCTTCCCGCCACCGGACTTCGGGTTCATGATCAGCACCGGGTTGCGGGGAGCGGCCCGTGCGACGGCGCGCATGCCGTCGGGCCGGCGCGCGGCGCGCAGCGCCGTCCGCGCACAGGCCACGGCGGCCGCCCACAGCGCGATGGCGAGCAGCGCCGTGGGCCACAGGTCCGCCCGGGCGTAGATGAGCAGGATGGCCACGGGGGCGGCCACCGCCAACAGCGTGCCGACCAGCCGTACGGCGCCGCGATGGGACACCACCCACCAGGTCCCCATGGCCGTGAGCGCAGCCCCGGCCACCCCGACGACGAGGACGACCAACCCTCCGACGATGCCCTCGGCCACCAACGTCACCGCCGCGAGCACCGCACAGACCAACGCCAGCAGGGCCCACAGCCGAGCCCGCCGGGGCGGGCCGGAAGTATGCGGGAGTGCCATGCCCTCACGTCCTCGCCTCGTGCCGCGGACCTCCACCACGAGGGTGTGGTCACCTCCGATCATCCCCCGCGAAGGATCGGCCGTCGACGCGACGGGAGCGGGGCCGGCGCGGGCCATGACGGTCACGATCAGGTTGTGGCCGTGACGAGGAAGCGAGGCGACCCTGGGGCTGCGGAAGGCACACTGGTCCCGGCCTGCTGCCCCCGGGGGCGGGTGATCACCGAGCCGCTCCGAGGAGGATGGCGCATGGAAATGAACCGCTCGATGGCCCGCCTGCTGGGCCGGGTCGACACCGAGGGCATCACCCCGGACGAAGCTCCGCCCGGGTTCCTTCGGATCGCGGAACGCGGCTGGGAAGTCACCCCCGGCGGCGCGCACGTCCTGTCGGCGCTGAAGTCCGCTCCGCCGGGACCGTTCTCGGACGTGGTGCACGAGGAGTACACCGTCAATGGCCGCGGCATGACGGACTACGACCTCCCGCCCTCCGGGCAGGATAGGGAGGAGAGGCTGTTGCGGCGATGCGTGGCGTACGCGCGCATGGCCCTCCTGCGTGCGGACGCGCTCCGCTCCACCGTGGAGATCTCCGCGTACGTCTCCCTGTCCTACGGCGGCCCGGCCGACGACCACCTCACGGCGAACGTCACCTTCTGCGGTGACCACCCGGGCGTCCGGCCCTACGCGGCCGACCTGGAAGCCTTCGGGTTCGAATCCCTGCTGAAGCTCCGGCGCGCGGGGCTGCCACCGTGGTGACCCATGGATGACGAAGCCGCAAGCCGCCGGCGGCAATGACGGCCTCCGCCTCCGCCGTTCTTCGGGTCCGCACCCCTTCACACCGTCGCGCCCGCGCCGTAGCCTGACGCGCCGTCAGATACAGTCGTGCGCCCCGGAGGTCCGTCATGCTGCTGCAAGGGAAGACCGTCATCGTCTCCGGCGTCGGGGCCGGGCTCGGGCACCAGGTGGCCGCCGCCGTCGTGCGCGACGGCGGGAACGCCGTGCTCGGGGCGCGGACCGAGGCGAATCTGGCCAAGTCCGCCGCCGAGATCGACCCCGACGGCACGCACACCGCGTACTTGGCGACCGACATCACCGACGAGGCGCAGTGCGAGGCCCTCGCCGCGCTCGCGCTCACGCGCTTCGGCCGCATCGACGGCGTCGTGCACGTCGCCGCCTGGGACTCGTACTTCGGGGGGCTGGAGGACGCCGACTTCGGGACCTGGCAGCAGATCGTCGACGTGAACCTGCTGGGGACCCTGCGGATGACCCGGGCCTGCCTGCCCGGCCTCAAGGAGCGCGGCGGGTCGGTCGTGGTGATCGGCACGCAGTCCGCCGTCGCCGCGCCGAGCGAGGTGCAGCAGGCCGCGTACGCCGCGTCCAAGGGAGCGCTGACCTCCGCCATGTACTCCATGGCCCGCGAGCTCGGCCCGCACCGGATCCGCGTCAACACCGTGCTGCCCGGGTGGATGTGGGGGCCGCCCGTGCAGGCCTTCGTCACCTTCACCGCCCACACCGAGGGCGTCCCCGAGGCCGAGGTGCACGCCCGCCTCACGGAGCGCATGGCACTGCCCGATCTCGCCACCGACGGGGACGTGGCGGATGCCGCGGTGTTCTTCGCCTCCGACCGGGCGCGGGCGATAACCGGCCAGTCGCTGCTGGTCAACGCGGGTGAGCTGATGAGATGAGCCACTCCCCAGCCGCCCCACCGCCGGAACGTCGGATCGTATGCTCGGCGCATGACCACTCCGAGTGACGCTCCGACCGAAAACGCGATGCGCCGCGCGCTCCGGCGGGCCCGCGACGGCGTCGCGCTCGACGCGACCGAGGCGGCCGTACTCCTCCAGGCGCGCGGCGAGGACCTGGGGGACCTCGCCGCCTCCGCCGCACGGGTGAGGGACGCCGGGCTCACCGCCGCCGGGCGGCCCGGTGTCATCACCTACTCCCGCAAGGTCTTCATCCCCCTCACCCGCCTCTGCCGCGACAGGTGCCACTACTGCACCTTCGTCACGGTCCCCGGAAAGCTGCGCAAGAGCGGCCACGGGATGTACCTCTCCCCCGACGAGGTCCTCGACATCGCCCGCCAGGGCGCGGCGATGGGCTGCAAGGAAGCGCTCTTCACCCTCGGCGACCGCCCCGAGGACCGCTGGCCCGAGGCCCGCGAGTGGCTCGACGCCCACGGCTACGACGACACCCTCGCCTACGTGCGTGCCATGGCGATCCGGGTCCTGGAGGAGACCGGCTTGCTGCCGCACCTCAACCCCGGCGTCATGTCGTGGTCCGACCTGCAGCGCCTCAAGCCGGTCGCGCCCAGCATGGGCATGATGCTGGAGACCACCGCCACCCGCCTGTGGTCCGAGCCGGGCGGCCCCCACCACGGCTCACCCGACAAGGACCCGGCCGTGCGGCTGCGGGTGCTGGAGGACGCGGGCCGCTCCAACGTCCCCTTCACCACCGGCGTGCTGATCGGCATCGGCGAGTCCTACGCGGAGCGGGCCGAGGCGTTCTTCGAGCTCCGGCGGATCCAGCGCGCCTACCACGGCATCCAGGAGGTCATCGTCCAGAACTTCCGCGCCAAGCCGGACACCGCCATGCGCGGCATGCCGGACGCGGAGCTGGAGGAGCTGGCCGCCGCCATCGCCGTCGCCCGGCACATCCTGGGCCCGAGCGCGCGCATCCA
This sequence comes from Streptomyces sp. NBC_00273, assembly GCF_036178145.1. NCBI lineage: Bacteria > Bacillati > Actinomycetota > Actinomycetes > Kitasatosporales > Streptomycetaceae > Streptomyces > Streptomyces sp. NBC_00273. The sequence continues at coordinate 5,736,807 of NZ_CP108067.1, read as the reverse complement.
GGCCCCGCCGAACCTGGTGGACGCCGAGTACGCGCTGCTCATCAGGGCGGGCATCGACGACTGGGGCGGTGTCTCCCCGCTGACCCCCGACCACGTCAACCCCGAGCGCCCCTGGCCGCACATCGAGGAGCTGGCCGCACGCACCGCCGCCGCCGGCTTCGAGCTGCGCGAACGCCTCACCATCTATCCGGAGTTCCTCCAGCGCGGCGAGCCCTGGCTGGACCCCCGGCTGCTGCCGCACGTACGGGCGCTGGCCGATCCGGGGACCGGGCTGGCGGACGAGGGCGCCGCGGTCGAGGGCCGGCCGTGGCAGGAGCCGGACGAGGGCTTCACCGCGTACGGGCGCACGGACCTGCACGCCACCATCGACACCGAGGGCCGCACCGGCGACCGCCGCGACGACTTCGACGACGTGTACGGGGACTGGGAGGCGCTGCGGGAGGCGGCCGCGCCCGGCATGGTGGCCGAGCGCATCGACACCGACGTACGGGGCGCCCTCGCGCAGGCCGCCGACGATCCGACGAAGCTGACGGACGCGCAGGCGCTGGCGCTGCTCCACGCGGACGGCCCGGCCCTGGACGCGCTGTGCCGCATCGCCGACGACCTGCGCAGGTCGGTCGTGGGCGACGAGGTCACCTACGTCGTCACGCGGAACATCAACTTCACCAACGTCTGCTACACCGGCTGCCGCTTCTGCGCCTTCGCACAGCGCCGCACCGACGCCGACGCCTACACCCTCTCCCTCGACCAGGTCGCCGACCGGGCCGCCCAGGCCTGGGACGTGGGCGCGGTCGAGGTGTGCATGCAGGGCGGCATCCACCCGGACCTGCCCGGGACGGCCTACTTCGACATCGCGCGCGCGGTGAAGCAGCGGGTCCCCGGCATGCACGTGCACGCCTTCTCGCCGATGGAGGTGGTCAACGGGGCGACCCGCACGGGGATGTCCGTACGGGACTGGCTGACGGCGGCCAAGGAGGCCGGCCTGGATTCGATCCCGGGCACGGCGGCGGAGATCCTGGACGACGAGGTCCGCTGGGTGCTGACCAAGGGCAAGCTGCCGACGGCCGACTGGATCGACGTCATCACCACCGCGCACGAGCTCGGGATCCGCTCCTCGTCCACGATGATGTACGGGCACGTGGACCAGCCGCGACACTGGCTGGGCCACTTCCGCACGCTGTCCCGGATCCAACAGCAGACCGGTGGTTTCACGGAGTTCGTCACGCTCCCCTTCATCCACACCAATGCGCCCGTGTACCTGGCGGGCATCGCGCGGCCGGGTCCGACGGTCCGTGACAACCGGGCGGTGACGGCGATGGCCCGGATCCTGCTGCACCCACACATCCCCAACATCCAGACGAGCTGGGTGAAGCTGGGGGCGGACGGCGCGGCCGAGATGCTCCGGTCCGGGGCGAACGACCTGGGCGGCACGCTGATGGAGGAGACCATCTCGCGCATGGCCGGCTCGAGTTACGGCTCGTACAAGTCGGTGCAGGACCTGATCGCGGTCGCCGAGGCGGCCGGGCGGCCCGCGAAGGCCCGTACGACGCTGTACGGGGAGGTGCCGCAGGAGCGGCAGGAGGCGGCTCGCGCCTCGGACGGGCACCTGCCCGAGCTGCTCCCCGTACTGGACTGAGCGGAAGCGGGGTCCCGGCCGGACGGCCGGGACCCTTGCCTCCTGGTCGGCCGATCGGCCGACCGACTGGTCCGGATCAGCCGACCAGGAGGTCCCTCTTCAGCTCCTTCAGCTCGCGGGCGTCGATGCCGAGCCCGTCCTTGAGGTAGCGGTCGAAGGAGCCGTACTCCGCCTTGACCTCGTCGTATCCCGCGTTCAGGTACTCGGGGCGCACGTCGAGCAGCGGCTTGTAGACGGCGGCCGGCTGGGCGGGCAGGTGCGAGAGGATCGCATCGTTGGCGGCCTTGCGGTAGTCGTTGCTGGCCAGGTAGTCGGCCTCGACGGTCTCGCGGGGCACGCCGAGCGCGGTCAGCAGGGTGGCGCCCGCCCAGCCGGTGCGGTCCTTGCCGGCCGTGCAGTGGAAGAGGACGGAGCGGCTGCGGTCGCGCTCGATGCCTTCGAAGACCTGGCCGTACGCCTTCTTGCCGCCGGCGCCGGAGACCATCGCCCGCTCCGCGTCGACCATGGCCTTGACGGCCTCGTCGGGGGTGCGGGGCATCGTCTGGAAGGAACCCGAGCCCGCGAAGACGTCGGCGACGACGTAACTGGCGCCGGCGGGCACCTTGTCGGCGTCCTTGGCGCGCTCGCCCTCCATGCGGAGGTCGAAGACCGTCCTGACGCGCAGGCGCTGCAGCTTGGCCAGGTCGTTCTCGGTCAGCTTGTCGAGGGCGTCGGAGCGGTAGATCTCGCCCATCTTGACCCACTGGCCGGTGCTGGTGCGGTAGCCGCCGGCGTCGCGGAAGTTGGCGGTGCCGTCCAGCTTGATCAGGCGGTCGGCGAGGCGCAGGCCCTGGCCGCGGCCGGGCTTGAAGTCGAACCACTGGCGGTCGGCGGCGGGCAGGCCCGTGACCACGGCGCGGCCCTGGGAACCGCCCTTCGCGACGACCTCGCCGTTCGCCTTGATCTCGACCCGGTCGGTGCCGCGGGCCTTCCACTGGAGGGTGAAGGAGCCGTCGGCTCCGGCGGTGACGGTGGCTTCGGTGAACGGGACGGCGGACCGGTCGTACCGGTCCCAGCCGGAGGCGGCGGCGAGCGGGGCCGCGACCAGGGAGGCGGCGAGTGCGGAGGCGACGGCGGTCGCGGCGAGGAGGGCCTTCTTCATGGCTCAGAGGCTGGGTGGCCGCGGAGAACGTCCGATGAACGAGGCGTGACCGAAAACGACCGACTCGAAGGCAACTGGCAAAACGTGCCACCCGCCGGGTAACGGCCGAAAGTCTTCGGATTCTGGCCGATCTACGCTCACTTACGGGCCCCTTGGCCGACCGCTTCCGGATTCGACCGATCCTGTCCACTACAGTGCGGGTTCGCGTGCGCGGCGGGTACGGGTAGGGACGCCGGGCATCGAGTGAACTGGTCGGCGGGGGCGGTGCCGGGAATGGACGCGGGGATGGACGCAGTGAACGGTGCGAACGACACGGGCTCCGCGACGGCCCCGATCCCGGTCCCGGTCCCGGGCGGCCCCGGCCCGAGCGAGAACCCGGCCGCCGACGCCCCCGCCATCTCCCTGCACGCCCCCGCCCCCACCGGCCCGGGCGGCTCCGGCCACGCGGTCACCGCCCCCGGTCCCCTCCGCGGCGGCATGGGACCGGCCCCCGCCGGGGCGAACCGCACCCTGGGCCGCGGCATCGCCACCGGCCTCTGGGGCCGCCTCGAGCAGCAGGACTTCCGCAGCCGCGTCCGCGGCACCCTCCTCGGCTCCGCCCTCGGCGACGCCCTCGGCGCACCCGCCGCCGGCCTCTCCCTCGCCGCCCTCCGCGAAGCCCACGGCCCGGACGGCCTGACCGGCCCGGCCCCCGCCCTCGGCCGCCGCGGCCGGGTCACCGCCGCCACCCAGCTCACCCTCTTCACCGTGGACGGGCTGATACGGGCCCACGTACGCCGCGACACCGGCGCCTGGCACCCGCCCACCGACATCCACCACGCGTACCTGCGCTGGGCCGCCACCCAGCACGACTGGGGCCCCGACGAACGCCGCAAGGACAACGGCTGGCTCGCGCGGGAGGAGTGGCTCTACGCCCGCCGCGCCCCGCACCGCGCCTGCCTCACCGGCTTCGCCGACGACGTCCTCGGCACCCTCGACCAGCCGAAGAACCCCACCGCCCGCGACGCGGCCGCCGCCACCCGCTCGGCACCCTTCGGGCTGCTGGTCGGCTGGGAGCCCGCCCTCGTCGTCCAGCTGTCCGTCGAATGCGCCGCGCAGAGCCACGGCCACCCCACCGCCCACCTGTCGGCCGGAGCCGTCGCCGTCATCGTCCACGGCCTGGTCCGCGGCGACTCCCTCGACTCCGCCGTCCAGCGCGCCCTCGGCCTGCTGGGCGGCCGCCCCGGCCACCAGCCCGTCACGGACGCCCTCCAGCGAGCCCTGGCCGCCGTCACCCAGGGCTCGCCCGGCCCCGAGGCCGTCGAGGCCCTCGCCTCCGACGAGGCGGGCGACGGATGCGACGCCACCGACGCCCTCGCCGTCGCCGTCTACTGCGCCCTGGTCGCCGAGGACGTGCCGCAGGGCCTGCGCCTGGCCGTCAACCACGGCGGTGACTCCATCGCCGCCGGCGCCCTGTGCGGGGCACTGCTCGGCGCCCTGCACGGCGAGACGGCCCTGCCGGCCGCCTGGCTCGCCGAGCTCGAAGGCCGCGCCGCGCTGCTGGAACTCGCCGACGACTTCGCCCTGGAGATGACCCAGGGCCCGAGCCTGCACAACCCCACCGCCTCCTCCCCGGGCTGGCTGGCCCGCTACCCCCGCGGCTGAACCTCGCCCCCGGGGAACACGCCCCACCACCTGACGCCCCCTCAACATTCGCGGGCCCAGCCCGTACCGTGGCGGGTCCCACGTCTCGGAGGTGCCAGAGCACATGCGGATCGCCACGACCATCTTCCTCACCGACCGCACCATCTCCCCCGTCCGGCTGGCCCACAGCCTCGAAGAGCGCGGCTTCTCCGGCCTCTACCTCCCGGAGCACACCCACATCCCGGTCAGCCGCGAGACCGCCGCCCCCATGGGCGGTGAACTCCCCGAGATGTACGGGCGCACCCTCGACCCGTTCGTCGCCCTCGGCCAGGCCGCCGCGGTCACCGAACGGCTCCACCTCGGCACCGGCATCACCCTGGTCGCCCAACACGACCCGATCGACCTCGCCAAGCAGGTCGCCACCCTGGACCACCTCTCCCACGGCCGTTTCACGCTCGGCATCGGCTACGGCTGGAACGTCGAAGAGGCCGCCGACCACGGCGTCGAGTGGCGCACCCGCCGCGACCTGGTCCGCGACCGGATGGCGTTGATGCGCGCCCTGTGGTCCCCCGAGCCCACCGCGTACGTCGGCCAGTACTGCTCCGTCCAGGCCAGCGCCGCCCACCCGAAACCGGTCCAGGCCCCGCGCGAACTCGGCCCCGGCGCCCCCCTGTACGGCCCGCGCACCCTGATCGGCGGCGCGGCCGGCCCCAAGCTCTTCGCGGCCATCGCCGACCACGCCGACGGCTGGCTCCCCATCGGCGGCGGCGGACTCGGCGAATCCATCCCGGTGCTGCGCCAGATCTGGGAGACGGCCGGGCGCGATCCGAAGGCCCTGCGCGTGGTCCCGTACGCCGTCCGGCCCACCCCCGGCAAGTTGAGCCACTACGCCGACCTCGGCATCGAGGAGGTCGTCCTCCAGCTCCCCTCGGCCGCGAAGCCGGAAGTCCTGCGCACCCTGGACGAGTTCGCCCAGTACCTCTGACGGGCCGGGGCCGGCCGCTCGCGAAAACCCCTCGACGGTGCGCCACCGCCCTGCGGATCATGACGCCATGACGAACCGAGGGGCGGACGGCGTGGACCGGGACATGGAGAACCACTGGAGGGCACTCCCGGCGGGCATCCGCACGCAGATCGACGGATACGTCCTCCAGGACCGCTTGATGCTGGCGGTCAAGGGGGTGTGGGAGGCGGGCCGCGTCCAGGGCATCGGCCTGCGGGAGGCCCAGGAGATCGTCCACCTGCGCTACGTGCACTTCGGCGACCGGGTGGCCCGCACCCCCGACGATCCGCTCGACCTGGACTCGCTCGCCGCCCTGGCCCACGGCCTCCCGGGCCGGGTGGTGGCGATCGAGGCGATCTGGGACGGGGACACCGTCCACGACTGGTTCGTGAACCTGCTGGCCATCACGGACGAACCGGCCGGGCAGAAGTGCCTCGCCACGATCTACTGGGGTGCGGCGGAACGTGCCCTGGAAGGCGCCGACACGGGCGGCCTCCACCCTTCGGCGGCGGCCGCCATCCGCTCGGGCACGGCCCTGGCCGGCCACCTCGGCGTGCCGTTCCACTTCGCCAGCCCCGACACCCCGGACGACGCGGCACCTCGCTGGCGCCCCTGAACGCCCGCCCGGCGGCCGGGGGTCAGGGCGCCGCGGGCGCGTCGCTCACGCACAGCCGGACCGCCGTGGTGTCCGTGCGGACCATCCACCGCTCCTCCTCGGTGACCTCGGCCGTGGTGTGCGTCGATCCCCCCTTGGAGCCCTTCGGTTCCTGCACCAGACGGCCCCGGCCGTCTGGTGCAGGGTCACGGTGGTCCGGGCTCCTGACACGGCACGCCCGAATGACAGAAGGTGACCGCCATTGGGGTGAAACACCGTTTCCCGGGAACTCTCCGTGATGTTGAGCCGGTCGCGTGCCGTCTGTCCGGCGCGACGATCGAGATCCTTAGGAGAGTGTCATGCGTATTCGCTCTGCCCTGACGGCGTCTGTCCTGGCTGCCGGCATCCTGCTGGGCGGCGCCGGTGCGGCGCTGGCCAACGACGGTGTCGACATCGATTACTTCTCCGCCGGCCACAAGGCCTTCGCGTCCAACTGCTCCTCCTTCGCCGGCATTCCGGCGAAGATCGGCCCCCTGTACGCCGACAACTGCGAGAAGGCGGGCGAGAAGGAGTGGGCCGAGGCTGCCCACCTGGGCGCCTGACACCCGGCACTCGTCGGCCGGGGCCCGTCCCACAGGGCCCCGACCGGCGGGTCGGCCGTGCAGCGCACGGGCCGAACCACCCACGCCCCGGCGGAGTTTCGTACGCTGGCGAGCATGATCGATTCACATACTCATGTCCGCGTCGCCCGGCCCTCCCTCGACCTGGCGGCCGCCGAGCGGTTCTACGTCGACGGGCTCGGGCTGCAAGTCCAGTGGCGGAGCGCCGAGAGCGTGGCCGGGGAGCACGACCTGCTGATGGTCGGACCGGCCGGGGGCGGCTGGCACTTCGAGCTCACCCGTGACGCCTCGAACCCGATCCTGCCCGCGCCCACCGTCGACGACCTGTTCGTCCTCTATCTCGGCGAGGCCCCCGACGAGGCCCTCGTCCAGCGCCTGGTCGAGCACGGCGGCACCCGCGTCGCCGCCCACAACCCGTACTGGGACGAGTGGGGGGTCACCGTCGCCGACCCCGACGGCTACCGGCTGGTGCTCTGCTCCCGCACCTGGGGCCAAGCCGTCTCGTCCTCGTAGGCCGACCGCCCGAGGACCGGGTAGTCGGTGTAGCCCTCCGCGCCCTGTACGTGCATCAGGAACTCCGGACGGATCTCGTTGAGCCGCGCGCCCGTGCGCAGCCGCTCCACGAAGTCGGGGTTAGCGAGGAAGCCCCGGCCCAGCGCCACGAGATCGGCGCCCTCGGCCAGTAGGCGTTCGCCCTGCCGCTTGCCGCCGTCGGCCGCGACCTCCTCGCGGGAGAGCACCGGGTTGGCGATCAGGGTGCCGGGCCAGTCCCGGCGGATCTGCGCGAAGGCGGGCCGGTCGGGGTCGGCGTGGACCTGGTGCAGGTAGGCCGGCGCCAGGTCGGCCAGGGCTTTGACCAGGGCCGGGTAGATCTCCTCGGGGTCGCCCTCCTCGATCCCGTTGACGTTCGCTCCGGGCGAGATGCGTACGCCGACCCGCTCCCGGCCGATGGCTTCGGTGACGGCCCGGACCACCTCGACGGTGAACCGGATGCGGTTCAGGGCGGAGCCGCCCCACTCGTCGGTGCGGCGGTTGGTGTTGCGCGCGAGGAACTGGTGCAGCAGGTGGCCGTTGGCGGAGTGCACCTCCACTCCGGCGAAGCCCGCCTCGACGGCGTTCCGGGCGGCGCTCGCGAAGTCGGCCACCGTGGAGCGGATGTCCTCGACGGTCATGGTGCGCGGTACGACGCCGTCCCGGAGGCCGCCGGGGGTGTGCAGCTGCTCGGGGAACGGCACCGCGGACGGGGCGAGCGGCACGTGTCCGCTGGTCTCGGGGTGGCCGACCCGGCCGCCGTGCTGGAGCTGGAGGAACATCTCCCCGCCCCCGGCGGCCCGTACGGCTTCAGTGACCCGGCGCCAGCCTGCGATCTGCGCCGGGGTGTGGATGCCGGGGATGTGCGGGTAGGTCTGCCCGGCGGCGTTCGGGGTGCTGGCCTCGGCGATGATCAGGCCGGCCGTGGCGCGTTGCGCGTAGTACGTGGCCATGAGTTCGCCGGGGACGCCGTCGGCCCCGGCGCGGTTGCGGGTCAGCGGGGCCATCACGAGGCGGTTGGGCAGTTCCAGGCCGCCGAGGCGGGTGGATTCGAAGAGGCGGGCGGCGGCGGGACCGTGCTGTGTCTGCGTCATGCCGGTACCGTAAAAGCTGACACTGATGTCAGGTTCAAGGGCTGGGGTGGGGCATGCGGATCGGCGAACTGGCGGCGCGCACGGGGGTCGGTGAGCGTTCGCTGCGCTACTACGAGCAGCAGGGCCTGCTCGCTTCGGACCGGACGCCCGGCGGCCACCGGGACTTCCCCGAGCGGGCGGTCGACCGGGTCATCCGGATCCAGGAGCTGTACGCGGCCGGCCTGCACAGCGCGAAGATCGCGCAGATCCTGCCCTGCATGCGGGACGAGGACGGCGGCCCGTCGGTGCGCGCCACGCCGGCGCTGGTGGCCGAACTGGCCACGGAGCGGGAGCGGATCGACCGGATGATCGGTGATCTGATCCGCTCCCGCGAGGTGTTGGACGAGGTGATCGAGGCGGCGGCGGGCCGCACGGCCTGATCGGCGGAGCACTCCCTAAGGGGTGTCGCCCGGGGGCGTTTCCGCGGGCGTGCCCGGCTTCGCGTGGAGGACCTCGCGCGCCTGTTCCGCGGCACGGGTGATGCCCTCGGAGACGAAGTCCATGAAGCGGGCGATGTTCTCCAGGCGGTTGGCGGCCGGGGTGTCCGGGCCGAGGATGCTGACGCCCTGGCGTGCGGTTTCTATGATCTGGGTGTTGGCGCGGGCGCTGGCGATGGTCGCCTGGTACCAGACGTCGTCGTCGACGAAGTAGCGCTCGCGGCGGCGTTCGTCGCGCTCCCGGCGGACGAGGCCCTGGCCCTCCAGGAACGTGATCGCCTTGGAGATGGACGCCGGGCTGACCTGGAGGCGCTGGACGAGTTCGGACGCGGTGAGGCTGCCCGTGTCCGTGATGTAGAGGCAGGACATCACCCGGGCCATCATCTTGGGCGTGCCCGCCTGGATGAGGACGTTGGTGAACACCTCCTCGAACTCGCGCACCGCCTCGGGGTCGCGTCCGTGGGCCTGTGGGAGCGCCTCCGCCCCCCGGGGGGCGGCCTGGCTGCGCCGGTGGGCGCGGCGTTCGGTGGCGCGGTGGGCCAGGTCGGCCCGGTAGGCGTTGGGGCCGCCGTTGCGCATCACCTCGCGCGAGATCGTCGAGGTCGGACGATCGAGACGCCGGGCGATCTCCGCGTAGGCGAGGTCGTCGGCCAGTCCCAGCGCGATCTGCTGGCGTTCCTGCTGATTGAGCCTGCCTCCCGGCATCGCGGTCTCCTTCGTGGTGCGTGGTGTGGCCCACTATAGCGTTCACCTTCATTCCATTGCAACGAACCGCGTGTCGCGCGTTGCGTTAAGCTCGAAACCATTGCAATGAAATCTCGCTATTGACCTGCATGGATGCAGATTCGGCGCAACGAGTCTGTTGCCAGTTTCTCGAACGCAACGTAGCTTTTCGTTCATCAGAAACCGCGGGGCGCACGGAGCGCAGCCGCTGATGAAGGAGAAGCACCATGCAGAAGTTCGCCACCGCCGCCCCGATCGCCGCCGTCCTGGACGTCCCCGCCGGCCTCATCCGGTTCATCGCCGCCGACCGGGCCGACACCACCGTCGAGATCCTGCCGGCCGACGCTTCCAAGGGCCGCGACGTGAAGGCCGCCGAGCAGACCACCGCCGAGTACAGCAACGGCGTGCTGCGGATCGCGGCCGCACCCGCGAAGAACCGGATCCTCGGCAACCACCCGGGATCCGTCGAGATCACCGTCCAACTGCCCGCCGGCTCCCGCGTCGAGGCGAAGACCGCGGCCGCCGAGTTCCGCGGCGTCGGGCGCCTCGGCGACGTCACCTTCGAGAGCGCCCAGGGCACGGTCAAGCTCGACGAGACCGCGAGCGCCCACCTCACCCTGATGGCCGGGGACGTCTCCGTGGGACGCCTGGGCGGCGCCGCGCAGATCACCACCCAGAAGGGCGACCTGCAGATCGCCGAGGCCCAGCGCGGCACCGTCGAACTGACCACCCAGGCCGGCGACATCACCGTCGGCGCCGCCCGCGGGGTCTCCGCCACCCTCGACGCCGGCACTGCCTACGGCCGCATCCACAACGCCCTCACCAACGCCGACGGCGCCGCCGCCGGCCTCACCATCCGCGCCACCACCTCCTACGGCGACATCACCGCCCGCAGCAACTGACCCGCAGTCACCGCTTCCGAAGGAGCACTCCTCATGACCAACCTGGCCATCGCGGCGAACGGGCTGCGCAAGTCCTACGGCGACAAGGTCGTTCTCGACGGCATCGACCTGGCGGTCCCCGCCGGCACGGTCTTCTCCCTGCTCGGTCCGAACGGCGCCGGCAAGACCACCGCCGTCAAGATCCTCTCCACCCTGATCGGTGCGGACCCGGGAACCGGAGCCGTCCACATCAACGGCCACGACCTGGCCGCCGCCCCGCAGGCCGTCCGCGCCTCGATCGGTGTCACCGGCCAGTTCTCCGCGGTCGACGGCCTGATCACCGGCGAGGAGAACATGCTCCTCATGGCGGACCTGCACCACCTCTCCCGCAGCGAGGGACGGCGGGTGGCCGGCGAACTGCTGGAACGCTTCGACCTGGTCGAGGCCGCCAAGAAGCCCGCAGCCAGCTACTCCGGCGGCATGAAGCGCCGCCTCGACATCGCGATGACGCTGGTCGGCGACCCGCGGATCATCTTCCTCGACGAGCCCACCACCGGCCTCGACCCGCGCAGCCGCCACAACATGTGGCAGATCATCCGCGAACTCGTCACGGGCGGCGTCACCGTCTTCCTCACCACCCAGTACCTGGAGGAGGCCGACCAGCTCGCCGACCGCATCGCCGTGCTCAACGACGGCAAGATCGCCGCCGAGGGCACCGCCGACGAGCTGAAGCGGCTGATCCCCGGCGGACACGTCCGGCTCCGCTTCACCGACCCGGCCGTCTACCGGTCCGCGGCCCTCGCCCTGCACGAGGTCTCCCGCGACGACGAGGCACTGGCGCTGCAGATCCCCAGCGACGGCAGCCAGCGCGCGCTGCGCTCGGTCCTCGACCGGCTGGAGGCCGCCGGCATCGAGGCGGACGAGCTGACCGTGCACACCCCCGACCTCGACGACGTGTTCTTCGCCCTCACCGGCCCGTCCGCCGCCGTCCCCCACCAGTCCAAGGAGAACGTCCGATGAGCTCCCTCTCCCTCGCCGTGCGCGACTGCTCCACGATGCTGCGCCGCAACCTCCTGCACGCCCGGCGCTACCCGTCGCTGACGCTGAACCTGCTGCTCACCCCGGTCATGCTGCTGTTGCTCTTCGTCTACATCTTCGGCGACGTGATGAGCGCCGGCATGGGCGGCGGCGACCGCTCCGACTACATCGCGTACGTCGTCCCCGGCATCCTGCTGATGACCATCGGCAGCACCGTCATCGGGGCCGCGGTGTCCGTCTCCACCGACATGTCCGAGGGCATCATCGCCCGCTTCCGCACCATGGCGATCCACCGCAGCTCCGTGTTCGTCGGGCACGTCGTCGGCAGCGTCCTGCAGGTGCTCGCCAGCGTGGTCCTCGTCGGCGCCGTCGCCGTCGCCATCGGCTTCCGGTCCACCGATGCCACGGCCCTGGAGTGGCTGGCCGCGTTCGGGCTGATCGCGCTCTTCGCCCTGGCGCTCACCTGGATCGCCGTCGGGATGGGCATGGCCAGCCCGAACGCCGAGGCCGCCAGCAACAGCGCGATGCCGCTGATCCTGCTGCCGCTCATCTCCAGCGCGTTCACCCCGGTCGAGGCGATGCCGGGCTGGTTCCAGCCGATCGCCCAGTACCAGCCGTTCACGCCGGCCATCGAGACCCTGCGCGGCCTGCTCCTCGGCACCGAGATCGGCTACAACGGGTGGCTCGCGGTCGCCTGGTCCATCGGCCTGGCGGTGCTCGGCTACCGCTGGTCGGCGGCCTCCTTCAACCGCGACCCGAAGTAACCGGTATGAGCGCGCGGGTCTCCTCCCGCAGCACCGTCCCGCCCCTGGGCGGCGTACACCGACACGACGGTCGGCGTACGCCGCCCGTCGGCGTCGTGGCCCACGTGCGGGGAGTCCCCGGCCATGCCGACGTTCGTCCAGAGGTACTTGAACACCGACCACAGGCGGTGGCCGGAACCGCCGTCGCGGGACGCCGGGGCGGTGGAGGAGTGCGGGGTGCGCGGCGTCGCGGGGGCGGCGAGCGCCCCGTAGGTCAGGCCGGCGCCCGCGGCGGCCAGCGCGGCCACGACGACGAGCAGGACCAGACGCCGGGTCCGGGTCCGGGTGCCGGTGCCGGTCCGGGTCCGGGTGCGGGTGTGGATGCCGGCCATGGGAATGCTCCTCGGGAGGCGAAGGCGTGGGGGCGGGGCGGTGGGCCCGTGCATCCAGTCAGCCCGAGGGAGCGGATCGCGTCACGTCGCTGGAGTTCGGGACTTGACAGCCCGCGGCCCGCTCAGCCGGCGGCCCAGAACTGCGCCAGGGCCGCCTCCTTGTAGGGCTCCGGGGTCACGCTCAGGTCCCCCGCGAAGGGCCGGTCCAGTGCCACGACCAGGAGCAGGCTGAAGCCGATCAGTCCGGCCACCGCCGATACGAAGAGCAGCTGCATCTTCAGGCTGCGCAGCCCGAACAGGAAGGTGAGCGGGACGATCACGAACGCGCCCCCGTACACCAGCACCTGGAGCAGGATCGGCAGCGAGCTCTCGGCCATCGTGATGCGGGCCCGGCGCTGGGCGGCGACGTCGTTGAGTCGGGTGACCGCTTCGGCGTAGAAGGTCTCGGCCCGGGTGCCCTGGGGCTCGTAGGCCTGGAGCGCCCGGTAGAGGGCCTGTGTCTGCGGGGCGGTCGCCTCGTAGCTCGGCCGCCCGTCGCGCATCAGCGGCCACTGCACCTCGACGACGGCGTGCGCGTACGCGCCGACGGCCCGGTGCACCCGGTCCCGGTCTGCTGGCGGGAAGGCGTCGGCGCTGCGGACGACGAGCGCCAGGTCGGTGGCCTCGCTGGCGACGATGTTCTGGGTGTTCTCCAACTGCGTCCAGAGGGTGACGACGACGAAGGCGAGGATGATCCCGTAGATCGCGCCGAACATGCCGAGCGCGACCCCGACCATCTCGTTGTGGTCGCCCTGGGCCAGGTGCGGGAAGCGGCGGCGGGCGGCCACGCTCCCGACGACGGCGAGGCCGGTGAGACCGCCGACCAGGAGGACTGCGATGACGAAGGTGCTGAGGTGGTTGAGCAGCCAGAGGATCATGCCGTGTTCAACGAGCGCCGCCGCCCGAGTCACCCCCTAGGTGTATTGACCCGCAGGGTTGTTCACGCGGCTGATGGGTGGCTTGCCGTCGAGTGCGGTGTGGCAGCGGTGATGGTTGTAGGTGTGGAGGAAGTCTGCCAGGGCCGCGGTCCGCTCGTCGTTCGAGGTGTAGGGCCGTAGGTAGGCCCACTCGTCGAGGAGGGTGCGGTTGAAACGTTCGACCTTGCCGTTGGTCTGAGGCCGGTAGGCACGGGTGAGCCTTCCGGCAGCGCCGAGGTCGGCCAGGACGGCCTTCCAGGCCAGGCCTTTGCGGTAGGCCCACGCGTTGTCGGTGAGAACGCGTTCGATGCGGGTGATGCCCTGGGTGTGGAAGAACGCGGCGGCGCGTGTGAGGAAGCCTGCGCACGTCGCGACTTTCTCGTCCGGGTGGATCTCGCTGTAGGCCAGGCGGGAGTGGTCGTCGACCGCGGAGTGGACGTAGTCGAAGCCCATGCCGCGGATGGGTCGGCCCGCGTCGCGGCCCAGGACACGGTGGCCGCCGCCGTCGGGGATCCGGCCGAGCTTCTTCACGTCGACGTGGATGAGCTCGCCGGGTCGCTCGCGTTCGTAGCGGCGGATCGGGGTGCCGGTCGGGCGGTCGATCCAGGCCAGGCGGTGCAGACCATGCCGGGTCAGAATGCGGTGGACGGTCGAGGCAGGCAGTCCCAGGACCGGGCCGATGCGGGCGGGCCCCAGTTTGCCGGTCCGGCGCAGGTCACAGACCCTCGCCTCGATGGCGGCCGAAGTCCGGTGCGGTGTCGTGCGTGGCCGGCTGGAGCGGTCGTGCAGTCCGGCCTCGCCTTCCGTCCGCCACCGGCGCATCCATTTGTGGGCGGTGGCCCGCGATATGCCCATCTCGGCGGCCACGTGGGCGACCGGGCGGCCCGATACGACTCGTTCGACCAGCAGGCGCCTACCGAAGACGGTCAGCCGGGCATTACGGTGGGACACGAAGACCTCCGTGCGGTGAGTTCCTAGACAGCTCCCACCACACCGGAGGTCTTCGCCATGTTCAAGACCTGCCGAGTGTCAACAACGCTCGTGATCAATACACCTAGGTCCTGTCGTCAAAGTGGCGTCAGCCGGTGTTCGTCACCCGGCCTTCGGGGCGTTGGGGAGGCCGGCGGTCAGGGCCGTGCCGGCGCTCTTGAGGGAGGAGTCCGTGGCCTGGCCGGCGGATCCGGCCGCCTGGGCGGTCACGCCCACCGCGGTCTTGGTGTCCTGTACGGCCTGGGTCGGGTGGTCGACGATGTCCACGACCCGGCCGACGACCGGGGGCGCCTGGTCGGGTGCTTCGTCGGCGTGCGCGGCGGCGGGTACGAGGGCGAGGGCACCACCGGAGACGACCAGGGCGGTGAGGGTGCGCTTCAAGGCGTTCATGCACCGTCCAACGACCCCGCCGCACACCTGGTCACCGCCCGCACCCGGGTGGGCGCCGTGGGACGGCCCGGATGTGCCCGCGGCCCCGGATCGGGGGAATCGATCCGGGGCCGTGGCATGACTCAGCGGCTGGGGCGCGGGGGCGCGGGGACGGTCAGTCCTCGACCACCAGGGACGGGGTGGACTTCGTCAGGACCTCGCCGCGGAAGAAGGCCGGGCTGCGGCGCTCGGTGACGAACATGATCACCAGGCCGAGGGCCAGCAGGCCGACGCCGATGACGAAGACGTTGCCGACGTCGAGGCCGGGGAGCGTGGAGCCGGAGCCGTAGGACGGGTCCCATGCGTCGTAGAGGGTCTTGAAGAAGACCGCGGCCAGCAGCAGGCCGCCCAGGATCGGGAAGACGCCCTTGAAGAACAGGTCGCGGGCGGAGCGGCGCAGCTCGCCGCGGAAGTACCAGACGCAGGCGAAGGCCGTCAGCGAGTAGTAGAAGCAGATCATCAGGCCGAGCGCGAAGATCGTGTCGGTGAGGACGTTCTCGCTGACCAGGGTCATCACCGTGTAGAAGACGCCGGTCGCGACGCCCGCCATGACGGTGGCGCGGCCCGGGGTCTTGAAGCGCGGGTGGACCTTGGCGTAGGAGGGCGGCAGGGCCTCGTACGTCGACATGGCGAGGACCGTGCGGGCCACCGGGATGAAGGTGGTCTGCAGGGAGGCCGCGGCGGAGGCCAGGACGGCCACGAAGAGCAGGATGCCGAGGACCGGACCCATGACGGGGCCGGCGAGGGCGGCGAAGACGTTGCCCGAGGTCTCCTCGTTGGCGAGGCCGAGGCCCTCGCCGCCGGCGCCGACGGCCATCTGGGCGGCGATGCCGGTGGCCAGGTAGGAGCCGACCAGGACGATCATCGCGATGAGCGAGGCGCGGCCGGGGGTCTTCGTGGAACCGGTGGTCTCCTCGTTGGTGGCCAGGCACGCGTCCCAGCCCCAGTACATGAAGATCGAGAGCGAGAGTCCGGCGGTGAAGGCCGCCATGGACTCGACCGCGAAGGGGTTCATCCAGGACCAGGAGAAGTCCAGGCCGGTGTCGAAGGTGCCGGCGGAGGCCTTCTGGAAGGCCATGGCGACGAAGACGGCGAGCACGATGAGCTGGAGGCCGACCAGGGCGTACTGGACGCCCTTGGTGGCGGTCATGCCGCGGTAGCTGATGGCGGTCGCGACGGCGATCAGCGTCAGGCAGGTGGCGATGTGGACGAGCTTGTTGTCGTCCAGGGCGGCGATCGACGCGTTGTTCGTGATCTCGCCGGCCAGCAGCCAGAAGTAGGAGGTGGCGACGCCCGCGAGGTTGGAGAGCACGATGATCGTGGCGATCACCAGGCCCCAGCCGCACATCCAGCCGATCCGCGGGCCGAAGGCCTTGACGGTCCAGGTGAAGGAGGTGCCGCAGTCCGGCATGGCCTTGTTGAGCTCGCGGTAGGCAAAGGCGACCAGGAGCATCGGGAGGAAGCCCGCGAGGAAGATCGCGGGCATCTGCATGCCGACCTCACCGGCGGTGGAGCCGAGGGTCGAGGTCAGGCAGTAGACGGGGGCGACGGTCGAGATGCCGATGACGGCGCTTCCGACCAGTCCGACGGACCCCTTGCCGAGGCCCTTGCCGCGAACGTCGCCCTCGGCGACGCCGCTTACCGTGTCTCCGGCCCGAGGCCGAACGTCCAGCTGAGTCATGGGTCAGGACGTTAGATGGTGCGTTTTCCACATATGGACGATCGAGGTCCGGAACTCAACACCCCCGAACGCCTTCGAATCTCGAGGTCGAGACAGTTCACAAGCACTTAATGCAAGGTTCACTCTGATGCGCGCCCACGCTTCGACAGGCTCGACCGAGACTCTTTCGGCATGCGGAAACCGCAGCCATGTCCGTTTTGCGAATTTTCAAAGTTTCCGTCGTGACTTTGCGGTGACCAGCGGTAACAGGGGCCCTGGCCGGCCCCGGGACCGGGCCGCCATCGGCGAGACTGGCCCCATGCCCACGGCCGATGAGCTCCTCAGCGCGGACACCGTCACCAGCCTCGCCCGACTGCTCGCCCGCGCGGGCGGCCGCCGGTCCTCGCCGGCCCTGCGCGCCCGCGCCGACGCCCTCGACGGGCTGACCTTCAGCGGCCGCGTCGCCGCCGTCCGCGACGCCGTGCTCGACGACCTCCCCGACACGTGGCCCGCCTTCGAGGCCGTCGTGCGCACCGCCCTCGCCCAGCCCGGCTTCGAGGGCTGGATGACCTTCCCCGTCAACGAGGCCGTCGCCGTCCGCGGGCTGGAGGCGTTCGAACCCGGGCTGGATCTGCTCCACGACCTCACCTCCCGGCTCAGCGCAGAGTCCGCCGTACGGCCCTTCCTGCGCGCCGACCCGGACCGCGCCCTGGCCGTCGTACGGAAGTGGACCGCCGACCCGGACCCGCACGTACGCCGCCTCGCCAGCGAGGGCACCCGGCCCCGGCTGCCGTGGGCCCCGCAGCTGCCCGCCTTCGTCGCCGACCCGCGGCCGGCCCTGCCGGTGCTGGACGCCCTCTACCGCGACGGGTCCGAGTACGTCCGCCGCTCCGTCTCCAACCACCTCAACGACATCAGCCGCGACCACCCCGCCCTCGCGGTCCGGACCGCGGCCCGCTGGCTGGCCGAGCCCGAGGCCACCACCGACCGCGTCGTACGCCACGGACTGCGCACCCTGATCAAGGCCGGGCGGCCCGAGGCGCTGACCCTGCTCGGCCACTCCCCCGACGTGCCCGTCACCGTGAGCGGCCCGGTCGTCGCCGACCCGCGGATCGCCGTCGGCGAGTACCTCGTCTTCGACTGGAAGGTCACCAACACCGGCCCGCTCCCGGCGCAGTTGGTCATCGACTACGTCGTGCACCACGTGAAGGCGGGCGGCACCCGCACCCCCAAGGTGTTCAAACTCGTCACCCGCTCCCTGGCCCCCGGCGAAACCCTCGGGGGCACCAAGCGCCACTCCTTCAAGCCCATCACCACCCGCCGCTACCACTCCGGCGAGCACCTGGTGCAGCTCCAGATCAACGGCCGGGTCCGCGGCGAGGCCGGATTTTCGTTGGACGCGTCCTGACTCGGCCTGACACCCTCTCGGCATGACCTACGGAATCGAGTCCCACCCCGCCCGATGAGCGTCCGCGACGAGCGCGAGCCGCTCGACCCCCGGACGACGTCCCTGTACGACTACGCCCTCTTCCGGCACGGCATCGAGCCGGACGGCCAGGTCCCGCGCAAGGGCTACCCGTTGCCCGACGGGTCCCCGCCGGAACCCTCCCGCAAGCACCTGACCTGGCAAGAGACGCGGGCCGAAATCGCCGCCGCGCTCACTCCCGCACTGGCCGACCCCGACCCCGTACGAGCCGCCGAGGCCGTCCACCTGCGGGCCCGCGAGCTGGGGATGACCGACCGCACCCTGCGCGCGCACGCCGCACGGCTCGACCTGACCGACGAGGACGCAGCCCGGCGCACCGCCCGGCAGCTGACGCGCAGCGGCACCACCGCGGCGGCCGTCGGCATCGGCATCGCCCTGCTGATCCGCCTCGGCGAACCCGAGGACGTGCCCTGTCTCAAAGCCCTCGGCATGCTCCGCGGCCTCTCGTCCGCGGCGAGCGCCGCCCTCGATCCGCTCGACCGGCAGGCGGCCGCCCTCCTGGTGATCCGCGGCCGGCACCGGTCCGAGCTGCTGACCCCGCTCGCCGCCGCGATCGCCACCGGCGACGCGGAGGCCGTCCGGACCGCGCTGATCGCGGTGCCCGACGAGCCACAGGCCCTGCTCTTCCCCCGGCGCATCGCCGAGGCCACCGACCTCGACGGGCTGCTGCGCGCCCACCCCGGGGACCCCGAACTGCTGGCCGTGGCGGGCCGCCTGCTGCACCGGATGTCCCGCGACCTGGGACGCCGGCCCGAAATCCTCGACTACCTGCCGGCCAGATCCGTGTACGCACACTTCCTCGGGCAGGCCGACCTGCTGCCCCCGACCCCGCAGCTCCACGAGCTGCTCCTGTCGACCGCCCTCGGCCTGCACAGCGGTCCCGCCGCGCTGCTGGCCTGGCGGCCCTACCGGCGGGAAGCCCTGCTCGGCCGTCTGGAAAGGCTGCTGGACGGGCCCGCGTGGGCGCCCGGCGCCGAACCCCTTCCCCCTGCGGAACGCCGCCGCGCGGACTGGATCCGGCGCACCGGGCGGAAGCCCTTCGCCCCCGCGCCGGCGCCGGCCTCCCACCCGCGCTGGGAGGTGGCCGTGGTCCACGACGCCCCGGACTCGAACTCCGTCGAGACCCGGATCCTCGTCGACGGACTCCCGCTGCTGCCCGCCCTGTTCGGGAACGGCCCGGGCAACGCTCCCGAGTACCTGATCGACAACGGCGCCCTGCGCGCCGGGCCCGAGCCGCGCGAGGTACGGCTCGCGGAGGCCTCCTGCACCGAGGGCTGTTGCGGCGCGCTGTACGTGACGATCCGCCGGGACGGCGCGGAGGTGGTGTGGGACGGCTGGCGCGGGGCGGTGGGCGCGCCGCCGCCCGCGTACCGCTTCGACGCGGCCGCCTACGACGCCGAGCTCGAACGCGCCGAGCGGGACCACTCCTGGTGCTGGCCGGCCCGGCGCACGGCGCGGCTGATCGCGGCCGGTCTGCGGGAGCGGCCGGACCTGCTGGAACGGTGGGACCTCGGCGTCATCTGGGTCGGGACCGACTGGCACGAGCCGCACACGACGGTGCTGCGGCTCGTGCACTCGCCCGCGGACGGCGCCGAAGGGCCGGACGGGACCCCGCTGCGGCTGTACTTCGACTGGTGCCTGCCCGACGACGACGGCCTCCTGCCGAACGACCGGGCGGCAGCCGCGCTGGAACGCATCGCGAGGTCCGACCCCAAGGGCTACGCCCGCCTCCAGCGGGGCAGCAGCGAACTCGCCGCGTCCCTCGGCTACAGCTGGCCCCAGAACTAGGCGGGTGTGACGAGGTCGAGTGCTGATCCTTCTCGGAGTCCGAGCCCTCGACCGGGCCGGCGGTGAGGATCGGCAGCGCACTTCCTGGGCAGGCGGTCATCCGCCGGAGTTGCCGCGCCGGAGGTCGAGGATGATGTCGGCAGCGCGGGCGATGACCGGGGCGCGGGTGGTGCCGGGGTGGTCGGCGGCGAGGAAGTGACTACCGATGGCCGTGCAGAAGGCGAGCAGAGCGCGGGCCTCGACCTCGTCGGGGTCGTCGCAGAAGGTGCCGATTGCGTCGCGCGCCAACTGAATGCGCTCGTTGTCCACGCGGCGCAGGCGCTCCGCGACGGCGTGGTCGCGGCGGGCCCAGTCGCGGATGGCCAGATCGATGGGCAGCAGGCGGTCGCTGGAAAAGGTGAGCTGCCCTGCGAGGCGGACCTTGTCCCGTGCGTCGCCGCCTTCCCGCTCGACCCGGTCGATCACATCGTCCACGCTCTCGCGTTCCCAGGTGTCCAGCATCTCGGCCAGTAGGGCGTCGCGGTCGGCGAAGTACCCGTAGAAGCCGCCCTTGGTCACCCCCAACGCCTTGGCGAGCGCCTCGACCCGCACGGCCTCCACACCGCCCGCGGCCAGCGCCCGCAGTCCCTCCTCGACCCACTTCTCGCGCGGTGTGCGCAATGCGCCCATCTGTGGCCCACCTCACCCTGTCCGACCTGTTGTACGAAGCCGTACAACAGGTCTAGCCTCACGTTGTACGGCATCGTATAACGCGAGAGAGGACACCGTCATGTCATTCGGTTTCGTTGCCTTCCACTACCCGGCCCCCGAGCACGTCGACGAGTTCGTCGCCCAGTGCCACCGGGTCGCCGAGGCGTTGCGGCAGCAGCCGGGCTTCCTGTCCGTCGGGGTCTGGGTCACCCCGGACGGCGCGGCCGTCGTCACCACCGGCGCGTTCGAGTCCGAGGACGCCTTCCGGGCGACGGCCGACCTCGCCCGCGAGATGGGTGCGACGCCCGACGGCCTGAGCGACCTGGAGGTCAGGCCCCGCGAGGTCCACTTCCTTGAGTCGCGGTAGGAACGCCGCGAAGGATCAGCACTCGACTTCGCCGCATCCGTTCGGTGGGTCTGGATCGCTCCGCGGTCCACAACGACGCGACCCGTGGGCGAAGGGTCCCGGCCCGTCCTGATCGCGCTGTCGTACCCGCATGCGGGGGTTGCTCACGGCCGTGGTCGCGTAGTCGCCCGGGAGAACGGATCGGGCGGTGTCCGGCCGAGGAGGACTCCCCGGCCGGACACCGCCACCGGCTCAGCCCGTCCAGACGATCGACTGGATCTCGCTGTACGCGTGCAGCGCGTACGAGCCCACGTCGCGCCCCACTCCGCTGCGCTTGAAGCCGCCGAACGGGGCCTCCATGTTCCGGCCGATGGTGTTCACGCCGACCCCGCCCGCCCGCAGCCGCCGCGCCACGCGGAACGCGCGCGCCGAGTCCCCGGACCACACGTAGCTCAGCAGCCCGAAGTCGCTGTCGTTGGCCAGCCGGACCGCCTCGTCCTCGTCCCCGTCGAAGGGGACGACCACGACCACCGGGCCGAAGATCTCCTCGCGGACCACCCGCATGTCGTTCGTGCAGTCGACCAACAGGGTCGGGGCCACGTAGAAGCCGCGGCCGTCCCCCACCACCGGGCGCTCGCCGCCGTACGCGATCCGGGCGCCCTCCTTCTTCCCCAGCTCGACGTACGACTCCACCCGGTCGCGGTGCGCCGCCGAGATCACCGGGCCCACCACCGTGCCCGGCGCCGCCGGATCGCCGACCTTCATGAAGGCCAGATAGCCGGTCAGCTTCTCGATCAGCCGGTCGTGGACGGACCGGTGGGCGATCACCCGGGTCGGGGCCGTGCAGATCTGCCCGGAGTAGAAGGAGAAGGTCGTCCCGATCCCCATCACCGCCGCGTCCAGGTCCGCGTCCTCGAAGACGATCGCCGCGCCCTTGCCGCCCAGCTCCATCAACTGCCGCTTCATGGAGCGGCCGCAGACCTCCGCGATGCGCTGCCCGACGGCCGTGGAACCGGTGAAGGACACCATGTCCACGTGCGGGGAGTCCACCGCGGCCTCGCCCACCTCCACCGACTGCCCGCCCACGACGTTCACCACGCCCGCCGGCACCCCGGCCTCGTGCAGGGCGTCCGCCATCTTGAACACCGACAGCGGGTCCTGCGGGGCCGGCTTGACCACCACCGTGTTGCCCATGGCCAGGGCCGGGGCCACCTTGCCCGCCGGGTTCGCCCAGGGGTTGTTGTAGGAGGTGATGCAGGTGACCACCCCGACCGGCTGGCGCACCTCCAGCGCGCCCAGGATGCTCGCCCGCCCCATCGGGCCGGCCTCGGTGACCTGCGGGGGCAGGCCCCGCTCGACCGGTTCGAGGGCGCCCTTCGCGTACCGCCGGAAGCGGGCGACGCCCACCCCGACCTGCATGCCGCGCGCGATGCCCGTCGGTGCGCCCGTCTCCTGCCGGGCCAGCGCAGCCCACGGCTCGTACTCCCGCTGCATGATGTCCGCGGCCCGGTCCAGGATCGCCGCGCGCGCCTCGGGCGTCGTACGGGACCAGCTCTCGAAGGCCTCGGCCGCGGCGCGCGCCGCCTCCTCGACCTGCGCGCGCGAGGCCTCGGGCGCGAGCCCGACCACCGACTCGTCCGCCGGGTTGATCACCTCGTAGTGGCCCCCCGCGGGCTCCACCCACTCGCCGCCGACGTAGAGCTTCTGCGCCTGCGCGTCCGTCATCGGGTGCTCACCGTCCTCGTGTCCCGGCCCGACCGGAGCACGATCCCGGGGACCGCCCCCGTCACCTCGTCGTCGCGGATGGTCTCCACGCCGTTGACCCGTACCGAGACGATGCCGATGGCCCGCGCGTCCAGCCGGGGGCTGTCCCCGGGCAGGTCGTGGACCAGGGTCGCGGGACCGGCCTCGATCCGCTCCGGGTCGAAGAGGACCAGGTCCGCGTGGAAGCCCTCGGCGAGGCGGCCGCGCTCGCGCAGTCCGAACAGCCGGGCCGGGTCGTCGGTGAGCATCCGTACGGCCTGCTCCAGCGGCACCAGCTTGCGGCCGCGCAGGCAGTCGCCGAGGAAGCGGGTCGTGTACGGGGCCCCGCACATCCGGTCCAGGTGCGCGCCCGCGTCGGAGCCGCCGAGCATGACGTCCTCGTGCTGCCAGGTCTCCTGGCGCAGGGCCCAGCTCGCCGGGTCGTTGTCGGTGGGCATCGGCCAGAGCACCGTGCGCAGTTCGTCGTTGGCGCAGATCTCCACCAGGCAGTGGAAGGGGTCCTGGCCGCGCTCGGCGGCGATGTCGTTCACGACCCGGCCGGAGAGGCCCTCGTTCTCCTTGCTGTACGTGTCGCCTATGACGTACCGCCCGAAGTGGGCGAGGCGCCGGAAGACACCGGCTTCCTTGCTGTCGGCGCGGCGCAGCATCTCGGCGCGCACGTCGGGGTCGCGGAGCTTCTCGATCCGCTCGGGGACGGGCAGGCCGAGGACCTCGCCCCAGCCGGGGATGAGGTTGAGCGCGCAGAAGGTCCCCAGCGACATGTTCATGGGGGTGAGGATGGGCATCGTCAGCGCGACGATCCGACCGCCGGCCTTGCGGGCGCGCTCGCTGGGGATCAGCTGGCGCGGGACCCGCTCGGGGACGGAGGCGTCGATGGTGAGGACGTTCCAGTTGAGGGGCCGGCCGGCGGCGGCGCTCATCTCCACGAAGAGGTCGATCTCGTCGTCCGAGAACTGGTCGAGGCAGCCGGCGACGATCGCCTCCAGCTGGGTGCCCTCGTGTTCGGCGACCGCCTTCGACAGCGCCAGCAGCTCGGCGGGGCGGGCGTGGCGGGAGGCCACGGGGGCGCCGGAGCCGTCGGAGTGGGTGGCGGACTGGGTGGTGGACAGGCCCCAGGCGCCGGCGTTCATGGCGTCGTGGAAGAGGTCGAGCATCTGTTGCATCTGCTCGGGGGTGGGTTGGCCGCCGACGGCGTCCTCGCCCATCACGTGTCGGCGCAGGGCGCAGTGGCCGACCATGAACCCGGCGTTGACGGCGATCCGGCCCTCCAGGGCGTCGAGGTACTCGCCGAAGGTGGACCAGGTCCAGTCGACGCCCTCTTCGAGGGCCTTGAGGGCCATGCCCTCGACCTTGCTCATCATGCGGCGGGTGTAGTCGGCGTCTTCGGGGCGGGCCGGGTTGAGCGGGGCCAGGGTGAAGCCGCAGTTGCCGCCGGCGACGGTGGTCACGCCGTGGTTCATGGAGGGCGTGGCGTACGGGTCCCAGAAGAGCTGGGCGTCGTAGTGCGTGTGCGGGTCGATGAAGCCGGGGGTGAGGACCAGGCCGGTGGCGTCCTCGGTGGTGCGGGCCTCTTCGGTGACGGTGCCGGGTGCGGCTATCGCCGCGATCCGGCCGTCGCGTATCCCCACGTCTGCGACGCGGGCGGGGGCGCCGGTGCCGTCCACGACGGTCGCGCCCTTGATCAGGTGGTCGAGCATGACGTCCTCTCTGCCGTGTTCGCCTTGCGGCCGGCCCGCTGGGGATCCGCCCGCATGCAGCCTCGCCGGCGTTTGAGCAGGGGCACCTCCCAGCGGTAGCTGGGGGAGGGTCCGGGCGGAGCCCGGTGCCCGGCCGAGCCGGGTTTCCTGGGGCTCCGCCCCAGACCCCGCGCCTCAAACGCCGGAGGGACTGGGTGTTGCAGCCTCGCCGGCGTTTGAGGCGCGGGGGTGCGGGGGCGGAGCCCCTGCATGCCCCGGCCGGAGGCCGCCGGGCGACCGCGGCCTCGGCACAACCTCCGGCCGGGGCCGGTGCGGGACGGCGGTCCGGGAAGACGCCGTCCCGTGTCCCCGCCGGGTCAGACGGCCTGGCGGAAGCGGGTCGTGCGGTGCACCGGGTCCGTGTCGATGTGCGGGATCACGTGTTCGCCGATCAGCTTGATCGTCGTCATCGTGTCCTCGGGCGAGACGCCGGTCGGCAGGCCGAAGGACAGCTGGTCGGCGCCGGCCTGCTCCCAGCGCTTGCACTGGGCCCGGACCTCGGACGGGTCGCCGCAGATCAGCAGTTCTTCCGCGATCAGCAGCTCGATGATCTCCGCGTTGTACTCCGGCAGGGTCTCGGGCCACTGCGGGATCGCCTCGGGCCGCGGGAAGGTGTCGTGGTAGCGGAAGACCAACGACTGGAAGCGGTTCATGTTGGCGTTGACGGCGATCTCGACGGCCTTGTCGTGGGTCTCGGCGCAGATCGCGGTCGAGGTGACCATGACGTTGTCGTTGACGAAGGCGCCGATGGCCTTCGCCTCCCGGATGGCCGTCTTGTACTGGTCGAGGACCCACTCCATGTCGGAGACCTTCTGCACGCTGAAGCCCAGCACGCCGAGGCCCTTCTTCGCCGCCATCGCGTACGAGGACGGGGAGCCGGCGGCGTACCACATGGCCGGGTGGGCCTTCCCGTACGGCTTGGGGAAGACCTTCCGCGGCGGCAGCGACCAGTGCTTGCCCTGGAACCCCTCGTACTCCTCCTGGAGGAACATCTTGGGGAATTCCGCGATGGTCTCCTCCCAGATCTCCTTGGTGCCGTTCATGTCCTCGATGCCCGGCAGGAAGCCGAGGATCTCGTGGCTGCCCGCGCCGCGGCCGGTGCCGAACTCGAAGCGGCCCTTGGAGAGGTGGTCGAGCATGGCGACCTTCTCGGCCACCTTGACCGGGTGGTTCACCGGGGCGAGCGGGTTGAAGATGCCGGAGCCGAGGTGGATGCGCTCGGTGGCGTGGGCGAGGTACCCGAGGAACACCTCGTTCGCCGACAGGTGCGAGTACTCCTCCAGGAAGTGGTGCTCGGAGGCCCAGGCGTACTTGAAGCCGGACTTGTCCGCCTGTATGACGTACTCGGTCTCCTCGATCAGCGCCTTGTGCTCTGCCTCGGGGTCGACCTTGGACCGCGCCTCAGGCACGTATCCCTGCACAAAGAGCCCGAATTCCAAGGGGGTTCACCGTCCTTTGGTTTCTGACGTTCCGTCAGATTTGATGTCCCGACTGTTCCATTGCCGGGGTGGGACCGTCAATAGCTGACGACCCATCAGAGAATGCTCACGCCCGCCATCCAGCCGCCGTCGATCACGAAGGGCTGGCCGGTGATGTACGAGGAGTCCTCGCCCGTCAGGAAGAGCGCCAGCTTCGCGACCTCCTCCGGCTGCCCCACCCGACCCATCGGGACCACCCGCTTGTAGAGCTCCGCCATCGCGTCCCTGGCCTCGTCGGTCATGTTCGCCGGATCCAGCAGGCCCGGGTTGGCCATCGGGGTGTCCACGGCGCCCGGGCACATCGCGTTGACCCGGATGCCCTTGCCCGCCAGCTCCAGCGCGGCCACCCGGGTCAGGCCGAGGATCGCCGCCTTGGTGGCGGCGTACGTGCCGACGTACGCCATGCCCGTCAGGCCCGTGTACGAGGACGTGTTGACGATGGTGCCGCCGCCGGCCGCCTCGATCTCGGGGGCCACCGTCTTGATGCCGAGGAAGGCGCCCACCTGGTTGACCTGGACCACCTGCTGGAACTCCTCCAGCGGGGTCGCGGTCAGCTCGTTGAAGCGCAGGATGCCCGCGTTGTTGACCAGGCCGTCGACCGGACCGAAGGCCTCCTTCGCGGCGGCGATCGCGGCCGCCCAGTCCTCCTCGCGGCTCACGTCCATCCGCACGTACCGGGCTCGGTCCTCGCCGATGTCCTTGGCCACCGCCGCACCCTGCTCGTCCAACACGTCGCCGAGGAGCACCCGCGCCCCCTCGGCGGCGAAGAGCCGGGCCTCCTGCTCGCCCTGCCCGCGCGCCGCGCCCGTGATGATGACGACGCGCCCGTCCAGCTTGCCCATGGTCCGTCAGCCCCTAGTCGTTGAGGAGGGGGGCCACCTCGGCCCCGAAAGCGGTGATCTGGTCGACGAGTTCGGCGCGGTCGCGGCTGCGGAAGCGCACCTGGATCTGGTCCACGCCGAGCGCCCGGTACTCCCGCAGGGACTCGGCGAGCGCCTCCGCCTTGCCGGTGAGGGTGCGGCGGCCGGTGTCCCAGCCGGGCTCGCCGACGTACAGCGCCTCGGTGATCGCGCCGAACTCGAAGGGGGCGGTGATCCCCGCCGCCTCGCGGAGCTCTCCGATCCGGGCGATCTGCGCCGGGAGCTTCTCGCGCGGGTCGCCCTGCGGGAGCCAGCCGTCCCCGCGGACGGCGGCGCGACGGACGGCCGCGGGCGAGGAGCCGCCGACCCAGACGGGGATCCGCTCCTGCGCGGGCCGGGGCAGCTGGCCGAGGCCCTTGAACGAGAACAGCTCGCCCTCGAACTCCGGGTACTCCTCGGACCCCAGCGCCACCCGCAGCGCGTCCAGGGTCTCGTCGAGGACGGCCCCGCGGCGCGCGAAGTCCACGCCGAGGACCTCGAACTCCTCCTGCACGTGCCCGGCCCCCACCCCGAGGACCAGCCGGCCGCCGGAGAGGTGGTCGAGGGTGGCGTACTGCTTGGCGCTGATCAGCGGGTGGCGCAGGCCCAGGATCGCGACGTGGCTCAGCAACCGCACGCGCTCGGTGATGCCGGCCAGGAAGGACAGGGTCGCCACCGGGTCGTACCAGACGGTGCTCATGGGGCCGGCGAGCCGCCGCGGGATGGCCACGTGGTCGCAGGTGGCCACGTACCCGAAGCCGGCCCGGTCGGCGGCCCGGGCGATCCCGGCGAGATCGGCGGCGGTGGCCGACGCCTCCCAGGGCTCGGCGTAGATGGTGCTCTGCGACTGGACCGGGAGCTGCATCCCGTAGACCAGCCTGCCTTGCGGAAATACGCGCGCCATGGCGGGCCCGCCTCGCCTTCGTCTGCCGATTCGTCATATCGGTGCGGGGCCATCGTCGTAGCTGACGGATCGTCAGACAAGGGGTGCGACACACGCCGGACGGAACTGGGACGTTCCCCTTCCGCGCTGCCGTCGCTAGGGTGCGCGCGTGGATCTGATACTCACGCTGGTCAGCGGGATCGCCTGGACGGTCGTGTACGTGGAGGCGATCCGCGTCGGGCTGCGGGACCGGACCTACGCGATGCCCGTCGCCGCGCTCGCGCTCAACTTCGCCTGGGAAGCGACCTACGCGGTCCGCGACGTCGCGGTCGGGATCTCCGCGCAGGGCGTGGTCAACGTGGTGTGGGCGGTGGCCGATGTGGCGATCATCTACACCTATCTGCGCTTCGGACGGTCCGAGCTGCCGGAGTTCGTGACCCGACCGCTCTTCGCCACCTGGTCGATCCTGGTGTTCGGTACGGGATTCGCCGTGCAGTGGATGTTCCTGGCGCACTTCGGGGCGCACGACGCGAGCCGGTACTCGGCGTTCCTGCAGAACCTGCTGATGTCCGGCCTGTTCATCGCCCTGTACGCCTCCCGGCAAGGGCCGCTCGGGCAGTCCCTGACCATCGCCGTCGCCAAATGGCTGGGGACGCTCGCCCCGACCCTGCTGCTCGGGGCGATGCAGGACGCGCCGTTCATCCTCGGTCTCGGGATCCTGTGCAGCGTCTTCGACCTCGTCTACATCGGACTGCTGCTGCGGCCCCGACTCGCCCGGCTCAGAAGCCTTCCGGCCCCATCACGATGACCGGCTTCGCCGCCGGATCGAGGGTCTGGAGGACCTTCTCCATGGCCGCCTTGGGGATGCCCACGCAGCCCTGCGAGGGCCCGTCGTGGTCCACGTGCAGCCAGATGTTGCCGCCCTTATCCTCGCCGTCCGGCATGACCGGGTCCAGCGGGGACCGGCCCGGCCTGCGGTTGAAGTCGATGGCGACGACGTAGTCGAAGGAGCCCACCAGGGACTCCCCGTTCACCCCGAGGCCGGTGGCGACGAAGCCGTTGTCCTCGTCGTACGGGAGCCGGGTCCCGGGCGGCTTCGGCAGCAGGCCGCCCGCGTCGGTGAGCGCGAAGACGCCCATCGGCGAGGTCAGGTCCCCGTACGTGCGTTCGGTGGACCAGCCGTTGGCCCCGTTGCGGGCCGGCCAGCTCTCGGCCTTGACCCAGTCGGCGCCGGCCGCGGGGCGCGTGTAGAAGGCGGCGGTGGACTCCGAGGAGTCCACCGCCTTGCCGGTGACCAGGACGAGCTGACGGGAGTCGGCCGGAATCCGGGCCCGGGTCCGCTCGCTGACGCCGGCCAGGCCCTGCGGGGCGGCGGCCTGCTGGGCGGCCTGTTGGGCGGCCTGCCGCTCGGCCTGCTGGGCGGCCCGCCGCGCGTCGCGCGCGGCGCGGTCCTCGGCCTGCGGGCGGGCGTCCACGCGGGCCTGCGGCCGGGGGCCGGCGGCCTCGTCCGGGTCCTGGGCCACGTACACCCAGCCGACCGTGAAGGTCGCCAGGCCCAGTACGGCAGCGAGGGCCGCCCGGCGGGTCCTACGGGTCGCACGGGGCTTGCGGGGCGGGCGGGAGCGGGCTCGGGCGTGCTGGCTCATTCCTCCGACCGTACATCAGCAGGCCCCCGCAGCCCGGGTGGCTACGACGTGCGCGCCTCGCCGGACAGCGGGAAGCGCACGCGAACCGTGAGGCCGCCCTCCGGGGCCGGATTGGCCTCGGCCGCCAGTTCCGCCCCGTGCGCCCGCGCGATCGAGGCCACGATCGACAGCCCGAGCCCTGCGCCCTCACCTGCGGTGTGCAGTCGTTCGGCGCGCCTGCGGAAGGGCTCCAGCAGCCCCGGCACGTCCGCCGGACCGATCACCGGGCCGGTGTTCGACACCGTCAGCTCCCCGTCGGCGGAGGTGGACACGGTGATCCGGCCGCCGGCGCGGTTGTGGCGCACCGCATTGGTCACCAGGTTCCGCAACAGGTGCCCCAGCAGGGTCCGGTCGCCCGGCACGGTCAGCGGCGCGAGGGTCCGTACGACGTTCAGCCCCTCCTGCGGACAGGCCGCCAACTCGACCCCCGCGAGCGCCGCCAGGTCCACCGGACCGGTGGACTCGAGCCCCTGCTCCGAGACGGCGATCAGCAGCAGGGACTCGATGAGGTGCTCGCTGGAATCGGCGACACCGATCAACTTGGCGCGGATCCGGGCCACCTTCTGCGGTGAGGGGTCCCCCGCCAGTCCGATCTCGGCCGCGGCCCGCTGCACGGCCAGCGGGGTGCGCAGTTCGTGCGCCGCGTTCGCCGCGAACCGCCGCTGTGCCGAGACCAGCTGCTCCATCCGCCCCAGCATCGCGTCGAAGGTGTCGGCCAGTTCCTTGAGCTCGCCGGGCGGCGCGTCGAGCGCGATCCGCTCGTCCAGGTTCTCCCCCGACAGGCGGCGCGCGGTCTCGGTGATCACGCCGACGGGGCGCAGCACCCGGCCGGCCATCCACCAGGCGAGCCAGATCGACAGCACGGCGAAGACGGCCAGCGCGAGGAGGGAGCACACGAGCAGCCGGTGGCGGGTGGCGTCGGTGACGGCGTCGGAGAGGTTCTGGGTGTACGCGTAGGCCTTGAGCTGCTCGGCGGTCGGGGGCCGGCCCGTCGGCAGCGCCTTCGCCGGTTCGCAGGGACAGCCCGGGGTCAGGGTCCGGCCGGGGACGGGGGCCCGGGCGACTCGGCGGCGTAGGCCGGCGCGACGGTACGGACGGCCCCGCTGACGCTCGCGTAGAGGCCCTGGCCGACGAGGACGTAGACGAGCCCGCCCGGGCCGGCGACCTGCCCTGGGTGGTCCCGCTCTGGGCGGTGACCGGCGGCTTCGCCGCCACCCTGGTGATCGGCACCCTGGCCGGGCTCTACCCGGCGGTGCGCGCGGCCCGGCTGTCGCCGACGCTGGCACTGGCGGCGGCGTAGCGGGGCGGGCCCGGGGGACTGGCACGCAAAAGGCGGTAAAAGGCCAGGTGCAAGCCCATCCCCCGGAACCGATCACCGGCGTACATTGAATCGATGATGCGAACTCCACGTCACGCAGCGCGCGTTGTCATCCTGTCCCCCACCGGATCCGTGTTCCTCTTCCGGGAGGACAACGTGGAGGTGGGCATCCACTGGCTGCCGCCCGGCGGCGGCATCGATCCCGGCGAGAGTCCCGAGGACTGCGTGCGGCGCGAGCTGCGCGAGGAGACCGGCTGGACCGACCTGGAGCCCGAACGGCTGCTCTGCACCTGGGAGCACGACTTCACGCACCAGGGGATCCCGGTCCGCCAGCACGAGCACATCTTCGTCACCACGGGCCCGCGCCGCGAGCCGGTCCTGGAGGCCCCGGACATCCACTGGCAGTGGCTCTCTCCGCAGCGCCTGGCCACCCTGGGCGAGCCCCTGTGGCCCCCGCGCCTGCCGGACCTCCTGGCCAACACCCCGGCGGAACCGGTCCACCTGGGGCTGCTGGCCTAACCGGACCGACCCGCCGCGACGTCGAACGCCGCTGGTGGGGACCCGTCCGCCCGGGGCCGTGCCGAGCGGGCCCGAAGGTACTGGGCCGGGTGGAGCAGTGGGCTCGCGGGGCCGGGCGCCCGTTTCGAGACTGAGCCTCATGAAGAGACGACGATCCCTCGGATCGCACGCCCGTGCGCTGGCCGCCCTCGTTGCGGGACTGCTCCTCCTGGGCGCGCCGAGCGCGTTCCCGCTCTCCCGCGACGGCGCGGACGACCCCACGGCGCGGTGCGTCTCCACACCCGCCGAGTACCGGGCCGCGTGGGAGGCGCGCGAGGTCCGGTGCGTGGCACCCTCCCTCTTCGGGACCACGCACGCCCGGGGCCAGGCTTCTCCGTACCCGAGTGGCTTCCGCTACGCCTGGGCCGGCTCCAGCACCAACCTCGAGCAGTACCTGAAGCTGCGGGCACGGTACGGCGCCCAGCCGGCCGAGGTCGGGATCGGGGTCCTGTCCTACGTCGGCTACCCGGGGCTGGACGACTGGACGACGCCGACCGATCTGGCGGTCTACACGCTTCCGGCCGGCGTCCGCGCGCAGGTGCCGGCCTTCGAGACCTGGTTCCGGCTGCTCGACGA
Organism: Streptomyces sp. NBC_00273; assembly: GCF_036178145.1. NCBI lineage: Bacteria > Bacillati > Actinomycetota > Actinomycetes > Kitasatosporales > Streptomycetaceae > Streptomyces > Streptomyces sp. NBC_00273. The sequence continues at coordinate 5,705,069 of NZ_CP108067.1, read as the reverse complement.
GGAGTTCGGCACGACGGGGGCGTACCCGCTCGCGGCCCAGCGCGACCTGGTCGTCGCGTACTCCCGGCTGGACCGGGACGAGGACGTGGTCGGGGCGTTCGAGGACGTCACCGGCTGCCGTCGGGACGCGCTGCTCGCGGGTGAGGCCCCTTCGGCGGAGATCGGCTGCAACCGCTCCTTCCTCGGAGCGCTGGCCGCCGCCGGCCCGTCCCCGTACGACGGCGCCGACTCCTCGACGTGCTTCGCGAACTTCCAGACGCGCTACCGGGGCGACCGGGACGCCTCGGCACTCCGGGGCGCGCTGTTCCAGTGCCAGGACGCCGGATTCCTCAACACCGGTGCGGGGCTGGGGTACAACACGTACGCCAACCCGTTCGTGTGCCGGCCCGCCGACCGGCAGAGCGTGCGGGAGAGGTACACCGGCCGCGAGTTCGTCCTGCCGAACGCCCCCTTCACCGCTCTGCCGAGCCATGTCGACATCCCGCTGGACCTCGGGGCACCGGGCCGACGCGACTTCCTGCACACGGGATACTGCCGGTGACCTGAGCCGGTGATCCCTTGCGGACGCCGCCTACGGCTTCGCGGCGGCCTTGGCGTAGAGCGAGGCCGCGTACTCGCCGAGGACCGTGCTGGTCGACACGTCGTCCGTGTCCCCGCCCGTGAGGATGCCGATGATCTTCCCGTCGCCGGCGATCCACGCGCTGCCGCTGGTGCCGCCCGGGAAGTCGGCGCAGTCGAAGCGCTGTTGGGTCGCGCTCAAGCGGACGGCGACCGACGTGCAGGTACGGGGAACCTTGCGGTCGGCGGGGTAGCCGGTCACGGTGACCTCCTCGCCCGCGCGGCCGCTGGTGTCGAGGACGGCCGCGCCGGTCACGTCCTCGATCGTGCGGCCCTTGGCGTCCGGGGCGAGGCGGGCGAAGGCGAGGTCGTAGTCGTCGTCCGTACCCTCGGCCCAGCGGTCGTCCTCGAAGACCTGCTCGATCTTCCATGTGCCGTACGGGGCGACCCCGTTGGCGTACGCGGGTGCGAAGACGGCGCTCCCGCCGCTCTGGTCCCCTTCGAGCAGGCAGTGCCCGGCAGTGATGATCATGTTTCGGTCGGGGCTGCTCACCACGGTGGCGGTGCAGAAGTGATCGCTGTCCAGGCCATTGGTGAACAGGGCCCCGGTGAAGGCCGCGGGCCCTCCGGGCGGCGGGGTGACGGCCGGCGGCAGGGTGGCGCCGGGAGGCGCGGACAGCTGCGGCTTCACCACTTGCGATCGCGATGACGGTCCCGTCGGCGAAGCGCTCGGCGCGGCCTTGGCCCGTACCGGAGGCGCCTCCTCTGGCGGTGGCGAGAGCTTGGCCACCGCGGCGGACGCCCCCAGGGCCGCCACCGCGCACAGCACCGCCGTCACGACGGTCCGCTTGTCCACCGGCATGATCATCCTCCCGCTTTGCCCTGGCGAAGCATGCCTCGGCGGCAGGGTCGGGTGCAAGGCCGAGGGCGGCTCCCGGCCCACGCCTCACACGGTTTCGACCTCCAGGTCGCACACGAAACGCAGGCCCGGACGGCCGTCCAGGTCGACATCGCCGGTGGCCACGAATCCCGTACGGGCCAGCACGGCGCGCGAGCCGGCGTTGTCGAGCGTCGTGACCGCCCGCAGCGCGGCCAGTCCGTACTCCGTGACCGCGAGCCCGCGGGCCTCCCGGACGGCGGCCGTGGCCAGGCCCCGGCCCGTGGCACGCTCGGCGATCCGGTACCCGAGCTCGGCCGAACCGTCGGCCACGTCAACGAGGTTGACCCGGCCCACCACCTCACCGCCGTCGTCCACCAGGACGTGGAAGAAGCACAGCCCGGCGGCCTGCTCGGCCATCAGCGCGGCGTGCCGCTCGTCGAAGTCGGCGAAGTAGCGGTCGCCCCGGTCCGGGACCGACGCGGCGAAGTAGGCCCGGTTCTCCCGCTCGAACGCGAGCAGGGCCGGGGCGTGGTCGAAACGGAGCAACTGGAGTCGGGGCACGGCCCGATGCTAGGTCCTGTCCTGCCGATCGGACCGGATCAGGGAGCCCCGACCCGGCCGACGAGACGCCCCCGAGGGTTCCCGGCCGGACCCCCGGGTGGGGGAACCCCCGGTGGGGAACGTAGGTCGTCTTCCCGATCCCCGGCCCCCGCCTTAGAACACAGGCTGGGTCGGTGATCGAACGAGGTGTGGGGAAGGTCCTGCGGGACCGCAATGCGGGGCTCTACCTCTCCGGGGTGGTCGTCTCGGGATTCGGCACGAGCGCCATGTGGCTGGTCGCCGGGGTCTGGGTGAAGTCACTGACCGGGTCGGACGCGCTCGCGGCGCTGACCGTGTTCACCATGTGGGCGCCGGTCCTGGCCGGACCGGCGCTGGGGGCGCTCGCCGACCGGCTGCCCCGGCGGCCGCTGCTGGTCGCCCTCGGCCTCGTGATGGCCGCGCTGCTGCCCGTACTGACCCTGCTGGACTCGGCGGACCGGGTGTGGCTGCTGTTCGCGGTCCTGTTCGTGTACGGGATCTGCGGCACCGTGCACGGGGCGGCGGAGGCGGCCCTGGTCCCGCAGGCCGTCGGCCACCGGCTCCTCGGGGACTTCAACGGGCTGCGGCTGACCGCCGCCGAGGGCATGAAGCTGCTCGCACCGCTGGTGGGCGCGGGCCTGTTCGCCCGCTTCGGCGGGGGGTCGGTGGCCCTGCTCGACGCGGTGACCTTCGCGCTGGCGGCGGGGATCTTCGCCCTGCTGCGGGTGGACGAGGAGCCGCCGCAGCGGGAGCGGATCCGGAGCGGGACGGGGGGATTCGCGCAGGTGCGGGAGGGCTGGCGGCAGCTGCGGGAGGCACCCGCGCCGCGCGCCCTGGTGACGGCCGGAGCGGCCGTGATGTTCCTGGCCGGGCTGAACGGCGCGGTGGTCTACGCGGTCGCCGGGAACGTGCTGGGGCACGCACCCACCTACGTGGGGGTGCTGTACGCGGTGCAGGGCGCGGGCTCGGTCCTCAGCGGGCTCGTGGCGGGCCCGCTGCTGCGGCGCATGCCGGAGAAGGTGTTCACGGCCGCCGGGGTGACCCTGTTCGCCCTCGGCGCCGGGGTCCGGGCGCTGCCGTACGACGCGGTGGCCCTGGCGGGCAGCGCCGCCATCGGCGCCGGGCTGCCGTGCGTGCTGGTCGCCGCGCGGACGGCGGTGCAGCGCGAGGTCCCGAACGCCGCGCTGGGCCGCGCCGCGGCCACGGCCAACACCCTGATCTTCGTACCGAACGCGCTGGCCCTGGCGCTGGGCTCGGCCCTGGTGGCCCTCGTGGACGTACGGGTGCTGCTGCCGGTGCTGACGGTGGCGGGACTGGCCACGGCGCTGCTGCTCGTGGCTGGACCGCGGGACGCTCGCGGTGCCCGGCCCCGGGCGGGCGCGGGCGGCCGCGGGGCACGCGGGTGGCCGTAGGGCGTGGCCGGTGGAGGGGGCCGGGCCACGCCCTACCGCGGGCTCACGCCCCCGGCCCCGCCCACAGGCCGTCCGCAGTGAGTCCGAGCAGGTCGATCGCGTTGCCGCGCACGATGCGGTCCACCACGTCCGGTGCGAGGTGGCCCATCTGCGCCTCGCCGACCTCGCGGGACTTGGGCCAGGTGGAGTCGGAGTGGGGGTAGTCCGTCTCGTAGAGGACGTTGGCGACGCCGATCGCGTCGAGGTTCTTCAGGCCGAAGGCGTCGTCGAAGAAGCAGCCGAAGACGTGCTCGGCGAAGAGCTCCGACGGCGGGCGCAGCACCTTGTCGGCGACTCCGCCCCAGCCGCGGTTCTCCTCCCAGACCACGTTCGCCCGCTCGAGGATGTACGGGATCCAGCCGATCTGGCCCTCCGCGTACATGATCTTCAGGTTGGGGAAGCGCTCGAACTTGCCGCTCATCAGCCAGTCGACCATCGAGAAGCAGCAGTTGGCGAAGGTGATGGTGGAGCCGACCGCGGGCGGGGCGTCTGCCGAGGTGGACGGCATGCGGGAGGAGGAGCCGATGTGCATGGCGATGACCGTGCCGGTCTCGTTGCACGCCTCCAGGAAGGGGTCCCACTCGTCCGTGTGGATGGAGGGGAGGCCCAGGTGCGGGGGTATCTCGGAGAAGGCCACCGCGCGCACGCCGCGCGCGGCGTTGCGGCGGACCTCGGCGGCGGCCAGGCGGGCGTCCCAGAGCGGGATCAGGGTGAGGGGGACGAGGCGGCCGCGGGCGTCCTGGCCGCACCACTCCTCCACCATCCAGTCGTTGTAGGCCCGGACGCCGAGGAGCCCCAGCTCGCGGTCCTTGGCCTCGGTGAAGGTCTGGCCGCAGAAGCGGGGGAAGGTCGGGAAGCAGAGGGCGGACTGGACGTGGTTGACGTCCATGTCCGCGAGCCGGTCGGGAACCGAGAAGGACCCCGGGCGCATCTGCTCGTAGGTGATGACTTCCAGTTTGATCTCGTCGCGGTCGTACCCGACAGCCGTGTCGAGGCGGGTGAGCGGCCGGTGCAGGTCCTCGTACACCCACCAGTCGCCGATGGGGCCGTCGTCGCCCTTGGCCCCCATCACGGGGGCGAACTTGCCGCCGAGGAAGGTCATTTCCTTCAACGGGGCGCGGACGACGCGGGGGCCGATGTCGCGGTACTTGGACGGGAGCCGGTCCCGCCAGACGTGGGGGGGCTCAACCGTGTGGTCGTCCACCGAGATGATCTTCGGGAAGGTCTCCATGGCTCATACGGTAGCGCTGATCTGACGAACCGTCAGCTAGTTGACCAGTGATCGCTCGGACACGGGCTGACGTGTGCGCGCGAGACAGGGCAGACTGACCCTTACACCGACGGAAGGCAGGGGGACGACAGATGGACGGCGTACCGGCCATCCCGAGCCCGCGGAAACATCCCGAGGCCCGTACGGCTGCCGTCGTACCCGAAGCCGGTCCGGGGGCGGCCCCCGTACGGCGTGCGACCCCCGCACCCGCGGCCGAACCCGCGGCGGCCCCGGCGCCCGCCCGCCCGGCCCGGGCCGCGTCCACGGCGAAGCCGGCCGGGTCCGCCGAGACCACCGGGTCCTCCGCGGAGGCCGCGGAGCCGGCCGGGTCCGCCGAGCCCGCCGCAGGCGAAACGGCGGGTCCGGGCGAGTCCCGCTTCGCCGTCCTCGGCCCCGTCCGCGCCTGGCGCGGCGCCGAGGTCCTGCCCTCCGGAACCCCCCAGCAGCGCGCCCTGCTCGCCGTGCTCCTGCTGCGCGACGGCCGCACCGCCACCGCGCCCGAACTCATCGACGCCATCTGGGGCGAGGACCCGCCGCAGCAGGCCCTCGCCACCATCCGTACGTACGCTTCCCGCCTGCGCAAGGTCGTGGCCCCCGGCCTCCTCGTCACCGAGTCCGGCGGCTACGCCATCCGGCTGCGCTCCACCGCCACCCTCGACCTCGGCGTCGCCCGCAGCCTCGCCGCCGACGCCGAAGCGGCCCGGGCCGCCGGTGACCGCTCCCTCGCCCGTACGCTCCTGGCCCGCGCCCTCGACCTCTGGGAGGGCGAGCCCCTCGCCGGCGTCCCCGGCCCGCACGCCGAGACCGAGCGCATCCGGCTCGCCGAATGGCGCCTCCAGCTGCTGGAGACCCGCCTCGACCTCGACCTGGAGGTCGGCCACCACGCCGAGGCCGTCTCCGAGCTCACCGCCCTCACCGCCGCCCACCCGCTGCGCGAACGCCTGCGCGAGCTGCTGATGCTCGCGCTCTACCGCAGCGGCCGGCAGGCCGAGGCCCTCGCCGTCTACGCCGACACCCGACGCCTCCTCGCCGACGAGCTCGGCGTCGACCCCCGTCCCGAACTGGCCGCGCTCCAGCAGCGCATCCTCAATGCCGACGCCGATCTCGCCCGCGCGGAGGACCCGGCCCCGGCCGCCGCGACCGTTCACGTGAGGCCCGCCCAATTGCCTGCCACCGTTCCCGACTTCACGGGCCGCGCCAGCTTCGTCGCCGAGCTCGGCGCCATCCTCGGCGGTGGCGCCCAGGACCAGGTCATGGCGGTCTCCGCACTCGCCGGCATCGGCGGCGTCGGCAAGACCACCCTCGCCGTCCACGTGGCCCACGCCGCCCGCCCGCACTTCCCCGACGGCCAGCTCTACGTCGACCTCCAGGGCACCGAGGCCCGACCCGCCGAACCGGAGGCCGTCCTCGGCTCCTTCCTGCGCGCCCTCGGCACGCCCGACACGGCCATCCCCGACTCCTCCGCCGACCGGGCCGCGCTCTACCGCTCCATCCTCGACGGCCGCCGCGTGCTGGTCCTCCTCGACAACGCCCGCGACGCCGCCCAGGTCCGTCCGCTGCTGCCGGGCACCGCCGGCTGCGCCGCCCTCGTCACCAGCCGGGTCCGCATGGCGGGCCTCGCCGGGGCCCATCTCGTCGACCTCGACGTGATGAGCCCCGAGGAGGCCCTCCAGCTCTTCACCCGCATCGTCGGCGAGGAGCGCGTGCGCGCCGAACGCCAGGCCGCCCTCAACGTCGTCGGCGCCTGCGGCTTCCTGCCGCTCGCCATCCGCATCGCCGCCTCCCGGCTCGCCGCCCGCCGCACCTGGACGGTCTCCGTCCTGGCCGCCAAGCTCGCCGACGAGCGCCGCCGCCTCGACGAGCTCCAGACCGGCGACCTCGCCGTCAAGGCCACCTTCGAGCTCGGCTACGGCCAGCTGGAGCCCGCCCAGCAGCGCGCCTTCCGCCTCCTCGGCCTCGCCGACGGCCCCGACATCTCCCTCTCGGCGGCGGCCGCCGTGCTCGATCTGCCCGAGTACGACACCGAGGACCTCCTGGAGGCTTTAGTCGACTGCTCCCTCCTCGAATCCGCCGCCCCCGGCCGCTACCGCTTCCACGACCTCGTACGCCTCTACGCGCGTGCCTGCGCCGAGCGCGACGAACAGCCGCCGAGCGGGCGCGAGGCGGCCCTGGACCGGCTGCTGGACTTCTACCTGGCCACCGCCTCCGGTGTCTACGCCCTGGAACGCCCCGGCGACCGGCTGCCCGCGCACCTGTCCGACACCCACTACCCCGGGCTGGTCTTCGCCGAACCGCGCGCCGCCCTGGACTGGCTGTACGCCGAGGCCGACCCGCTGCTGGCGTGCGTACGGCAGGCCTCCGCACGGGGCGGCGAGTCGCTGGTCCTGCGCCGGGCCGTGGACCTGCTGTGGGCGGCCAAGGACCTCGCCGAGTCCGGGGCCAACTCCCGGCAGTACGAGTCGGCCGCGGTCGCCCTGCGCGACGCCGGCCAGGCCGCGAAGGACCCGTACGCCGAGGGCCGCGCCCGCACCACCCTCACCAACGTCCACCTGGTGGCTGGCCGCTTCGCCGAGGCCGACGACGAGGCCGCCCGGGCCACCGTGCTCGCGCGCGAGGCCGGTGACCCGCTGCCCATGTGCTGGGCCCCCAACGACCGCGGGATCATCGCCCTCTACGAGGGCCGGCACGCGGACGGCGAGCGCTACCTGCTGCAAGCCATCGAGTGCTTCCGCGCCGACGGCAACAACGTCGGCGAGGCCAGCGCCCTGTGCAACCTCTCCCGCATCCACGTGGAACTGGGGCGCCTGCCCAGCGCCATAGACCTGGCCCAGCAGGGCATCGCCATCTACGACCGGATGGGCCTGAGCCTGCGCCTGGCCAACGGCCGCTACGCGCTGGGCATCGCCCTCACCCAGGCGGGACGGCTCGGCGAGGCCCTGGCGCAGCTCGCCGAGGCGTTGTCGCTGTTCCACGAGAACCGCCAGCCCCTGTGGGAGGGCGTGACGCACTTCCGGCTCGCCGAGGCCCACCTGGCGGCGCGCCGGCCCACCCTGGCCGCCTCGCACGCCGAGCAGGCCATCGCGCTGCGCGGGATCGGCGGGGAGTGGCGCCGGGCGACGGTCCTGACGGTGCTCGGCAAGGCGCTGCGGCGGCTGGGGCAGCGGGACCGCGCGCGGGCCTGCTGGCGGGACGCGGAGGCCGTGTTCACGCAACTGCGGTCGACCGAACTGGGCGAGGTGCAGGCCCTGTTGGCCTCGGAGATCGCCGCCTGAGCTGCGGGGACGCCGGCTGAACGAGGCGTTCATCGTTCGTTTATCGCAGTCCGACAGGATAAGTGCATCGACCCGGTGCCTCGGGGGAGCATCCGGGTCGGTTGGTGGACTACCCGTTCGGCGGTCATCGGGGGAATCGCCGAACGGGCCCAGCCCTAACCATCCTTCAGGAGAATCGATGACGACGAACGAGAACCTCAAGCCGCTCGACAACCACGCCTCGGGCGTCGAGATCGAGACCCTGGACAATCACGCCTCGGGCATCGAGATCAAGCCGCTCGAGAAGACCGAGGACCCGGCTGCGGCTCCGGTCACGCCGCCGGTCGCGGGCGAGGAGATCCTGACGCTGGACAACCACGCGTCCGGTCCGCGCCCGTAGCACTCGCAAGACGTACGGGGGAACCACCGGGGGGACCACGGGGGAGTACGGGGGAGCAACGGGGGAACGGCGGTCGCGGTGGCCCGGAGGGGGAGCCACCGCGACCGCCGTACACGTATGTGCGGGGGCTGCGACATAGGCTGGGGGCGTGTTCTCCTCCCACGGGCCGAGCGTCCGCGAACTGGCAGTGCAGGGCCTCTCCTCGGTCGAGCGGGGCTACGACCTCCTCGCGTCGAAGTTCGACCACACCCCCTTCCGCACCCCGGACCGGATGCTCGACGCGGTCGAGGAGACCCTCGCCCGGTACGAGGGCACCTTCGGCGCCGGTCTGGACGTGTGCTGCGGCACGGGCGCCGGGATCGACATGCTGGGCCGGCTGTGCCGCGGCCGGATCACCGGGGTGGACCTCAGCGCGGGCATGCTCGCGGAGGCCGAGCGCCGGTACGGCGCGGACGCCGACCGCGTGGACTTCGTACGGGCCGACGCGCGGGCCCTGCCGCCCGCCCTCGCGGACACCTACGACCTGGCGGTCAGCTTCGGCGCCTTCGGCCACTTCCTCCCGTCGGAGCGCCCCGCGCTCTTCGCCGGGGTCCACGCCGCCCTGCGCGAGGGCGGCGTCTTCGCCTTTCCGATCGGCGCCCCGCTGCCGCTCGGCTCCCGGGTGTGGTGGGTGACGGCGGGCTTCGACGCGGCGATGCGGGTCCGCAACGCGGTGTGGCGCCCCCCGTTCGTCATGTACTACCGCACCTTCCCGCTCAGCGGGGTCCGCCGCGATCTGGAGGCGGCCGGCTTCGCCGTGGAGACCGTGCCGCTGGACCACTTCGGGCGGCAGGCCGGGGGTGCTCCCCGCTGGCGGCTGGTGCTGGCCCGGCGCACCTAACGGATCCGGTGGCCTACTTCGCCCGCGGGCTCCGCAGGGAAACGGGCTGGCTGACGGCGAACGTGGAGTCGCACCGGTCGCGGACGTAGTCGTCGTGTGTGGCGATGACGACGGCGCATCCGGCGGCGCTCATCTCGCTGAGGATGTCGACGACCATGGTGGTGTTCTCCTGGTCGAGGGCGCCGGTCGGCTCGTCTGCGAGGACCAGGGCCGGCCGCTTGACGATGAGCCGGGCCAGGGCGACGCGTTGCTGCTCCCCACCGCTGAGGTGGTGGATCTTCTCCTTCTGGCGCCCGGCGAGGCCGACGCGCTCAAGGGCTTCGGCTATGGTGACGCGCCCTTCCCGCGGGAGCGCGCGCTGCGGCCTGACGGCGATCTCCAGGTTGGCCGCGACCGTGGCGTTCTCGATCAGGGCGTAGTTCTGGAAGAGGTAGCCGAGGACGTTCCGGCGGAAGGCGCGGACCCCCCGCTGGTTGAAATTGGTGATGTCCTTGCCGTCGTAACGGATCGCACCCGCGCTCGGCTTGTCGAGGAGGCCGAGGCAGTTGAGGAGGGTGGACTTGCCCGATCCGCTGGGGCCCACGAGTGCGAGCATGTCGCCGCGGTCGATGGTCAGCGTCACGTCGGTCCACAGGTTCCGGGTGCCGAACGACTTCGCCAGGCGGTCGATCTCAATCATGGTGGTGCTCCTGCTGAAGGCTGCGGTCGAGGCGGGGCTCACGATTGCGTCGCCCCTTCCTTGGCGATGCGGCTGTGGAAGAAGGCCAGGGCGACGAGTACGGCGACGACCTCGGTGACGATCAGCCCGGCGGTGAGGGCGATGTCGAGCGTGGTGACGGTGACCGGCGGACGGGGGGCGGGTACGCCCATGGCCGTGAACTGCTCGAGCTCCTGGTTCTGCTGCCACACGTTGAACGGGACCCAGGCGGCGAGGAGCACGACGAGCACGCCCTCCACGGCGAGTGCGGAGCGGTGCGTGGCGGTGAACGTCCAGCCGCTGATGTGCTTGGCGAAGATGGCCTGGGCGTTCTTGCGCGAGTAGACGATGCAGACGCCGACGCCGGTGATGAGGAGCACTGCCACGGCCACGATGAGGTTGAAGAGCTGCAGCCGGAGATTGATCTCGGCGTCCCGCATCTGCAGGGCGGCGTTCTGTCCGAGCGGGCGCAGGGCGGTGACATAGGTCTGCAGCTTGTTCGCCGCGATGCCGGCCAAGACGTCGTCCGGGTCGGTGAAGACCACTCCGCCCTGGGTGGCGAACGCCGTGTAGGCGTTGTCGGTGAGGAAGGTGGACCCGTTGGGTACGACGACGAGGACGGGGTCGCGTACGAAGGAGCGGTCCTGGCCGACGGTGTGGGCGCCGCTGAAGGTCTGGTCACCGAGGTTGTAGGCGAAGACGGACTGCCCGCTCCTGGCCCGGAGCGTCTCCACCGCGTCCGACCGGATGAGCTTCGGGTCGGTCGGGCTGAGTATCCCGGGGACCCTGGCGGCGATGGTCGCCGCGTGCGCGCCGAGGGACTCGGGGACGATGAGGCGTACCTTGCGGGCGTCCGGGGCCGCACCACCCTGAGCCGCCGGGGTGTGGCGCTGTCCTGCGGGGTCCAGGAACGGCTGCTTGGCGAGGAAGGTCTCGTTGACGATGAGCATCTCGCCCTGGGGCAGGTGCGCGGTCGGGGCGATCCCCTGGAGGTCCCGGCGCCCGGCGATGATGGTCTTCCCTTCGGCGTCGGACCGGCGCAGCCACTGGCCCACCGGCGCTTCCATCCGGGGCGATTCGCTTCCGAGGCTCCCGTTGAGACGGATGGCGACGGCGTCGCGGGCTGCGGCGTAGGCGATGCGGCTGTCCTGGCGGGCCGCTACGTCTTGACTGGCCAGGACGACGTCCGTGGCGATGGCCAGGGCCAGGAGGAGCGCGGGGATGCGCACCAGGTAGGCGCTGGCCGAGGCCGCCCGGGCCGGGAGTTCACCCTTGAGGGCGTGCAGCACGTCGGTCCTGAACGTCAGGGCGAGGGCGGCCGTGTGGGTGGCCAGCATCAGCAGGACGATCACACCGGTGAGGACGGCGGCCACCGACGCGAACAGGCCGAGCCATGCCAGGCCGTTGTAGAGGCCGAGGAAGGCGAGCGCGGCAGCGGCCACCCCGCCTGCCGCCGCTGCCCAGAACACCGCCAGCTGGCGCAGATCACGCACGAGGATGTCGGTGAAGGTTTTGCCCTGGAGCCGCAGGACCCCGTACGCCTTGGCGTTGAGCAGGACGCCGGCGCCGGTCATCGTCATGGCGGCGAGAGCGACCACGAGGGCGGACCAGTAAAGGGCGGTGCCCGCGTAGTAGGGCACCAGTGCGCTGAGGGAGAGCGGGTGGTCTGCATCGGCGCTCAGGCCGAGGCGCGAGAATTCGGCCACCAGCGCGTCGGCGTCCTCGGGGGTGCCGAAGATGTAGTAGATGCCTCTGGGGTCCCGTTGCCCGACGTCTGCGATCGGGTGGACATCCGTACGGTAGTCCCGTCCGAACGCCGGGTAGCCTTCGCCCGGCCATGACGCGGCATCGGATCCCGGCCTGCCCGGGGCGAGATAGAGGTGCCGGCGCCTGTCGGGATCCTGCAGGTCCGGCACTTCCCGTGCCACCGTGACGCCCCGTCGTCCGGCGAACGCGGATACCGCATCGGCGACTTGGGCGCCGGTTGCCGAGTCGTCGGACTCGGACACCCACACGAGCGCCGAGTGACCCAGTACCCAGTCCTCGTCCAGTCCTCGCACGAACAGGAACGCTACGACCGCCGAGAAGGCCAACACGGCGGCATGGACGAACTTGATACCTCGGTGCAGCATCTATTACCTAGGTCAGGGCACTCAGGGAGCACATCTCGGCACGGCGCGGAACGAGCCGTGGGGAGACTCTCGCCTCCCCACGGTCCGGATCAGCTACGGAGAACCCGGAGCTGCAACTCGCCCTGGATCAGCAGGAGGAACGGTAGTACGACTTGTTGCCCGAGCGGGCCTTCCCGGCCGAGGCCAGGGCCCACGTCCCCTTGTCCGCGTTGCCGCTGGAGGCGAAGAAGGCACCCTGCACCGAAGACCCGTGGCACTTGTCGTTGTGGTAGTAGTTCGAGTACACCTTGCCGTCGCCAACGCCGTAGTTCCAGATGCCACCGGCGACGTTGTCGGCCATCGCCGGAGTGGCGACTGCCGCCACGAGGACGCCGGCGGCGAGGGCGGTCTTAATACCACGCTTGATCTGCACGAGGAGCTCTTTCAGCTAAACGATCTTGACCTCGTAAGGGTGACATCAGGACATGTTCATGATCGCCAAGCAAGGCCAGCCAGGGCAACAATGACTTAATTCATTCGAAACACTTCCGAAAATCGCTGTTCATCTCATAGTTACCCGTGGTTCAGCATGGCCGGTTCCTACGCCTGGCCGGCGCGGAGGGCGCGTTTGAGGATCTTGCCGCTCGCGTTGCGCGGGAGTTCCGTCACGAACTCCACCGCGCGCGGGACCTTGTAGTTGGCCATCTCGCGGCGGGACCAGGCGATCAGGTCGTCCGCGGTCAGCGTGGAGCCGGGGCGGCGGACCGCGTAGGCCTTGCCGACCTCGCCCAGGCGCGGGTCCGGGACGCCGATCACCGCGACGTCCGCGATGTCCGGGTGGAGGCCGAGGAGTTGCTCGATCTCGGCGGGGTAGGCGTTGAACCCGCCGACGATGAACATGTCCTTGATCCGGTCGGTGATGCGCAGGTTGCCGACCTCGTCCAAGTACCCCACGTCGCCGGTGTGCAGCCAGCCCTCGGGGGTGATGGTCCGGGCGGTCTCCTCGGGGTCCTCGAAGTAGCCCTGCATGACGTGGTAGCCGCGGACCGCGATCTCGCCCGCGCACCCGGCCGGCTGCGGCCGCCCGTCGGCGTCCAGGATCACCACCTCGGTGTCCGGGATGGCCCGGCCGGAGGTGGCGGAGACGGTCTCCGCCGGGTCGCCGCGGCGGCACATGGTGACGATGCCGCTTGCCTCGGAGAGCCCGTACGCCGTGAGGACGGTGGCGATGTGCAGTTCGCCGCGCAGCCGTTCGACGAGCCGCAGCGGGACCACGGCCGCGCCGGTGACGACCAGGCGCAGGGCGGAGAGGTCGTGGTGGTCGCGCTGGGGGTGGTCGAGGAGCGACTGGTGGAGGGTGGGCGGCCCGGGGAGTACGGAGATCCGCTCGGCGGCGACGTTCGCGAGGACGGTGTCCACGTTGAAGACGGACTGGGGGACCATCGTGGCCCCGCGCATCAGGCAGGCGATGATCCCGGCCTTGTAGCCGAAGGTGTGGAAGAAGGGGTTCACGATCAGGTAGCGGTCGCCCTCGCGCAGTCCGGCGAGCTCGCTCCACACGTCGTAGCAGCGCAGGGACTGGGCGTGGGTGATGACCGCGCCCTTGGGGCTGCCGGTGGTGCCGGAGGTGAAGATGATGTCGGAGGGGGACTCGGGGCGGATCGATTCGGCGCGTTCGCGGACCGCCGCGGCCGGTACGCCGTCCCCGCCCGCCAGGAAGTCCTTCCAGGTGCGGAAGGAGTCGGGGGCGTCGTCGGCGAGGACGACGACCTGCTCCAGGTGCGGGAGTCCGGGCAGCGGGCCGGTGCCGGAGCCCTCGGCCGCGGCGCGGCGCAGGGAGGCGACGTAGGAGGTGCCGAGGAAGGTGCCGGTGACGAAGAGCAGCCGGGCCCTGCTGCGCTCCAGGACGTACGCGGCTTCCGCGCCCTTGAAACGGGTGTTGAGGGGGACGAGCACCGCGCCGGCCGAGACGGCGCCGAGTGCGGAAACGATCCACTCCAGGGTGTTGGGGGCCCAGACGGCGACCCGGTCACCGGGCTCGATCCCGGCGGCGACGCAGGCCGCGACGGCGTGCTCGACGCGCTCGCCGAGCTGCGCGTAACTGATCCGGACGCGCCCGTCGACGACGGCCTCGCGGTCGGCGTACCGTGCCGCTGCCGCCCGGACGAGCTGCGCGATGCTGCCCCAGCGCAGATCCCCGCGCACGTCCTCGCGCACGTCGCCCTCGCGCCCGTCGCCGCCCATGCGTGCCACCTTCCCGCAGATCCAGTAGCTGACTATCCGTCAGATTAGCTGTAGCCTTCGCGGCTGTCAGTACTGGCGCACCCCGGAGGTGGCGATGGCGGCAACGCTCAAGGACGCGACGGCGATAGTCGGCATCGGGCAGACCGCCTTTGCCAAACATCTCCCGCAGTCCGAGAAGGAGTTGGCCTGCCGGGCCATTCTCGCGGCCCTCGCCGACGCCGGCATCGAACCGTCCGAGGTCGACGCCTTCGCCTCGTACACCATGGAGGAGACCGACGAGGTCGAGGTCGCCAAGGCCATCGGCGCCGGCGACGTCACCTTCTTCTCCAAGATCGGCTACGGCGGGGGCGGCTCCTGCGCCACCGTCGGCCACCTCGCCTCCGCCGTCGCCACCGGCCAGGCCACCGTCGGCGTCGCCTGGCGCTCCCGCAAGCGCGGCTCGGGCCCCCGCCCCTGGAAGAACACCGCCGTCCAGCTGCCCACCCCCGGCCAGTGGACCCGCCCCTTCGGCCTGCTGCGCCCCGCCGACGAGATCGGCATGCTCGCCCGCCGCTACATGCACGAGTACGGCGCCACCCGCGACCACCTCTTCAACGTCGCCATGGCCTGCCGCAACCGGGCCAACGCCAATCCGACCGCGATGATGTACGAGCGCCCGCTGACCCGCGAGATGTACATGACCTCCCGCATGATCAGCGACCCGCTCTGCCTCTTCGACAACTGCCTGGAGACCGACGGGGCACTGGCCTGCGTGGTCGTCTCCGCCGAGCGCGCCCGCGACTGCCGCCAGAAGCCCGTCTACGTGCACTCCGCCGCCCAGGGCCTGCCCGCCCAGCACCACGGCATGGTCAACTACTGGAACGACGACCCGCTGTCCGGCCCCGCCTGGACCGCCGCCCGCCACCTGTGGAAGCAGGCCGACTTCGGGCCCCAGGACGTGGACGTCGCCCAGATCTACGACGCCTTCACCCCGCTGATCCCGCTCTCCCTGGAGGGCTACGGCTTCTGCGGCCGCGGCGAGGGCGCCGCCTTCACCGAGGGCGGCGCCCTGGAGATGGGCGGCCGGCTCCCCCTCAACACCGGGGGCGGCGGCCTGTCCGAGGCGTACGTGCACGGCTTCAACCTGATCAACGAGGGCGTCAAGCAGCTGCGGGGCGTCTCCACCTCCCAGGTGCCCGACGCCGCGACCTGCCTGGTGACGGCGGGCGAGGGAGTACCGACGTCCGCGATCCTGCTGAGGAGCTGACCCGATGACCACCACTGCCGCCACCGCGGACGAACTGCTGCTGCCGGTGCCCGACGAGGACGGCGCCCCCTTCTGGGAGTACGCCGCCCAGGGCGAGCTGCGCGTCCAGGCCTGCGCCGCCTGCGGCCGGCTGCGCTTCCCGCCCCGCCCCTGCTGCCCGCACTGCCGGTCCTTCGACAGCGAGTGGCGCCGGATGAGCGGCCGCGGCCGCATCTGGTCCTACGTCCGGCCGCACCCGCCCCTGCTGCCCGCCTACGCCGCGCAGGCCCCGTACAACGTGATCCTCGTGGAACTCGCCGACGCCCCGCACATCCGGCTCGCCGGGAACCTGGTGACCTCGGCCGACGCCCCGCTCGACTCGGTGGACCCGGCCCGGCTGCGGATCGGCGCCCGGGTGCACGTGGTCTTCACCGAGACGGGCGGCATGGCCGTGCCCCGCTGGGTCCTGGAGAAGTCATGACCGTGCGGGTGGAACGGGACAAGGCGACCGGTGTCGCCGTCGTCACCCTGGACCGGGAACACCGGCACAACGCCGTCGACCTGGCCACGGCGGCCGAACTGGGCGAGGTGTGGCGGGAGTTCCGCTTCGCGGACGAGGTACGGGCGATCGTACTCACCGGCGCCGGGGCGGCCGCCTTCTGCACCGGCATCGACCGCGGCGTCGACGTGCCGCAGCCCGCCTCCCCCTACTCGACCGACGACCCGCTGATCGCCATCGGCCCCAAGGCGGGCGACCTGTGGAAACCGGTCGTCGCCGCCGTCAACGGGATGGCCTGCGGCGGGGCCTTCTACCTGCTGGGCGAGGCGGAGTTCCTGATCGCCTCCGAGACCGCCACCTTCTTCGACCCGCACACCACCTACGGAATGGTCAGCGCCTACGAGGCCGTCTACATGGCGCAGCGGATGCCCTTCGGCGAAGCGGCCCGGATGTCCCTGATGGGCACGGCCGAACGGCTCTCCGCGCGCCGGGCCCACGAGATCGGCCTGGTCTCGGAACTGACCGCGCCCGACGGGCTGCTCCCGGCGGCCCTCCGGGCGGCGCAGACCCTGGCCGGCTTCCCCACGGAGGCCGTGCAGGGCACCGTACGGGCCCTCTGGTCGGCGAAGCAGGCCGCGCTCCAGCAGGCGCTGGCGCAGGCTCCGGCGCTGATCGCGCTGGGGAACCTGGCGCCGGAACGGCAGGCCGAGCTGTTCGCCTCGCGGCGGCCCGGCACGGAATTCAGGCTGCGCTGACGGGCCGGGCGGCGGGCCTCAGGATTCGAGCGGCCGGTCGAGCCGGCACGTCCTGACCTCGGTCGCGCGCGCCGGCCCTCCGGCGTGCGGGCCCCGGGAGCCGGGCGTAGCGTCGGAACCGAGACCCCTAACCCGGAGGGCCGGGCATGCTGCGCAACGCACTCGGCTCCCTGATGGGTCTGATCGGAGCGGCGGCCGCCGTCTGGAGCCCCTTCCGTGCCTGGTACGACGGCCGTCTCGGACGCGACTACCGCGTCCAGGAGCTCTTCACCGCGGTCGGGATCACCGATCACCGGGCCACCCTGCTGGGCTCGATCCTGCTCCCGTACCTCTTCGCCGCCGTCCTCACCCTGTGCGCGGTCCTGCTCCGCTCGCGCCTGCTGATGGCACTGGCCGGGGTCGTCGTCCTCGGCTTCACCGTCCTGTGGACGGTCCGCCAGGGCCAGGCCGCCGGCAGCCTCACCATCGGCGGCACCGCCCAGGCCCTCGGCGACGGCCTCGCGAACGCCTACGGCGCGGGCGCCCTGATCCTCCTGGGCGCAGCGGTCATGCGCGGCCGCCCCACCCGCCCCACCCGCGACCTCCCCCCGACGACGCCCGCCGCCTAGGCCCTGCCGTCGCGGACGGCGGCCCGGCCGTCACCTCCAACTGCCGTCCCCTCCCCGCCGTGTTGTCGCACCGCCGTGCAAGGATGATGCGCAGAAGCGGACATGACGGACTCGCTCCGCGCGTTCGCCAAGGATCCGCGGCCCGCACCATCGCCGGGCACCGAAAGGCAGTGCGGCAGTGCGACCACCAGCTCCGCAGGAAGAAGTCGAGGCATGGCTCCGGGACAACGGCTGGCACCCCGGTCGCCGAGAACGGGAGACGGCCGAGCAGCTCGTCGAGGCGCGCGTCCAGGACTCCGTGCGGCAGGGCTTCCCGCTGGCGCCCCGGGAGGAGGTCACCGACTTCGTGAGCCGCTACGCCGGCCTCGTCTTCCCCGTGCCCGGGGCACCCGAGCGGAAGTTCGTCCCCGATCCGACCATGGGTTACGCGGATGACGCCGAGGACATCGTCGAACTGGCCACGGACCTCGGCCACGAGCTGTTTCCCGTGGGGTACGAGACGGTCGAGGCGGGGATCGTCCTCATGGACGACATCGGGAGGTTCTTCTACCTGCACCACACGGGCCCGTACTTCCTCGGCAAGGACGAGGCCCAAGCCCTCTCCAGCCTCATGCGAGGCGATCAGGACGAAGTGGACGCCTGCTTTGTCTGACGACATGCCGGGCCCGGCCGCCCCGCTCCTCCACCCGGCCGGTGCGGGGGCCTCCGCCGGCGAAGACGCCGCGACCTTCGACGCCTGCGTCGCGGACCTCGTCCGCCCGACCGCGGCGGAGATCGTGGCCGCCGAGTGGCGGACCGTCCTCGCCCACGGGCCGGACCGGGTCGATCCCGCCGTGCCGCGCGCCGCGTACGGCCATCCGTCGCTGCGGGAGCTGTTCCCCGCCGTCAGCCACGGCGTGCTGTACCTGAGCCGCTGCATCCGGTACCCGTGGACCCGGGACATCGGTACGCCCTTCCCACAGGCCGGCGGCGGGTACCGCGTACGCCGGCAGTCCGACAACACGCTGCTCGGCGTGACGGACACGGTGGAGGAGGCCTACCGGCTGATCGCCGCGCACCTTCCCGAGGGCTGCGGCCCGGCGATCGACGGCACCGCGAACGACCTGTGATCGCGGCCCTCTGAAACGGCGGCGGCCCCGGCCCCCCGGAGGGGGCGGGGCCGACCGGCCGGACAGGCGGGTGGGAATCAGGCGGCGTCGACGACGCCGGACGCCGCGATCTCGACCTTGCCCTTGGGGGCGCCGGACTGGGAGCCCAGGGCCTCGATCTGGTCCACGAGCTCCTGGCCCGAGACGACCTCGCCGAAGACGACGTGCTTGCCGTCGAGCCACGAGGTGACGACCGTGGTGATGAAGAACTGCGAGCCGTTGGTGTTGCGGCCGGCGTTCGCCATCGACAGCAGGTACGGGCGGTCGTGCTTCAGCTGGAAGTTCTCGTCCTCGAACTTCTCGCCGTAGATGGACTTGCCGCCGGTGCCGTTGTGGTTGGTGAAGTCACCGCCCTGCAGCATGAACTGGGGGATGACGCGGTGGAAGCCCGAGCCGGCGTAGCCGTAGCCGTTCTGGCCGGTGGCCAGCTCACGGAAGTTGCGCGCCGTCTTCGGGACGACCTCGTCGAAGAGGGCGAAGACGATGCGGCCGGCGGGGGCGCCGTTGATGGTGATGTCGAAGTAGACGTTGCTCATGGGGTCCATCCTGTCACTCCCGGTGCGGTGCGCTACCCGGCGGGGCCGCAGCCCCGCCTCCGGGCAGGTCAACCGCTCGTACGGGTGCCCGTACCCTTCGCCGCGTCCAGGGCGTACACGCAGCGGTCCTTGCTGCATGCGTAGACCACGCCCGCCTCCGCCACCGGGGCGCCCGTGATCTCGCCGCCCGTGGCCAGCTTCCAGCGCAGCTGGCCGCCCGCCGCGTCCAGGGTGTACAGGCAGTGGTCGGCCGAACCGAAGTGCACCCGGCCGTCCGCGACCGCCGGCAGGCCGGTGATCTCGCCGCCCGCCGCGAACCGCCACTTCGGGGTGCCGGTGACCGCGTCGAGCGTGTACAGGGCGCTGCCCGCGCCCAGGTGGACGTTGCCGTTCGCGACCACCACCGGGTCCGCGGACTGCCGTCCCTCCGTCGCGATCCGCCAGCGGTCCTGACCGGTGGCCGCGTCGAGGGCGTAGACCGTGCCCAGGTAGTCGACGAGGTAGACCCCGCCGCCCGTGATGGCCGCGCCGGGCGCGAAGGCCGGGGGCGCCAGGAAGACCGCCGGGGCCTCGAAGTGCCAGCGGACCCGGCCCGAGGCCCGGTCCACCGAGATGACGCGGGTGCCGGCCGCGACGTACACGTTGCCGTCCGCGGCCGGCGTGACCCGCACGGGCACGTTCCCGCAGGAGGCCACGTCACCGATCGGGTAGGACCAGGACTCACGCCCGGTGCGGGCGTCCAGGGCGCGCAGCCGGGCGTCCTGCCACACGTACACCGTGCCGTCGTGGAGGACGGGGGCCGCCTCCGGGGTCTCGAAGTCGCTCTGCGCGCCGGTCAGCTCCCACAGCTTGTGGCCGCCCGAGGCCTCCCGGCCCTGTACGCCGCCGCCGCGGGTGGCGGTGACGACCGTGCCGCGCTCGGCGCGCAGCGCGTACACCCAGGCGTCGGTGGACAGCCGCCACCGCTCGGAGCCGTCGCCGGCGTCGAGCGCGTAGAGGGACGGGCCGTCGGAGGCGTGGATCCGGCCGTCGGCGACCGCCATGGACCAGGCGACGTCGCGGGTCTTGAACTGGCGGCGGCCGCTCGCCACGTCCAGGGCGTGGACCTCGAAGGAGGTCACGTAGAGCAGGTTCCCGGCAACGGTCGGCGTGCCCCACACCTCGTTGGACATGCGGAAGCGCCACGGCCGCCAGCGGCCGCTGTCCGGGGCCGGACCGGGGCTCGGTACGGGCTGCACCGCCGAGGGCGTGGCCACCGACCCGCCGGGCGGGCGGATCCAGCCGGTCGCCGAGTCCGCGGCGGCGGAGGAGGCGTGCGCGGCCGGGGCCGCGGCAGTCGCGCGCGGCCCGGGCCCGATCGGCACCGGCGAGCCGCCCAGGCGCACCGGCTCGCCCGAGGGCACCGGGGACCTCGGCGGGTGGTGCGGACGCTGCGGAACGGCCTGGCCGGTCCGCGGGTCCACCCAGGAATCGGCCCCGCGCGGGCGGCGGTGCGTGACGTCCTCGGAGGCCGCCCCGCGGCCCCCGGAGGCCGGTCCGGGCGCCGGCACCGCGGGGAGCGCCGCGGGCGGCGTGCGGTGCCCCGCGCGCCGGGCCTCGATCATCGCGACGGCTCGGGCGGGCAGCCACGCCGAGGCGGT
This sequence comes from Streptomyces sp. NBC_00273, assembly GCF_036178145.1. Classification (NCBI taxonomy): domain Bacteria; kingdom Bacillati; phylum Actinomycetota; class Actinomycetes; order Kitasatosporales; family Streptomycetaceae; genus Streptomyces; species Streptomyces sp. NBC_00273. The sequence continues at coordinate 5,684,337 of NZ_CP108067.1, read as the reverse complement.
GCCGCTGTCGTCGCCGCCGTCGAACAGGTGCGGGGCGAGCTGCGCCTGCAGGTCGGCCGGGGTGGGCCGGAGCGTGGCGTCCATCTGCATGCAGGAATCGATCAGCGGCCGCAGTTCGGCCGGGAGACCCTCCAGGTTGGGACCCTCGCGCAGCAGCATGAAGACCGTCTCCACCGGGTTCGCCCCGTGGTACGGCGGGTGCCCGGTGGCGGCGAAGACGAGGGTGGAGCCGAGCGAGAAGACGTCGCTGGCGCCCTTGACGCTGCGCGAGTCCTTGGCCTGCTCGGGCGACATGTAGGCGGGGGTGCCGACGGCGACGTTCGTCATGGTCAGGCGGGTGTTGGAGACCCCGCTCGCGATGCCGAAGTCGATCACGCGCGGGCCGTCCTCGACGACGAGCACGTTGGACGGCTTCAGGTCGCGGTGGACCAGGCCGGCGCCGTGGATGGACTGCAGGGCCTCGGCGATACCGGCCGCGAGCCACCGTACGGCCTGGGCGGGCATGGGCCCGCACTCGTTGACGATCTCCTCCAGGGAGGGCGCCGGGACGTAGGCGGTCGCCAGCCACGGCACGGCGGCGCGCGGGTCGGCGTCGACCACGGCCGCGGTGTAGAAGCCGGACACCGCGCGGGCCGCCTCCACCTCGCGGGTGAAGCGGACCCGGAAGAGCTGGTCCTCGGCGAGCTCGGTGCGCACCGTCTTGATCGCGACCCGCCGTCCGGACGCGGACCGCGCGAGATAGACCAGCCCCATGCCGCCGGCGCCGAGCCGTCCCAGCACCTCGAAGGGGCCGATCCGTCTCGGGTCGTGCTGCGTCAGCTGCTCCACCACTCGCCTCCACACCTCCCCGTACGAGCCACTCAGCGGGCCCGCATCCACCGGCACGGGGCCCTGCCCCGTGCAGCGTCTCACTCCGGGCGCCGCCCGGGTCGAGCAACCCCGATTCTGTCAGGCCCGGACCCGGTCCGGCCCCGGCACGTCGAGCGGGGTGGTGTGATCTGCTCGGCGATCTCTCCGGGACCGGGCGATACGGACGGGATACGGACGGCATACGGACGGGATGCGGGCCCCGCGGCCCGGTGGGCGCGGGGCTACGCGTCCTGCTCCGCGTCCGACTACGCGTCCGGCTTCGTGCGGGGTTCCGAGAGCAGCCCGAAGACCGCCCCCTGGTTGTCGGCGACGACCGCGATCCGCCCGTAGGGGGTGTCGAAGGGATCGGCGGTGACCCGGCCGCCGAGCCGCTGCACCGTGGCGACGGTCTGATCGCAGTCCGGTACGGCGAAGTAGGCGAGGAAGTGCGCGGGCATGGCTTCGGGGAAGGCGTCGGTGATCAGGCTGCGGCCGAGGACGGCGGTGTCCGTGCCGGGCGCGGTCCCGGGCGGGGACCAGATGCGGTACTCGACGCCGGCGTCGTCCTGGTCCTGGGGGACGTAGCCGAAGACCTTGGCGTAGAAGACGTCGACGGCGTCGCGGGCGCGCGTGTAGACCTCGCTCCAGCAGTACGTGTACGGCTCCCCCTGGGCGTCGAAGCCGTGGTGGGTGCCGGGCTGCCACAGGCCGAAGACGGCGCCGCCGGGGTCGGCGGCCATCGCGGCGGTGCCGTACGGGCCGACCGGCATCGGGTTCATCACCATCTGGCCGCCGGCGGCGCGGATGCGTTGGGCGCAGGCGTAGGCATCGGTGGTGTAGAGGTAGATCCCCCAGACGGTGGGCATGCGGCCGTCGGGCTTGGGGGCGAGGGCGGCGACGTTGCGACCGCGGCTGTAGGCCTGGGTGTAGTGGCCGTACTCGGCGCCCGCAGCGTCGGCGAAGGTCCACCCGAAGAGCTCACCGTAGAAGCGCTTGCCCGCCTCGACGTCCGGAAGCGAGGCGTCCACCCAGCAGGGTGCGCCTTCCACGAATGCGGCCATGGGCCCGTTTCCTTCCGTTGTGCGGGGGTGTGTACCCTCCCAACCCTCTCAGCCATGATCCGCCCGAAAACTTGTCCACAGCCTGTTGATAAGACTATTCGGGGGAAACCCTGCGGAAGCGGGCGACACGCCCGGGCCCGGGCGCGGGGCGCGGGTGGCGCGGGGACACGGCCCGGCCGGGGGCGCGCGGGAGCCGATTTCCGTCCGGAATGCGCCTGCCCGGCCGCCCGGGATCCCCTTAGGCCCAGGCCAGGGACCCCGTAACCCCATTTGCAGGCGGCCGAATAGCGCCCCGATCACCCCTCGGTAAGCTGACGGCATGACAGGACAAGTACGCACCGTCGACGGGCGTGTCGCCGGCCGGCGCGGCCAGGCGACGCGGCAGAAGCTGCTCGACTGCCTCAGCGAGATGCTCAGCTCCTCGCCGTACCGCGACGTCAAAGTGATCGACGTCGCCCGCAAGGCCGGTACCTCCCCCGCGACCTTCTACCAGTACTTCCCGGACGTCGAGGGCGCCGTCCTGGAGATCGCCGAACAAATGGCCACCGAGGGCGCGCAGTTGACGTCGCTCGTCGAGGGCCGGACCTGGGTCGGCAAGTCAGGGTGGGCCGCCGCCGAGGAACTCGTCGACGGCTTCCTGGAGTTCTGGCGCCGCAACGACGCGATCCTTCGGGTCGTCGACCTCGGCGCGGCCGAGGGCGACAAGCGCTTCTACAAGATCCGCATGAAGATCCTGAACTCGGTCACCAACTCCCTCACCGAATCGATGAAGGAGCTCCAGGCCAAGGGCAAGGTCGACAAGGACATCAGCCCCGCGGCGATGGCCGGTTCGCTGGTCGCGATGCTGGCCGCGGTCGCCTCGCACCAGAAGGGCTTCCAAACCTGGGGCGTCAAGCAGGCCGAGCTCAAGCCGAACCTGGCGCTGCTCGTCCACCTCGGCATCACGGGCAAGAAGCCCACGAAGTAGCGGCGGCCCCCGGACGCCCTCCAGGGGCCCGCCGACCACGCCCGATCGCCTGCGATCAGCGACGCTCCAGGCGGAACAACCGGATCTCGCGCTCGATGCGCGCCTGGTACGTCGCATACGGCGGCCAGAACCCCAGCACTGCCTGCCACGCCTCCGCGCGTTCCTCACCCGCCAGCAGCCGGGCCCGGACGGGAATGTCCCGGCCTTGCCAACTCACGTCCGCCTCAGGGTGCTTGAGTAGGTTCCCGGTCCATGCCGGGTGCCCGGGCCGGCCGAAGTTGGAGCCGATCAGGATCCACGTCGTCCCGCCGTCCTCCGGCATGCAGGCGAGCGGGGTCGTGCGCGGCTCACCGGTCTTGGCACCCTTGGCGGTGAGGATCACGCCCGGCAGCATCTGGGCGCTGAGGATGACCTTGCCGCGGGTCAGCTTGTGCACCGCCTTGTCCAGGGCGGGGATGAAGTGCGGTGCGATCTTGGCGAAGAGCACGGTCGAGGAGACCTTCTGCATCAGCTTGACGCCGGGAGCCATCAGACGGCCACCTTCTCTTGTGCGGGCGGGGGCGTGGGTGGGGGCGTGTTCGTGGGTGCGGACGCGGACGCGGACGGGGTGGGCAGCCCGGGCGCGGCAGGGTCCGTTACCAGGCCGGTCGCCGGGCCTGCCACCGGGCCGCTCGCCGGGTCCGCGAACAGGCCCGCGCGGTCGGCGGCGTGCGCCCGCAGCCGGTGGACCGGGCCGAACAGCAGCTCGTCGGCCGCCGCCCGCTTGAAGTAGAGGTGCGCGTCGTGCTCCCAGGTGAAGCCGATGCCGCCGTGCAGCTGGATCGCCTCGCCCGCGGTCACCCGTAGCGCCTCCAGGGCCTGGGCCAGCGCGAGGCCGCCCTGGTCCGGGTCCCAGGCGGCGTAGTAGGCCGCCGAGCGGGCCGCTTGCACCTGCACGTACAGGTCGGCGAGGCGGTGCTTGACCGCCTGGAAGGAGCCGATCGCCCGGCCGAACTGCTCGCGCTGGCGTACGTACTCCACCGTGCGGGCCAGCACCTGACCGGCCGCGCCGACCGCCTCGGCGGCCAGCACGGCAGCGGCGGTACGCCCGGTGGCGGCGAGCGCGCCGAGCACATCGGCCCCTTCGCTGCCGAGCAACTCGGCCGGCACGTCCCGCAGTTCGATCTTGGCCTGCGGGCGGGTCTCGTCCAGGACGGCCTGCCGGGACCGTACGAGCCCCGGCGCGTCCTCCCGTACGAGGAACAGGAGCGTGCGGCTGCGCGCGAAACCGCCGGTGTGCGCGGCGACCAGCAGGAGCCCGGCGCTGTGCCCGTCGAGCACCTGGGCGGCTTCCCCGTACAGCCGCCAGCCGGTGCCGGCGGTCTCGGCGGTCTCGGCGGCCGCGGCCCGGGCCTGGACACCGCCCGCGCGGCCACCGCCGGACCACTGTCCGGAGGCGTCCTCGCCGGTCAACGCGAGGGCGGTGGCCAGCGCCGGGCCGCTGACGGCGAGGGCGGCGGTCAGCCCGCCCGTCGCCAGCGGCGGCAGCAGCGCGGAGCGCTGGGCGTCGGTGCCGAGGGCGGCGATCAGGGGCACGCACAGCGCGGCGGTGGCCAGCAGCGGCGAGGGCAGCAGCGCCCGGCCCGTCTCCTCGCAGGCCAGGGCCAGGTCGGCGGAGGTGCAGCCGACACCGTCGTACTCCTCGGCGACGGCGATGCCCGGCAGCCCGAGCTGCCGGGCCAGCTGCTGCCAGAGCTCGCGGTCGTGTCCGGCGGTGGTGCGGACGGCGGCCTTGACCTCGTCGGGGCCGCAGCGTTTGCCCAGGATCTCGCGCAGGGTACGGCGTATCTCGTCCTGCTCCGCGGTGAAGGCGGCATCCATCGTCGGGCTCCTCCCCGTGTCTGACGGGCCGTCATATTAGGCCCGGCGGGGCCAGAAGCACAGGGGGTGACGGGGGCCGGTTGCGGGGCGGGGTCTAGCGTCTGACGCATCGTCAGATATACCGTCCCCTCATGCCTGGACCCTCATCCGGACCCGTCTCCGGACCCTCATCCGGACCCGTCTCCGGACCCACGACCGGACCCGCGACCGGACCTGCGACCCACCCAGCGACCCACCCAGCGACCGGACCCGCACCCCGCACCCGCCGGAGGGTCGCGGTGGTCGGCGTCGCCCTCTCGGACTGCGGCCGGGTCGACGGCCCCACCCCCTACGCCCTGCACGCGCAGGCCGCCCGGCGCGCCCTGGCCGACTCCGGCCTGCAGCGCTCCGTCATCGACGGCTTCGCCTCGGCCGGCCTCGGCACGCTCGCACCGGTCGAGGTGGCCGAGTACCTGGGCCTGCACCCCACCTGGGTCGACTCCACCTCGGTCGGCGGCTCGACCTGGGAGGTCATGGCCGCCCACGCGGCGGACGCGATCGCCGCCGGGCACGCCAACGCCGTACTCCTGGTCTACGGCTCCACGGCCCGCGCGGACATCAAGGCGCGGCGCCGCACGTCCAACCTCTCCTTCGGAGCGCGGGGACCACTGCAGTTCGAGGTCCCGTACGGCCACACGCTGATCTCCAAGTACGCCATGGCCGCCCGCCGCCACATGCACGAGTACGGGACGACGCTGGAGCAGCTCGCCTCCGTAGCCGTACAGGCCCGGGCGAACGCGGCCACGAACCCGGACGCCATGTTCCGCGACTCGATCACGGTCGAGAACGTGCTCGGCGGTGACATGATCGCCGACCCCTTCACCAAGCTGCACTGCTGCATCCGCTCGGACGGCGGCTGCGCGGTGCTCCTGGCGGCGGAGGACTACGTACCGGACACCGCGAAGGCCCCCGTCTGGATCCTGGGGGCCGGCACGTCCGTCTCCCACACCACCATGTCGGAGTGGGAGGACTTCACGGTGTCCCCGGCGGCGGTCTCGGGCCGCATCGCCTTCGAGCGGGCCGGCCTCACCCCGGCGGACGTGGACCTCGCGGAGATCTACGACGCCTTCACCTACATGACCCTGGTGACCCTGGAGGACCTCGGCTTCTGCGCGAAGGGCGAGGGCGGGGCGTTCGTGGAGAAGGGCCGCCTGCTGCGCGACGGGGAACTCCCGGTCAACACGGACGGAGGCGGCCTCTCGGCCTGCCACCCCGGCATGCGCGGACTGTTCCTCCTGGTCGAGGCGGTCCGCCAACTCCGGGGCGAGGCGGGGGCCGGCCAGGTCACCAAACCCGGCGGCCGCCTCCCGGAGGTCGCCCTGGCCTCGGGCACGGGCGGCTGGTTCTGCTCGTCGGGAACGGTCCTGCTGGGGCGGGGGTGACCGGCCGCCGGGGGCAGGGGCGGCCTACTTCCCCTCGGCGAGGGTGTGGGCGACGAGCGCGTTGGCGTGACCGTGCCCCAGACCGTGCTCGGCCTTGAGCCACGACACGAGTTCCATGTGCTTGGTCAGCGGCGAGGACCGGATGAGGTCCTGCCACTCCCCGATCGGGCGTCCGTACTTCTTCTCGATCGAGGGGAAGTAGCTGGCGGGGCCCTTGACTGTCTCGGCCATGATGCGTGTCCCTCCGGGGGGTGGTGCGGGGTGTGCGCGGGTGCGTGCGCGGTGCGGTGCGGTGCGGTCTCTTAGGTATGACCGCGTCGGGGAGGAGAACTCATCGGTGGGGCGAAAGATTTCTTCGGGGGCGGGGCGGGGGCTTCGGCGGGCGGGAGCCGGTTGGGCGGGAGCCCCCACCCCAACCCCGCCCCGCCCGGCGCGTCGCCCGCACCGGCGTCCCCCTGGTCCCCACCCCGCCCTCTGCTGTTGCATGAGCCTCATGACCAGCGATGCCAGCGGATCCGGCCAGGCCGGCGAAGCCGCCCCCGACGCATTCCGCACCACCCTGCATTCCCTGCGCGTGTGGGACTCCCCGCTCCCCGGGTTCGACCCGGCCGCCGCGCCCGGTGAGCCGTTGGCCCTGTTCCGGGAGTGGTTCGTGCATGCCGCACGGGCGGGGCAGTTGGAGCCGCACACCATGACTCTGGCGACCGTGGACGGCGACGGGCGGCCCGACGTGCGGACGTTGATGCTGCACGACGTCGACGCGCGGGGCTGGCACTTCGCCTCGCACGCCACCAGCGCCAAGGGCGTGCAGCTGGCCGGGCACCCGGAGGCCGCCCTCGGGTTCTACTGGCCGACCGTGGGCCGCCAGGTCCGCGTCCGGGGCCGGGTCACCGCCTGCGGGCCCGAGGAGAGCCGGGCGGACCTGGCGGTCCGCTCGCGGGGTGCGCTCGCCGCCGCGCTCACGGGGCGCCAGAGCGAGGTGCTCGGCTCCGTGGAGGAGCTGGCGCGGGTCTCGGCGGCCGCCTGGGAGCGGGCCGGCGCCGAGCCGGACGCGCCGGCCCCGACCTGGACCCGGTACGTGCTGGACCCCACCGAGGTGGAGTTCTTCCAGGGGGACGCCGCGCGCCGGCACGTCCGCCTGCGGTACTCCCGCACCGCAGGCGGCCCCTGGGAGCGCGAGCTGCTCTGGCCCTGACCCCCGGCCCGTAGGGCCCTCAGTCCGGTGCCGGCCGGAAGACCGCCACCCACACCCCGTCCGCGGCCTCGCGGAAGGTGACCGTCAGCGGCATGCCGATGCGCAGGTCCGCCGCCGCGCAGTCCACCACCTCGGTCATCATCCGCGGGCCCTCGGCGAGGTCGACGACCGCCGCCGCGTACGGGACGCGCGTACCGAACGGCGGGAGGTCGTTGCGGTGGATCACCGACCACGTGTAGAGGGTCGCCCGGCCGCTCGCCGGCTCCCACGTCACGCGGTCCTCGCCCGCCCAGCAGAACGGGCAGAACTCGCGCGGGTAGTGGTGCGCCCGCCCGCAGTCGGCGCAGCGCCGCAGCAGCAGCCGGCCCTCCGCGGCCGCGTCCCAGTAGGGGCGGGTGAAATCGTCCGCCTCGGGGAGGTCGTACCGCACCGTGCCGGTCACAGGAACAATCCGATCGCCGCGTCGAGGGACCAGGTCTGCCAGGACATGGCGAGGAGCGCGACGAGGGAGATGAGCGCCATCATCGCGTTCTGGCCCTGCTCGGCCCAGTCGTGGATCATCAGCACGAGGTAGAGCAGGTTCAGCAGGAGTCCGCCGATCAGTGCGACCGGGGTCAGGAAGCCGAGTACGAGGCCCAGCCCGAGGGCGAGTTCCGCGTAGACGACGGTGTACGCCATCGCCTTCGGCCGCGGTGCGACGACCAGCTCGAAGCCGCCCTTGACGAAGGTCCAGCGGTGCTTGTTCGCGACGTCGGCGGCCCAGGCGATGCCGGTGCCGCGCTCGAACCAGCCCTTCTTGTCCTTGTGCCGCCAGCTCTCCAGCCACCACAGGCCGAGGCCTATCCGGAGCACGGCGAGCCATTCGGCCCCACTGAGCCAGATGGTCTGCATCGGCAGCCCCCACCCCTCTCGCGATCGATGCGCACGCTCTATCTGACGGTACGTCAGTTGAGCGGATCCGGGGCGATCGCGCAAGGCCCCGGCCGGCCGCGGATCCGTGGCCCCGCGGGCACCGCGCGCGCCCGTGATCGATCCGCAATCGATTCCCCGCCCGACCGAGACCCATCAACCCAGCGTGGCGATACGATCACACTTCATGCCCGGAGACCCCACAGCACCCGACATGACCACCCAGCCCCGCCCCGTGTACGTCATCGGGGCCGGCCCCGGCGGCCTCGCCGCCGCCGCCGCGCTGCGCGCCCGCGGGGTCCGCGCGGTGGTCGTCGAGAAGTCCGACGCGGTCGGCGCATCCTGGCGGCAGCACTACGACCGGCTGCGCCTGCACACCACGCGCCGACTCTCCGCCCTCCCGGGCCTGGCCATGCCGCGCCGCTTCGGACGCTGGGTCGCCCGCGCCGACGTCGTGCGCTACCTGGAGCGGTACGCAGAGTTCCATGAGCTGGAGCTGGTCACCGGTGTGGAGGTGACCCGGATCGAGCCCGCCGGGCCCGACCCCGAGGGCGAGGGCGGCTGGACCCTGCACGCCAGCGGTGGCCGGGAGCTGGCGGCCGCGGCCGTCGTCATCGCCACCGGGTACAACCACACGCCCGCGCTCCCCGACTGGCCGGGCCGGGACGCGTACGAGGGCCGGCTGCTGCACGCCCGCGAGTACCGCAACCCCCGGCCGTACGCCGGCCAGGACGTCCTCGTCGTCGGCGTCGGCAACACCGGCGCCGAGATAGCCGTCGACCTCGTCGAGGGCGGCGCGGCACGGGTGCGGCTCGCCGTGCGCACCGCGCCGCACATCATGCGCCGCTCCACCGCCGGCTGGCCGGCCCAGCGCAGCGGGATCCTCGTGCGCCGGCTGCCGGTGCGGCTCGTGGACCGGGTGGGTCGGCTCGTCGCCGGGGCCTCCGTGCCGGACCTGTCGGCGTACGGGCTTCCGCGCCCGGCAGCCGGCCTGTACAGCAGGGTGAAGCAGGGGTCGATACCGGTTCAGGACGTCGGCCTGATCGACGCGGTCCGCAGCGGCAGGGTGGAGCCGGTGGCCGCCGTCGAGTCCTTCGACGGCGCCGAGGTGGTGCTCGCGGACGGTTCGCGGATCACCCCGGACGCGGTGATCGCGGCGACCGGCTACCGCCGGGCGCTGGAAGGGCTGGTCGGCCACCTCGGGGTGCTCGACGAGCGCGGCCGCCCGCGTACGCACGGCGCCCGCACCCCGGAGCAGGCCCGCGGCCTGTACTTCACCGGATTCAGCAACCCCATCAGCGGCATGTTCCGGGAGATGGCCATGGACGCGGAGAAGATCGCCAAGGCGGTCGCCCGCCGCCTGCGCACCACCGGGGGAACGTCGCGATGAGCAATTCCGATGCCGCCGCCGTCCTGACGACGCCCGACCTGGAGGAGGCGATCCGCGCCGTGCGCACCCTGCTGGACATCGCGGACACCTCGGGCGGGGAGGTCGACTTCGAGGCCGTGATCCGGTCGCCGGAGGTCCTGGCCCGTGTGCTCGAGGTGCTGCCCGCCCTCAAATGGCGGTCCATGGACGCACCCGAGCAGGCCTCGTCGGAAGCCGGCGACGACCCGGCGCGGTGCCTGCCGATCGCGGTGTTCGACTGGTGCCACCCGCTCGAACTCGCCGAGCCGTTCATCGCCGCGCTGGGTCCCGACCCGGCGGCCGTCCGGTTCGATCTGAACGCCTGGCCCGAGGTGCCCGAGGCCGGACTGGAGCGCGTCTCGCAGAAGTACGCGTACCTCACGCTCTCGGTCAACTCCCGAGACCTCTACCAGTGCGAGCTGTCCGAGGACCACACCGTCCACGTGCACGTGCGGAACACCGCCTGGCCCGCGCACACCGCCCGTGTCCGGTGGCTCGCGGATCAGATCGGCGGCCGGTTCACCGGCCGGGTGGAGACGGCGCTGCTGTGAGCTGCCGGGCGGCCGGGCGGGGCGGACCCGCCCGGTCGCCGTGTCGGCCGAATCGCGCCCTGGACCGGCCCCGGCGGGATCTGTCACCGTTCACTTCAACACACCACCTCCACACCTTTCCTGCGCAGCCCTGTTCCTGACGGAACGTCAGTTCAGTAATCTGACTGCACGTCAGTTATTGAGTTCCATCGAGGTTCATCGAGCAGGAGCGGGCGGCAACGATGCTTGGATCTACTCACGGCACCCTCACCACCGACTTCCGCGCACGTGTCGAGGCCTGCGGGGAGTCTCCCAGGACCGCCGTCCACTCGTCGGCGGCCCCCTCCGCCGACGACGCGGTCCCCCTGGACGTCAGCGGACGACCGCTGTACGCCGAGGTCCCCGACCTCGACCGGTTCTTCCGGCCCGAGTCCGTGGCCGTCATCGGGGCCTCCGACGCGGAGGGCCGGCCGAACACCGGGATCACCCGTCAGCTCATCGCCTGGGCGGAGCGCGTCGGCGCCCGGATCCACCCCGTGCACCCCACCCGCCCCACCGTCTTCGGGCTGACCTGCCACGCCACCGTGGCCGACCTGCCCGAACAGGTGGACCTCGCCGTCCTCCTCGTCGCCGACCCGCTCCCCGTCATCGAGGAGCTGGCCGAGACCAAGGTCAAGTTCGCGGTCGCCTTCGCCTCCGGCTTCGCCGAGACCGGCGAGGCGGGAGCCGCCGCCCAGGAGCGGCTCGGCGCCGCGGTCCGGGGCTCCGGCCTGCGCCTGCTCGGCCCGAACACCAACCTCAACGCCTTCGAGGAGTTCCGCGAGGACCTCGACGGCCCGGCGATCGCCCTCATCACCCAGTCCGGCCACCAGGGCCGGCCCGTCTACACCCTCCAGGAGCTGGGCATCCGCCTCTCCCACTGGGCGCCCACCGGCAACGAGGCGGACCTGGAGACCTCCGACTTCATCTCCTACTTCGCCGAGCAGCCCGAGGTCGGGGCCATCGCCTGCTACGTGGAGGGCCTCAAGGACGGCCGGTCCTTCCTGCTCGCCGCCGACCACGCCGCCCGCAACGGCGTCCCCGTCGTCGCCGTCAAGGTCGGCCGCACCGAGACCGGCGCCCGGATGGCCGCCTCCCACACCGGGAAGTTGACCGGCGCCGACACCGTCGTGGACGCCGCCATGCGCCAGTTCGGCGTCATCCGCGTCGACGGTCTCGACGAGCTCCAGGACACCGCGGCCCTGCTCGCCCGGGCCCGCAGGCCCAAGGCGGACGGGGTCGTCGTCTACTCCATCTCCGGCGGCACCGGGGCCCACTTCTCCGACCTGGCCACGGAGGCGGGCCTGACCCTGCCCACCCTCTCGCAGGCCAAGCAGGACGAACTCCACCAGTGGATCCCCGGGTACCTGAACGTCGCCAACCCCGTCGACAACGGCGGTCACCCGGTGGGCGACTGGCGCGGCCGCAAGATCATCGACGCGATCCTCGCGGACCCGTCCGTCGGCGTCCTGATCTGCCCGATCACCGGCCCGTTCCCGCCCATGAGCGACAAGCTCGCGCAGGACCTGGTGGACGCCGCCGAGCAGAGCGACAAGCTGGTCTGCGTGATCTGGGGCTCCCCCGTCGGCACCGAGGACGCCTACCGCACCACCCTCCTCGGCTCCTCCCGCGTGGCCACCTTCCGCACCTTCGGCAACTGCATCACCGCCGTCCGCGCCTACCTCGGCCACCACCGCTTCACCGCCGGCTACCGCTCCCCCTTCGAGGACGCACCGCGCACGCCCTCGCCCTCGTACCGCAAGGCGCAGGCCCTCATGCGGCCGTCCCAGCAGCTCAGCGAACACGCGGCGAAGCAGCTCCTGCGCGCCTACGGGATACGGGTCCCCCGCGAGCAGCTGGTGACCAGCGCGGCGGCTGCGGTCCGCGCGGCCGGGCTGGTCGGGTACCCGGTGGTGATGAAGGCCTCGGGCCCGCAGCTGGGGCACAAGACGGAGCTCGGCCTGGTGAAGATCGGCCTCACCTCGGCGAGCCAGATCCGTGACGCGTACCGGGAGCTGACCGACATCGCGCGCTACGAGAACGTGCCGCTGGACGGGATCCTGGTCTGCCAGATGGTGGAGCGGGGCGTGGAGATGGTCGTCGGCGTGACCCAGGACGACCTCTTCGGCCCCACCGTCACCGTCGGGCTGGGCGGGGTCCTGGTGGAGGTCCTGCACGACGCGGCGGTCCGCGTGCCGCCGTTCGGCGAGGACCAGGCGCGGGCGATGCTGCGGGAGCTGCGCGGGCATGCGCTCCTGGAGGGCGTACGGGGGGCGCCCCCGGCCGATGTGGACGCCCTGGTGGAGGTCGTCCTGCGGATCCAGCGGATGGCGCTCGAGCTGGGCGACGAGCTGTCCGAGCTGGACATCAACCCGCTGATGGTGCTCCCCCGGGGGCAGGGGGCGGTGGCGCTGGACGCGCTCGCCATCTGCCGCTGAGCTGCGCTCCTGCCCCGCCGCTTCCCGGGGCTCCGCCCCGGACCCCGTACGTGCGCTGCGCGCCCGTGCGCTCAATCGCCGCGCGGGCTGGGGATTCCGGCCCCGCCGGCGGCCCGGCCGCGTCCGTCCACCCGCGAAGGGGAGTTCACCCATGACCGCCGCCCCCGAGGACGAAGTCCTCCACCGGATCGAGAGCAACGTCTCGTGGATCACCCTCAACCGCCCCGAGGCGATGAACGCCGTCACCTGGGACCAGCGCGAGCGCGTCATCGCGCTGCTCGGCGAGGCCTCCGCCGACCCGGCCGTGCGGGCCGTCGTCGTCACCGCCACCGGCAAGGGCTTCTGTGCGGGCGCCGACCTGCGCGGCGGCCCCGCCGCCGGTGGGGAGCGCGTCGCCGGCGACGTCGCCCGGATGATCCGCCTCGGCGCGCAGCGCCTGATCACCGCCGTGCTCGACTGCGAGAAGCCCGTCCTCGCCGCCGTCAACGGCACGGCGGCCGGTATCGGCGCCCACCTCGCCCTCGCGTGCGACCTCGTGATCGCCGCCGAACCGGCCCGTTTCATCGAGGTGTTCGTCCGGCGCGGTCTGGTTCCCGACGGCGGGGGCGCGTACCTGCTGCCCCGGCTCGTCGGCCCGCAGAAGGCCAAGGAGCTGATGTTCTTCGGCGACGCCGTCCCGGCCGCCGAGGCCGAACGCCTGGGCCTGGTCAACCGGGTGGTTCCGGCCGAGGAGTTGGAGGCGACGGCCCGGGAATGGGCCGAGCGGCTCGCCCAGGGGCCCACCCGGGCCCTGGCCATGACCAAGCAGCTGGTCAACGCCTCCCTGGACGGCGACCGGGCGGCCGCCCTGGCCGCCGAGGCCACCGCTCAGGAGATCAACATGACCACCGCCGACGCGAACGAGGGCGTGGCGAGCTTCGTGGAGCGCCGCACGCCCAAGTACCTCGGCCGCTGACCCTGGACTACATCCGCGGGTCGGGCTTGAGCAGCGCGAACACCGCTCCGGCCGGGTCGGCCAGCCAGGCGATCCGGCCGACCTCGGGGAGGTCGGTGGCCGGCATGATCACCGTTCCGCCGCCCGCCTTGGCCGCCGCGACGATGGCGTCGACGTCCGCCGAGGCGAAGTACGGCACCCAGCGCGCCTGCTCCTCCCCGCCCTCGCCCAGGAAGGGGGCGACCCCGCCGAAGGAGGCGTCCTGCTGGTCACCGTCGGCGGTGCTCAGTACCCGGTACGTCATTCCGGGCGCGGGCATCTCGGCGCTGCGCCAGCCGAACACGCCGGCGTAGAAGGTGATGTCGGCGACGGGGTCCGGCACGTGGAGTTCCGTCCACACCAGCGTGTTGTCGGCGGAGGTCAGCTGGAGTCCTTTGGTCTTCCCGGGCTGCCAGCAGGCGAACTCGGCGCCCTGCGGGTCGGTGAACTGGGCCAGCCAGCCCTCTCCCATGACGTCCATGGGCTCCGTCCGGACCGTGCCGCCGCCGGCGGTGACGGCCGTCGCGGTGGCCTGGATGTCGGGGGTCATGAAGTGCTGCATCCAGGCGGACGTGGCCCCCTCCTCGGTGAGCGGCCCGAGTGCGGCGACGGTCTTGCCGTCCACCTGGAAGAACCCGTACCCGCCCGCCTCGGGTCCGGCGGAGACGAACTCCCAGCCGAGGACGGCGCCGTAGAACGCGGCGGCCGCCGCGGTGTCGGGGCTGCCGAGGTCGAGCCAGTTGGGTGATCCGGTGGTGAAGTCGGTGCCGAGCATGGGGTCCTCCCGGGACTACGGCGGCGGTACGAGGTCGCTGCCACGATGCCGAGCCTCCACCCGCGCCCGGGCGTACGGACCCACGGAGGCGGGGGGTTTCACCCGTGTGGGGGTACGGGCACGCGGCGCAGGATCCGCAGCCCGCCGGCGTCCGGGTCGCCGACCACCTGGAACAGTTCGGGCCGGTCCACGGTCCCGGCCACCTGCCAGGTCCGCTCCCAGCCGGCGCAGTCCGTGACGCTCAGGTCCACTCCGGCGCGCTGGTGGACGCGGGTGTCGGCGGGCCGTTCCTGCCAGGTGCCGGTGGCCGTGCAGCGCGTCACCACGTGGTCGGAGCCTCCCGCTCGGCGCCGGTCCACCGGGAGGTCCTCGACCACGAGATCGCCGCCCTCCCGGAGCCGGACCACCCCGCCGTCCGTCCCGCGCCACTCGCCCGCGTACTGCGCGCGTGCCAGCCGGGGCGGCTCGAATTCACCCAGTGCGGCTCCGTCCGTCAGCTCGAGCCCGACGATCAGGGCGGTCAGCGCGAGCACCCCGGACAGAGCGCTCGCCACCGTCCCGACGAAGGCGGTCGACCGGGTGCTGCGCAGCCCCAGGCCCGCCACCAGCAGGGGGAGTGCGCCGCTGCCCCCGATCCAGGCGAGCGAGGCGGCGTACGGGGCCCCCGCGCACCAGGGGAGCAGCGCGCAGGCCGCCGATGCCCCGAGGAGGTAGGCCGGTGCGACGAGCCGCCGGCCGGTCCGGCGGGACAGGGCCAGGGCGGGGCGGGTGAAGACGAGGGCGTGCAGGACGGCGGCGCCCAGGAGCAGGACGGAGGTGATCGCGGCCGCCGCCAGGAAGAGCACGAGCACGCCGAATCCGGGTCCCGGACCGAGGCCGTAGTCGTCGCTCGGGGGTGTGAGTATCCACCAGAGGACGGCCCCGATCAGGAGCTGTCCGGCGAAGACGACCTCCGCGCCGGGGGCCGCGGCCCACCCTCCGCGGTCGCCCGCCCGTGGCACCCGTCCCGCCCGCACCGTTTGCACCATGCCGACCACCCCACCCCGACCTGAACGCGTTCAATTACCCGGGGCGAGACTCTACACCAGACTTGAACGCGTTCAATCAACAGGACCCACATCCCCACCCCTTCCTATCTGACGGGCCGTCAGCTTCAATCATTGCTGTGATGGGACATGCAGGGATGGCGGCCACCGTCGTCCGATACCTCAGGTCAGTGGGCTCCCCCACCTCCGCCCCGGCG
Organism: Streptomyces sp. NBC_00273; assembly: GCF_036178145.1. NCBI lineage: Bacteria > Bacillati > Actinomycetota > Actinomycetes > Kitasatosporales > Streptomycetaceae > Streptomyces > Streptomyces sp. NBC_00273. Next base: position 5,668,669 of record NZ_CP108067.1, on the reverse strand, counting down.
CAGCGGGAACCCGAGTCCGTCGACGCCCTGCCGCGTCCCGACCTGCGCGCCGTCGGCGAGGACGAGCGCGCGCCGGTGTCCCCCGCCGAGTTCCGGGCCGTACTCGGGAACTTCGCCAGCGGGGTCACCGTCATCACGGCACCGCCCGGCGAGGACGCGCAGGGCCCGGCCGGCTTCGCCTGCCAGTCGTTCGCCTCGCTGTCCCTCGACCCGCCCCTGGTCACCTTCATGGTGGCCCGTACGTCGACCACCTGGCCGCGGATCGCCCGCGCCGGGGTGTTCTGCGTCAACATCCTCGGCGCCGAACAGGGTGAGTTGTGCCGGTCCTTCGCCGTCAGCGGCGCGGACAAGTTCGCCGGGGTGACGCACACGCCCGCACCCGTCACGGGATCGCCGCAGCTCGACGCCGTGCCCGCCTGGATCGACTGCCGGATCCAGGCCGTCCACACCGGCGGGGACCACCTCATCGTCGTGGGCCGGGTGGTGGCCATGGGTGCGGCCGGTGAGGGCGAACCGCTCCTCTTCCACAAGGGCCGCTTCGGGCGCCTCGCCGACTGACCGACCGGCTCGCCGGCCTTCCTGCGGCAGTTCGATGTCCCCGCGCCCGTCCGCTGCGTAAGCTCCCCCAGGGGCTGGGGCGCCTCGGCGTTGGGGCCCCTTCGGAATTCTTCGGAAACGCGGGGATTTGATTTGATACTGAACCTGATGCGCCGCACGCGCGGCGCGATCGCCGTCACGGTCGCCACCGGGGCCTTCCTGGTGGCCGCTGCGCCGGCCTCGTCGGCGGCTCCGGTCGCCGCACCTCCCGTCACGGCCGCCGGCTCGATCCTGATCGACGGCACCAGCGGGGCCACGCTGGCCAGCAAGGACGCTGACACCCAGCGGCAGGGGGCGAGCACCACGAAGATCATGACCGCCCAGGTCGTGATGCGCACGCCCAACCTGAACTACGACCAGAAGATCACCATCAAGCAGGAGTACGTGGACTACGTCGTCCGCGAGGGCGCCAGCTCGGCCCACCTGAAGGTGGGTTCCACCCCGACGGTCCGCCAGCTGCTGTACGGGCTGATGCTCCCGTCGGGCTGCGACGCGGCCTACGCGCTCGCCGACACCTTCGGCAAGGGCGCGACCACGCAGGCCCGCACGGCGGACTTCATCGCACAGATGAACGCCAAGGCGAAGTCGCTGGGCATGACCAAGACCGTCTACGACTCCTTCGACGGCATCTCGCCGACCGGCAAGAACCTCACCACCGCCCGCGACCTGGCGAAGCTCACCAAGTACGCGATGTCGGGCGTCACCTTCCCGAAGATCGTGGCGGCGAAGACCTACAGCACGGGCGGCACCTCGACCGACGCCACGTGGGGCAACAGCAACCTGCTCATCAGGGAGCGTCCCACCGGCTACGCGTACCCGGGTGCGATCGGTGTCAAGACCGGCACCGGCACCGCCGCGGGCAAGTGCCTCGTCTACTCCGCGACCCGTAACGGCAAGACCGTCATCGGCGTCCTGCTGAACGACGAGGAGCGCTACGCGGACTCGATGAAGCTCATGGACTGGGCGCTCGGTTCGAGCGCCGGCTCCGGGGCGGCACTGCAGCGCGGCAACACCGACCCGATCCCGGACGTCCTCGACTGACGGTGACACGGTTCACGGCTCCTCCGCCGGCGGGTGCGATCCCGCCGGCGGGGGAGCCGAGCCGTTTCCGGGGAGCGGTGGCCGCGCGTCAGAAGGTGAGCACTCCCCTGGCCACCCGTCCGTGGTGGGCGTCGTCCACGGCCTTGGCGAAGTCCTCGACCGGGTAGACCTCCGTCACCAGTTCGTCCAGCAGCAGCCCGCCCTGCCGGTAGAGCTCGGCGTAGAGCGCGATGTCGCGCTGCGGGCGGGAGGACCCGTACCGGCAGCCCATGATCGTCTTGTCCAGGTACATGGACGACACGAGGAACGACGCCTCCTCCCGGAAGCCGGGCACGCCGAGCAGGACCGCCTGGCCGTGCCGGTCGAGGAGGTCGATCGCCTGGCGGATCAGCTTGACGTTGCCCACGCACTCGAAGGCGTGGTCGGCGCCGGTCGGCAGGATCTCGCGGACCGCCGCCGACGGGTCGGTCACGGCGGACGCGTCGATGAAGTGCGTGGCGCCGAACTGCCGGGCCACCGCCTCCTTCGCCGGGTTCGCGTCCACCGCCACGATCGTCGTGGCGCCCGCGATCCGGGCCCCTTGCAGCACGTTCAGCCCGATGCCGCCGGTGCCTATGACGACCACCGTCTCACCGCGGTCCACCCGCGCCCGGTTCAGTACGGCCCCCACCCCCGTGAGGACCCCGCAGCCGATGAGCGCCGCCGAGGTCAGCGGGATGTCGGCCGGGATCTTCACGGCCTGCACGGCCTTGACCAGCGTGCGCTCGGCGAAGGCGGAGTTGGAGGCGAACTGGAACAGCGGCTTCCCGCCCCGCGAGAACGGCTGGCCCGGCATCCCGATCGCCTTGCGGCACATCGTCGGCCGACCCCGGTCGCAGTCCGCGCACGCCCCGCAGTTGGCCAGGGTGGACAGCGCCACGTGATCGCCCGGCACCACGTGGGTGACGCCCGGGCCCACCGCCTCCACGACCCCCGCGCCCTCGTGCCCGAGCACCACCGGCGGCGGGAAGGGGATCGTCCCGTCGATCACCGACAGGTCGCTGTGGCACAGCCCGGCCGCGCCGATCGCGACCAGCACCTCCCCCGGCCCCGGGTCCCGGATCTCCAGGTCGTCGACCACCTGAGCCTGCTTGCCGTCGAACACGACGCCTCTCAACTGGACTCCTTAGGCAGGCCGAGCACGCGCTCGGCGATGATGTTCCGCTGGATCTCGTCCGAGCCGCCGTAGATGGTGTCGGCGCGGGTGAACAGGAACAGGCGCTGCTCCTCGTCGAGTCCGAGTTCGTACGGGAGCCCGGGCGCCCAGCCCGCCGGCCCGGCCGTGGCCGCCGCGCCGCGGACCTGCACCGCCAGCTCCCCGAGCCGCCGGTGCCAGCCACCCCACAGCAGCTTCGCCACGCTGGGCGCGCCCGCGCCGCCCGCGCCCCCCTCGGCGCCGAGGGTGCGCAGCGCGTTCCACCGCATCGTGCGCAGCTCGGCCCATTGCCGGACCAGGCGCTCCCGCAGGACGGGGTCCCCGGCTCCCGAGGCGGCCCGCGCCGCGTACGCGGCCAGGACGCGCTCCAGTTCCGCCGCGAAGCCGATCTGCTGGACCAGGGTCGAGACGCCGCGCTCCAGGGCGAGCAGGCCCATGGCCACGGTCCAGCCTTCGCCCTCGGCGCCGACGACCTCGGCTGCGACCGCCCCGTCGAAGAAGACCTCGTTGAACTCGCTCGTGCCCGACATCTGCCGGATCGGCCGGACCTCGACGCGGCCGGGCTGGTCCATGCGGACGAGCAGGAACGAGAGCCCCCGGTGCCGGCGCGAGCCGGGCTCGGTGCGGGCGAGCACGAAGCACCAGTCGGCGTCCTGGGCGAGCGAGGTCCAGATCTTCTGCCCGGTCACCCGGTACAGGCCGTCGGCCGCGTCCCGTACCGCGGCCGTACGGATGCCCGCGAGGTCGGATCCGGCGCCCGGCTCGCTGTAGCCCTGGCACCACAGCTCCTCGCCCCGCGCGATGCCGGGCAGGAAGCGGCCCTGCTGCTCGGGCGACCCGTAGGCGATGAGCGTCGGGGCGAGGAGGTTCTCGCCGATGTGGCCGACCCGGCCGGGCGCGCGCAGGGCCGCGTACTCCTCGGCCCACACCACCTGGCCGGTCAGGGACAGCCGCCGGTTTCCCCACCCGTCGGCCTCCCAGCCCTGCCCGATCCAGCCGCCCCGGCCGAGCTCGCGCTCCCAGGCCCGCCGGATCCCGGCCCCCTCGTGCTCGCTGCCCGGCCCGCCGAGGCCGACGGCCCGTGCGTACGGGCCCACGAGGTGCTCGGTCAGCCACGCCCGGGCGCGCCCGCGCAGCTCCTCGTCCTCGGCCCCGAAGCTGAAGTCCACGCCGCTCCCCCTGGTCCTGTCCGGTCCTACGCGTTGGGGCGGTCCTTGGCGGCCGCCGCCTTGGCCATGGCCTCCAGTTGCGCGAGCATCGGCATCGGGTCGGTGCCCACCGTGCCGGGCAGGAAGTCGGCGATCTTCTCCGGCGTCCAGGAGCCTTCGGCGTATCCGGCGCGCAGCTCGCGCGGCTGCGCCCAGACGGCGATCTTCGGGCCGGCGATCGTGTAGACCTGGCCGGTGATGTCCTCGGCCCTGGCCCGGTCGCTGAGCAGGTAGGTGACCAGCGCCGCCACGTCCTCGGGTTCGCCGATCTCCTTGAGCTCCATGGGGACGCCCGCGGACATGCGGGTGCGGGCGACGGGTGCGACGGCGTTGGCCGTGACCCCGTACTTGGCCAGGCCCAGTGCGGCGGAGCGGACGAGCGAGATGATCCCGCCCTTGGCGGCGCTGTAGTTGGCCTGGGCGACGGAGCCCTGGTGGTTGCCGCTGGTGAAGCCGATCAGGGTGCCCGTGCCCTGCCTGCGCATGACGGCGGAGGCGGCGCGGAAGACGGTGAAGGTGCCCTTGAGGTGGGTGGCGACGACCGGGTCCCACTCCTCTTCGGACATGTTGAAGAGCATCCGTTCGCGCAGGATGCCGGCCACGCACACGACGCCGTCGATGCGGCCGTACTGCGCGAGCGCGGTGTCGACGAGGCGCTGGCCGCCCGCCATGGTGGAGATGTCGTCGGCGACGGCGACGGCGCCCCCGCCGAGTGCGGTGATCTCCTTCACCACGGCCTCGGCGATCTCGCTGGTGGGCTCCGCGCCCTCGATCCCGACCCCGTAGTCGTTGACGACGACCTTGGCGCCCTCGGCGGCCGCGGCGAGTGCCACGGCCCGCCCGATGCCCCGGCCGGCGCCGGTGACGGCGACGACCTTGCCTGCCAAGAAGTTCCCCACGTCCGGCCCCTTCCCGCGATTTCTGACGGACCGTTAGATTCTATGGTTAGTCAGATGCACCTGCACAAGCCCTCGTTGCCGTCGTAACCGCCGCATCCACGCAAGGAGCTGTCGACGCCCATGACCCTGCCCGCCGAGTTCCACGACATCGCCAAGCGCGTCAACAACTGGGGACGCTGGGGCGCCGACGACGAGATCGGCACCCTGAACCTGATCACCGACGAGGTGGTCCGGGGCGCCGCGGCACAGATCCGCACCGGCCGCCGGATCCCGCTCGCCCTCCCGCTCAAGGAGGACGGGGTCCAGGTCGGCATGATCCCCGGCCGGATCAACCCGCTGCACACGATGGTGCAGATCAACCAGGAGCTCTTCGGCCCCGGCACGGTGGCGTGCAGCGACGACGCCGTGAGCATGGGCCTCCAGGCGGGCACCCACTGGGACGCCCTCACCCACGTCTCGCACTCGGGGAAGATCTACAACGGCCGCCCGGCCGGCACCATCACGGCGCACGGCCGCGCCGAGTTCAGCGGCATCGACAAGGCCGGCCACATCGTCTCGCGCGGGGTGCTCCTCGACGTCGCGCGCGCGAAGGGGCTGGACCGGCTTCCGGGCGACCACGCGGTGACCCCCGGGGACCTCGACGAAGCCGCGGAGTTCGGTGGGGTCACCGTCCGCCCCGGGGACATCGTCCTGGTCCGCACCGGCCAGATACAGGCCTACCTGGCGGGCGACAAGCACGGCTACGGCTTCCCCTCGCCCGGGCTGTCGATCCGTACGCCCGAGTGGTTCCACGCGCGGGACGTGGCGGCCGTCGCGAACGACACCCTGACCTTCGAGATCTTCCCGCCGGAGATCGAGAACCTGTGGCTGCCCGTGCACGCCCTCGACCTGGTCGAGATGGGCATGCACCAGGGCCAGAACTGGAACCTCGAAAAGTTGTCCACAGCCTGTGCAGAAGAGAACCGGTACGCGTTCCTCCTCTCCGCGATGCCGGAACCCTTCGTCGGCGGCACCGGTACCCCCGTGGCCCCGGTGGCCGTCCTCTGAGCCCGGCGGGGCCGGCGCCGGCGGACCCGACGAACCCGGCCACCCGCGGACCGTCCCGGTGGAACCATGAGGTGGACATGACGCGTCACCGTACGCGCGTCACCCCCCGCCCCCACCCCGTCCCCACCACGTTCCCGCAGGAGAAGCCCGCATGACCAACCCGTACCAGGTAACGCCGCCACCTGCCCCCAGACGCCGCTCGGGCGGCAACATCGTCACCGTCATCGTGCTCGCCGTGGTCATCATCGGCGGCTACTTCGTCTTGCAGTCGCTCCGCAAGGACGACGGCAAGCCATCGGCGTCCCCCTCGGCCTCCCCTTCCGCCAAGCCCAGCGCCAAGGACCCCGGATCCCCCGAGTCCTCCTCCGACACCTCCAGCGCGTGGAAGGTCGGCGACTGCGGCGGCCCCGACCCGGCCAAGGCCCCCGACGGATACAAGCGGACGGGCTGCTCCGACTCCGGGGCCACCTTCAAGGCGATCGACATCAAGGAAGCCAGCATCCTCCCGGGCGCGATCCAGTGCCCGCCCGGCACGGACCTGATGATCGACGTGAGCATCTCCTACGGCGGCAAGTCGAGCGGCATCCCCACCAACACGGTCTGCGGCCGCAACCTGTCGGGCGAGCACCCCGGCGACGCCGGCGCCGGCGGCGGCCAGTTGGTGAAGGGTGACTGCGTGACCTCCCAGGCCAAGGAGGTCGCCTGCGGCGGCTCGGGCGCACTGAAGGTCCTCGGCCTCGTCAAGACGCAGGCCGAGTGCCCCTCCGGCACCACCGACCCGATCAAGCTGACCATCGCGATCGGCCGCCCGTACGACGTGATCTGCACCGACGGCTAGCCACCCTTCGAGAGCCGCACCGGCGGCGGTGGCGCACACCGCTTCGTGACACCGCCGTCGCTGCCGGTCAAAACCTCGAGCCGGCACGGCGGTTCAGCGCCCCGATCGGCCGCGACCGCCGGCTCAGGAGCCGATCGCCGCGGAAAATTCCGTGCCCCCGCGGCGGTGAAGGCGCAGACTCACCCCATGGCGGACATGCAGGCGTTCCGGGCAGCGGTCGACGACTGGGCGAGCGGCGGTTCCGGCGGGGCCGCGAGCGAGCTGGCCGCCCACCTGGACGTGCGGACGGCGGTGCTGCTGGAAGGGCCCAGCGACCTCGCGGCCGTCGAGGCGCTCGCCGCGCGGCGCGGCCGCGACCTCGCCGCCGAGGGGGTGTGCGTCGTACCGATGGGCGGGGCGATGAGCGTGGCCCGCTACACCGGCCTCCTCGGGCCGCCCGGCCTCGGCCTGCGCCTGACCGGACTGTGCGACGAGCGCGAGCAGCCCTTCTACGACCGGGCGCTGGAACGGGCCGGGGCACCGCGGCAGGGCTTCTTCGTGTGCGTGGCGGACCTGGAGGACGAACTCATCCGCGCACTGGGCACCGCGAGGATCGAGGAGATCCTCCGGGCCGAGGGCGATCTCCGGTCCTGGGAGACCTTCGGGCGCCAGCCCGCCCAGCACGGTCGGCCCCGGCAGCAGCAGTTGCGCCGCTTCCTCGGCACGAAGAAGGGACGCAAGATCCGCTACGGCCGTCTCCTCGTCGAGGCCCTCGACCCCGACCGGGCGCCGGCCCCGCTCGACGATCTCCTCGCGAGCCTGTGACCGATCGGGCCGGGCTGCTCGGTGCAGCCCGGCCCGGCGGGTTCTTCGGGTGGCGGCGACGCGCATGCACGCCCCGAGCGCGGCACGGCGGCCGCCACCCCACGACCCGCACTCGTCAAGGCTTGCCCTTGGCGTCCCCTCGCGTCGAATCGCTCCACACCAGGGTGATCAAGATGTGACGAACCGTCAACACCTCGTTAGAGGTACACGCGCGGTTCCCGCGGTGGAGTATGGCTTTCCGACGGGCCGTCCGAGGGCCTCTCGGACGCGCAGTCCGAGGTCGTCTTCTGCGCGCGGTCGATCTCGCACCAGATCCGTTTACCCGCGCCCTCGCGCTGCCAGCCCCAGCGGTCCGCCAGCCCGTCGACCAGCTCCAGGCCGCGACCGCCCGTGTCCTCCCCGCACGCCTGCCGGCGGTTCGGCGCCCGGTCGCTCGCGTCGGCCACCTCGACCCGCACCCCCGGCCCCCCGAACAGCATCCGCAGCACGGCCGGACAGCCCGTGTGCACGACCGCGTTCGTGACCAGCTCGGAGATCAGCAGGATCAGCGTCTCGGCGAGCGGCTCGTCGTCCCCTATGCCCGAACCCGCCAACCGGGAACGCGCCCACCGGCGGGCCCGGCCGACCTCGGCGGGATCCGCACCGACCTCCAGCTGAACCTGAAGCACCTGCACCGCTCACACCATCCGAACCGGCGGACACTTCGCCTCGCGACAGGACGGGACCACCGACTGTGATCCCCTTCCGTAGCAGCATGGTTGACGTACAGTCACCACAACAAGCGCTTCGGGCATATTCCCGCGCGAAGGAGTGGGCGTGGTGCATACTGTGCGACGCTCGCGCCGCTCAACCGCTCGCATTCGTGGGAGCGTACCGGAGCAGGCCCCCGCTTCCGGGGCGCAATGAGTCGGGCGAAGGACACAAACCGATATCAACTCTCTGTAATCGGACATGCGTCCCGCGCCGTCCCTGCCGTGCCTCCATGTCACCGTGAGCAACGCCCGCCGAGCACCTCCGGCCGACGGGCCCTGCCCCACCCGGACGCGGCGCACCCGCCCCGCCTACCCCGCCTGCCCGGCCTCCTCCACCGAGCCCAGCAGCTCCTGCGCCAGCAGCTCCTGCGCCTGCGCCGCCGTCCGCCACTGCTCGGCCCGCACCCAGGCCCGCTTCAGGTGCAGGTGCACGTCCGCCTCCCAGGTGAAGCCCATCCCGCCGTGCACCTGCAGGCAGTCCCGGGCACCCTGCACCGCCGCCCCGTCCGCCAGGAGCTTGGCCGCGGCCACCTCGCCCGCGTCCCCCGTCACCGCCGCCGCGTAGACCGCCGTACGGGCCACCTCCGCCCGCACCAGCATCCGCGCACACAGGTGCTTGACCGCCTGGAACGCCCCGATCGGCTGCCCGAACTGCTCGCGCTCGCCCGCGTACCGCACCGCCAGCTCCACCGTCCGCAGCGCGCTCCCGAGCTGGAGCGCGGCCGTCAGCAGCGCCCCCGCCTCCCGGTACGCCGAGGCGTCGCCCGCCACCGCCACCCGGTGCAGCGGGGTCAGCGGGTCCACCGAACGCACCGGCTCGCCCGCGGGCACCCCGGACGCCCCCAGCACCGCGTCCGCCTCCCCGAGGTGGGCCACCAGCGGCCCGTCCAGGTCGAAGGCGCTCACCACCGCCTTCCCCGCCGCCGCCCCCGGGACCACCCCGGCGGCCAGGTGCGTGGCCACCAGCGGCCCCGGCACCAGCGCCCGTCCGGCCTCCTCGAAGACCAGCACGGCCTCGGGCAGCCCCAGGCCCACACCGCCCTCGGATTCCGGCAGGCGCAACGCGAAGAAGCCCGCCTCGCCGAGCTCCCGCCACAGTGCGCGGTCCACGCTCGCGCCCGTGTCCACCGACGCCCGCAGCGCCTCGCGTCCGTACCGGCCCGCCAGCAGGTCCCGTACGCCCGCCCGCAGGTCCTTCTGGTCCTCGGTCGGCTGGAAGTCCACGCCCCTCACCGGCCCTTCGGGAGGCCGAGGATCCGCTCGGCCACGATGTTGCGCTGGATCTGCGAGGTGCCCGCCGCGATCGTGTACGAGAGGGAGGAGAGCCGGTCCAGGGTCCACTCCTCCTCCAACGACAGGGACCGGGCCCCGAGGACCTCCGCCGCCGTGTCGTACAGCTCCTGGCGGGCGTGCGAGTAGGCGAGCTTGAAGACGGAACCGCCGGTGCCGGGGACCCCGCCCGCCGACCGCTCGGCCTCGCTGACGTTCCACTGGGTGAGCCGCCACAACGCGCCGAACTCCCCGTACAGCCGGCCCAGCCTGCGCCGCAGCACCGGGTCGTCCCACCGGCCGTTGGCCTTCGCCGTCCGGGCCAGTTCCCCCAGGGTCCGGCGGCAGGCGACGACCTCGCCGACGAAGGCGGTGCCCCGCTCGAAGGACAGCGTGACCATGGTGACCCGCCAGCCGTCGTTCTCCGCGCCGACCCGGTTGGCCACCGGGACCCGTACCTCGTCGAGGAACACCTGCGCGAACTCCGCCGACCCGGCGAGCGTGCGCAGCGGCCGTACGCTCACCCCCGGCGCGTCCATCGGCATGGCCAGCCAGGAGATCCCCCGGTGCTTGGGCGCCCCGGGATCGGTGCGCACCAGCAGCTCGCACCAGTCGGCGACCTCCGCGTGCGAGGTCCAGATCTTCGACCCGCTGATCACGTAGTCGTCGCCGTCGCGCACGGCCCGCGTCCGCAGGGAGGCCAGGTCGGAGCCCGCGTCCGGCTCGCTGAAGCCCTGGCACCACACCTCGTCGCCGCGCAGTACGGGCGGCAGCCAGCGCGCCCGCTGCTCCGCCGTGCCCTCGGCGGCGATCGTGGGTCCGGCGTGCAGCAGCCCGACGAAGTTCGCGCCGACGTACGGGGCCCCGGCGCGCTCGGTCTCCTCCAGGAAGATCAGGTGCTGGGTCGGCGTGGCTCCGCGGCCGCCGGCGTCCACCGGCCAGTGCAGGCCCGCGTACCCGGCCTCGTACAGCCGGCGCTGCCAGCCCAGGTCGTACGCGCGCCGGCCCGGCCAGTCGTCGGGGGACGGCTTGGCGGGCAGCTCGGGGAGCACCTTGGCGAGCCAGGCGCGCAGCCGGGCCCGGAAGTCCTGCTCCTCCTCGGTGTAGGTCAGGTCCATCAGCGGCGGCTCTTGTCCAGGTCGAGGCCGAGCATGCGGATGGCGTTGCCGCGCATCAGCTTGTAGACCGTCTCGTCGTCCAGGCCCTTCACGTGGTCGAGGGCGACCTCCTTGGTGTGCGGGAAGGTCGAGTCCACGTGCGGGTAGTCGGTCTCGAAGGTGGCGTTGTCGCGGCCGACGACGTCGAGGGAGGCGATCCCGTGCTTGTCGCGGAAGAAGCAGCAGAACATCTGCCGGTAGTAGTACGTGGACGGCGGCTCGGGGATCAGGTCGCGGACGCCGCCCCAGGCACGGTGCTCCTGCCAGACGTCGTCGGCGCGTTCCAGGGCGTAGGGGATCCAGCCCATCTGGCCCTCGCTGTAGGCGAGCTTGAGCGTCGGGAACTTCACCAGGACGCCGCTGAAGAGGAAGTCCATCATCGAGGCCATCGCGTTGTTGAAGCTGAGCGAGGCTTGGACGGCCGGGGGCGCGTCGGGGGAGGCGGCGGGCATCTGGGAGCTGGACCCGATGTGCATGTTGACCACCGTGCCGGTCTCCTGGCAGACGGCGAAGAAGGGGTCCCAGTAGCCGGAGTGGATGGAGGGGAGCCCGAGATAGGTGGGGATCTCGGAGAAGGTCACGGCCCTCACCCCGCGGGCGGCGTTGCGCCGGATCTCGGCGACGGCGAGGTCGATGTCCCAGAGCGGGATGATGCACAGCGGGATGAGCCGACCGCCGCTGTCGCCGCACCACTCCTCGACCATCCAGTCGTTGTAGGCGCGCACGCAGGCCAGGGCCACTTCCTTGTCCTGGGCCTCTGCGAAGGTCTGCCCGCAAAAGCGCGGGAAGGTCGGGAAGCAGAGCGAGGCCTCGACGTGGTTGAGGTCCATGTCGGCGAGGCGCGCCGCGGGGTCCCAGCAGCCCCGGCGCATCTCCTCGCGGGTGATGCCCTCCAGGGTCATGTCGTCGCGGTCGAAGCCGACGGCGGCGATGTTGCGCTTGTACGGGAACTTCAGGTCCTCGTAGATCCACCAGTCGGTCGGCGGGCCGTCGGGATCCATGGTGATGACGTACTTGCCGCCGGTGTAGGCGAGTTCGCCGATGCCGGCGGTGAGCGCCTTGGGGCCGCGGTCGCGGTACTTGGCGGGCAGCCAAACGTCGAACAGGTGCGCGGGCTCGATCACGTGGTCGTCGACGCTGATGATCCGAGGCAGTTCCATGGTCTCCCCAATTCACCGATCTGATGGATCGTCAGAAACAAGCTAGCCCCGCCACCCCTGGACCGACAAGCGTCGGCGCCCTACGCTCTGCGCTTGATCTGACTATCCGTCAGCTATGGGGAGGTCTGGGATGACGGACACCGCGACCGCGACAGAACTGAGCCGGTCCCGAACCCTGTGGGAACTGGTCTCCCGCCGGGCCGCGCTGGCCCCGGACACCACCGCCCTGATCGAGGCCGCCGAGGACCCCGCACACGACCGCCGGCTCACCTTCGGCGAACTGCGCGACCGCTCCGAACGCGTCGCCGCCGGCCTCCACGCCATGGGCGTACGCCCCGGCACGGTCGTCGCCTGGCAGCTCCCCACCCGCATCGAAACGGTGCTGCTCTCCGTCGCCCTCGCCCGGATCGGCGCCGTCCAGACCCCGATCATCCCCTTCTACCGGGACCGCGAGGTCGGCTTCGCCCTCCGCGAGTCCAAGGCCGAACACTTCGCCGTCCCGGGAACCTGGCGCGGCTTCGACCACGCCGCCATGGCCACCCGCCTCGGCGCGCGCGGCGTCTTCGAGGCCTACGCGGCCCTCCCCGACGGCGACCCCGCCGTACTCCCCGCGCCGCCCGCCTCCGGCACCGACGTCCGCTGGATCTACTGGACCTCCGGCACCACCTCCGACCCCAAGGGCGTCCTGCACACCGACCGCTCCCTGATCGCGGGCGGCTCCTGCCTCGCCCACGCCCTCCACCTGAGCCCGTCCGACGTCGGCTCCATGGCCTTCCCGTACGCGCACATAGGCGGCCCCGACTACCTGGTGATGCTCCTCCTGTACGGCTTCCCCGCGGTGCTCTTCGAGAAGTTCGCGATGCCCGATGCCCTGGACGGGTACCGCCGCCACGGGGTCACCGTGGCCGGCGGCTCCACCGCCTTCTACTCCATGTTCCTCACCGAGCAGCGCAAGGCCCCGGACGTCCCGCTGATCCCCACCCTGCGCCTCCTGGCGGGCGGCGGCGCCCCCAAGCCGCCGGAGATCTACCACGCGGTCGTACGGGAGCTGCGCTGCCAGCTGACCCACGGCTACGGCATGACCGAGGTCCCGATGATCACCATGGGCTCTCCGGACGACACCGCCGAGAACCTCGCCACCACCGAGGGCCGCCCCCCGGCGGGCATGTCCATCCGCATCACCGCCCCGGACGGCACCGAGCTGCCGCCGGACACGGACGGGGAAGTACGGCTGCGCGGCGAGGCGGTCTGCCGGGGCTACCTGAACGGCGACGACCCGGCCGGGGCCTTCGACCCCGACGGCTACCTGATCACCGGCGACCTCGGCCACCTCACGCAGGACGGCTACCTGGTCCTCACCGGCCGCAGCAAGGACGTCATCATCCGCAAGGGCGAGAACGTCTCGGCGAAGGAGATCGAGGACCTCCTCCACCGCCTCCCGGCCGTCGCCGACGTGGCGGTCATCGGCCTCCCGGACCCCACCCGCGGCGAACGCGTCTGCGCGGTGGTGGAACAACACCCGGGAGCCTCCCCCCTGACCCTCCCCCAGCTGACCGCCTACCTCCGCGCCCAAGGCCTGGCCACCCACAAGCTCCCGGAACAACTGGAACTCCTGGAGGCCCTCCCCCGCAACGAAACCCTGCGCAAGGTCCTGAAGTACAAGCTCAGGGAGCGGTACGCGTAAGGGTCGGGCCGGTACGGGTGCCACGGTGCCCGGGGCCTTCACCCCCGCGGCCCCGCCACCCCGGGTCGGCGGCTACCCACCCGCCCCCGAGGTGCGGCGGGGTGCTGGGGGCGGGTCTGCGCTGGGCGGCATCAGGGACGTGCTGGGGGTTTCCCGTCAGTCCCATCGTCCTTCCGTGTCGTGCCGGTCCCTCAAGGGCGCTCCTCCTCCGTCGTCGCGTCGCTGCGCGATGGCCTTCGGCCACCCTTGACCGACCGTCCCGCCCCGGAGACACGAGGACAGCCGGGAACCCCCCAGAGGAACGGGCCGGGCGACAGAAGACCATCGGGGCGTCGGAGGAGCCCGGGCGGAGCCCGGAGCGCCCCAGATCGCTACGCGCTCCTGCCCGACGGCGTCCGCGAGCCTTCAGGGGCCGGACACAAGCCGCCCCAGATCGCTACGCGCTTCTCGATCACGCGTCCGCACGTCTCTTGGGCGGGTGCGGAGCCGCCATCGAACGCCACACACGATCTGAGTTCGGCGTCTGCGAGTCGGTGGCAGCTCCGTCTCAGAGGATGGGCCGGACCAAGGGTCTACTCCTCGGACCCTGGCAGTGGGAAGGTGTCTGACATTCGAACGGACCGCCCCATGCACACCAGCCAGGGGGCCTCCGCTCCCGGCCGCACCGCACCGATCTCGCGATACCCCCAGCCCTCGTACAACCGCATGACCTTCCCGTCACCGGCAGCAGGGTTCACCATCAGGGTGGCATAGCGCTCGCGACGTCCATCGAGAAGCGCGTCATGCATCCGGCGGGCGAGCCCAACACCTCGATGTGCAGGAGTGACTCCGATCTCCTTCACCGCGACGGTGTCTCGGGCCGTGAAGCGGGGAGCCGCAGGAACAGTCATCCGCTTCCACCAACGGTCATCAGGACCGATCGTGTTCGCGTAGGCGTACCCGATTGCCGCACCCTCCAACGTGTACGCCATCACGGCTGCCCACCCCGGTTCGTCCGCATGCCGGTCGAGCCTCTCGAGGAACACGTCCACCCGGTAGTTCGGGTGGTCAAGAAGGTCAGCACGTACCTCTGCGTACACCTCTGTGATCGTCGATCGCAGATCGGACGTCAACGCAGTGTGTCGACGTATGCAGGACTCGGGTTCAGCCATCGCGTGCGCGCACCTTCATTCGATCCACGTGGGAGCGCCACGCTCCCGGAGCGATCTGATTCAGTCGAGGGCCTTTTCGACGGCTTCGAAGATGTCCGCGTCGGTCTCCTGCTGCCAGGACGGCAGGTCGGGCCAGTCGGCTACATAGCCCGGCTTCGGGTCTTCGAAGTGCTTGAACATCTGGGCTGTCCAGCACGTCGCGACGAACCGGCTCTTCTGCTCACGGGACAGCCTCGACGTGCGACCGCCACTGATCTCGATGAACTGCCGGACCTGGTCGTAGACCGAACCTGCGGCCTCGCGCTCCCAATCCGGGGTGTCCTCCCACGGAGTGACGTAGCCGGCCTTCGGCTCCCCGGGAAAGTGCCGGTGCACTCCCGCGATCCAGGCCTCCCGGAACAATCGGGCACCCTCGCTCTGCGACATGCCTACCCCTCTCATCACCGCGTGCTCAGCGTGGCGATGCGTGCCACACGGCCTACCCGAACTCATCGAACGGAGTCCGAGGCGCCGCAGGGAACCGCGGCGCGGGTCTCTTTCTTTGGTGTCAGCGCACCACGGGCCCACGACCGGCGCGCCAGTCGTCGATGCGCTTGCGGATGCTGGGCACCATCTGAAGGTCGTCCGTGTCTTCGGGCGCGAACCAGGCGACCTCGAGCGACTCGTCGGACGTCCGGAGGCTTCCGCCCGTGGGCTGGGCGAGAAGACAGATCGAGAATTCCTGCCGGACTTCTCCGTCGTCGTAGGCGAAGACGTGTCCGGGGTTCGTGTACGCACCGACGATCCCTACGATCTCGACTGCGATGCCGGTTTCCTCGAGTGTCTCCCGAACCGCGCAGTCTCCGATGCTCTCCCCGATTTCCATCTTCCCGCCAGGCAAGGCCCACATCTCGTTGTCCGTGCGTCGTTGCAGCAACACTCGACCGTCGTCGTCAACGACGATCGCCGAGGCCGCCGGCACCAGGCTGTTCGCCACCGGCGCGTGGGGGTCGTCCTCGTAGTCACGCCTGGGCATCTTGCCTCGCCTCTCGGATGTCCCGTCCACGGCTCCACAACTCTTCGACATGAGCCGTGAAGCGGTCGAACATCCCGTCCGTCTGCCGCCGCCGCAAATGCAACATCGGCGAATCGTGGCCGACCCTGCGCGCCAGGATCGGGGTAACGATCATCTCGTCGTCGAATCGGAAGACGGAGAGGTTGACGTGCCCGGTCTCGAACCTGCCCTCGATCCCACTGACCTCGTGCAGCTTCTCCAACTCGTTCAGCGTGACGGCAATACGGGTGGACAGCGTCAGCGGCACACCTTCCTCAGCCTCTCGCGCAGCAGTGACCGGACTGTCCGGGTCTCCGATCAGGAATCTCACTCTGCAGCCGCCCTCAGCCTTCCGCCTCAGGGCGCCGGCCAAGTTCGCTTGCTCCAGCCATAGAAAGTAATTGGTGTACCCGGCGAACATCAGCTCGCGCTGCGCCTTGGTCACCAAAGACTTCCACAGGCTTGTCGGCGCAGCCGAGCGATAGGGAAAGACTTGGACGATCTCCCGGTCCGGCCCGGTGCTGAGTGCCGACCGTACGGCGTTCGGCCACAAAGCTGCCTCCTCCTCACCCAACGCCTCAGAGGCCGCCCAACGGTGGCGGGCATGAGGAATGCGGTTCGGCGCAGTGATCCATCGACTGACCGTCTTCGTGTCGACCCCGCATGCTTCTGCAAGCTGCGCTTCGGTCATCTTGGCATTCGCCATCGCTCGACGCAGCGCGTGATTCATGGTTCGCCTCCACAGCCCGTCAGGGACGGCACGAACCTACTCCCCAATCGTCCCAAACGTCCCGCGAACGCGGTAGCAACGCTCCAACGGGGGTTGGAGCATCAATGCGTGTCCGGTCTGGGGCTACGGAGGAGTGATCTGCATGCGCCCACACATCGATGCGTTCGGCGTCAACACAGAGGATGCCGTTTCGGTGGCTGCCAGAGGAGAGCCGAGTTCGGACCTGCTCGACCGAGCCCTGGTCGGCTGGGAGCGTTTCCTCAGCACCATGAAGCGAGAAGTCGATGAGTGACCGCTACGAATACGTACCGCACAGACTCCTGCGCCACCCCGTCCGCGACGTCGCCTCTGGCGTGGAGGGTGAGCTGATGGCCGTGATCAATGAAGACGTCTCGGGCTCTGGCCGCGAGCACTGGGTCGAACTGGCCTACATCCGAAACGCATCCGGCCGTGAGTTCACCACCTCGGTTTCCAACGTCGAGCCCGCCGGCTGACGCCCGACGCAGGAAGGTGCAGAGATCGGACGCGTCTTGCTCCAAACCGCGCACGACTCGCAGACGCCGAACTCAGATCGTGTGTGGCGTTCGATGGCGGCTCCGCACCCGCCCAAGAGACGTGCGGACGCGTGATCGAGAAGCGCGTAGCGATCTGGGGCGGCTTGTGTCCGGCCCCTGAAGGCTCGCGGACGCCGTCGGGCAGGAGCGCGTAGCGATCTGGGGCGCTCCGGGCTCCGCCCGGGCTCCTCCGACGCCCCGATGGTCTTCTGTCGCCCGGCCCGTTCTTCTGGGGGGTTCCCGGCTGTCCTCGTGTCTCCGGGGCGGGACGGTCGGTCAAGGGTGGCCGAAGGCCATCGCGCAGCGACGCGACGACGGAGGAGGAGCGCCCTTGAGGGACCGGCACGACACGGAAGGACGATGGGACTGACGGGAACCCCCCAGCACGTCCCTGATGCCGGCCAAGGGGATCCCGCCTACCGGATCCCCGCCGCACCTCCCCGGCACCGCCCCATCGGCTTCCGCCTACCGGGGTCGGCCCCCGCCGCGCCGCGGGGGCGGGGGCCGCGGGGGCGGGGGCCGCGGGGGCGGGGGCCCCGCGCGCAGTGGTACCCGTACAAACGCCGGCCCCGCGCGCCTCGCCGACCCCCTACAGCCTGCTCAGTGACGCCGCCGCGAACAGGACGTCGCGGATCGCCTCGCGGTCACCGTGCTGGCCCACCGCCGCCTCCTCCGGGGAGATGTGCCCGGCTGCCAGCTGACAGAACTCGATCCCGTCCAGGGCGATCTCCGCCACCGTGCGTTCCGGCGACGGCTTCGCCCCCGGCGAGTCCAGCGCGATGTCCCAGCCCCCGCCGCCCGAGCCCTCGATCTCCAGGTGCAGGGTCCGCCCGGGCGCGCCCGCCGCGACCAGTCCCCGCGCCGGGGCCGCCAGGCCGGCGCGTCTGCGCTGCGCCAGCGCGCCCGGCAGGAGCCGCGCCGCCAGGTCGATCATCCGGTGCAGGTGCGGCCCGGCCGGCGGCTCGTACGGGTAGTCCACCGCCTCCGCAATGTCCCACGCGTGCACCCAGCACTCGAAGGCCCGTTCCAAGAACGCGTCCCCGAGCGGCAGGGCGAAGCCGCCGTAGTCCACCGCCAGCTCGGCGACTCCCCGGCCGGCGAAGGAGACCGTACGCACCAGCGTGTGGCCCTGTTCCCGCCACGGGTCGCGGACCTGCCGCGTCACCGGGTGCGGAGTCGCAGCCCAGAAGTGCTCCGTCCGCACGGTCGGCCCGCCCTTCGGCGCGTCCGGACCCAACGGGTCGTCGAGCCCCAGCGCCGAGGCGATCAGCCCGTCCACCGTCAGCAGATGGCCGATCACGCCCGCCACCGTGGTCCGCTGCGACCGGCGCCGCTCCTCCTCGAACCACTTGAGCCGCACCGGGGTGTGCCACTCCGAGTCCCCGAAGTCCTGGAGCAGCGCGTCGAGCCGCGCGGTCTCGGTGTCGTACGGGCTCGCCCAGACCGGCACCGGGATGCGGGCCGGCCGCTTGCCCAGGCAGTCCTCCAGGACGCGCGAGCGCAGCAGCGGCTTCAGGTCGAGGGTCTCCTCCGGGTGCAGCAGCCCCACGGCGTCGCGCAGCCGCAGCGCCTCCTCCGCGCAGGGCGCGCACTCGGTGAGGTGGTCCTCCACCGCCTGGGTCTCCTCGGCCGAGCAGGCCGCCAGTGCCCACGCCCCGAGCAGGGACTTCAGCACGGAGTGCGAGGGCGGGGGCGGCACCTCGACCGGCGGCGGCAGCGGCGGCATCAACCGTGGTGCGTGCCCCGGGTCGAGGTCGTCCGCGGCCCCGCGCGGACCCGGTATCCGTGCCCGGCCGACGGGACGCTCGAATCCGTCATCGGGCGGCTGGGGAGGGCCGTTCATCGGGGCGTTCCATATCCGGACTGGGCGGTTTCCTCCTGCGGGAGGGCGTTGGCGGTCGACAGCAACTGCAGCCCGAGCCGCAGCCTGCGCCGCGCCTCGTCCTCGCTGATCTGCAGGTCGGCGGCGGCCTGCCGGTAGTCCCGCCGCTTGAAGTAGGCGAGTTCCAGCGCGGCGCGCAGGGGCGCGGGCATCGAGGTGACGATGTAGTCGGCGCGTGCGGCCGCATTGGCGGTGCGCACCTTCTGCTCCAGCTCCTCGCGCGAGCCGCGGCCCAGCTCGGCCTGGCGCAGGCGGGCCACCGCCTGGCCCTGGGTGATCCGGGCGACCCAGGAGCGCATGGAGCCCTGCTTGGGGTCGTAGGCGTCCGGGTTCTCCCAGATGTAGCCGAAGACCTCTCGGGTGATCCGGTCCGCCGCTTTCTCGTCGCCCAGTACCCGGTGCGCCAGGCTGTGCACGAGCGAGGCGAAGCGGTCGTACAGTTCCCCGAGCGCGGCGGCTTCGCCACGGGCGAGCCGCTGCTGCATGCGGCGGTCCCAGCGCGGTGGTGAGTCCTTCGGCATGAATGCCCCCAGCCGTGTGTCGACTCAACGAATGTAGTGGGCACATGGCGGATCGCGCCTGTTTTGGAAGAACCTCTCCCTGGAAGTGCGCCCTGCGTGATAGAGGCGTGGCAGGGCGTGAACGGTGGTACGCCCGACGGCACATGGGGACAGGTGTACGCGCCCCACCGCGCTCCCCGTGCGCGGGTTCGATGCGGCCGCCCCCTTGACCGCTTCGCTTAACGCGCAGGCCGCAAAGGGCTTACGCTCCTTCCTTGTCTTGATCTGAACCCCACTGCACATGTGAAGGCGGAACGCCGAAATGGACAGCGCAGAATACGAGCGCAAGATCGCCGCCCGATTCGCCACCTTCGACCAGGACGGGTCCGGGTATATCGACCGGGAGGACTTCAGCGCTGCCGCGAAGGCCGTCCTGGCCGAATTCGGTACCACCGCCCGGTCGGACAAGGGCCAGGCCGTCTTCGCGGGCGCCGAGGCCTTCTGGCAGGGAATGGCCGGCATCGCGGACGTCGACGGGGACCAGCGGGTGTCCCGCGAGGAGTTCATCACCGGGGCCGCGAAGCGGCTGCGCGACAACCCGGAGCGGTTCGCGGAGATCGCGCGACCGTTCCTGCGGGCCGTGATCGCGGTGGCGGACGAGGACGGCGGCGGCACGATCCCGCCGAACGCCGCCCGGGTCCTGCGCGTCCTGGGCACGGCCCCGGAGCTGGCCACCCAGGTGGCCGCCGCCCTGGACGCGGACCAGGACGGCCGCATCTCGGAGGACGAGATCCTGGCGGCCTTCGCGGGCTACTGCGGCGTGGAAGCCCCCGACGCGTAACGCCTGCGGCGCGCTCGGCAGTACATCCGGCTGCGCCGGCACGATTCGGCCCCGCCGGCATGTGAGGCGCGGGGGTCTGGGGGCAGCGCCCCCAGCAGCCGGCCCGCGCGGGCCCACCGCGCCCCGCACCGGTATCCGGTCCCTGCGGCCCGGCTTCCTGGGGCGCTGCTCCAGACCCCGCGCCTCAATCGCCGGCGAGGCTGTGCTTCGCTACGCGAAGACGACCGTGCGGGCGCCGTTGAGCAGCACGCGGTGCTCGCTGTGCCACTTCACCGCCCGCGCGAGCGCCTGGCACTCCACGTCCCGCCCGATCGCGACCAGCTGGTCCGGCGTCACCTCGTGGCCCACCCGCTCGACCTCCTGCTCGATGATCGGCCCCTCGTCGAGGTTCGCCGTCACGTAGTGCGCGGTCGCGCCGATCAGCTTCACACCGCGCGCGTGCGCCTGGTGGTACGGCTTCGCGCCCTTGAAGCTCGGCAGGAACGAGTGGTGGATGTTGATGATCCGCCCGCTCAGCTCCGTGCACAGGTTGTCGGACAGCACCTGCATGTAGCGCGCCAGGACCACCAGGTCGACGTTCTCGGCGCGCACCAGCTCCAGGAGCTGCGCCTCCGCCTCCGCCTTCGTGTCCTTGGTGACGGGGATGTGCACGAACGGGATGTCGTAGGAGCCGACCAGTTCGGCGAAGTCGGTGTGGTTGGAGACCACGGCCGCGATCTCGACCGGCAGGGCGCCGATCCGCGTGCGGAACAGCAGGTCGTTCAGGCAGTGCCCGAACTTGGACACCATGAGGATGATCCGCATGCGCTCCTCGGAGCGGTGGATCTGCCAGTCCATCTTGAAAGAGTCGCCGATCGCGGCGAAGCTGGCGCGCAGCTTCTCGACCGTCACCGGGGGCTCGGCCTCGAAGTGCACCCGCATGAAGAAGAGTCCGGTCTCCCGGTCTCCGAACTGCTGGCTGTCCACGATGTTGCATCCGGTCATGAAGAGGTAACTCGACACGGCATGCACGATGCCCTGCTTGTCGGGGCAGGACATGGTCAGGACGTACTGGGGCTGGGCCTGGGCCTCGGTGTGCGGGTCGCTCATGACCGCACAGCCTTTCACACCGCGCGGGTGAGGATCTTCAACACATCGAGCGATGTCGGTCGCACGTCCGGATCGTCCCCGTCGGCTTCCGCCAGCCGTACGTGCGCCTCGCGCGCGGCACGTACCGCCTCGGGCCACGCGTGGTGCTCCAGGTAGGCGGAGACGGGGGCGTCGGGCCCGACCTGGTGGAGGATGCGGAGCACCCGCAGCACGGCGAGGTCGACGACGGCCGCCTCCTGCGAGTCCCGGAAGATCGTGCCGACGTACTTCTCGGCGGACCAGCTGTCGAGCCAGGTGTCCTCGACGAGCCGGTACACGGCGTCGGTGATGTCGCCGTACGCCTCGTCGCCGGTCAGCCAGGTGTCCTCGTGGAAGACCGGATCGGAAAGCATGTGCAGCGCCGAGCGCACGTTGCTGCGCCAGCGCCACCACGGCATGTCATTGAGGGGCATGCCGCCCATGGTGGAGGAGCGGCCGCCCCGTCGGGAAGGGTTCTTCGAACCTTGGGCGAATGTCACGCTTTCGATCGTACGTTCCTGGTCAGTGCGATCTTGAAGCGCCCACGGGGACTCACGGGGACTCATGGGGGCCGCACCCCCGCAATTCACCTCGGTGTCACCCAATGTTGTGTCCATCTCACTCGACAGTTACCGGTGGGGCGGAATGGTGCATGGACATGACCCTTTCGCGACGCGTCGCATCCCGCTCCCGCACCTTCGCGGCCACGGCCATGGGCGCGTGTCTCATCGCCGGGTGCGGGACGCTCCCCGGGGGCTCGGGGGACTCCGGGAGAACCGTCACCGTCATGACCTTCGCCCCTGAAGACACCAAAGCGACGAACATGCCCGGAATGACCGGCATGGCCAAGGCCTACGAGCGCTACGTGAATTCCAAGGGCGGGATCAACGGTCGCAAACTGCGCGTACTGACCTGCAACGAGAAGAACACGCCCTCCGGCGCCGCCGACTGCGCCCGCAAGGCCGTCGCCGAGAAGGCCGTCGCCGTGGTCGGCTCCTACAGTCAGCACGGACGCGCCTTCATGGCCCCGCTGGAGGCGGAGGGCATCCCCTTCATCGGCGGCTACGGAGTCTCCTCCGAGGAGTTCCAGTCCCCCCTGTCGTACCCGGTCAACGGCGGCCAGCCCGTGCTCATCGCAGGCGCCGGCCACCAGCTGAGCCGCGCCTGCAGCCAGGTCGCCCTGGTCCGCCCGGACACCCTCGCGGCCGACACCCTGCCGGTCATGCTCAACGCCGGGCTGCGGGCCAACAAGATGGCGGACGCCTCCGACATCCGCGCCGCCGAGGACTCCGCCGACTTCGGACCGCAGGCCCGCGAGGCCCTCGCGCACACCAGCGGCACCGGCAAGGAGAAGGAAAAGGAGAAGGGCTGCGTGACCGCCGTCCTCGGCGAGCGCACCGAGACGTTCTTCGACGCCTTCCGCCGGACCGACGCCCAGCGCAAGAAGCCGCAGATCTCCTCCGTCCTGGGCAGCGTCAGCCAGGCCCTGGTGGACCGCACGGGCGGCAAGGAGAGCCCCTTCGAGGGGGCATACCTGACCAGCTGGTACCCGGTGGCCGCCGATCCCCTCTGGGAACCCATGCGGAAGGTGGTCTCCGAGTTCGCCTTCGGCGACGACACCGTCGACCCCGAAGACAGCGGGGCGCAGACCACCTGGATCGCGTACACCGTGCTCAGCGAGATCCTCAAGCGCTTCGAGGAGGACGAGCCCGTCACCGGCCGCAAGGTCAAGCGCGCCCTGAACGAGTCGCAGCCGCTCAACACCGGAGGCCTCACCCCGAACCTGAGCTGGCGCTACCAGGACATGCGGGCCGTCGCCGGCTTCCCCCGCATCGTCAACGGCCGGGTCACCTTCCAGATCGTGCAGGCCGGGCGGCTCGTGGCACAGCCCGGCGAGCAGTCCCTGGACATGACCCCGACCCTGGTGACGGCCCCGCCCATGGCCTGATGCCCGACCACCCGCAACGACTCAGAGCTGGGACTTGTCCCGCTTGGTGAGGCCGTACTTGCCGGCGATCGCGTTCCACATGGTCGCGGCGGGCTCCTTGGCCTTGGTCGCCTCGCCGCTCGACCGGTTGCCCTCGGAGGCGTTCTTGGTGACCTTGGCCTTGCCGTCCTTGCACTTGTCGTCGTCCACGTCGTCCGCCCAGGCCGCGTAGCTGTTGTCGGCGTCCGCGGACGACTGCCAGGCCTTGGTCAGGGACGCGGACAGCTTCGCGTGGTCCGGGAGCTGGTCCACCTTCAGCTCCTGGAGTCGGGTGACGAGCTCCTCGCGCTGGCGGGCCGCGTTGCGCAGGTCGGCGGCCGCTTGGTCGAGGTTGTCACAGCCCTTGATGTCCTCCACGGCCTTGATCACCGAGGCCCGGCTGTCGTTGCTGTCCGCGAGGAGCTTGTCCAGCTGGACGGCCTGCGAACGGGCCGGGTCGACGGGGGCCTCGCCGCCGGGGGCCGCGGAGCCGCCGCTCGCGGTCGGGGCTCCGGCGACCGCGCCGGGGTCGTTGTTCTGCGGCTTGCCGTCGGCGAGCAGCGCACCGACGCCGAGCCCGACGACGGCCAGGCCGATGACCACCGCGCCGATGATCGCGGGCGAGACCTTGCGCGCGGGCTCCTGAGGCGGCGGGGGCGCGGCGTACTGCTGCTGCGGGTGCGGCTGCTGGAACTGGGCTTGCTGCTGGTGCTGGGGCTGCTGCTGGTACTGGGGCTGTTGCGGGCGGGCCGGACGGGGGCGGCGCGGCGGCTGGCGCAGCACGGGCTCCTGGACGGGCGGCAGGTGCTGGGTCTGCCCGGCGGAGTCGTCGCCCCGGAAGAGCCCGTCGAACCCGTCTACGGCACGGTCGGCGGGGACGGGCGGTATGTACTGCGTCGCCGCCTCGCCGTGCCCGGGGGCCGCCGGGACCGGCGGGATGTACTGGGTCGCCGCCTCGCCGTGGCCGGGAGCGGCCGGGACCGGCGGGATGTACTGCGTGGCCGCCTCGTCGTGGCCGGGACCGGCCGGGACCGGCGGAATGTACTGCGTGGCCGCCTCGTCGTGGCCGGGACCGGCCGGGACCGGCGGAATGTACTGCGTGGCCGCCTCGTCGTGGCCGGGACCGGCCGGGACCGGCGGAATGTACTGCGTGGCCGCCTCGTCGTGGCCGGGACCGCCCGGGACCGGCGGAATGTACTGCGTGGCCGCCTCGTCGTGGCCGGGACCGCCCGGGACCGGCGGAATGTACTGCGTCGCCGCCTCGGGCAGCGGGGGGTAGCCGTAGCCGTGCGGATCCCCCGGCCCCTCGTAGCCGGGCCCCACCACGTGCCCGGGCGCGGCCTCCGGGCCGGGGTAGGCCTGCGGGTCGGGATAGGCCTGCGGGTATCCGTACGCGGCCCCGGGCTGCTGCTGGGGCTGCTGGGGCTGCTCCGGGTACGCCGGGTATCCGGAGGCCGGGTCCGGACCCCACGGGGCACCCGGCTGGGGGGCGCCCCCTTGTCCGCTCTGCGTCACCGGGACTCCTTCTCCGACTAGCCCGACCGTACGGAACCGTCAGGTCACGCTACCCCGTCACGCACCGCCACCGTGAGAGCACCCCGAACCCGGTCCGGCCCCGACCGGCAGGACGCCCCCTACGCCGTCACCTCCAGCCGCGCCGCGAACTCCCGCACCGCCGCCTCCTCCCGGTACGGCTCCAGCCGCGCCCGGAAGTCGTCCAGGTACTCCACGCCCCGGTTCGAGCGGAGCCCCTCCAGCAGTTCCGCCGCCTGCGTCGCCGTCAGGCAGGCCTGTTCCACTTCCCGCTGCTGCACCTGCGCCGCCGCCAGCAGCAGCAGCCCGATGGCCCGGCGGCGCGCCTTGCCCGCCGGCAGGCCCCGTAGGGCCTCCTCCGCCCGCCTGGCCGCCGCGTCCGCCTGGCCCAGGTCGCGGTGGCAGTGCGCCAGCTCGTCCGCGAGGTACGCCGCGTCGAAGTGGCGGATCCACACCGGGTCGTCACCCGACTCCGGCTCCGCCCGCTCCAGCGCGCTCACCGCCCGCCCGGACAGCACCGCCGTCGCCCGGGCGTCCCCGAGCAGCGCGTGGCCGCGCGCCTCGGCCGCGTAGAACATGGCCTCGACCCGC
Organism: Streptomyces sp. NBC_00273; assembly: GCF_036178145.1. Taxonomy (NCBI): domain Bacteria; kingdom Bacillati; phylum Actinomycetota; class Actinomycetes; order Kitasatosporales; family Streptomycetaceae; genus Streptomyces; species Streptomyces sp. NBC_00273. The sequence continues at coordinate 5,643,130 of NZ_CP108067.1, read as the reverse complement.
GGGGTGACCTGCCCCCGCGTCCCCTCCTGGGCGGCCCGCGCCAGCTGCGCGATCTCCCGCGGGTTACCCAGTTCGGCGGCGAGGTGGCTCATGGACGCCGCGAGCACGTAGCCCCCGTACGCCCGGTCCCCCGCCGCCTGGGCGAGGCGCAGCGCCTGGATGTAGTACCGCTGGGCCAGGCCCGGCTGGCCCGTGTCCACCGCCATGTAGCCGGCGAGCTCCGTCAGCCGGGCCACCGACGCGAACAGGGCCCGCCCGACGGGTTCCCGGTAGGAGCCGCCGATCAGCCCGGACACCACCGAGTTGAGGTAGTGCACGACCACCGGCCGGACGTGCCCGCTGCCGAAGCGGTGGTCGAGGTCCTTGAGGGCCTCGGTGGTCGCCCGGACCGCCTCCACGTCCGGCATGCCGACCCGCGAGCCGCCGCTGCGGGCGACCTGGGTGTCGGCCCCGGTGATCAGCCAGTCGCGGCTCGGCTCCACGAGCGCGGAGGCGGCCACGCTGGAGCCCGCGAGGAAGTCCCGGCGGCCGACGTCGCTGCGCCACAGCTCGCAGACCTGCTCGATCGCGCCGACGACGGTCGGGGAGAACTGCAGGCCGACGCCGGAGGCGAGGTTCTTCCCGTTGGCCATGCCGATCTCGTCGATGGTGACGGTCCGGCCGAGTTTGCGCCCGAGCGCCTCGGCGATGATCCCGGGAGCCCGGCCGCGCGGCTGCTGGCCGCGCAGCCACCGGGCCACGGAGGTCTTGTCGTAGCGGAGATCGAGGCCGTGCTCGGCCCCGCACATGTTCACGCGCCGAGCGAGCCCGGCGTTGGAGCACCCGGCTTCCTGGATGAGCGCCTGCAGCCGTTCGTTCGGCTGGCGGGCGACGAGAGGCCTGGCTGCCATGAAAACCCCCTGCTGACCGCGGGTGATCCGTTGGAATGATCACTTCCCGCCTGATGTGCGGAGAATCTTCCGCTCTGCGTCGTGTCGCTACCCAACTCCGGCGCTCCGGCCTCCTACGCGCCCCCACGCGTGCATCAGTGCGCCCCGTATGCAGGATCGATGCTCCGCCCGCCGCCGGGTTTACGCCCGTAACCCCGGGTGAACCGAGGAGTTGTGATGGGCGTGGAAGAGACCATCGCAGTCACGGAGAGCGCACCCATCCCCAAGCAGCGCGGCGAGCAACTGCTGGACCATGCCGTGCGGTACGCGGAAGAACGGCACTGGGACGTCTTCGCCGGCACCTGGTTGGAGCCCGCGGACGGCCGCGAGCTGTGCTCCTGCGGGGCGACGGACTGCCCGGCTCCCGGCGCGCACCCGACGGTGGAGGACTGGGCGGCACAGGTCACCGGCAGCGCGGTGCAGGTCCGGCGGATCTGGGCGAAGCAGCCGCAGGCCTCGATCCTGCTCCCGACGGGCCGCACGTTCGACGCGCTGGACGTGCCCGAATCGGCCGGGTTCCTCGCACTGGCACGGCTGGAGCGGATGGAGCGCACCCTCGGGCCGGTCACCCTCACGCCCGACCACCGGATGCTGTTCTTCGTCCTGCCGGGCGCCGGCGTCAAGGTGCCCGACCTGGTGCGCAAGCTGGGCTGGCCGGCCGCCACGATCGACCTGGTGGCGCGGGGCGAGGGCGAGTACGTCGCGGCGCCGCCCACCCGCTTCGGCGGCCGGGGCTCGGTCCAGTGGGCGCGGCGGCCCACGCCGGCGAACCGGTGGCTGCCGGACACGGAGGAGCTGATCGACGCGTTGGCGTACGCGTGCGGCAGCGAGGCCGCGGCGGAACGCAAGCGCCACCAGGGCTGACGCCGACCCCCGAACTCGCCCTCCGCGCCTGCGGAATCAGGGCGAAAACTGATGACATAAGTAACTGCTCAGGCCTCTCCCCCTCCTCTTATGGTGAAGAAGGAACGACCAACGGGGACGTAATGAGAGGCAGGCGCATGCCGAACCAGGGCGATGCGACGGGTGGACCGTACGGAACGGGTGGCGCGCGGTCCGCGCCGCCCGCCGTGCGGGTGGAAGGTCTGTGGAAGCGGTTCGGCGACCAGGTGGCCGTCGCCGGGATCGACCTGGAGCTGCCCGCGGGACAGTTCATCGGTCTGGTGGGCCCCAACGGCGCGGGCAAGACGACCACGCTGTCGATGGTGACCGGGCTGCTGCGCCCGGACCTGGGGCGGGTCCACGTCGCGGGGCACGACGTGTGGGCCGACCCGACCGAGGTGAAGGCGCGGATCGGCGTACTGCCCGAGGGCCTGCGGCTCTTCGAGCGGCTGTCGGGACGCGAACTGCTGGGCTACATGGGCCGGCTGCGCGGGCTCCCGGGCGAGGAGACCGACAAGCGGGCGACGCAGCTGCTGGACGTCCTCGACCTCGCGGGCTCGCAGCACAAGCTGGTCGTGGACTACTCGACCGGTATGCGCAAGAAGATCGGCTTGGCGGCGGCGCTGCTGCACAACCCCGAAGTGCTCTTCCTGGACGAGCCGTTCGAGGGCGTCGACCCGGTGTCGGCGCAGACCATCCGCGGGGTGCTGGAGCGGTACACGACCTCCGGCGCCACGGTCATCTTCTCCTCCCACGTGATGGAGCTCGTCGAGTCGCTGTGCGACTGGGTGGCCGTGATGGCCGCCGGCCGGATCCGCGCCGCGGGCCCGCTGGCCGACGTACGGGGCTCCGCGCCCTCGCTGCAGGCCGCCTTCCTCGAACTGGTCGGCGCGCACGGGCGCGACGCGGCCGGGGACTCGCTGGAGTGGCTCGGCGGCGGCTCCGGGGCGGGATCGCGATGACCTCGCCCGCCAACCCGGCCGCCGGCCCGGCCGGCACCGTGACCACTCCCGCCACCGGGTCCACCCGGTCCACCGGAACCACCGGAGCCTCGTCCGTCGCATCGGTCCCGCTGACCCCGGTCTTCGTCCGCCTCAAGCTGTCGCTGCTGCGCAACGGGCTGAAGGGCTCCTCCAAGCGCAAGGCCGCCTACTTCTCGTCGCTCGCCTTCGCCCTGGTCGTCGGCTTCTTCGTGACGCTCGGCCTGGCCCTGCTGCACGGGAACGCCCACGCCGGCACGGTCGTCGTCCTGCTGGCCGCGATCCTGGCCCTCGGCTGGGCCTTCATGCCGCTGTTCTTCCCCACCGGGGACGAGACCCTCGACCCGAGCCGGCTGGTCATGCTGCCGCTGCGCCCGCGTCCTCTCGTCCGGGCCCTCCTCGCCTCCTCCCTGGTCGGCATCGGGCCGCTGTTCACGCTGTGCCTGGCCATCGGCTCCGTACTGGCCGTCGCGCGCGGCGCCGCCGGCGCGGTGGCCGCCGTGGTGGCCGCGCCCCTGCTGGTGCTCGGCTGCGTGACCCTCGCGCGGGCCGTGGCCACGGCCAACGTGCGGCTGCTGAGCAGCCGCAAGGGGCGGGACATGGCCATCCTCAGCGGTCTGCTGATCGCGGTGGGCGGACAGCTGGCCAACTTCGGCAGTCAGCGCCTCTTCCAGGCGGGCGGCCTCACCACGCTGGAGCCGGCCGAGGCCGTGGTGCGCTGGCTGCCGCCGGCGACCGCCGTCGGCATGGTGGACTCGGCGAGCGAGGGCGCGTACGGGGTGGCGGCCGCCCAACTGGCCCTGACCCTGGCCGCCGTGGCCGCCCTCCTGTGGTTCTGGGAGCGGAGCCTGACCCGGCTGATGGTCACACCGGACGGCTCGACCCTCGCGGCGGCCCGGCCGGCCAAGGACCGCGGCGCGGGCGGCCTGTCGTCCCTGCTCCCCGCCGGCCGGACGGGCGCGACCATGCAGCGCACGCTGCGCTACGCCGTGCGCGACCCGAAGACCAAGGCGTCCTGGGTGACCGCGCTGGCGATCGGCCTGATCATCCCCGTCTTCAACGCCCTCCAGGGCACGGGGTCCGTCTACCTCGGCTGCTTCGGCGCGGGCATGCTCGGCATGCAGATGTACAACCAGTTCGGCCAGGACACCTCCGCGTTCTGGATGGTCGCGCAGACCATCTCCTCCACGCGCGACGCGTACGTGGAACTGCGTGCGCGGGCCGCCTCGCTGGCCCTGGTCACCGTCCCGTACACGGTCCTGGTCATGGTGATCACGGCCGCGGTGCTCGGCGACTGGTCCGCCTTCCCGGCGGCCACGGGCCTGGCCCTGGCCCTGCTGGGCTCGATGCTCTGCACGGGGGCACTGGCCTCGGCCCGCTTCCCGTACTCGATCCCGTCGGACGGCGCCTTCAAGAACGTCGTCCCGGGACAGGCCGGGCTCGCCTGGGCGGGCATCTTCGCCGGGCTGCTGGCCTCGGCGGTGATCTCCGCCCCGGTGATCGCCCTGACGATCTGGCTCAAGGTGGGTGACCACCAGGACATCTCCTGGATCGTGCTCCCGCTGGGGGTGGCCTGGGGCGCACTGGCCACCTGGACGGGCCTGCGGCTCGCGGCCCCGACGGTGGCGCGCAAGCTCCCGGAGATCCTGTGGGCGGTCAGCAAGGGCTGACCACCGGCCGCTGACCGTCAGCCGCTGACCGCGCCGGAACGGGCCGGCCTCCCCTCCCCTTGCGGGATCGGAGGCCGGCCCTTTTCGTATAGGCCCGGCGTCAGTTGGCGGCGAGCAGGACGAGTACGGCGATCGAGCCGGCGAAGACGACGAGGTGCCGGAGGTTCTGGAGGTACGGCATCACCCAGTCGGGGAAGCCGTCCTCGGCGGCCCGGAGCATGGACCTGACGTCGATGCGCTGCAGTTCGGCGTCCCCGGACTTGGCGAAGGCGGCGGTCACGGACGGCACGGCGGTCAGGTTCGAGTAGAGGATCACGCAGTTCACGAGGACGACGAGCGGCTGGACGACCCAGGACACCGTCCCGGTCCACGAGCTACCGGCGACCTGGAGCACGGCGGGCAGGGCCATTGCTGCCGCGATCCCGACGGGGGCCCAGGTCTCGTGCCCGCCGGCGTCGAGCCGCATGCCGTTCTCGGCCATGACGCTGGTGCGCACCCCCTGCCGCCCCAACTCGGCCTCGACGGCGGCCTGGGCACGGGCGCCGTAGCGGCTGCGCACGACGGGGATGCTCAGGAAGGCGACGGCGATCAGGAGCTGCAGGGCGGCGACGGCGTTCATCGGGGAGACCTCGTTCTCTCGGTGCTTGCCTGGTGACGTCGCCACCATGGAGCCGCCCCCTGACAAGCCCCGAACACCCCGCTGACAGACCGCTGACGGCCGGTCCGGCCCTGGTAGGGGATCGCGGTGATGCGCGACCCCGTTCAGCTCCCTTGTACGCGGCTGGCGGCGTGGGCGTTGTCGTCCTTTGCCTGCGCTCGGGTGCCGGGGGTGACGCAGACGAGGTCATCGGCAGTTGCCTCGCGCCACACATATCCCGACAGGCAGGTGGGATCGCTGGCACTGACCCGCCGATCCGCGGCATGGGCGTTGTCGTCCTGAGCCTGGGCGCGAACACCGGGCGTCACGCAGACGTGATCCCCCGGGCCAGTTGCCTCACGCCACACATACCCCGACTTGCACGTGTCCGAGCTCTGTGCACTCTCTTGTACGCGGCTGGCGGCGTGGGCGTTGTCGTCCTTTGCCTGCGCTCGGGTGCCGGGGGTGACGCAGACGAGGTCATCGGCGGTTGCCTCGCGCCACACATATCCCGACAGGCAGGTGGGATCGCTGGCACTGACCCGCCGATCCGCGGCATGGGCGTTGTCGTCCTGAGCCTGGGCGCGAACACCGGGCGTCACGCAGACGTGATCCCCCGGGCCAGTTGCCTCACGCCACACATACCCCGACTTGCACGTGTCCGGCTGCGAGAGCAGGTTCGGGACTGCGACTGCGGCGGCTGGCAGCACCATGCTCCCAGCGACCGCAATGACCGCCGCAGCCGAAGCAGCGGCGACAGCAGGAAGGCGCTTGCGGATACCGGCCATGGCTTTCACGCTCCCTTTCAAAGGATCTTCCCGCTCAACGAGGCGTCCGTCCGGTGCAAATGGGATGCCGCACTGGCTCTGAAGGCGGCGGTCCTGTCACCACATCACCGCGCGAGTCGGACGCAAGGTGGACCTTCGACCTCGTCCCCGAGCGGGACGCATTGGTCGGCTTCCACACATGTCCTTCTTTAGCTTCGCTCGGCACCTTCTAGGGCGCATCTCGAGCCTGAATGCTCCAGCCGTGAACTCCCGCGCTCGGCGGCCAAGTCGCTGACGGTCCTGGGAAGGCGAGCAGCCGAACTCCTACGAGCAGCCGGTCAGCGGGACGAACCCGCTCAGTCGAAGCCGCTGGGATGCAGGTCCGATCGCGGTGAACGACTCTGAGGTCGCCCTGATCTGGACGTACGAATCCTTCTGACTCGAGGTTTCGATTCCTGTGGCCGGTGAGGCCGGGGAGATGGTGGTCACGAATCGGTGAGGAGGTCGGGCAGTTTGCGCATGTCGTCGAAGATGACGGTGTCGGGGCCTTCGAGTCGCCGCGCGGGAGTCATTCCCCCGGCGTAGGCGAATGCGCGCATCCCTGCGGCTCGGGCTGCCTGCAGACCGTATTGGCTGTCCTCGACCACGGCGCATGCCTCGGGCGCGACGCCCATCTGCTGCGCGGCGTGGAGGAACAGATCGGGTGCTGGTTTGCCGTGCTCGACCTCGGTGGCGCTGAAGATACTGCCTTCGAAGCGTTGGTAGAGGCCGGTGATTCCCAATGTGAAACGCATCTTGTCGTGGCTCCCGCTGGAAGCCACGCAGGTGGGGAGGTGCGTGAGCGCATCGAGGGCGTCGACGATGCCGGGGACAGGGGTGAGCTCGGCTGCCAGGGCGTCGCGGTAGAGCGGCTTGAACTCCTCCTCCCAGTCGGCCGGCAGACCGTGCCCGAGGTGGGCCTCTATCTCCTCCGTCATCGACTGGCTTGAGCGGCCCATGAATCGGTCGACGATCTCGGCTTCGGTCAGGTTCCACCCCAGTTCGGCCAGGACAAGGGCATCCACGCGCACGGCTATGCGTTCGCTGTCGACCAATACGCCGTCGCAGTCGAATATGACGAGTTCAATCGGATGATTCACCCCCGCAGGATAGGCGGGCTAGGCGCGCCCTCCGGCTCACGCCGCGGCGGTGTGCTCAGGCCGCTCGACGAGGTGTCCGCAGGTCACGATGTTCTGGCCTTTCGGCCCCGCCTGAGCAGACCCTCCGAACTGGGACCGACCCGTGCTCAACCGAACCGCCGCCCGCCCCGCCCGTCGGGCAGAGCCCCGGGGCCGTTGTCGGTGCGACAGCCGGCGCCGGGGCGGAGCCGACGGGTGGTCAGGGGGCTTCGGCCTTGATCCCGTCGAGGAAGGGTTCCAGGACCTCGCGCCAGGCCGTCGGCTGGTCGTAGTGGAGGTAGTGACCCGCGTCGGGGATTTCCGCGTACTGGCCGGCCGGGAGGACGCGGACCATTTCCTGGGCCTCGGCCCGACCCAGTTCGCCGTCGAGACCGCGGACCACCAGGGTCGGACAGCGGACCTGGGCGAGCTCCTCCCAGTGGGCGTCGTGGACCCAGGTCTCGCGGGCCGTCAGCATCTGGCGGCGGGAGAAGACCGGGCGCCAGCCGTCCGAGGCCTCGTGCATGACCTCGGCAAAGAAGGCACCGCGGCCGGGATCGGGGCGTTCCACCCGGGGGTCGTCCTCGCCGAACCAGCGGCGGGCCGCGTCCTGGGTGGGGAAGGGCAGGGGCCAATGGTGGAACCAGTCCTCCCATTCCTGCTGGGAGGCCGCGCCCAGGGCGGAGGCCCGCATGTCGCAGATGACCACGGCTTCGACCAGGTCCGGGCGGCGGGCCGCGAGCTGCCAGGCGGTGAGCGCGCCCATGGAGTGGCCGATCAGCGTCACGGGGGCGAGGCCGAGCTGCTCGACGGCCGCTTCGGCGTCGGCCACGAAGGCCTCGCGGCCCAGGGAGGTCGGGGTGCCGTCGGGGGCGGCGGGCGGGCGGGCGCTCTGGCCGTGTCCGCGCTGGTCCAGGGCCACGACGCGGCGGCGCTCGCGGAGCCAGCGGGCGGTGCCGGCCCAGTGGAAGGCGCGACCCATCAGACCGTGCAGTAACAGCGCTCCGGGGCGGGTGTCGGGCTCGGCTTCTGCTTCGCGGAACTCCCAGGCGGCCAGGCGGACGCCTTCGGCCCCTGTCACATCGACGCGCTGTACCACCGCAGATGCACCCCCTTCGCTCCCCGCCAGACTATCGAACCCGCATTCGAAAACGGGTTTCTCGCCCACAACACCGCTCTTTCGAGTGACCTTGCTCAAGGATTGACAGCCGCTGCCGATGGAGATCCTTTCAACAGGGAGGCGGGCCGCTCGGGGAAGACGGTCCGAGGGGACGACCTTGAGAGCTCGGGGCTCCAGGTCACAAGGGGAGGACCGGTCCCGGCGCCGAAAGGCGCCGGGACCGCCCACACCAGGGGCTGGTCATCCGTACGGGTCACGACCCGTGGGGCAGGCCCCGCGGGGCACGGCTCGTACGGGCCGATCCACCGGACGTATCCCCGCCGACGCGAACGCCGACGGGCCGGAGATCAGCGCTTCGCCACGAACACGTGCGAGGCGACCTCCACGTCCAGCTCGGCGGCCTCACCACCACTGCCGACCAGCACACCCCCCGGGGACTCGGTCACGCTCACCACCGAGCCGGGCTGCACGCCCGCCCGCCGGAGCGTGTACATCAGCTGGGCGTCCGTCTGGATCGGCTCACCGATCCGCCGGACGACCACGGTCTTGCCCTCGGTTCCCGCGTCGAGCTCGGACAGGCTGACCATGCCGTCCTCCAGGAACGGGTCGGCCTCGGCCTTCTCACCCAGCTCCTCCAGCCCCGGGATCGGGTTCCCGTACGGCGACTCGGTCGGGTGGCGCAGCAGCTCCAGCACCCGCCGTTCCACCGCCTCGCTCATCACGTGCTCCCAACGGCAGGCCTCCGCGTGCACCTGCTCCCACTCCAGGCCGATGACGTCGACGAGCAGGCACTCCGCGAGCCGGTGCTTGCGCATGACGCGCGTGGCCAGTCGGCGGCCCTCCTCCGTCAGTTCGAGGTGCCGGTCGCTGGCGACGGCCACCAGGCCGTCCCGCTCCATGCGCGCCACCGTCTGGCTCACCGTCGGACCGCTCTGGTCGAGCCGCTCGGCGATCCGGGCGCGCATGGGGACCACGCCTTCCTCTTCCAGCTCGAGGATGGTGCGGAGATACATCTCCGTGGTATCGATCAGTCCGGACATTCGTGCCCCTCGGATTGCGTGCGCTGGCCCTGCCCCCAATTCTGACGCATCGGGCCGACAACCGTCCCGTGCCGAGGGTCAAGACCGCTCCCGGACATCTCCCGGACCTCCCCGGAAAGATCGTCCGGAGATCTCCGGAGCGCGCGACCAGAGCTTTCGGCGCGGGATTGACGTTCGTATTGACACGCCCTTGGTCCAGACCGCACGGTGAGCGGCGGACACGGACGCTCCCCCACCTCTGGAAGGGCCATCGGCGTATGAGCGAGAGCAAGCTGGCCGGTCAGTTCTTCGATGCCGCCATCGGTCTGCTGGAGCGGGTGCGGGACGAGGAGGCCCCGCACATCGCCGAGGCCGGCTCCCTCATCGCCGACGCGGTCGCCGCCGGCAACCGGCTCTTCGCCTTCGGCGCCGGGCATTCCTCGCTGCCCGCCCAGGACGTCGTCTACCGGGCCGGCGGCCTGGCCCTGATGAACTTCCTCGCCGTCCCCGGCACGGCCGGCGTCGACGTCATGCCCGCGACCCTGGGCAGCGCCCTGGAGCGGGTCGACGGCCTGGCCGGCGCCGTCCTCGACAGCAGCCCCGCCTCCGACGGCGACGTCCTCGTGATCATCTCCCTCTCCGGGCGCAACGCCCTGCCCGTCGAGATGGCGATGAACGCCCGCGCCATCGGCCTCAAGGTCATCGGCGTGACCTCGGTGGCGTACGCGACCGGGACCAAGTCACGGCACGTCTCCGGCAGCTTCCTCAAGGACCACTGCGACGTCGTCCTCGACAGCAAGATCGCGGTCGGCGACGCCGAGCTGAGCATCGACGGCATCGACGCGCCCTTCGCCCCCGCCTCCACCGTCGTGACCAGCGCGATCATGCAGGCGGTCATGGCGACGGCCGCCGGCGAGCTCGCCGCCCGCGGCATGGAGCCCCCGCTGCTGCGCTCGGGCAACGTCGACGGCGGCCACGAGTGGAACGGCCGCGTGATGCAGGAGTACGGCGACCGGATCTTCTTCCGGCACTGAGGAGTCGGCCCGGGGTACGCCTGCCCGCACACGGGCCGCGCTCAGTCCTCGCCCGGACGGGCCGGACCGCCCGGACCCGCCGCCAGGTCCAGGTCGGCCGCGACCCGGGCCGCGACCTCCTCCGCGTACACCGCGTCCGCGCGCTCGAAGGCCACCCGCGAGGGCCCGCGCAGGAACGTCAGCGCCCCCAGGGTCCGCCCCCGGCTCCGCAGCACCGTGCACAGCACGTGCGCGGCGCCCTCCGGCCACTGGCGGGCCCGCGCCCACTCCGCGTCCGCCTCCCCGCGCGGGGCGCTGGTGCGCACCGAGCCGATCCGGTCCAGGGCCTGCAGCGCCGGGTGCCCGGCCGCGTACCGGACGGGGATCGACCCGGGGCCCGGCAGGACCGGCGGCGACGCGGCGGACCGTACGAGCCGGCGCCGCTCGGGGTCGGCCGTGGGGTCCAGTACGTCCAGCAGCGCGTGCTCGGCGAAGCCGGCGAGGGCGAAGTCCAGGCGTACGGCGGCCGCTTCGGCCGGGTCCTCGCACTCGGCGGCGGCCCGCCCCGCACGGTGGAGCTGGTGCGAGCGGAACCGCAGCTGCGCGGTGTCCAGTTGCTCCTGGCGGGCCTCGGTGACGTCCTGGAACAGCCAGCCGACGCCCAGCGGTACGGGCTCTTCCGCGAGCGGCGAGGCCAGCCGCAGGAACCCGCACCGCCAGCACCTGCGCCGCACCCCCTCCGCCGTGCGCACCGACACCCACATCTCCACCGGCGCGGGCGGGGCCCCCTCGGCGAGCACGTGCTGGAGCGCGCCCTCCAACTCCTCGACGCCCTGGGTCAGCAGTTCTCCCAGGGGCCGTCCGAGCAGTGCGGCGCGGCCGGTCCCAAAGGCCCGTGCGGCGTGCGCGTTGACCACGGCGGGCCGCAGGTCGACGTCGACCAGGACGACGCCCCACGAGGCGTCCTCCATCAGGGCTTCGCTCAGCGCGATGGAGCGTTCCAGGTCGATCTGGGCGTGCACCTCGCTGAAGGCGCAGTACACCCCGGCGGGTTTCCCGTCCGAGCCGGGCACCCCGGCGGACTGGGTCCGTACGAGGACCCGCCCGCCGTCCTTGGTCAGCAGCGCGAACTCGTGCACCTGCCGGCCGGGCACGTGCTGGGCGGCCATCAGCCGGTCCTGGACGTCGTGCGCGTCGGCGGCCCGTACCGCCCAGCCCTCGAAGCCCTTGCGGCCCACGGCCTCGGCGGCGGTCCACCCCAGGATCCGCTCGGCCTCGCGGTTCCAGTGGGTGATCACGCCGTCGGAGTCGAACGCGCACAGGGCGGCGTCCATCCCGTCCAGCAGGGCTGCGAGCAGATCGTCCGTGGTCTCGTCACGTCCGTAGGCAGTCACCTGGAACCCCCAGCAGGTGTTCGCGTATGCGGCACGTCAGATCATTGAACTCGAACGTGACCCACACCACACCGCTTTCGCCGGATTGGGGATACGAAATCCGGTCAGGCCGGTCCGCCGAGCCATGCCGTGAGGACGATCCCCGCGATGAGGACGGCTCCAGCGCCGGGAGCGCACAGCAGCAGGACGCGCCGCCCGTCGGTGCGGTAGGCATAGGTGACGGTGCTCGGCCCCCAGCTGCGTTTCGCCGGGAGGACCTCGGACCGGATGCCGTGGATGCCGTCCCAGGTCAGCCGGCGCGGCCCGCGCCCGCCGCGGACGCTGATGCCCTCTTCGTCGACCGTGGCCAGCTGGCGCGAGCGGACGTACGGGCCCCGTCCGAGCAGGGCCGTGAACAGCACGGCGATCGGCACGCTCGCCCAGAGGGACAGCGGGGGCTCCTCCCACCGGACCTTGAGCATCGCGACCACGAACAGGGCCGAGGTGACGCTGTAGAAGCCCCGGTTCCGGGCCCTCCCCGGTAGTGGCGCGGAAGTGCCCCGCGCCTGCCGTCCATGTATCCCCCGCGCCGTTCGCTCGATCGATTCCGTGTCGGCACGCTCACCCACGGAGAACGGTAAATAAAACGGTTGTGACCGTCGGCGTGCCTGCCTAGGCTCTGACCTACACAAGAAGGGAGGTGGTTCCCGAAATGTACGGAAACCGGACGCGTGAGGTGGCTGCGGGCTAGGGCCCGTCGTCAGCAACGCACCCAGTGCGGTGCCCGGCGGATCGCCCGGCGCCAATCCCAAGCAGTCACCCGACCCGCGGGCTCGCCGGCACGTCCGGCCGGCTTCTCTCACTGCAGGAGAGAAACCCGAGCCCGCGGGTCGTCTGCGTTCTACAGCTCCCGCTCGGGGTGAGCGAGAGCGTGCGAGCCTCCGGTGGGAGCCGCCGCAGACCGTCCCGCCCGGCGCCGCACGCCTACGGGCAGAGCCGCTCCACGCGCCACTCGTCCCCGTCCAGGACGTAGTGCAGACGGTCGTGCAGGCGGTTCTCGTGGCCCTGCCAGAACTCCACCTCCTGCGGGACCACCCGCAGGCCGCCCCACTCCGGCGGGACCGGCACCTGCTCGCCCTCCGGATAGCGGGCCTCCAGCTCGGCGTAGCGCCGGTCCAGCTCCGCACGGGAGTCGATCACGCTGGACTGCTCGCTCGCCCAGGCGCCCAGCTGGGAGCCGTGCGGGCGGGAGCGGAAGTACGCCGCCGTCTCGTCGCGGCCGATCCGGGACGCCGTACCGGTGACGATCACCTGGCGGGCGATCGGGTGCCACGGGAAGAGCAGGGCGACGTGCGGGTTCTCGGCCAGCTCACGGCCCTTGCGGGAGGCGTAATTGGTGAAGAAGACGAAGCCCCTGCCGTCGAACTGCTTCATCAGCACCGTCCGCGAACTGGGCCGTCCGTCCGGGGTGGCCGTCGATACGACCATGGCGTTCGGCTCGAAGAGGTGCGAGTCGGCGGCCTGCTGGAACCAGAGCGCGAACTGGTCCATCGGATTCTCGGCGAGACTCCCCTCGTAGACGATCTCCGAGCGGTACTGCTTGCGCATCATGGCGGGGTCAATGTCCTGATCGGTCACGCTGGCCATCCTGCCGCAGCCGGACCGGTGACGGTGTGCCGTATGTCACGCTTCCGCAGTCGGGGCGGAGCGGCCAAAATCTTGGGGCCGGTCCGAAGGTCCCCGAGGGGGTGACCGACGGCCGTGCCGGGCATCAACGGGGATGACCGCGCCGGACCGCGAGTCACGCCGGGAGCCGCGCGTGTTCGCACTATCTGAGGAGCCGCCTGATGTCCGACTTCGTACCCGGGCTCGAAGGGGTCGTCGCGTTCGAGACGGAGATCGCCGAGCCCGACAAGGAAGGCGGGTCGCTCCGCTACCGGGGCGTCGACATCGAAGACCTCGTCGGCCACGTCTCCTTCGGGAACGTCTGGGGCCTGCTGGTCGACGGTGCCTTCAACCCGGGCCTGCCGGCCGCCGAGCCCTTCCCCATCCCGGTCCACTCCGGTGACATCCGCGTCGACGTCCAGTCCGCGCTCGCGATGCTCGCCCCCGTGTGGGGTCTGAAACCGCTGCTGGACATCGACGTGCAGACCGCCCGCGACGATCTCGCGCGCGCGGCCGTGATGGCACTGTCGTACGTCGCCCAGTCCGCCCGCGGCCAGGGCCTGCCCATGGTGCCGCAGCGGGAGATCGACAAGGCCGAGTCCGTCGTCGAGCGGTTCATGATCCGCTGGCGGGGCGAGCCGGACCCGCGGCACGTCAAGGCCGTCGACGCGTACTGGACCTCGGCCGCCGAGCACGGCATGAACGCCTCCACCTTCACCGCGCGGGTGATCGCGTCGACCGGTGCGGACGTCGCCGCCGCGCTGTCCGGCGCGGTGGGCGCCATGTCGGGGCCGCTGCACGGCGGCGCGCCGTCCCGCGTGCTCGGCATGATCGAGGAGATCGAGCGCACCGGCGACGCCGTGGCGTACGTGAAGAAGGCCCTCGACAAGGGCGAGCGGCTGATGGGCTTCGGGCACCGCGTCTACCGTGCCGAGGACCCGCGCGCCCGCGTGCTGCGGCGCACGGCCAAGGAGCTCGACGCACCGCGCTACGAGGTGGCCGCCGCGCTGGAGAAGGCCGCGCTGGAGGAGCTGCACGCGCGCCGCCCCGACCGGGTGCTCGCCACGAACGTGGAGTTCTGGGCCGCGATCATGCTGGACTTCGCCGAGGTCCCGGCGCACATGTTCACGTCGATGTTCAGCTGCGCCCGTACCGCCGGCTGGTCGGCGCACATCCTGGAGCAGAAGCGCACGGGCCGCCTGGTGCGGCCCTCGGCCCGCTACATCGGGCCCGGGCGGCGCAACCCGCAGGAGATCGAGGGCTACGCGGACATCGCCGAGACCGCCTGATCGCGGGGTCGCGTAGTCGCGTAGTCGCGTAGTCGCTTAGGCAGATCGGGCGCCGTATCCCGCGAGCGGGGTGCGGCGCCCTTCTCGTTCCCGCGCCGCCTCAGCCGAGGGCCGCGTCCAGGATCCGGGACCACTGGGCCACCACCCGGGCCCGGCGGGCCGTGTCGTCGGTGAGCACGTTGGCGAGGCCCAGGCCCCGCGCCATGTCCAGCAGGCCCTGCACGGTCTCCCGTACGCCCGGCACCGACTCGTCCGCACCCAGCAGCTCGACGGCGATGCGGTGGGTCTCGCGGCCGACCCGGGCCTCCAGTTCGGTGACCCGGGGGCGCAGCTGCTCCTCGTTGGAGGCGGCCACCCACAACTGGAGGGCGGCCCGGAAGAGGGCACCCGTATACAGGTCGACCAACGCCTCCACCACGGCGGGGCGGGCGGCCGGGCCGGCGTGGAAGAGGTCGCGCAGGGCGGTGGAGCGCTCCTCGGCGACGTACTCGACGGCCGCGGTGAACAGGTCCTCGCGGGTCGGGAAGTGGTGCTGGGCGGCGCCGCGCGAGACACCGGCCCGTTCGGCGACGACCGAGACGGTCGAACCGGCCCAGCCGTGCTCCGCCAGGCAGGACACGGCCGCCTCCAGGAGGTGACGGCGGGTGACGCGGCTGCGCGCCTGCTTGGGGCCGGTCACAGCGACCATGACGGTTCCCGGCGCTCGAAGCGGGCGGTGATGCCCTCGCGGGCCTCGGCGGAGGCGAACAGTCCGGCAGACAGCTCGGTCAGGCGGGAGCCGTCGCGGGCGAGGGTCTCCCGTACGGCGGCGGCGGTGAGCGCCTTGGTCGCGGCCAGCCCCTGCGGGGAGGCCTTGCGCAGGCCGGCGAGTACGGGCTCCAGGGCGGCGTCCACGTCCTCGCCGTGCAGGGTGAGCAGTCCGATCCGGGCGGCCTCGGCGGCGTCGAAGGCCTCGGCGGTGAGGAAGTAGCGGGCGGCGGCGCGCGGGTCGAGGCGCGGCAGCAGCGGCATGGAGATCACCGCGGGGGCGAGGCCCAGATGGGTCTCGGTGAAGGCGTACGAGGACTGCGGTCCGGCGGCGGCGATGTCGCAGACGCCGAGCAGCCCGAGGCCGCCGGCCCGGACGTGGCCGGTGACCCGGGCGACGACGGGCTTGGGCAGCTCGGCGGTCTCGCGGAGCAGGGCCAGGAAGTCGGCGGGGTCGCAGGGGGACTTGAGGTCGGCCCCGGCGCAGAAGGTGTTGCCGGTGTGGGTGAGGACGACGGCCCGGACGGCCGGGTCCGCGGCGGTGGCGGCGAGCGCGGAGCGGAGCTCGGCGACGAGGTCGACGGAAAGGGCGTTGCGGTTGCCCGGGGAGTCCAGGGTGAGGGTGGCGATGCCGGTCGCCTGGGCGGCGTGCACTCGTGGGGCCATGTCTCCTCCGGAGTGGTATGCGGATGGGGGTACTTCGGGAGCCGAGTCCCTCCGGGAGGGTACGTGGCGCTTGCCCTGCGGGGTGCCCTGCGGGCGGCTCGGCGGTGTGGGGCTCGGTGGTGTGGGGCTCGGTGGCACGTTCCCTCGAGCCGAGGTGGTTCGCCTCAATCGCCGGCGGGGCTTCAAAGGGTGGGGTGGTGCCCCGCACGAGGATCTCCTCGGCTCGCGCCAGACGGCCGAGGTTCTGTCGTTCTGCCTGGGTTGCGCGCTCGTCCTGCGGGGACCCTCCTACGTGTCCCCACCCCACGCCAAGGCTCCGACACCCCAACCCATCCACCCCACGAACCTCCCCGAACCCGCACTCTCAGCCCCGCCAACGATCGAGACGCGGACCCGCACTTTCAGCCTCGCCGGCGTTTGAGACCCGGACCCGCGCTTTCAGCCTCGCCGGCGTTTGAGACCCGGACCCGCGCTTTCAGCCTCGCCGGCGTTTGAGGCGCGGGTCCGGGCGGAGCCCGGTACGGATCCCGCCGCGCCGGGCACCACCGAGCCGCCCGCACCATCCAGCCTCGCCGGCGATTGAGGCGCGGGGCCGGGCGGAGCCCGGCGAGGATCCCGCCGGGCCGGGCACCGCCGAGCCGCGCGCATCTTCCAGCCCCGCCGGCGATTGAGGCACGGGCACGTTAGTAAGACTTCGGCAGGCCCAGGGTTTGGTGGGAGATGAAGTTCAGGATCATCTCGCGGCTCACCGGGGCGATGCGGGCCACGCGGGCGGCGGTGATGAGGGAGGCCAGGCCGTATTCGCGGGTGAGGCCGTTGCCGCCGAGGGTGTGGACCGCCTGGTCCACCGCACGGACGCAGGCCTCCCCGGCCGCGTACTTCGCCATGTTCGCCGCCTCGCCCGCCCCCATGTCGTCGCCCGCGTCGTACAGGCGGGCCGCCTTCTGCATCATCAGGCGGGCCAGTTCCAGCTCGATGTGCGCCTGGGCCAGCGGATGGGCCACGGCCTGGTGCGCGCCGATGGGCGCCTTCCAGACCTGGCGGGTCTTCGCGTAGTCGACGGCCTTGGCGAGGGCGTGGCGGCCCATCCCGATGGCGAAGGCCGCGGTCATGATCCGCTCGGGGTTGAGTCCGGCGAACAGCTGGAGCAGGCCCGCGTCCTCGTCGCCCACGAGCGCGGAGGACGGCAGTCGCACGTCGTCCAGGGTGAGTTCGAACTGCTTCTCCGCGGCGGCCAGTTCCATGTCGATGACCGAGCGGGTGAAGCCGGGGGCGTCGCGCGGGACGATGAACAGGCAGGGCTTGAGGCTGCCGGTACGGGCGTCCTCGGTGCGGCCGACGATGAGGGTGGCGTCGGCGATGTCGACGCCGGAGATGAAGACCTTGCGGCCGGTGAGGATCCAGTCGTCGCCGTCGCGGCGGGCCGTGGTGGTGATCCGGTGGGAGTTGGATCCGGCGTCGGGTTCGGTGATGCCGAAGGCCATGGTGCGGCTGCCGTCGGCGAGGCCGGGCAGCCAGGCCTCCTTCTGGGCGTCCGTGCCGAAGCGGGCGATGACCGTGCCGCAGATGGCGGGCGAGACGACCATCATGAGGAGGGGACAGCCCGCGGCCCCGAGTTCTTCCAGGACGATGGAGAGTTCGGCAATGCCGCCGCCCCCGCCGCCGTACTCCTCGGGAAGGTTGACCCCGATGTAGCCGAGCTTCGCGGCGTCGGCCCACAGCTCGTCCGGGTGGCCGCCTTCGCGGGCGACGCGGGTGAGGTAGTCGCGGCCGTAGCGCTGTCCGAGGGCGGCGACGGCGGCGCGCAGGGCGGTGTGCTCTTGGGTTTCGATGACGGTGCTCATGCTTGCGGTTCCTCCTGGACTACGGCGAGCAGGGCGCCGAACTCGACCTGTTGGCCGGTGGCGACGTGGAGCGCGGTGAGCGTGCCGGAGGCGGGAGCGAGGATGCGGTGCTCCATCTTCATGGCCTCCAGCCAGAGCAGGGGCTGACCGGCGGTGACGGGGCTGCCGGGGGCCGCGCCCTCGGCGATGCGCACGACGGTGCCGGGCATGGGGGCGAGCAGCGAGCCCGGTTCGGTGCGGTCCTGGGGGTCCGGGAACCGGGGAACGGGGGTGAGGGTGTGGGCGCCGAGCGCGGAGTCCACGTAGACCTCGGTGTTGTTCGAATTGTGTTTCACGTGGAACACCCGCCGGATCCCATCGACTTCGAGGGTGACCCGGTCGGGGGCGGCGGCCACGACCCGGATCCCGGGGTGGTTGACCGGGTGGTACTGGACCTCGTACTCGGTGCCGGCCACGGCGTAGCGGCGGGTCTGCGGCTGGGAGCGGACGTTGCGCCAGCCGCCGAGGCGGGCGGCGAGGGGGGCGTCCGGGCCGGGTGCCGCTTCGGCGAGGGCGGCGGCGAGGGCGGCCGGGGTGGCGTCCGGGGCGCTGCCGGTGAGGGTGTCGAGGTGGCGCTCGTAGAAGCCGGTGTCGAGCTGTCCGGCGGCGAACTCCGGGTGCCGCAGGGAGCCTACGAGGAGCTCGCGGTTGGTGGTGAGCCCGTGGATGCGGGCTCCGGCGAGGGCTGCGGCGAGGGCCCGGACGGCCCCGGCGCGGGTGGGGGCGTGGGCGACGACCTTGGCGAGCATGGGGTCGTAGTGGATGCCGACGGTGTCCCCGTCGGTGAAGCCGGTGTCCACGCGGACCTCGCCGGGGATGGCGAGGGTGTGCAGGACGCCGGTCTGCGGGCGCCAGTCCTGGGCGGGGTCCTCGGCGTAGAGGCGGGCTTCGACGGCGTGGCCGGTGGGCTGCGGGGGCGCCGGGGGCAGGGCCTCGCCCTCGGCGACGCGCAGCTGGAGGGCGACGAGGTCGAGGCCGAAGACGGCTTCGGTGACGGGGTGTTCGACCTGGAGGCGGGTGTTCATCTCCAGGAAGTACGGGCGTCCGTCGGCGGTGACGAGGAACTCGACGGTGCCCGCGCCCTCGTACGAGACCGCGCGGGCGGCGGCGACGGCCGCGGAGTGGAGGCTCTCGCGCAGGGCCTCCGGCAGGCCCGGTGCCGGCGCCTCCTCGATGACCTTCTGGTGGCGCCGCTGGAGGGAGCAGTCGCGGGTGCCCAGCGCCCAGACGGTGCCGTGGGCGTCGGCGAGGATCTGCACCTCGACGTGGCGGCCGCGTTCCACGTAGGGCTCGGCGAAGACCTCGCCGTCGCCGAAGGCGGAGCGGGCCTCGGCCGAGGCCGCATCGAGGGCCTCCTTGAGCTGGTCGAGGTCGCGGACCACGCGCATGCCGCGGCCACCGCCGCCGGCCGCGGCCTTGAGGAGCAGGGGCAGGTCGGCGGGGGTGGCGGCGGCCGGGTCGACGGGGTCGAGGAGCGGCACGCCGGCGGTGCGCATCAGTTCCTTGGCGCGGGTCTTGGAAGCCATGGCCTCGATGGCTTCGGGGGGCGGGCCGATCCAGGTCAGTCCGGCGGCCAGGACTTCGCGGGCGAAGTCGGCGTTCTCGGAGAGGAAGCCGTAGCCGGGGTGCACGGCGTCGGCGCCCGCGGCGAGGGCGGCCTTGATGATGAGGTCGCCGCGCAGGTAGGTGTCGGCGGGGGCCGCGCCGGGCAGCCGTACGGCCGCGTCGGCGTCGCGGACGTGCAGGGCGTCGGCGTCCGGGTCGGAGTGGACGGCGACGGTGGCCAGGCCCAGGGCGCGGGCGGTGCGGAAGATCCGGACGGCGATCTCGCCGCGGTTGGCGACGAGGAGGGAGGTCAGGTTCGTCATGTGCGGGCTCACATCCGGAAGACGCCGAAGCCGCCACGGGCGCCCTCGACGGGGGCGTTGTGGACGGCCGACAGGCACAGGCCGAGGACGGTACGGGTGTCGCGCGGATCGATGACCCCGTCGTCGTAGATCCGCCCGGACAGGAACATCGGGAGGGACTCGGACTCGATCTGCGCTTCGACGAAGGCCCGCATCCCGGCGTCGGCCTCCTCGTCGTACGGGAGCCCCTTGGCGGCGGCGGACTGGCGGGACACGATGGAGAGCACTCCGGCCAGCTGCTGGGGGCCCATGACGGCGGACTTGGCGCTGGGCCAGGCGAAGAGGAAGCGGGGCTCGTAGGCGCGGCCGCACATGCCGTAGTGGCCGGCGCCGTAGCTCGCGCCGATGAGTACGGACAGGTGCGGGACCTTCGAGTTGGAGACCGCGTTGATCATCATCGAGCCGTGTTTGATGATGCCGCCCTGCTCGTACTCCTTGCCCACCATGTAGCCGGTGGTGTTGTGGAGGAAGAGGAGGGGGATGTCGCGCTGGTTGGCGAGCTGGATGAACTGGGCGGCCTTCTGCGACTCGGCGCTGAACAGCACGCCCTGTGCGTTGGCGAGGATGCCGACCGGGTAGCCGTGCAGGGTGGCCCAGCCGGTGACGAGACTGGGGCCGTAG
This sequence comes from Streptomyces sp. NBC_00273, assembly GCF_036178145.1. NCBI lineage: Bacteria > Bacillati > Actinomycetota > Actinomycetes > Kitasatosporales > Streptomycetaceae > Streptomyces > Streptomyces sp. NBC_00273. Next base: position 5,622,805 of record NZ_CP108067.1, on the reverse strand, counting down.
AGGGGCTTGAACTCGTCGAAGTCGGAGGCGTCGACGATCCGGGCGATGACCTCGCGCGGGTCGAAGGGGGTCTTGAGGTCGGGCGGGACGATGCCGAGGAGTTCCTCGGGGTCGTGGAGGGGTTCCTCGGCCTTCGGCGGGTCCTGGCGCGGCTTGCGGTGGTTCAGACGGGCCACGACGCGGCGGGCCTGGCGGATCGCGTCGTACTCGTCGAGGGCGTAGTAGTCGGCGAGTCCGGAGACGCGGGCGTGCATGTCGGCGCCGCCGAGGGACTCGTCGTCGCTCTCCTCGCCGGTGGCCATCTTGACCAGGGGCGGACCGCCGAGGAACACCTTGGAACGGTCCTTGATCATGATCGTGTGGTCGGACATGCCGGGGACGTACGCGCCTCCGGCGGTGGAGTTGCCGAAGACGACGGCGACGGTCGGGATGCCTTCGGCCGAAAGCCGGGTGAGGTCGCGGAAGATCGCGCCGCCCGGGATGAAGATCTCCTTCTGGGAGGGCAGGTCGGCGCCGCCGGACTCCACGAGGCTGATGCAGGGGAGCCGGTTCTGCCGGGCGATCTCGTTCGCGCGCAGCGCCTTCTTCAGCGTCCACGGGTTGGAGGCGCCGCCGCGGACGGTGGGGTCGTTGGCGGTGATCAGGCACTCGACGCCCTCGACGGTGCCGATGCCGGTGACCATGGAGGCGCCGACGGGGTAGTCGCTGCCCCAGGCGGCGAGCGGGGACAGTTCCAGGAACGGGGTGTCGGGGTCGAGGAGCAGCTCGACGCGCTCGCGCGCCAGGAGCTTGCCGCGGGCCCGGTGGCGGGCCGTGTACTTCTCGCCGCCGCCCTGCAGGGTCTTGGCGTGCTCGGCGTCGAGGGCGGCGAGGCGCTCCAGCGCGGCGGTACGGGCCTGCGCGTGCTCGGGGGCGTGCGGGTCGACGGTGGTGCCGAGGCGGGTCATGGGGTGGCCTCCGGGGCCGGGAGGAGGACGACGGGGATGTCGAGGTGGCGGGCGCGGAGCCATTCGCCGAGGGCCTTGGCCTGGGGGTCGAAGCGGTGGCCGGAGGCGACGCCGTCGCCGAGGATGCCGGTGACGGTGAAGTTGAGGGCCCTCAGCTGCGGCAGCTCGTGGCGGGTGACGGTGTGGTGCGCGGTCTCGGGGAGCAGTTCCTGGAACGCCTCGGCGGTGAGGGTGTGGAGCAGCCAGTCCCAGGCGGGGTCGGTCTCGACCCAGACCCCGACGTTGGCGTCGCCGCCCTTGTCGCCGCTGCGGGCCCCGGCCAGCGCCCCGAGGGGGGCGCGGACGGTCTCCCGGGGCTCCGCCCCGGACCCGGCGGGGGCTGCGCCCCCGACCCCTTCGGGGGCTCCGCCCCCGGACCCCCGCGCCTCAAACGCCGGCGGGGCTGGGGGTGCAGGAGGCTGGGTCGGTGGGGCTGGGGGTGCAGGAGGCTGGGCCGGCAGGGCTGGGGGTGCAGGAGGCTGGGCCGGCAGGGCTGGGGGTGCAGGAGGCTGGGCCGGCAGGGCTGGGGGTGCAGGAGGCTGGGCCGGCAGGGCTGGGGGTGCGGGAGGCTGGGTCGGTGGGGCTGGATGCGGCTCCGCCGCAGGGGTTGGGGGTGGCGCCGGGACTCGTACGCGCGTGCCGTCCGGGAGGACGGCCACGTGCGGGACCTCGCCGGACGGGATCAGGGTCGAGGTGAAGACGCCGTAGGGCTGGGCCGGGCCCGGTGGGGCGGTGACGTGGAAGCCCGGGTAGCTGCCGAGGGCCAGTTCGATCGCCGTCGAGGTCAGGGTGCGGCCCACCCGGTCCGGGGACGGGTCGCGGACGACCAGTCGCAGTAGGGCGGAGGCCGTCTCCTGCGTGTCGGCGTCCTCGTGGTCGGTGCGGGCCAAGGTCCAGGTGGCGTCAACCACGCCTTCCAACACCTCGTCCAGTTGGGTGCGGACGAGGTCCGCCTTGGCCTCGATGTCCAGGCCGGTCAGGACGAAGACGACCTCGTTGCGCCAGCCGCCGATCCGGGTGACGCCCACCTTCAGGGACGACGGCGGGGCCTCTCCGCGCACTCCGGTGACGCGCACCCGGTCGGCGCCCTCGTCGGTCAGCCGGACGGTGTCCAGCCGGGTGGTCACGTCCGGGCCGAGGTAGCGCACGCCCTGGGTCTCGTAGAGGAGTTGGGCGGTGACGGTGCCGGCGGTGACGGCGCCGCCCGTGCCGGGGTGTTTGGTGATGACCGCCGAGCCGTCCTCGGAGACCTCCGCCAGGGGGAAGCCGGGGCGGCGGACGTCGTGCCGGGCGAAGAAGGAGTAGTTGCCGCCGGTGGCCTGGGTGCCGCACTCCAGGACGTGGCCCGCGGCCACCGCCCCCGCCAGCCGGTCGTAGTCGTCCGGGGCCCAGTCGAACCACCAGGCCGCCGGGCCGCTGACCAGCGCCGCGTCCGTGACCCGGCCGGTCACCACCACGTCGGCGCCCGCCCGCAGACAAGCCGTGATCCCGGCGCCCCCGAGGTAGGCGTTGGCCGTGAGGGCCCCGTCCACCCGTGCGGTGAGGTCGTCGCCCTCGACGTGGGCGACCCGCACCGGGACGCCCGCCTTCGCCGCCAAGGCCCGTACGGCGTCGGCGAGTCCGGCCGGGTTGAGGCCGCCGGCGTTCGCGACGATCCGCACGCCGCGCTCGTGCGCGAGCCCGAGCCCCTCCTCCAACTGGCGCAGGAAGGTCTTGGCGTAGCCGAGGTCCGGGTCCTTCAGGCGGTCGCGGCCCAGGATCAGCATGGTCAGCTCGGCGAGGTAGTCGCCGGTCAGCACGTCCAACGGGCCGCCGGTCAGCATCTCGCGCAGGGCGCCGAAGCGGTCCCCGTAGAAACCCGAGGCGTTGCCGATGACGAGCGGGCGCCGGGTCACCGCGCGGCCCCCGGCTCCCGGCCGGCTCCGGCCGGGCCGGCGAAGGCCTGGGCGATGTCCAGCCAGCGGTCCGCGTCGGGGCCCGTCGCGATCAGGCCGAGGTCGGCGCGGTGGGCCCGCTGGGTGACCAGCAGGCAGAAGTCGAGTGCGGGGCCGGTGATCCGCTGCGGGGCGTCCGGCGGGCCGTACGCCCACACCTGCGGGCCGTCGGGGGCCGTCAGCTCCACCCGGAACTGCTCGGCGGGCGCGGGCAGTCCGCGTACGGCGTAGGCGTAGTCGCGGGCCCGTACGCCGATCCGAGCCACGTGCCGCAGCCGCGCGGTCGGGGTGCGGCGCACGCCGAGCGCGTCGGCGACGTCCTGGCCGTGGGCCCAGGTCTCCATCAACCGGGCGCTGGCCATGGAGGCGGCCTTCATCGGCGGCCCGTACCAGGGGAAGCGGGTGTCGGGCGAGGCCGCGGCCAGCGCTTCGTCGAGGGCGGCGCGCGTGGCGCGCCAGCGGGCGAGCAGCTCGGCGGGGGCCAGCTCCGCGCCCTCGCGCGCGCCCTCGTCGACGAAGGTGTCGGGGGCCTTCAGGGCCTCCTCGACCATGTGGCCGAAGCCGGTGGCGTCGGTGAGGGAGAGCAGCGAGGCCCGGTCGGTCCAGTGCAGGTGGGCGATCTGGTGGGCGACGGTCCAGCCGGGCGCGGGGGTGGCTCTGCCCCAGTCCGGGTCGGTCAACTCCCCCACCAGGGAGTCCAGTTCGCGACCCTCCTCACGCAGATCTGCGAAGACGGCGACGGCTGCGTCGACGGCGGACGGATCGGGCACGGTGCGCTCCCCTCTCGGCGTGAGGGGAAGACTGGCAGCACCCGGCAAAACAATCAAGCATGCTTGCATGATTTTTTCGCGTGCCGACGCCTTCCCGCCACCCGCACCAAACCGCCTCACGGGAAAGGCAGTTGCCGCGCGCAGCACCGGCCGCAGGTCCCACCCCTCGGCGACCCGTGGGCACAGCGGGGGCGATTTCGGCCGTAAGCCGGAAACCCGCGATACGTCACCGGATGTCCCGTCGATACTGAACGTTCCGCTCCGGGCCCGGGCGGGCGCACCAGTTCGTGTCACTCGACGAAGACGACGAAGACGACGAAGAGGATGGACTGACGTGACTCCAGCCGCCCGCACCCCCTTCTCCCTCTATCCCGAACTCGACGCGACCGCCCTCACCGCCTTCGTGACCGCCCTGGAGAGCGGCGACGTCACCGGCCTCGCCCCCGCCCGCGCCGCCGAGGTCGCCGAAGTCCGCTCGGTCGCCGTCTTCACCCGCGGCAAGGTGACCGGCGCCGACGGGGACCTCCTCGACGCCGCGCTCTGGCGGCACACCGGAACCCGGCCGCGCCCCGTGATCGTGATGCCCTCGCCCTGGTCCAACCTGGGCTGGCTCCCGTACGCCGTCCAGGCCTCCCTCTTCGCCGCCCGCGGCTACGACGTCCTCGCCTACTCCACCCGCGGCTTCGCCGGCTCCGAGGGCCAGGTCGACGTGGCGGGCCCGCTCGACGTCGCCGACGGCAGCCGGGCCCTGGACCACCTCATCGAGCGCAGCCCCGGCCCGGTGTCGAAGATCGGCTTCCTCGGGGACTCGTACGGCTCCGGCATCAGCCAGCTCGTCGCCGCGCACGACACCCGCGTCGACGCCGTGGTCGCGCTCAGCACCTGGGGCGACCTCGGCGAGGCCTTCTACGAGAACTCCACCCGGCACGTCGCGGCCGTACGGGCCCTGCTCGATGCGGCCGCGAAGGCCCGACTGAGCCCGCAGACGCAGAGCGTCTTCGACAACGTCCTCGCCGACCGCGACGTCCAGGGCACCCTGCGCTGGGCGGAGACACGCTCGCCCTTCAGCCACATCAAGGAGCTCAACCGCCGCCAGGTGCCGGTCTTCTACTCGCTCGCCTGGCACGAGACGCTCTTCCCGCCCAACCAGACGCTGAAGATGTTCAACGAACTGACCGGCCCCAAACGCCTCGTGGTCTCCATCGGCGACCACTCCGGTCCCGAGATGACCGGCATGCTCGGTCTGCCCAACCGGATCTGGACGGACGCCCACCGCTGGTTCGACCACCACCTCAAGGAGGTCGACAACGGCATCGACGCCGAGGGTCAGGTGCTCGGCGAAGTCATGTGGAGCAAAACCCTCGAACCCCGCCCCACCTGGCCCTCCCTCACCGAGCGCCTGGAACGGCTGCACCTGGCGGACGACGGCGTACTGGGCGACGAACCACAGGCCGGCTGGACGTCGACCGTGCTGTGCGGGGTGGACACCCCGGCGACCGTCGCCGACAAGGTGGTGCAGTCCGGCTACGCGGAGATCGCCGGCCGCCCGAAGGTGTACCGGACCCAGGACATCGACCGCACCGTCGCCGCCGTGTGGACATCGGACCCGGCCGGGGAGACCACCCGACTGCGCGGCATACCGCGGCTGCGCGTGACGTACCGGGCCGCGAACCCCGGATCCACCTTCGTCGCGTACCTCCTCGACACGGCACCCGACGGCACGGCCCACATCATCACGCACGCCCCGTACACCGACGTCGACTCCCCGCCCGACAGCCTGATCAGCGCGGACATCGAACTCCAGGCCACGGCCTACGACGTGCCGCGCGGCCACCGCCTGATGCTGGTGATCGACGCCCGCGACCCCTTCTACGCCGACGCCAACCTGCCCCGCGCGACCCTGGCGTTCACCTCCCCGGAACCCACCCCGTCCTACCTGGACCTCCCCCTCGGCTGACCCCGGCCGGCCGCCCGGCCGGCCGCGAACGCTGGGCGGGCGGGTTGGCGTCGGGGCGGCTTCGGTGGGCGGGAGCCGGGCGGCCGGTATCAGGGATGGGTATGGGGGTTTCCCGTCAGTCCGATCGTCTCTCCGGTTCGGGCCGGTCCCTCAAGGGCGCTCCTTCGTCGCGTCGCTTCGCGATGTCGCTGCGCTCCACCCTTGACCGCCCGTCCCGCCCCGGACATACGAAGACTGCCGGGAAGCCCCCAAAGGAACGGGCCGGGTGTTCAAGGATCAGGACGGGGCCATCAGAGATGCCCAGCCCTGTCGGGCGCGAACAGCCACGACCGAGAGACGGGCCCGTCCAGCCCTGGGGCCGGGTTGGTGGGCGCGCCAGATCGCTACGCGCTCCTCATCTCTCAGCGTCCGACGGCCGTCCGGGGCTGGACATAAGCCGCCCACGACCCGGCTACTTCTCACTCTCAGCGTCCGACGGCCGTCCGGGGCCGGACACAAGCCGCCCACGACCCACGGGCGTTTTCCTCGGGAGGCGTCTGACGGCCGTCCGGGGCGTGAAGGCCCCTGTTTGGGGATGGGTTTGTGGCGCCTTGCTCTCGCTGGCCCGGCTCCACTACGGAACGGATGAAGTACCGGCGGTCAGTCCCTCCCAGCAGTTCTCATCAGCCGCTGACGACCGCCGGTCGCGGTCATGGAGAAGCGCGTAGCGATCTGTGGCGGCCTATGTCCAGCCCAGGACGGGATGGAGACGCTGAGAGATGAGGAGCGCGTAGCGATTGGGTGCGCCCACCGACCCGGGCCCAGGGCTGGACGGGCCCGTCTCTCGGTCGCGGCCCTGCGCGCCCGACCCGGCCGGGTGCCTCCGACCGCCCCGCGCCTGAAGCCATCCCCCCGGCCCGTTCCTTCGGGGGCTTCCCGGCAGTCTTCGTATCTCCGGGGCGGGACGGTCGGTCAAGGGTGGCCGCAGGCCATCGCGAAGCGACGCGACGACGAAGGAGGAGCGCCCTTGAGGGACCGGCCCGACACGGAAGGACGATGGGACTGACGGGAAACCCCCGTACCCATCCCCGATGCCGCCCACCCGGCTCCCGCACACCGAAGCACGCCCAGCCCCTCAGCCCGCCGTCGCCGTCGCCGTCGCTCGCAGGAGGTCCCGGAGGAGGTCGAAGTCGACCTTGGCGGGGTTGCGGAAGCGCAGGCAGACCTTGCCCATGTCGTGGGGGGCGAGGCGGTCCGCGAAGGCGTCCCGGACGTCCGTGCGCATCAGGTAGAAGGAGATGTACTGCTTCTGGTTCGCCCAGGCGATCTCGCCGTCGGTCGCACCCGCCCGCACGTACACCGGCATCCCGTACGCGATCCCCTCCTCGAACCCGGTCAGCTCCTCCAGGCACAGCTCCCGCAGCCGCACCAGAGCCTCCCGCCGGGCCTCGGGGACCTCGGCCAGGTAGGTGGCGACGTCCATCAGGCGGCCTTCTTCCGGATCTGCGAGCGGACCGCACCCATGCTGGCCGCGATCACGAGGGCGATGGCCAGGGCGTCCAGTGCGGACATGGCCTGGTTCAGGACGAGGAAGCCCGCGGCGGCGGCGATGGCCGGCTCCAGGCTCATCAGGATCGCGAAGGTCGGCGCCGGCATCCGCCGCAGCGCGAGCAGTTCCAGCGTGTACGGCAAGACGGAGGACAGGACGGCCACGCCCAGGCCGAGGGCCAGCGTGCTCGGGACCAGCAGGGCCGAGCCGGCTTCGGCGATGCCCAGCGGCAGCGAGATGACCGCGGCCACCGCCATCGCCAGCGCGAGCCCGTCCGCCTGCGGGAAGCGGCGGCCCGTGCGCGCGCTGAACACGATGTACGCCGCCCACATCGCGCCCGCCCCGAGCGCGAACGCCGCGCCCAGCGGGTCGAGGGAGCCGAAGCCGAGGCCGCCCCCGCCGTGCCCGGACAGCAGGACCACACCGCCGAGCGCGAGGCCGGCCCACAAGACGTTGACCAGGCGCCGGGAGACGATGACGGAGAGGGCGAGCGGTCCGAGGACCTCCAGGGTGACCGCCGGGCCGAGCGGGATCCGGTCGATCGACTGGTAGAAGAGGCCGTTCATACCGGCCATGGCGACGCCGAAGGCGAGCACCGTGCCCCAGTCGGAACGGGAATAGCCGCGCACCTTCGGGCGGCACAGGAGCAGCAGCACGAGCGCGGCGGCCGCGAGGCGCAGGGTGACCACGCCCGCCGCGCCCGCCCTCGGCATGATCATGACCGCGAGTGCCGCGCCGAACTGCACCGAGATCCCCGCCGAGATCACCAGCGCCACGGGACCGAGGCCGGAACCGGAACTGGACCCCGGACCAGAACCGGAACCCGGACCCGAGCCCTTGGCGGGCGACGGGGCCGGTGCGGCGACGGCCGGCGAGGCCGCCGGGGAGGACGAAGAGGAAGGTGCGGGCATCTCTCCAGACTAAGGGCCCGTAAGGAGTGTCGCCGCATTTCCTGCCTTACAACCGTGATAACTCTGCGCTACACCCCTTCCCCCAACCCCTCCGCCAGGAGTTCCGCCAGGTGCCGGGCCCGGACCCCGCCCAGCTGTGCGATCTGCGTACGGCACGAGAACCCGTCCGCCTGGATCGCGGCGTCCCGCGGGGCCGCGCGCAGCGACGGCAGCAGCTGTTCCTCCGCGCAGGCCACCGACACCTCGTGGTGCCCCGGCTCGAAGCCGAAGTTGCCCGCCAGCCCGCAGCAGCCCCCGCTGAGCTCGCCCACCAATCCGGCCCGCTCCCGCATCCGTCGGTCGGGGCCGTCCCCGAGCACCGCGTGCTGGTGGCAGTGGGTCTGGCCGAACACCTCCCGGTCCAGGCGCGGCGGCCGCCAGGCCGGTGCGCACTCCTCCAGGGTCTCGGCGAAGGTCCGCACCGCCGCCGCGAGGCGGGCCGCGCGGGGGTCGTCGGGGAGCAGGGCGGGCAGGTCGGTGCGCAGGGCCGCGGCGCAGCTCGGTTCGAGGACGGTGACGGGGCCGGAGACCTCGCCGACGGTGTCCAGCGTCCGGCGCAGGACCTTGCGGGCGCGGTCGAGGCGGCCGGTGGACACGTACGTCAGTCCGCAGCAGACCCGGCCGCCCCGGGGGACGGACACCTCCAGCCCGGCCGCCCGGAGCACGCGGAGCGCGGCATGGCCGACCTCGGGGACGAGGTACTCCGTGAACGTGTCGGGCCACAGGGTCACGGTGAGACCGGGGCCGGAGCCGAAGTCGGAGCTGCCGCCAGAACCGGAACCACCACCGGAGCCGGAGCCGGAGCGCCGCCCCGCGTCCCGCGTGAACGGCCGCTTCGCCAGCGCCGGCAGGGCCCGTTCCGGGGTCAGTCCCGGCACCGGTACCGGTAGGAGCCGCACGGCCGCGTTGACCGCCCCCGCCGCCCGCAGGCCGGCGATCAGCCGGAGCCAGCCCGGCAGGCCGCCCAGCGCGTAGTGGGACAGCGGGCGGATCCGGCCCGCCCAGTGGCGGTGCAGGAACTCCGCCTTGTAGGCGGCCATGTCCACGCCCACCGGGCAGTCGCTGCGGCAGCCCTTGCACCCCAGGCACAGGTCCAGCGCCGCGGCGACCTCCGGCGAGCGCCAGCCGTCCGTGACGATCTCCCCGGCCAGCATCTCGTGCAGCAGCCGCGCCCGGCCCCGCGTGGAGTGCTGTTCCTCCCCCGTGACCCGGTACGACGGGCACATCACCGAGGCGCCTGCCCCCGTGTCCGTGGTCCGGCACTTCGCGACGCCCACGCACCGCGCGACCTCACCCGCGAAAGGGGTGGCCGGCAGCACCGCGAAGCGCAGGTTCTCGTCCAGTCGCGCCGGCCGGACCAGCATCCCCGGGTTCATCCCGCCCGCCGGGTCCCACACGTCCTTGTACGCGCCGAAGAGCCGGACCACCTCCGTGCCGTACATCTTCGGCAGCAGCTCCGCCCGCGCCTGCCCGTCCCCGTGCTCCCCCGACAGGGAGCCGCCGTGCGCGACGACCAGATCGGCCAGTTCCCCGGAGAAGTCCCGGAAGCGGGCGATGCCCGCCGCCGACACCAGGTCGAAGTCGATCCGTACATGCACGCAGCCCTCGCCGAAGTGCCCGTACGGGGATCCGTGCAGCCCGTGCGCCGCCAGCAGGGCGCGGAACTCCTTCAGGTACGCCCCCAGCCGGGCCGGCGGCACCGCGCAGTCCTCCCATCCCGGCCAGGCCATCCCGCCCCCCGGCATCCGGGTCGCGCTGCCCGCCGCGTCCTCGCGGATCCGCCACAGCGCGCGCTGCGCCGCCGGGTCGGTGACGAGCAGCCGGTCCACCGCGTCGGCGGCCCGCAGCAGGGCCCGCGCCCCGCCCTCGTCGGGCATCTCCACGAACAGCCAGGCCCCGCCCCGGGGCAACTGCGGGGCCGTGCCGCCCAACAGGTCCTCGGCCATCCCCTCCACCGTCAGCGGCCCGTACGGCAGCAGCCCGGCCGCCGCCTCCGCCGCCGCGCTCTCGTCCGCGTACCCGAGCACCGCGAGCACCGGCGCGCGCGGCGCCTCCACCAGGCGCACCACCGCCTCCGTCACCACCCCGAGCGTGCCCTCGCTCCCGCAGAACGCCCGCGCCAGCTGCACCCCGTGCTCGGGCAGCAGCGCGTCGAGGCCGCCGTAGCCGGAGATCCGCCGCGAGAAGCCGGGCGCCATGCCGGTGCGCAGCAGCCCCAGGTGTCCGGTGACCAGCTCCCGCAGGCCCGCCGGAGCGCCCGACCAGCCCGTCGCGATCCGGTGCGCGGTGCCCCCGTACGCCGTCACGGCCAGCTCGGTCACGTTGTCCGCGGTGGTGCCCCAGGCCACCGAGTGGGCCCCGCACGCGTTGTTGCCGATCATGCCGCCGAGGGTGCAGCGGGAGTGCGTGGACGGGTCGGGCCCGAAGGTCAGCCCGTACGGGCGCACCGCGTCCCGCAGCCGGTCGAGGACCAGTCCGGGCTGGACCACGGCCGTCCTGGCCGCCGGGTCCACCGACACGAGGCCGTTCATGTGCCGGGTGAGGTCGAGGACCACGCCCACCCCGGTGGCCTGGCCGGCGATGGAGGTCCCGCCGCCGCGCGGTACGACGGGCACCCCGGCATCCGCGCACACGGCGAGCGCCGCCGCCACGTCGTCGGCGTCGCGCGGGGCGACCACGCCCACCGGCACGCGCCGGTAGTTGGAGGCGTCCATGGTGGCCAGGGCCCGTGCGGCGGCACCGAAGTCGATCTCCCCGCGCAGGTTCTCCCGCAATGTCCGTTCGAGTTCACCGGGTGACGTCACGGCCCCAGCCTCCCACCGGACGGAACCGTCTCATCGAGTGGACGCGCGTCCGGAGCGCGGACCGGGACCCGATACGCTCCGCTCGTGGCTGAGATCCAGATTCCCGCTGACATCAAGCCCGCCGACGGACGCTTCGGCGCGGGCCCCTCCAAGGTGCGGACCGAGGCGCTGGACGCCCTCGCCGCCACCGGTACCTCCCTGCTCGGAACCTCACACCGCCAGGCTCCGGTCAAGAACCTGGTCGGCTCGGTGCGCCAGGGCCTCCGGGACCTCTTCTCCCTCCCCGAGGGGTACGAGGTGATCCTGGGCAACGGCGGCTCCACCGCCTTCTGGGACATCGCGACCGCCGGTCTGATCGAGCGGAAGTCCCAGCACCTCACCTTCGGCGAGTTCTCCTCGAAGTTCGCCACGGCCGCGAAGCTCGCGCCGTGGCTGGACGCGCCGTCCGTGATCTCCTCGGAGCCGGGCACGCACCCGGAGCCGGTGGCCGAGGCGGGCGTGGACGTGTACGCGTACACCCACAACGAGACCTCGACGGGTGTGGCGGCGCCGATCAAGCGCGTCGCGGGCGCCGACGCCGGGTCCCTCGTTCTGGTGGACGCGACCTCGGGTGCCGGCGGTCTGCCGGTGGACATCACCGAGACGGACGTCTACTACTTCGCACCGCAGAAGTCCTTCGCTTCGGACGGCGGCCTGTGGCTGGCCGCGTTCTCCCCGGCCGCCCTGGAGCGCGCCGCCCGCGTGCACGCTTCCGGCAGCCGGCACATCCCGGAGTTCTTCTCGCTGCCGACGGCGATCGACAACTCGCTGAAGAACCAGACGTACAACACCCCGGCGCTGTCCACCCTCTTCCTGCTGGACCAGCAGCTGCGGTGGATGAACAGCCAGGGCGGCCTGGAGTTCACCACGGGCCGTACGGCGGCCAGTGCGCGCAACCTGTACGGCTGGGCGGAGGCGTCCAAGTACGCGACCCCGTTCGTCGTGGACGCCGACAAGCGCTCGTCCGTCATCGGCACGATCGACTTCTCGGACGACATCGACGCGGCGGCCGTCGCCAAGGTGCTGCGCGCCAACGGGATCGTGGACACCGAGCCGTACCGCAAGCTCGGCCGCAACCAGCTCCGCATCGCGATGTTCCCGGCGATCGACCCGGCGGACGTGCAGGCGCTGACGGCCTGCATCGACTACGTGATCGACAAGCTCTGACCCTCACCCGCCCGGTGCGCCGCGAAGCCCCCGGTGACCTGCCGTCACCGGGGGCTTCGGCGTTCCCCGGACACCCCGAGGCCACCGGCGTGGGGGTTTGCCCGCACGCGGTACCTTCAGGGCTCCGGCGGCGATTCTTGGAGGCAGCGGCGTGAGCGTGCGAGTGACGGCGGCCCAGAGCGGTGTGGACCCCTTCGGCACGGCCCGGCTGCGGCGCGGGGTGCTCGACGCGTGGGGTGCGGGCCCGGCCCGGTTCCGCGAGGACGCCAATGCCGAGGAGGACCTGGCGCTCGGCGGCTACCGGGACCGGCTCGTCATCGAGCTGGCGCAGAACGCCGCCGACGCCGCGGCCCGGGCCCAGGTGCCCGGCCGGCTGCGGCTCACCCTGCACGAGGGCGAGGGCGGGCACGCGCTGCTGGCCGTCGCCAACACCGGTGCCCCGCTGGACGCGACGGGCGTGGAGTCGCTGAGCACCCTGCGCGCCTCCGCCAAGCGGGAGCCCGCCGGCGACAGCGTCGGCCGGTTCGGCGTGGGCTTCGCGGCCGTGCTGGCCGTCTCCGACGAACCCGCGGTGCTCGGCCGCCACGGCGGAGTGCGCTGGTCCCTGGCCGAGGCCCGGGAGTTGGCCCGGGGCGCCGCCGTCGGCAGCCCCGGCCTCGGCGACGAACTGCGCCGCCGCGACGGGCACGTTCCGCTGCTGCGCCTCCCGCTGCCCGCCGAGGGCACCGCCCCCGAGGGCTACGACACCGTCGTGGTCCTCCCGCTGCGCGACGCCGCCGCCGAGGGTCTGGTGGAACGGCTGCTGGCGGGCGTCGACGACGCCCTGCTGCTCACCCTGCCCGGGCTGCGCGAGGTCGTGGTGGAGACCCCGTCCGCGGGTGCGCGCACCCTGTACCGGCGTGACGAGGGCCCGTACACGGTCATCGAGGACACCACCGCCTCCGGTACGGTCACCCACCGCTGGCGCACCGTCCGCCACGGCGGCCCCATCGAGCGCGCGCTGCTCGCCGACCGGCCCGTCGAGGAGCGGCTGCGGCCGGCCTGGGCGGTGTCCTGGGCGGTGCCCGTCGACTCCGACGGCGCCCCGGTCCGCCCGGCCACGGCCCCCGTGGTGCACGCGCCGACCCCCACCGACGAGCCGCTCGGCATCCCGGCGCTGCTCATCGCGACCCTGCCGCTGGACACCACCCGCCGCCACCCCGCGCCGGGCCCGCTGCTCGACTTCCTCGTGGAGCGCGCGGCCGACGCGTACGCCGAACTCCTCGGCGCCTGGGACCCGGTGACGACCGCCCTCGTGGACCTGGTGCCCGGCCCGCTCGGCAAGGGCGAGCTGGACGGGGCCCTGCGCGCGGCCGTGCTCCAGCGCCTGCCCCGTACCGCCTTCCTCGCGCCGGCCGCGCCGCCCGAGCACGCGGAGGAGCGCGCCGCCCTGCGCCCCTTCGAGGCCGAGGTGGTGGAGGGCGCGGGCGCCGACACCGTGCGCGTCCTCGCCGAGGTCCTGCCGACCCTGCTGCCGGCGGGCCTGGAGCGCCGGGCCGAGCTGCGCACCCTGGGGGTGGGCCGGCTCCCGCTGGGCGATGCCATCGAGCGGATCGCGGGCATCGAGCGGACCCCGGAGTGGTGGCACCGGCTCTACGACAGCCTCGCCGGGGTGGACCCCGACCGGCTGTCCGGGCTGCCCGTGCCGCTCGCCGACGGCCGCACCTCGATCGGCCCCCGGCACATCCTGCTGCCGGGCGCGGACACGCCGACGAGCCTGGCCCGGTTGGGCCTGAAGGTGGCCCACCCGGACGCGGCGCACCCGCTGCTGGAGAAGCTCGGCGCGCTCCCGGCCACGGCGCGGGCGGTCCTGACGACCCCGCAGGTGCGGGCGGCCGTCGCCGCCTCCCTCGACGCGGGGGAGATCTGGGACGAGGACGCCGACACCCTGGACGCCGACGAACTGGCCGAGGTGGTCCTCGGGCTGGTCCAGGACGCCGAGCTGGCGCCGGGCGACGAGCCCTGGCTCGGCGCGCTGGCCCTGCCGGACGAGGAGGGGGAACTGGTCCCGGCGGGCGAGCTCCTGCTGCCGGGCAGCCCGCTGGCCTCGGTGATCCGCGAGGACGAGGTGCCGTACGTGGACGCGGACCTCGCCGAGCGGTGGGGCGCGGGCCCGCTCACCGCCTGCGGGGTCCTGGCCACCTTCCAGCTGGTCCGCGCCACCGACGTGGTCCTCGACCCGGACGAACTGGAACCGCGCGAGGGCGATTTCGCCGAGCCCGACGACGCGGGCCTGCTGGACGCGGTCGACGTGTGGTGCGAGGACGTCCTGGACCAGCTGCCGGACCTCCCGGTCCCGCCGGTGGCGACCGAGCTGATCGCCGTCCGCGACCTCGACCTCGTCGACGACGACTGCTGGCCGCAGGCCCTCGCCATGCTCGCCCAGCCGCCGCTGCGCGACGCGCTGACCCAGCCCGTGCGGATCCTGCTGCCGGACGGCACCACGCAGTCGGTGCGCCCGTACACCGCGTGGTGGCTGCGCGACCACCCGGTGCTCGACGGCCGCCGCCCGGCGGGCCTGCGCGCGGCGGGCGGCGACCCGCTGCTGCAAGGCCTCTACACCTCGGCGGACGCCACGGGCTTCGAGGACGAGCAGGTCCTGCGGGCGCTGGGCGTACGGACCACCGTGGCGGCCCTGCTGGACGAGCCCGGCGGCGCCGCCGAACTGCTGGCCCGGCTCGCCGACCCGGACCGCGAGGTCACCGGCCAGCAGCTGCACGGCCTGTACGGCGCGCTGGCCGATCTGGACCCCGAGCAGGTCACCCTCCCGGACGAGCTGCGCGCGGTGGTGGACGGCGAGGTGCTCGTGGTGGACGCGGCCGACGCGGTGATCGCGGACGCCCCGGACCTGCTCCCGCTGACGGCGGGGCTGCCGCTGCTGCCGGTCCCCCCGGCGCGCGCGGCGGACCTCGCGGAGCTGCTCCAGGTCCGCCGCCTCTCGCAGACGGTTCCGGCGGAGGTGACCACGCCCGGCGAGGAGCACGAGGTGCCGGAGTCGGTGCTCGTGCTGCTGGGTCCGGCCACTCCGACGACGTACGTCGAGCACGAGGAGCTGGTCGCGGGCGGCACGGAGCTCGACTGGCGCCGCACCCCCGATGGCACGCTCCACGCGTCCACGCTGGAAGGCGTGGCCGCCGGCCTCGCCTGGTCGGCGGGCCAGTGGCCGCGCCGCTTCGAGGTGGCGGCGCTGCTGGAGGACCCGTCGCGCACGGCGGAACTGGCCCGGGACCGCTGGTTCGACTGACGGGAGGCGGGCCGGAAGCGGGCCGGGAACGGGCCGGGAGGCGGGCGCGCGGGCGCCCGGAAACCGTGCGCTCCCTTTGACAGGCGGCACGTGCCGACTCAGACTGATCAGTGCTTTCGCCCGACCGGCGGATCCACGACCACGAAGAGAACGCGCCCTCAGGGAATCGTTCAGGGGGAGCGTCATGCCCGACAGGAGAGCCCTTCCGGCCGGCTTCCGCTGGTCCCGCGGGCCGGTGTCCGAGCTGTTTTCCGGCCGGAACAACAGCCTGGGCCTCCTGCGGCTGTTCCTCGCGTCCGCCGTCGTGGTCTCGCACGCGGGCATCCTCGGCTTCGGCAGCCATGAGCTCGGTCACGGCTTCTCGCAGGGGCAGATAGACCTCGGGAAGATGGCCGTCTTCGGCTTCTTCTTCCTCTCCGGCATCCTCGTGACGCGCAGCGGGAACCGGCTGCCCGTCGGCCGCTTCCTGTGGCACCGCGCGCTGCGCCTGCTGCCCGGCTTCTGGGTCTGCATGGCCGTCACGGCCTTCGCCGTGGCCCCTTTCCTGTACTGGCGGCAGCACGGCAGCACGGCCGGGTTCTGGGACCACCCGCAGGGACCCTTCGCCTACGTCGAGGCGAACTGGGCCGTCGGCGTCGGGCAGTGGGGGATATCCGGTGTGATGGAGACCGGCACCACCAAGGGGCTCACGCACAACGCGGCGATGAACGGCGCCCTGTGGTCGCTGGCCTACGAGATCCTCTGCTATCTCGGAGTCGGCCTGCTCGCGCTGGGCGGCTCGCTGGTGCGGTCCCGGCGGACCGTCCTGGCGGTGGCGGTGGTCCTGGGCGGCCTGGTCGTCGGTGACGCCGTCGGCAACCGTCTGAACGCCGGGGCCGGGACGGCGGCGCACGGCGGTGACCTGGTCATTCCGCTGATGGGCCCGCACAGCGTGAACTACATGGTCTACCTCGGCTTCGCCTTCGCCCTCGGCGCGGTGCTGGAGCTCTACAAGGAGCGCGTCCCGGTCAGCGACCCGCTGGCGGCGCTCAGCGCCGTGGTGTTCGTGCTGACCCTGCACTACGGGTACTTCTTCGCCCTGGGCGTGCCGGCCTTCTGCTACCTGCTGCTGTGGCTGGCCATCCGGCTGCCCAAGCCGTTCCAGCGGATCGGCGCCAAGCACGACTACTCGTACGGCATCTACATCTACGGCTTCCTCGTGCAGCAGGCGCTGGCCGTCCTCGGTGGTGCGCGCTGGGGTTTCGCCGCCTACCTGGGGCTCTCCCTGGCCGGCGCGCTGGTCGCGGCGGTGCTCTCCTGGCACCTGGTCGAACGCCCGGCGATGCGCCTGAAGGACATCGGCCGGCGCCGTCCCACGGACGGCGGCGTCCCGGCCCCCCGGCAGGGCGCCACCGCCGAGGGCCAGCAGCGCGTATCGGTCTCCTGACCCGGACCAGGGCCTGCGCCCGAGGCTGGCCGGTCCCGGTCAGGCCGGGAACTTGCGGTCGACCCACCTGAAGGTGAACTCGATCAAGACGGCCGCGCCCACGGCGACGGCCACCGCGATCCACGGCACCGTGACGCCCACCAGCTTGAGCTGGAAGAAGTCCTGCAGCCACGGCACGACGAGGACGATCAGGAACGCCCCGCCCATCGCGCCGACCAGGGCCACCCGCCACCACGTGTAGGGGCGGGCGATGATCGCCAGTACCCACATGGACGTCAGGAACAGCGTCAGCGTGGCCGCGCTGGACTCGGCTTCGAGTGCGCCCTGGCCCGTGTAGTGGTGGCGGGCGATCAGGTACGAGACGAAGGTGGCCACGGCCGCGATGGCGCCGCCGGGGATGGCGTACCGCATGACCCGCTTCACGAAGTGCGGTTTCGCGCGCTCCTTGTTCGGTGCCAGGGCCAGGAAGAAGGCCGGGATGCCGATGGTGAGCGTGGACAGCAGCGTCAGGTGGCGGGGCAGGAAGGGGTACTCGACCTGCGAGCAGACCACGAGGATGGCCAGGAGCACCGAGTAGACCGTCTTCGTGAGGAAGAGGGTGGCCACGCGGGTGATGTTGCCGATGACCCGGCGGCCCTCGGCGACCACCGAGGGCAGGGTCGAGAAGCTGTTGTTGAGGAGGACGATCTGGGCCACGGCCTTGGTCGCCTCCGAGCCCGAGCCCATGCTGACGCCGATGTCGGCGTCCTTGAGGGCGAGCACGTCGTTGACTCCGTCGCCCGTCATGGCGACCGTGTGTCCCTTGGACTGGAGGGCTCCCACCATGTCCCGCTTCTGCTGCGGGCTGACCCGCCCGAAGACCGAGTTCTCGTCGAGGACCTTCGCCATGTCGGCCTGGTCGGCGGGGAGCTTCCGGGCGTCCACGGTGTTCTCGGCGCCCGGCAGACCCAGTTTGCCGGCGACCGCGCCGACGGAGACCGCGTTGTCGCCGGAGATGACCTTCGCGCTGACGTTCTGGTCCTCGAAGTAGCGCAGGGTGTCGGCGGCGTCGGGGCGCAGGCGCTGTTCCAGGACGACCAGGGCGGTCGGCCGGACCCCGGTGGCGACGGCCGCGTCGTCGAGTTCGCGGGCGGAGCGGGCCAGCAGCAGGACGCGCAGTCCCTGCTCGTTGAGGTCGTTGATCTCGTCGAGGGCCGGGTCCCCGGCGGGGAGCAGCACGTCGGGTGCGCCGAGCAGCCAGGTGTTGTTCTCTCCGTCGCCCTCGCTGAAGCTGGCGCCGCTGTACTTGCGGGCGGATGAGAAGGGCAGGGACTCGGTGCAGCGCCACTCGGCCATGTCGGGGTAGGCGTCGATGATCGCCTGGAGGCTGGCGTTGGGGCGCGGGTCGGACTCCCCGAGGGCGCCGAGCACCTTCTTGACGTACGCCGGCTCGGCGCCGCCGAGCGGACGCAGCTCGGTGACGTCCATGCCGCCCTCGGTGAGGGTGCCGGTCTTGTCGAGGCAGACCACGTCGACGCGGGCCAGGCCTTCGATGGCGGGCAGCTCCTGGACCAGGCACTGCTTGCGGCCGAGCCGGATGACGCCGATCGCGAAGGCCACGGAGGTGAGCAGGACGAGCCCCTCGGGGATCATCGGGACGATGCCGCCGACGGTCCGGGCGATGGAGTCCTTGAGGTTGTTGTCCTTGACGAGGAGCTGGCTGATGATCAGGCCGATCGAGGTCGGGATCATCATCCAGGTGACGTACTTGAGGATGGTGGAGATGCCGGAGCGCAGCTCGGAGTGGACGAGCGTGAAGCGGGAGGCCTCTTCGGCCAACTGGGCGGCGTAGGCCTCGCGGCCGACCTTGGTGGCGGTGAAGGCGCCGCCGCCGGCGACGACGAAGGAGCCGGACATGACCGGGTCGCCGGGCTTCTTCAGGACGGGATCGGCCTCGCCGGTGAGCAGGGATTCGTCGATCTCCAGGCCGTCGGCCTCGCCGACGGACCCGTCGACGACGACCTTGTCGCCGGGACCGAGTTCGATGACGTCGCCGAGGACGATCTCGGAGGTGGAGATCTCGGCGGTCCGGCCGTCGCGGCGCACGCTGGGTTTGACCTCGCCGATGACGGCGAGGCTGTCGAGGGTCTTCTTGGCGCGCAGTTCCTGGATGATGCCGATGCCGGTGTTGGCGACGATCACGAACCCGAAGAGGCTGTCCTGGATCGGTGCGACGACGAGCATGATCGCCCAGAGCACGCCGATGATCGCGTTGAACCGGGTGAAGACGTTGGCGCGGACGATGTCGGTGGTGGAGCGGCTGCTCCGGACGGGAACGTCGTTGACCTCGCCCCGCGCGACGCGCTCGGCGACCTCGGCGGTGCTCAGCCCGCCCGGCTTGAACCGGGGCGCGGGCGGTCGCATCGGGTGTACGGGGTCCAGCTCCGCTCCCGCGTCGATGGCGGGGGCGGCCGTCCCGCCGCCCGGCTCCGGCCCGTCGGATTCGGTTCCAGCCCGCTGCGTCATGCTTTCGACGTTAAGCGGGGTTCTTTGGGTTCACCCGCCGAAAAGTCCGAAGATCAGACCTCAGGATGACCCGAATCGTCCGTTGGTAGCGCTGCGGGGCGGTGCCCGCACCGACGCGGCCTAGCCCTGCGGGCCGGTCCCCGGCTCCGGCGGGGTCTGGGCCGCCCGGTCGGCCCGGGCCGCCTCTTCGTCCCGTTCCGCCGCGTGACGCGCGAGCGCCGCTTCGCGGCCGCGGACGTACCAGATGCCGATCAGGCCGAGGAAGCCACCGGCCGCGCAGGTCCAGACCCACCACAGCTGGCCCCGGTCGGCGAACCACCCGTAGAAGGGCAGCTGGACCAGGAAGAGGGCGAACCACAGGATCGTGCCGCCCGTGACGGTGGCGACGACGGGGCCCTCCAGGGGCTCGGGCGCCTCGTGCTTCGCAATCCATTTCGCCATGCGGCAAGTCTAGGCGGCGGGAAATGACATCTACGCGCGGAGATGGACGCCCTTTCGTTCATGTGTTCATACTGAAACGGTTTGGGCGCGGCCCATTTTCTTCGTATGAACCACCCAATGAGGACCGTATGAGCACCCCGGCCCCCGCCCCCGTAGCCACCGCCCCGGAGCCTTCCCCCCAGGATCCCTCCGGCTCGCTGGACCGCTACTTCAAGATCTCCGAGCGCGGCTCGACCGTCGCCCGCGAGGTCCGCGGCGGCTTCGCGACCTTCTTCGCCATGGCCTACATCATCGTGCTGAACCCGATCATCCTGGGCAGCGCGAAGGACATGTACGGGCACCAGCTCGACAACGGCCAGCTCGTGACGGCCACCGCCCTGACGGCGGCCTTCACCACCCTCCTCATGGGCGTCATCGGAAACGTCCCGATCGCGCTCGCCGCCGGCCTCGGCGTGAACACGGTCGTCGCGCTCCAGCTCGCCCCGCGCATGAGCTGGCCCGACGCCATGGGCATGGTGGTCCTGGCCGGCTTCGTGGTGATGCTGCTGGTCGCCACCGGCCTGCGCGAGCGGGTCATGAGCGCCGTGCCGCTCGGCCTGCGCAAGGGCATCGCCATCGGCATCGGCCTGTTCATCATGCTGATCGGCCTGGTCGACGCGGGCTTCGTCTCCCGCATCCCGGACGCCGCGCACACCACCGTCCCGCTCCAGCTCGGCGCCACCGGTCACCTGGACGGCTGGCCGGTCCTGATCTTCGTGATCGGCGTGCTGCTCACCCTCGCCCTGCTGATCCGCAAGGTCCCGGGCGCGATCCTGATCTCCATCGTGGCCATGACCGTGGCCGCCGTCGTGGTCCAGCTGGTCGCGAAGTTGCCCGACTCGGGCTGGGGCCTCACGGTCCCCGCGTGGCCCGGCAATCCGGTGTCCATGCCCGACTTCGGGCTCGTCGGCGAGGTCAGCCTGTTCGGCGGCTTCGACAAGGTCGGGATGCTCACCGGCGTCCTCTTCGTCTTCACCGTGCTGCTGTCCTGCTTCTTCGACGCCATGGGCACGATCCTCGGCGTCGGCGACGAGGCGAAGCTGATCGACAAGAAGACCGGCGAGTTCCCCGGGATCAACCGGGTCCTGCTGGTCGACGGCCTGGCGGTCGCCTCGGGCGGCGCCACCTCCTCCTCCGCGACCACCTGCTTCGTGGAGTCCACGGCCGGGGTCGGCGAGGGCGCCCGCACGGGGCTCGCGAACGTCGTGACGGGCGGCCTCTTCGCCGTGGCGCTGTTCCTCACCCCGCTCGCCGCCATGGTCCCGTCCCAGGCGGCCACCCCGGCGCTCGTGGCGGTCGGCTTCCTGATCCTGGCCGGCTCGGTCAAGGACATCGACTGGAGCGACTTCACCATCGCCGTCCCGGCCTTCCTGGCCATGGTGATGATGCCCTTCACCTACTCGATCACCAACGGCATCGGCATCGGGTTCGTGAGCTTCTGCGCACTGCGCCTGGCGACCGGCCGGGGCCGCGGGGTCCCGGTGGCCATGTACGTGGTGTCGGCGGTGTTCGTCTTCTACTACGCGATGCCCGCCCTCGGCCTCGCCCAGTAGCTCACGTCAGCCCGTAGAACTTCTCTGTCTCGTCGACGGCCGCCTTGAAGCGCTCGTCGAAGTCATCGCGAATGAGCGTCCGGACCACATAGTCCTGGACGCTCATTCCGCGTTTGGCGGCGTGGATCCGGAGCCTGTCGAGGAGCTCCCCGTCTATGCGCATGCTCAGCACATGTGTCCCCATGCCGAAAGAGTCGGGGCACAGGGCGCGTACGCGTGTCGCTTTCAGCCGCCGACTCACCCGTACGAGTGACCCCTGGTGTAACCGTGAAAGCGGTTTTCCTTAGAGAGAGTAATGAGTTACCCTAAGCACATGCTTGACCTTTCCCATGGCGACGACGCAGCCGCCGTGAACGACCTCCGCTCCGCCGTCATGCGGCTGGGGCGACGCCTGAAGCACCAGCGCGTCGACGAGTCGCTGAGCCCGACCGAGATGTCGGTCCTCGGCACCCTCGCCCGCTGCGGCCAGGCCACACCCGGCGAGCTCGCGCGGCGGGAGCACGTCCAGCCGCCGTCGATGACGCGCATCGTCGCGTTGCTGGAAGCCAAGGGACTGGTCACGCTGGAACCGCACCCCGACGACCGCCGCCAGAAGGTGGTCCGCCAGACGGAGGAGGCCGAAGCGATGCTCGAAGAGAGCCGCCGCAAGCGCAACGCCTTCCTGGCCGGGCTCGCGGCCGAGCTGACCGAGGACGAATGGGCCAAGCTCCGCGCGGCCGCACCCGTCCTGGAGAAGCTCGCGCACCTGTAAGGAACGACGCCAGGAGGCGAACGCTTTTGAGTACGGGAACCGGAGCAGACTCCGCACCCGGCCACATATCCACCACACCTACCGCCGCGCGCACCGCGGCACCCGCGGGCAAGGGCTCCATGTTCAGCTCGCTGAAGATCCGGAACTACCGGCTCTTCGCCACCGGCCAGGTCGTCTCCAACACGGGCACCTGGATGCAGCGCATCGCCCAGGACTGGCTGGTCCTCTCGCTGACCGGCTCCGCCTCCGCCGTCGGCATCACCATCGCCCTGCAGTTCCTGCCGATGCTGATGTTCGGCCTCTACGGCGGCGTACTCGCCGACCGGCTGCCCAAGCGGCCGCTGCTCCTCGCCACCCAGAGCGCGATGGGCCTGACCGGCATCGCCCTCGCCGTCCTCACCCTGGCCGGGAACGTCCAGGTGTGGCACGTCTACGTCGCCGCCTTCGCGATCGGCCTGGTCACCGTGGTCGACAACCCGGCCCGCCAGACCTTCGTCTCCGAGATGGTCGGCAAGGACCAGGTGGCCAACGCCGTCAGCCTGAACTCCGCCAACTTCCAGTCCGCGCGGCTGGTCGGCCCGGCGATCGCCGGTGTACTGATCACCGCCGTCGGCTCCGGCTGGGCCTTCCTGCTGAACGGACTGTCCTTCGCCGCACCCCTCGCCGGCCTGCTGCTGATGCGCACCGACGAACTGCACCCGGTCGAGCCGAGGCCCCGCGCCAAGGGGCAGCTGCGCGAAGGCCTGCGCTACGTCGCCGGCCGCCCGGAGCTGATCTGGCCGATCGTGCTCGTGGGCTTCATCGGCACCTTCGGGTTCAACTTCCCGATCTGGCTCTCGGCCTACGTCAGCGACGTCTTCCACGGGGACGCGGGCACCTACGGGCTCTTCAACACCTTGATCGCGGCCGGCTCCCTGGTGGGCGCCCTGCTCGCGGCCCGGCGCGGACACTCCCGCCTGCGGGTGCTGGTGGCCGCGGCCGTGCTGTTCTCGGTCCTGCTCCTGGTGACCGCCTTCGCACCCGGCTTCTGGCTGTTCGCCGCCCTGCTCGTGCCCATCGGGATCTTCGGCCTGACGGTGAACGTCACGGCCAACTCGAGCGTGCAGATGGCGACCGACCCCGAGATGCGGGGCCGGGTGATGGCCCTGTTCATGATGGTGTTCACCGGCGGCACCCCGCTGGGCGCCCCGCTGCTGGGCTGGATCACGGACACCTACGGCGCCCGGATCGGCATGGCCTCGGGCGCGGTAATCTCCCTGGCCGCCTCGGTCGCGATCGCGGTCGTCCTGGCCCGGGTCGGCAACCTGCGGCTGCGGGTGAACCGGCACGGCGTGACCTTCGTCCCGGCCCTCCCGGCCCGCCGCGACCTGGTGACGGTGGCCTGAGCCGGGGCTCCGCCCCGGACCCCGCTCCTCAAACGCCGGCGGGGCTGAAATGTAGCCCCGCCGGCGATCGAGGCGCCTACGCTCGCCGGCATGAGACTGTTCGCAGCCGTCCTGCCACCCGACGCGGCCGTCGCCGAGCTGGCCCGGGCCGTCGACCCCCTGCACGACGACCGGCTGACGTGGACCGCGCGAGCGGGCTGGCACTTCACGCTCGCCTTCATGGGCGAGGTACGGGACGAGGTGCTCCCGGAGCTGCACACCCGCCTGGAGCGGGCCGCCCACCGCACCGCCCCCTTCGCCCTGCGGCTGCACGGCTGCGGCCACTTCGGGGAGCGCGCCCTGTGGACCGGCGCCGCCGGGGAGATCACCGCCCTGCAGATGCTCGCCGAGCGGGCCGACGCCGCCGCCCGGCGGGCCGGCGTACCGATGGAGCAGCACCACCGGTACAACCCGCACCTCACCCTGGCCCGCAACCGCAGCGCCACCACCCCGCTGCGGCCCTACCTGGATGCCCTCGCGGACTTCGAGGGCACCACCTGGCAGGTCGACACCCTGAGCCTGGTCCGCAGCAACCTTCCCGTCAGCGGAGTGCCGGGCGAGCAGCCCCGCTACGAGACCGTCGGGGCCTGGCAGCTCGGCGGCTGAACCCGCACTCCCACCGGCCGGAGCCGGGGGGAGTGCGGGAGGGCCGACGGGCCGCGTTACGCTCGATGGGTGGATCCCAAGACCAGAAACCGTGTGATGGCCGGTGTGCTCGTGCTGATGTTCCTCGTCGTGGCCGTGGCGGCTGCCGTCGGCCAGTAGCCCCTAGTACCCCCGGGCCGGACCGGACCGGAGCTACCAGGCGAAGGCCTCCGGCGACGTCCCGGGGCCGGGGAAGATCTCGTCCAGGCCCGCCAGGACCTCCTGCGAGAGCTCCAGCTCCGCCGCGCGCAGCGCCGAGTCGAGCTGCTCCTGCGTGCGCGGCCCGACGATCGGCCCGGTGACCCCGGGACGCGTCAGCAGCCAGGCCAGCCCGACCTCGCCCGGCTCCAGGCCGTGCTTGTCCAGCAGGTCCTCGTACGCCTGCACCTGGGCGCGTACGGCGGTGTTCGCCAGTGCGTCCGCCGACCGGCCGGAGGCGCGGCGGCCGCCCTCGACCTCCTTCTTGATGACTCCGCCCAGCAGGCCCCCGTGGAGCGGGGACCACGGGATCACGCCGAGCCCGTACGCCTGGGCGGCCGGGATGACCTCCATCTCGGCACGCCGCTCGGCCAGGTTGTAGATGCACTGCTCGCTGACCAGGCCGAGCCGGCCGTGGCGGGCCGCGGTCTCGTTGGCCTGGGCGATCTTCCAGCCGGGGAAGTTGGAGGAGCCCGCATAGAGGATCTTGCCCTGCTGGACCAGGACCTCGACGGCCTGCCAGATCTCCTCGAAGGGGGTCAGTCGGTCCACGTGGTGGAACTGGTAGACGTCGATGTAGTCGGTCTGGAGCCGCTTGAGGCTGGCGTCGACGGCCCGCCGGATGTTCAGCGCCGACAGGCGGTCGTAGTTGGGCCAGGTGTCGCCCTCGCGGGACATGGAGCCGTACACCTTGGTGGCGAGGACCGTCTTCTCGCGGCGGCCGCCGCCCTGGGCGAACCAGGTGCCGATGATCTCCTCGGTGCGGCCCTTGTTCTCGCCCCACCCGTACACATTGGCTGTGTCGAAGAAGTTGATGCCCGCGTCGAGGGCGGAGTCCATGATCGAGTGACTTTCGGGCTCCCCGGTCTGGGGGCCGAAGTTCATGGTGCCGAGAACGAGTCGGCTGACCTTGAGGCCGGTGCGTCCGAGCTGCGTGTACTTCATGGGGCACTAGCCAACTGCTTCGAGTGCGCTCGAAGCAAGACCCCGTCGTGAAGGGCGTGTTACAGCCCCTGCGCGGGCCGGTAGGGGCCGCCGATCCCCCACGCCTGGTGCAGGACGGCCGCGAACTCGCCCGCCAGCCGGTGCTCGCCGGAGGCGTTCGGGTGAGTGCCGTCGTAGGTGTCGCGGTGGATGTCGTACGCGTCCGGGCGCGCGGCCAGCAGGATCGGCGAGGCGTCGGTCGTCAGGTCGGCGACCGCCTTCGCGAGGAGCTCGTTGAAGCGGGCCACCTCGGCCGCGAAGGGAGCGTCCTCCTCGGCCCGGCTGTTCGGGATGACCGGCAGCAGCACCATGCGGACGGCGGGGCGGGCGGCGCGGGCCCCGGCGACGAACCGACGGACGTTGGCGGCGGTCTGCTCGGCGTCGGTGTAGAAGCCGAGGTCGATCAGGCCCAGGGAGACCAGCAGGACGTCGGCGCCGGTGTCGGCGACCGCGGGGCCTATGAGGGGGGCCATGTGCTGCCAGCCCTCGCCCCAGCCGGCGAGGTGACGGCGGGCGGGCTCCGGGAAGCCCGGGTCGGCGTACGCGTGGCTGCTGGGCGTGTCGGCGACGGTGTCGTACAGCTCGCAGCGCGGACCGACGATCCGGTGGGGGCCGCCGAAGGTCGAGCTGAGGTGCTGCCACATCCGGTAGCGCCAGGTGTAGTCGCCGGCGCGTCCGATGGTCATGGAGTCGCCGACGAACATGAAACGCATCCGGTCATCATCGCGGATCGCGCGACAGAAACCCCTGTGACGCCGGACACGCGGCACGTACTGGCAGGCTGGGGGAATGCGCCTGCCCATGCCGTCCGCCGCCGCGTCCGCCGCCGTTGCCGTCACTGCCGCCGTCGCCGCCGCACTTGCCGTGCTGCCGGGCCCGGCCCTCGCCGCGGAGGCCCCCGCCGCGTCCTCCTTCACCATCGCCGACCCGCGGATCAAGGAGTCGAGCGGCCTGGCCGCCAGCCGGATCCACCCGGGCGTGTACTGGACGCACAACGACAGCGACGACGGCCCGTACATCTACGCGGTGGACTCGGCGTCGGGCAAGACGGTGGCCCGCGTGACGCTGACGGGGATCGGCAAGCCGCGCGACGTCGAGGCGATCTCATTGGGCCCGGACGGGCAGCTCTACGTCGGGGACATCGGCGACAACCGGAACGGCACCTGGGACCACGTGTGGATCTACCGCTTCCCGGAACCGAAGCAACTGGGTGATGTCACGGTCGAAGCCGCGCAGTTCACGGTGAAGTACGCGGACGGGGCGCGCAACGCGGAGGCCCTGATGGTCCATCCGGTGACGGGGCGCGTCTACATCGCGAGCAAGGACGAGAACAAGGGCGGCCTGTACGAGGGGCCCGCGGAGCTGACGCCGGGTGGCACGAACGTGTTCCGGCGGGTCGCCGCCGTGCCGTGGGTGACGGACGGGGCGTTCTCCCCCGACGGCACCCGGCTGACGCTGCGGGGCTACTTCACGGCCCGCACCTACCCGTGGCAGGACGGCCTGCCGGTGGGCGAGGGCGAGCGGGTGGACGCGCCGTGGCAGGGGCAGGCGGAGTCGGTGACGTACACGCCGGACGGCTCCACGCTGATGTTCGGCGCGGAGGGCGAGGGGAGCCGGGTCATCGCCGTCCCGGTCGCCGGCGCCGGCGCGTCGGCCTCGGCCTCGCCGCAGCCGGGTGCCCCGGCGGGGGCGGCCCCCGCGTCCCAGCCGACGGGCAGCTTCGGCAAGGGGGCCCTCGTCCTGGCGGCCGGCCTGATCCTGGTCCTCGCCGCCAAACGCCTCTTCCGCCGCCGCCCCTGATCCGCCCCCCATCCGGCCCCACATCCAGCCCCGCCGGCCTTAGAGGCGCCCCGCCCCCGCGTCGCCGGCACATCCGGCCCCACATCCAGCCCCGCCGGCGTTTGAGGCGCGGGGGTCCGGGGGCGGCGCCCCCGGCAGCGGCGCCGCGCCGGAAACCAGGCGGTTCGGCGCCCGCGCCGCTGCCGGGGCTCCGCCCCGGACCCCGCTCCTCAAACGCCGGAGGGGCTGAATTGCCCGGCCCCGGACCTGACCGTGACAGGCCGACAGGCCGACAGGGCTGAATGTGCCCGGCGGGGCTGGATGGGGCCGGTTACTCCTCGTGGATCGGGATGCGGCCGTTCACCGGCGTAGTGGTCGGCGGCGGGGTCTGGCCCATCGAGGCCAGGAGTTGGCGGGCCACGCCCAGCCCCGTACCGCCCATCGTGAGCGCCTTCGCGAACATCTCCGACATGCCCTCGGCCCCGTTCAGCAGGACCATGTGCTCCACGTTCCCGAAGGCCCCCGCGCCCGCCTCCACGATCGCCGGCCAGTTCTCGGCCAGCTGCTGCGCGACGACCGCCTCCTGGTTCTCCGCCAGCGCGGCGGCCCGCGCCTTGATCGCTTCCGCCTCGGCGAGACCGCGGGCCTTCGCCGACTCCGCCTCCGCGAGACCCCGCGCCTGCGTGGCCGCGGCCTCCGCCTCACCGGTCGCCCGCGTCGCCTTCGCCGACGCGATGCCCCGCGCCTCCACGGCCTGCGCGTCGGCGGTCGCCGCCGTCGTCACCCGCGTCGCCTCGGCGGCCGCCGCGAGCTCCGTCTCCCGCGCCTTCGCCTGCGCCGCCGAGATCCGCGCGTCGCGCTCGGCCTCGGCCCGGGTGCGGGTCTCGTACGCCGCCGCGTCCGCCGGCTTGCGTACGTCCGCCTGCAGTTGCTGCTCGCGCCGGTGCGCCTCCAGCTCCGCGACCCGGGTCTCCTGGACGACGACCTCCTGGCGGGCTGCCGCCTCCGACAGCGGGCCCGCCTGGCGGGCCGTCGCCGCCGCCTTGTCCCGCTCGGCCTGGTAGCCGGCCTGCAGGATCTCGCTGTCCCGCGTCGCCTCGGCCATCCGGGCGAAGGCGGCCTGCTCGGCCTCCGTGGCCAGCCGGTTCGCCTCGGCCTGCGCGATCCGCGCGTCCCGCTGCACGGCCGCCGCGTGCGGCATCGCCAGGTTCTTGATGTAGCCGGTCGGGTCCTCGATCTCGTGGATCTGCAGCGAGTCGACGATCAGGCCGAGCTTCTCCATCTCGGTACCGCAGGCCATCCGGGTCTGGCCCGTCAGCTTCTCCCGGTCGCGGATCATGTCCTCGACCGTCAAACCGCCCACGATGGACCGCAGGTGGCCCGCGAAGACGATGTGCACGCGCTCGGGCATCATCTTCTGCTGGTCCAGGAACCGACGGGCCGCGTTGGCGATCGACACGAGGTCGTCGCCGACCTTGAAGATGACGACGCCCTTCACCCGCAGCGGGATGCCCTGGTGGGTGACGCAGTCCACGGACAGCTGCGTCTCGTTGAGGTCCAAGGACAGTTTCCGTACCGCCTGCACGCCCGGGAGCACGAGCGTCCCCCGCCCGGTGACGATCCGGAACCCCATGCCCTGCCCGAGGCCCTCGGTCTTGTGCGTGGAGCCGGAGATGACGAGTGCCTCGTTCGGTTCGGCCACCCGCCACATGAGCTTGAACAGGCCGATCAGAGCCACGATTGCGGCGAGAACGATTCCCGCCACGACGCCGATAGCCATCGGCAACGCCCCCTTAGCGCGGTGCCGTTCGGCACCGACGAGGCTGAGTCTGCGCCTGCCGAAACCCCGCCGGAAGATGCCGGCCGAGTCTTGTCGCCATCTTGATACGTACAGGTGGGACGGGGCGTCAGTTGTCGTAGGCGGCCATCACGTACACCGTGCGCGGCGGCAGGTACTCGACCACCGTCACCACCGTCCCGACCGCGATGCGGCCGGTCCCCGCGACCGGGTGGGCGAGGAAGTGCTCCGCCCCGCCCCGGATCCGTACGATGACCTCGCCCACCAGCCCCGGGCCGACCGTCCCGGTCACCCGGCCGGTCAGTCCCACCATGTCCGCGTCGGCACCCGTGTCCCCCATGGGGCGAGGGTACGCCGCACGGCCACCGGACGGGGCCCGCCGAGCGGGCCCGCCGAGCGGCTACGAGTGGCCGAGGTCCGCGGCCGGCAGGTCCGACTCCGAGACCGGGACCGAGCCGGTGTCGGGGGCCGGTCGCAGGGTGAACTCGTCCGAGGCCATCGAGTCGAGCACCGGCGGGGCCGGCCGCATCGGCGCCGGCATGACCGCGGCCTCCGAGTGGCCGCCGCAGCCGTAGGACAGCGACACCAGACGGCCGTCGGCCGGGCTGAACTCGTTCGCGCAGACTCCGAAGGCCTGACCGAGCGAGCCGCCGATGGCGACGAGGAAGCCGCAGGAGACGCAGGACGCGGGCGCGGCCTGCGCCATCGGGGTCTTGGCGCCGAAGGACTCGTCCCAGCGGTCGGCTGCGGTGTGCAGCCCGTACCGCGACAGCACGCGCGCCCGGCGCATGCCCAGTTCCTCGGCGACCGAGGTGATGGAGCCGCGTACGGGGACCACCGCGCGGTCGGTGACGTCGGCGTCCTCGGCCTCGACCAGTTCGGCCATCTCGGTGGAGACCACCGAGTTCGGCGGCGGGGCGTCCTCGCCCGACCAGCCCGGCTCCAGGCGCAGGTCCTCGGCGTCGGTGGGCAGCAGGTCGCCGGGGCCCATGTCGCCGGGGCGCAGTCGCTCGCTCCACGGCACCCACTCGGGGGCCAGCAGCGCGTCGTCGCCGGGAAGCAGCACCGTTTCGTCGAGGGTGACGTTCTTCGCGCGGGAGGCGCGGGTCACGGTGACGGCCCAGCGCCAGCCGCGGTAGCCGGGCTCCTTGGACTCGAAGAAGTGGGTGACGACGCGGTCGCCCTCCGCCACGGCGGAGACGTGCGCGCCGACCACTCCGGGGAAGGCGGCCTCCTCGGCCGCCGCGCGGGCGAGTTCTACCGCCTCGACGCAGAGGCGGTCGGGGGTACGCGGGGTACGGCTTCGCGTCGCAGCACTCACTGGTCTCGTTCTCTCCTACGCCGTCTCACGTGTGCGCCGTCCGTACTGTCGTCCACAACGACCCGGCGGTGCTGTCCGTACGGGGCACGGGCGGAGCGGACCAGAGGGCCGCGTCGACGTCCGCACCCGATCGGACTCCGGGCGCACCTCACTGCAACCCATTCTGCGGGATCACGAAGAGGCGCGCGGCCAGGAGCATCCGCCGGTGGCGCGCTACGCACGCTACCTCCTCTTAAGCCTCGGGCACACATGCAAGGTCCGATTCGCGGACAAGCCACCGGCCGCGCGACGCGCCGGGAGGCGCCCCGGCAGGGCCGGGTGGGGCACTATGTCGAGTGTGGCACCCGTACGGTCGTCCGACGACGGCTCGGGACCGGCCAGGCGGGCCGGCCGGGCTGTCGGGCGTGCGCTGCACCTTCCGGCGCGGGGGATCCGGCGGGCCACGCACGCGCACGGGGCGGGGGAATCGGGCCTCGGCAAGCTGATCGAGCTGCACGCCATCAACGGCGCCGGCGATGTGATGATCACGGTGGCGTTGGCCTCGACGGTGTTCTTTTCCGTTCCCACGGACGAGGCGCGCAGCCGGGTGGCCCTGTACCTGGCGATCACGATGGCCCCCTTCACGGTGCTGGCCCCGGTGATCGGTCCGTTGCTGGACCGGCTGCCGCACGGCCGGCGGGCGGCGATGGCGACGTCGATGCTGGCCCGCGCGCTCCTGGCGCTGCTGATGTCGGGTGCGGTGGCCACGGGGGGCATCGAGCTGTATCCGGCGGCACTGGGCGTGCTGGTGGCGTCCAAGGCGTACGGGGTGGTCCGCAGTGCGGTGGTGCCCCGGCTGCTGCCGCCGAAATTCTCACTCGTCAAGGCGAACTCCCGGGTCACGTTGGCGGGTCTGCTGGCGACGGGCGCGGCGGCGCCGGTGGGTGCCGCCCTGCATCTGATCGGGCCGCCGTGGCCGCTGTACGGGGCCTGCGTGATCTTCGTGTGGGGGACCTTCGCGGCGTTCACGCTGCCGCACAAGGTGGACGAGGCCAAGGGCGAGCGCCGGGCGCGGCTGTCCACGCACGAGGCGCACTCGAAGCGGCCGGGCCTGCGGACGGTCAGCCGGTCGGTGCTGTGCGGGCTGCTGGCGAACGCCTCGATGCGTGCGCTGTCCGGGTTCCTGATCTTCTTCCTGGCGTTCCTGCTGCGCGAGCACCCCGTGGCGGGGCAGAGCGCGGCGGTGTCGCTGGGCATCGTGGGCGTCTCGGCGGGCGTGGGCAACGCCTGCGGTACGGCGGCGGGCGCGTGGCTGCGGGCGCGGGCGCCGGAGGCGATCATCGCGGCGGTGCTGTGCCTGACCCTGGGCGTGGCGGTGCTCGCGGCGGTGTTCTTCAGCGCGCTGTTCATGGCCGTGCTGGCCGCGACGGCGGGCTTCTGCCAGGCGCTGGCGAAGCTGTCGCTGGACGCGATGATCCAGCGGGACGTGCCGGAGTCGGTGCGGACCTCGGCCTTCGCGCGTTCGGAGACGCTGCTCCAGGTGGCGTGGGTGCTGGGCGGCGCGATCGGCATCGTGCTGCCGCTGAACGGGGTACTGGGGATGTCGGTGGCCGCGGCGATCGTGGCCCTGGGCACGACGATGGCGCTGCGCGGCGTCCTCTCCGCCCCCCGCCCCCACCGCCCGGACACCTCCCGCCCCCGCGTGGCGTAACCTCCAGCCCCGCCGGCGCTTGAGGCGACCCTTCAGCCCCGCCGGCGATTGAGGCGCGGGGTCCGGGGCGGAGCCCCGGGAATGCCCGGGCGGAGCCCGGGGTCGCTCGCGCGGCGGCGCCGCACCGGCAGAACCGCGCCGCGCCGCAGGCCACCGGTACCCCGTGCGGCGGCGCAGCCCACCGGCCCGATAGCCTTCGGCTCATGACCGCACCGCTTTTCTCGGGTAGGGCCCGCCGCAGCGTCGCGGCCCTCGGAGCCGTGTCCGCCGGCCTCCTCCTCCTCTCCGCCTGTGGCGAGAAGCCGACGCCGCTGGCGACCGTGACGGTCGGCACCTCGTCGGTGTCCGCCGAAGCCTCCTGCCACAACGACGGCAAGGAGCTCTCCATGGACCAGGTCCAGGAGTGCCTCACCAACCTCAAGAACCCCAAGACCGTCGAGTACGCCCGGGGCGACACCCTGCGTCTCGGGGTCGAGCCGGAGATCGTCGAGGACGGCAAGCGCTGGTCGGCGGTCCTGGACGGCCAGCCGATCACCGAGCCCTCCTCGAACACCTACCGCAGCTTCCCGGGCGCCGACGTCTTCGCGACCGGCGGCCAGGGCGAGGCCCCCTCCTCGAAGAAGCTCGCGTTCCTGCAGATCGCCGAGGACGGCAAGCCGCTCGCCGTCTGGTCCTTCAACCTCAAGCTCAAGTAACCGGCCGGCAGCGGTGCGCGCGCTCGTCGTGACCGCGGTGGCGGCGGAGGCAGACTCCGTCACCACCGGGCTGACCCCTCATCCCGACGCCTTCGGTCCCGGCCCGCGCACACTCCCCGGTGGTTACCTCGTCAACCGCCGGGACCTTCCGGGCATCGCCTTCGACGTGCTCGTCGGGGGCGTCGGTCCGGCGGCGGCCGCCGCCGGGACCGCCACCGCCCTGGCCCTCGCCGACTACTCGCTCGTCGTCTCCGCCGGCATCGGCGGCGGGTTCGCACCCGCCGCCCCGCTCGGTTCCCTCGTGGTCGCCGACGCGATCGTCGCCGCCGACCTGGGCGCCGAGACCCCCGACGGTTTCCTCGACGTGACGGAGCTCGGCTTCGGGCACAGCGTGCACCTGCCGCCCGCCGAGCTCGCCGCCCGCGCCGCCGAGGCGACCGGGGCGCTGCTCGCGCCCGTGCTGACCGTCTCCACCGTGACCGGGACCGCCGCCCGGGCCGCCGCGCTCGCCGCCCGGCACCCGATGGCCGGGGCAGAGGCCATGGAGGGTTTCGGGGTCGCGGAGGCGGCCGCCGCGCACGGGCTGCCCGTACTGGAGATCCGCGCCGTGTCCAACGCCGTGGGCCCCCGTGACCGTGCCGCCTGGCGGATCGGGGACGCGCTCGCCGCGCTCGCCGACGGCTTCCGCGTGCTGGGGCCCGTACTCGCGAACTGGGGAGAACGCCATGAGCATGAGCACCGGTGAACCGCTGAAGATCGCCTATTCGCCCTGCCCGAACGACACCTTCGTCTTCGACGCGTGGGCCCACGGCCGGGTGCCGGGCGCGCCCGCCCTCGACGTCACCTTCGCGGACATCGACGTCACCAACGGCATGGCCGAACGCGGCGAGCTGGACGTGCTGAAGGTCTCGTACGCCGTGCTGCCGTGGGTGCTGGAGGAGTACGCGCTGCTGCCCTGCGGCGGGGCGCTGGGACGCGGCTGCGGCCCGTTGGTGCTGACCCGCGAGCCGGGGGTCGACCTGGCCGGGCGGACGGTGGCCGTGCCGAGCGAACGCTCCACCGCCTACCTGCTGTTCCGGCTGTGGGCCGCGGACGTGCTGCCGGAGGGCGTCGGCAAGGTGGTCGTCCTGCCGTTCCACGAGATCATGCCGGCGGTCCGGGACGGCCGGGTGGACGCCGGGCTGGTGATCCACGAGGCCCGGTTCACCTATCAGGACTACGGGTTGCACTGCCTGGCCGACATGGGTGAGCACTGGGAGTCCACGACCGGCCTGCCGATCCCGCTCGGCGCGATCATCGCCCGGCGCTCGCTGGGCACGGAGCGGCTGCGCGCGCTGGCCGAGTCGGCCCGTACGTCGGTCCGGATGGCCTGGGACGACCCGGAAGCCTCCCGCCCGTACGTCCGAGCGCACGCGCAGGAGCTGGACCCGGCCGTCGCCGACCAGCACATCGGGCTCTACGTCAACGAGTTCACCGCCGGCCTCGGCGAGTCCGGCTACGCGGCGGTGCGCGGGCTGCTCACCCGGGCGGCGGCCGAGGGTCTGGTACCGGCCATCCCGCCCGGCTCGCTGGACTTCCCGCAGGACTGATCGCCCGCACACACGGCTGCGCCCCGCCGCTCTTTCGAGTGGCGGGGCGCAGCCGTACGCGTGACGGCGCGGGGCTCAGACGTCGAGCTGGTCGGCGACCGCGCGCAGCAGTCCGGCGATCTTCGTGCCGTGCACCTTGTCGGGGTAGCGGCCGCGCTCCAGCATCGGGGTGATGTTCTCGAGCAGGGTCGTGAGGTCCTGCACGATCGAGGCGAGCTCGTCGGGCTTGCGCCGCTGCGCCGCCGCGACGGACGGCGCCGGGTCCAGTACCGTCACCGAAAGTGCCTGGTCACCGCGCTGGCCCGCGACGACACCGAACTCGACGCGCTGGCCGGGCTTGAGAGCGTCCACCCCGGCAGGGAGCACCGACGAGTGGACGAAGACGTCGCCGCCGTCGTCACGGGAGAGAAAGCCGAAGCCCTTCTCACTGTTGAACCACTTGACCTTGCCGGTAGGCACGTCCGTCCTCTGTCCTTGTGCTCGTCGGGGGTCCGAAGGGCCGCGAACGGCTCCGGACAACAGCGCAGCGGGCCATGTGTGACCCGCCACCTCAAGGCTAATGGTCGGGGGCCGGGTGACAAGACGTTCCCCGGTCCTTCACGGTCGGCTGCTTCGGCCAGGGAACTACCCTGGTGAGGTGACTGTTACTCCTCATTCAGACGAAGCGCGGCCCGGCGACGGACTGGTCAAGGCCGGCGGCATCGTGTTCATCGCCGGGGCCGTGGCCACACTGGCGACCATGGCCCCGCTCTTCTTCGACGTGGACCCGTTCCCGTCGTACGCCTGGGCGGTCTGCATGCTCATGGGCGTCGGGTTCGGCATCTCCGCGGCGGGCGTGCTCCGCTCGGCCGCGGCGCAGCGCAGGGCGGCCCGGGCCTCGCAGGCGTAGCGGGCCCGGGCGGGAACCGCCTAGACGGGCTCGGGCTGTGCGGCGACGTACTGCGCGAGCCACTGCGGCAGCGCGGTGAGGTCGGGCAGGACCACGTCCGCGCCCGCCTCGCGCAGTTCCTCCTCCGGGCACGGGCCGGTCGGCACCACCACGGACAGCGCGCCGGCCGTACGGGCCCCGCGTACGTCACCGACGTGGTCGCCGACGTAGACCTGTGCCCCGTACTCGCGCAGCGCACCGGCCTTGGCCTCCGCCCAGAGCCAGCCGACGACCGCGTCGGCCTCGATGCCGAGGTGCGACAGGTGCAGGCGGGCGTTGGGCTCGTGCTTGGCCGTGACGACGATCGCGCGGCCGCCGAGCGCCTGGACGGCCTCGATCGCCTCGCGGGCGCCCGGCATCGCCGGGGTCGGCCCGATGGCGTACGTGGGGTAGATCTCGCGGTAGCGCTCGGCCATGGCCGGGATCTCGGCCTCCGGGAACCAGTGCGCGAGCTCCTCCTCCAGCGGCGGGCCCAGCCGGGTGACCGCCTCGTCGGCATCGATGAAGGTCCCCGTCTCGGCGGAGAGGGCCTGGTAGGCGGCCTTGATTCCGGGGCGCGAGTCGATGAGGGTCATGTCGAGGTCGAAGCCGACGGTGAGGTTCATGCCTTCCATTGTGCCGAGGCGGCTGCACGGGAGGCCGACTGCGGGCCTACACCGAGGAAACGCACGCCGAGGACCGCCCGACCCCACGGCCCTCGGTCCCTTCGGTCCTTCGGTCCTTCGGTCCTTCGGTTCCTTCGGTTCCTTCGAATCCTCCACGTCCGTGCTCAACCTTTTCCCGGCGGCAGCGCTCAGGACAGGGATGACGGACACGATGTGAAGGGGAGGGCCGATGCCGCAGCCCATCGAGCACGACTCCGGGGGCGACCCGGGCCTCGACTTCGAGGCGTTCGCCCGGGCCGGCCAGCGCAGGCTGTACCGGACCGCGTACCTGCTCTGCGGGAACGCCGACGGCGCGCGCGATCTGACCCAGACCACGCTCGCGAAGCTGTTCCAGCACTGGCGGCGGGTGTCCACCGCCGATCATCCCGATGCGTACGCCCGGACCGTGCTGACCCGCACCTTCCTTGCCGAACGGCGGCGCCGGCTGCGGGACCTGCTGGCCCACCGGCGCGTCGACCCGCCGCCGCGGCCCGAGCACGCCGACCTGCGCGTCACCCTGCTCGCCGCGCTGGCCGAACTGCCGCCGCGGGCCCGGGCCATGGTCGTCCTGCGCTACTGGGAGGACCTGAGCGTCGAGACCGTCGCCGAACTGCTGCGCTGTAGCGAGGGAACGGTCAAGAGCCAGTGCTCGCGCGCCCTGACGAAGCTGCGCGCGCAGCTCGGCGAGGCCCACATCTACGCCACCGAGAACTGAGGAGACGCCATGGGTTCCCACGAAGACCTCGCCGACGACCGGGCCGCCCTACTGGTCCGGGACGCGATGGACCGCGCCACCGCGGAACTGCCCGCACTGACCGACCTGGCGGGCCCGGCCCGTGCCCAGGGCCTGCGCCGCAAGGCGCGCGTCCGGGCGGGGATCGGCGGTGCGGTGGTGGCCGTCGCCGCGCTGAGCGTGGCCGGAGCGCTCGCGCTGCCCGGCGACGACGGCGCTCGCAGCGCGACCGGCTCGACCGGCGTCGCCGCGGCGCCCGGCGTCGTGGCGCAGCCGCCCGTGCACATCGAACCGACCCCGGGCGAGACCTCGATGGCCGATCTGCCGCCCGCCGAACGGGCCCGGCAGGAGGACTTCCAGAACCGGGCCGTCGCCGCGCTCCAGGGCTTGCTGCCCGAGGCGGTCGGCACCGTGCAGCGCACCGACCTCGCCGTGAGCCTCTACCGGGGCACCAAGGACGGCAGGACGTTCGACGTCGTCTTCTCGGTGCGCCCGGCGGACAGCGCCGCAGAGCGGTGCCGCGAGATCAAGGGCGCGGTCTGCACGACGGGCACCCTGCCCGACGGCACCGAGGTCGACGCGTCGACCTCGCCGGTCGACTCGGGCGCGGTCACCGCGTCCCGGGTCTGGTTCCGCTACGGCACCAGCAACGTCTCGCTGACCGTGAACCCGCACGAGCCGTCGAACACCTCGGCGCCGGTCACGGGGGCCCAGCTGCTGGAACTCGCGAAGGCCCCCGGCTTCCTCGACCTGGTGAAGACCGCCGACCAGCACCCGATGGAGGCGAAGCAAACACTGCTCCCCGCCGGCGATTGAGGCGCGGGGTCCGGGGCGGAGCCCCGGCAGCGGCGCCGCACCCTCGGCCATGCCACGGGCTACCGCCGCCGCGCGCGCCACACCAGGTAGAGCGCGGACGCGAGCGCAGCGCCCCGCAGGACCCACGGCCACATCCCGTGCAGCACCCCGCTCAGCTGGTCGTCCGACAGGGTCTCCCCCCATTTGCCGTTCATCCGGCCCCACACCCACAGCACCGCCGCAGTGAGCACCGCGCCGGGCGGGCCGAAGACCACCCATTTCCGCTCGGCCGGGCCCAGCACGCGCGAGGCGTACGGAAGGAGCCAGCCGACGACGAGGAGCAGCCAGTAGCCGGTGAGCGTGCCGACGACGAGGACGGCCGCCGCCAGCAGCAGCAAGGCGTTCGGCCGCGGGCGGGCGGCCGGGGCCGCCGGGGCTTGCGGCGCGGCGGCGGCCCCGGCCGCCGCCGCGTCCTTCTTCGCGCGCCGCCGCTCGCGCAGGAACCGTACGAGGCTCTGCGCGCTCCCCTCCTGCGCCCCGGGCGGGGCCGGCGCCGCCGCCTCCTTCTCCCGCGGTTCGTCCTCCGGTCCGTCCTTGAACAGGTCCGGGATCTCGATGCCGCCCGCGAAGCCCTCGACCTGCGGGCCCGCCCCGTGCGTCCCCGGGCCCATCCGCCACCAGTCGGGCTCGGCCCCGCCGGAGGGGCCGAGCTCGTCCAGCCCGGCCAGGTGCGGCGGCACGTTCTCGGGCTCCGCCGCCGGGCGGACCGGCGGCACGTTCTGGCGGCGCAGGCGGCCCGGTCCACGCTGGACGGGGACCGACAGGCCGGTGTCGGCGGGGGCAGCGGGGGCGGGGGCCGCGCCGCGTCGGGAGCCGAGGGTGTCCAGGACCTCCTCGGGCGTGCCGATCCGCTCCAGGATGCGCCGTACGGCGGCCGGGGTGTCCGGGTCGTACTTGGCGCGCCGACGGTCGATCTCGTCCCGCAGCCCCGACACCAACCGCATCCGGTCGCCGGAGGACAGCTGCCGTTGTTGCGCCAAGTCCCCGACGCGGCTCAGATATTCGTAGACCAGATGGTCGCTTTCGATCCCCACGCCCAGGCTCCTCCCTTACCCCCTGCCCCGAAGGTAGCGCGTGCGCCCGTGGAGCTGCTGCGGGCGCAGCGGATACCGTTGACCGGATGGGGACCGGCCGACTGACCGGCCGACTCGACCAGGAGGCGACTGTGCCCGAGGCAAGCACTGCGGCGGGATCCGCCGGCGGGAGCCCGGCGGGAAGCTCCCCGCGCTCACTCGCCGAGGCGCTGCGCGCCCGTGACGACGCGGCGCTCGCGGCCCTGTTGCGCGCCCGCCCGGACCTGCTCGGACCGGTGCCCGGCGACGTGACGCAGCTGGCCACCCGGGCCGGGACCCGGGCTTCGGTGGTGCGCGCCCTGGACCGGCTGGACCGGTTCGCGCTGCAGACCGCCGATGCCCTGGCGGTGGGCCCGGACCCGTGCCCGTACGCGGTGCTGGAGGGGCTGCTGACGGGCGGCGAGGACGAACGGGCCCGCGCCGCGCTCCCCGACGCCCTGGCCACCCTGCGCGACCAGGCCCTGGTGTGGGGCGACGAGGACCGGGTGCGGCTGGTCCGCACGGCGCGCGAGCTGCTGGCCCCCTCGGCCTCCCGCCCCTCCCCCACCGGGCTGGGGCCGACCGTCGCCGAGGCCACGGCCGGGATGTCGCCGACCCGGGTGCAGGAGATCGTGGCGGCCGTCGGGCTGCCCGCCACCCACGACCCGGTGTCCGCGGTGACCGCGCTGACCGGGCTGTTCACCGACCAGGAGCGGATGTCGGCGCTGCTGGACGAGGCTCCGGCCGAAGCGCACCAGGTGCTGGGACGGCTCGTGTGGGGGCCGCCGTACGGGGAGGTGACCCCGAATCCGACGCCGCCGGTGCGCTGGCTGCGCGACCGGGGGCTGCTGCTGCCCGCGACGGCGCGGACCGTCGTGCTGCCCCGCGAGGTGGCCCTGCACCTGCGCGGCGGGCTCGCGCACCGGGACACCGCGCCGGTGGCCCCGCCGGTGCCCGCGCACCGCGAGCACCGTCCACAGCTTGTGGACGCGAACGCCGCCGGGCAGGCGCTGGCCGCACTGGCCACCGTCGAGGAACTGGTGAAGTCCTGGGAGCACGCGGGTCCGCCGGTGCTGCGGGCGGGCGGTCTCTCCGTACGGGACCTGAAGCGGACCGCGGCCGCGCTGGACACGACCGAGCAGCAGGCGGCCTTCTGGGCCGAACTGGCCTACGCGACCGGCCTGCTGGCCAGTGACGGGGAGGCGGACGAGCGGTACGCACCCACTCCGGCCTTCGACGACTGGCTCGAACTGCCTCCCGCCGAGCGCTGGTCGCAGCTCGCGGCGGCCTGGCTGCCGGCCACCCGTACGGCCCCGCTGGTCGGCGAGCAGGACACCAAGGGGCGCACGCTCTCCGCGCTCGGCCCCGAACTCGACCGCTCCGCCGCCCCCGAGGTGCGCCGGCGCGTGCTGGAACTGCTCGGGGAGCTGCCCGAGGGCGCCTCGCCCGACCCGGAGACCCTGCTGGCGCGGCTCGCCTGGGAGCGTCCCGTACGCGGGGCGAGCGATCTGCGGGCCCGGCTCGCGCACTGGGCGCTGGCCGAGGCGGAGGTCCTCGGCGTGACCGGCCGGGGCGCCCTGTCCGGGCCCGGCCGGGCCCTGCTGGAGCACCGCGACCCGGCTCCGCTGCTGGCCCCGCTGCTGCCGGAGCCGGTGGACCACGTGCTGCTCCAGGCCGACCTGACGGCGGTGGCCCCGGGCCCGCTGCTCCGCCCGCTGGGCGACACCCTGGCGGTGCTCGCGGACGTGGAGTCCAAGGGCGGGGCGACGGTGTACCGGTTCACGCCCGGCTCGGTGCGCCGGGCCCTGGACGCCGGCCATGCCGCCGCGGACCTGCACGCCTTCCTCAAGGAGCACAGTCGTACCCCGGTGCCGCAGCCGCTGGCCTACCTGATCGACGACGTGGCCCGCCGGCACGGACACCTGCGGGTCGGCGCGGCCTCCTCGTACGTGCGCTGCGACGACGACGCGATGCTGGGCGAGATCCTGGCCGACAAGCGCTCGGCCGGGCTGGGTCTGCGCCGCCTCGCGCCGACGGTGCTGGCGGCGCAGGCGGATCCGACCGTCCTGCTGGAGGGGTTGCGGGCGATGGGGTACGCGCCGGCCGCGGAATCCCGTACCGGCGACGTGCTGGTGGCGCGGGCCGACGCCCGCCGCACCCAGCCCCGCTCGGCGCCCGTACCGGTGCTGGAGGGCCCGCCGGTGCCGGACGCAACACTGCTCGCGGCGGCCGTACGGGCGATCCGCGCGGGCGACGTGGCGGCGACGGCGGTGCGCAAGGAGCCCGCGACGACCTCCGCCGCGGGGACCGGGGTGCCGGGCGAACTCCCGCGCACGAGCGCGGCGGAGACCCTGGCGACGGTGCAGGCGGCCGCGCTGACCGGGTCGGCGGTGTGGATCGGGTACGTGAACGCGGAGGGCGCGGCGAGCCAGCGGGTCATCGCGCCGGTCCGGGTGGAGGGCGGCTTCGTCACCGGCTACGACCACACGGCGGACGAGGTACGGACGTACGCGCTGCACCGGATCACCGGTGTCGCGGAACTGGCGGACGATCAGGTGTAGGGGCCGGCGGGCCGGGGCGGCCGGTGCGGGCCGGGCGGCTCCCGGTCCGCACCGGCGTCGAAACCCGGTGGCCGGCAGGGTGACGAGCCGTCATCCTGAACGCATGTCCGACGAGCACGTCCCGAACCGCCAGATCCGCGCGGCGCACACCGACACCACGATCACGGTGTACCAGGCCTACTCCCCCTCGCTCGGGGTGCCGGCCGCCCGTGACGGCCGCTTCCCGCCCGCCTGGAAGCGCGAGCGGATGACGTGGATCAAGCCGTCGTTCCTGTGGATGATGTACCGCTGCGGCTGGGGGTCCAAGGACGGCCAACAGACGGTGCTGGCGATCGAGATCACCCGTGAGGGCTTCGACCGGGCGCTGCGCGACGCCTGCCTCTCGCACTACGCACGGGGCGTGCACGCGGACCGGACGGCCTGGAAGGAAGCCCTGCTCGAGGCGCCGGCCCGGGTCCAGTGGGACCCGGAGCGGGACCTGCGGCTGAATCCGCTGCCGTACCGCTCGCTCCAGCTGGGCCTGTCCGGTCCGGCGTCGCGCGCGTACGCCGACGAGTGGACGGTCGGCATCCGCGATGTGACCGGGCTGGCCCGGGAGATCCGGGGCCTGCTCGGGGCGGGGGACGAGGCGGCCGCGCGCGCCCTGCTACCGGCGGAGACCCCGTACCCCGCGGGTCCGCTGCCGCACTTGGGGGCGTAGCCGACCGGTCCCGGTCGGTCCCGGTCGGTCAGTCCCGGATGAGCAGGACGACGAATCCCACGACGGCGCCCAGCAGCAGCGCGAGCAGGGAGTAGCGGGGCCGGTTCTCGCGCAGCACCGGAAGGTGGTGGTCGACGGAGAAGCGGCCGGGCCCGGTGAGGGTGAGGGCGACGATCGCGGCGAACAGCACCACTTCGAGTTCCACGCCCTTGGGCGGGAAGTAGGCGCTCAGGCCCCGGACGTCGAGGATGTTGATGAAGGTGCCGGTCAGGGCCGCTCCGGCGAGCGGGGTGAGCAGGCCGAGGGCGAGGCCGAGGCCGCCCAGGGTCTCGGCGAGACCGGCGATGACGGCCATGGCGTCCCCGGCGGGGTAGCCGGCCATCGTGAAGCCCTTGCCGGTCGCGGTG
This sequence comes from Streptomyces sp. NBC_00273, assembly GCF_036178145.1. Classification (NCBI taxonomy): domain Bacteria; kingdom Bacillati; phylum Actinomycetota; class Actinomycetes; order Kitasatosporales; family Streptomycetaceae; genus Streptomyces; species Streptomyces sp. NBC_00273. The sequence goes on along the minus strand of NZ_CP108067.1, from coordinate 5,580,669 downwards.
AGGCCCGGGCCGCCGAACCAGCCGAAGAGCTTCATCGTGCCGTGGCCGGCCATGCTGAGGCCGACGACGAGCCGGAGCAGGAGCAGACCGGTGTCGTGGGTGACGGTGGTAGCGGGAGCCGAGGAGGGGCTGAAGAGCGTGCGGTCCCAGCTTGCTTGCGTCATGAGGGTCCGTTCCGACGTCGCCTGTGGGCGCCTGCCACCCTAGGCCGGGCGTCGGTGACGCTCCGGGAGCGACGTCTGCGCCCGTCCCATCTGCCCACGGCGTCTACCCGTTCGGCCCTGGAACGCCCGGACACACCCCCAGCAAGGGGCCGCCGTCGACGGTTCGCTACTGTCCCGAACCATGTCTGAGCTGCCTGATTTCCACAGCGCCATCGTCTACCTGATCAACGCCGACTCCGCCCGGGCGACGCTTCCCTTCCAGCGGGCGAACCGGGCGGAGCAGCACGCGACGGCCTTCTGGTTCAACGAACTCATCGAGGAAACCGACGAAGGTTCGGTCATCCGGCAGTACTTGGTGACCGCCGGTGAGCCGACGAGGGTCGAGACGGCCGAGATCACCCTCCGGCCGGAGCTGTGCTCACCCGCGATGAGCGCGGAGAAGGTGACGGTGATGGGTTTCGCGGAGGGGTGGATCCACCTCGGGGACCTGGGCGTGGCGGTCATGCCCGACACCGCGTTGTACGCGTACGCCGCGCGCAAGGGGTGGAGCTGGACGACGGACGAGATCACCGACGGTGTCGCGGCCACGGAGGAGGACATCGCCCGTCTCGGTGGGACGCCGGTCCCCGCCTACCTGCTGGGCCACCCCGTCGACGCCGAGAACGGCGCGCGGGAGCAGGCCCTCGTGGTCGGGGAGGTCGTGCGCACCGACGAGGACGGCGTCCGCTGGGTCGGAACCCTGCCGCAGGGGTGCGTCGGCGCACCGGTGTTCATCGGAGCCGGTCTCGGCGAGAACAGCTTCAAGCTGGTGTGCGTCGGCGTGGCTCTGCCGGGCGAGGGCCACCACCCGATCGCGACCTTCGACCGCATCCGCACCGCCCTGCTCGCCCTCGCCCCCGACCAGCGCGGCGATGCCCCCGCCACCGCCGTGGAGCCTCAGTCCGGCGCGCCGAAGCGTCGTTGGTGGCAGCGGCGCGGCTGATGCAGCAGGCCGGCGCGGCCACCGGCGAACACCGTTCTCACCTGGGGGCGTAGTCGATCCGCCCGGCGTCGAAGGGCCACACCTCGTGGAGCCAGCGGGTGATCCTCTCGTGGACCCGCGTGTCCAGAGCGGCCCGGTCGGAGCGCACCCAGTGGCTGACGGTGACCCGGCCGGGGGCCTCTCGTGAGCCGTGGATGTACAGGCAGCCGATCACCTCGCCGGCACCGTCGCCGGCGCCGTCGGCCTCGCCTTCCAGGAGGCTGTAGGCGAAGGCGACGCGCTCCTCGAACTCCTGCGCGTGCCGGAGCAGGTCGGCCAGGTTCGCCTCGGCGGACATCCCCGCCACCGGCGGCCAGCCCCGCCCCACGAAGCCGGGCGTCGCCCTGATGTGCGCGATGCTCCCGGTCCAGGCGGCGAGGTCGCGCTCGTTGTGCTCGGCGCCCAGCGGCTCCAGCCGGAAGCCGTCGGCGACGAGGGTCCGCGGGACCGCGAAGTCGGCGGGCACGAAGGGCTGCTGATCATGATTCATGCCAGGACGGTACGTGCCCGTTCCGCCAGGGTCAGCAGCTTTTCCACCGGCCACTGGTCGTCCGCGTGCACCCCGTACCCGGCGGCCGCCACGCGTCCGTCCGGTGCGATCAGGAAGTCCGCCGGCAGTCCGAGCCGCCCGCCGTCCTGGACGAGCGTCGGCGGCTTCGCCCGGCCGCGCAGGATGTCGAGCGTGCCGACGGCGATCGCCCGCCAGGCGCGCGCGGCCAGCAGGGCGCGGTAGGACGACTCGACGCCGAACTCCGCGTACAGGCGCTTGCGGGGGTCCGCGACGACGGCGAAGGGCAGGTCGGCCACGTGCTCGCGCAGTTCGTCGGCGCCGGAGTGGAAGACCACGACCTCCCGGATCCCGGCGGCTTCTATCTCGGCGTGCCGCCGCACCACCGAGCGCAGGTGCAGATGGCAGATGGGGCAGCCGGCGAACCGGCGGAACTGGAGGTGGACGAGGCGTTCGGGGTCGGGGACGGCCACGGGCGCGCCGTCCGCGACGGCGGTGAGGATGCGGGTACGGACGATGGAACCGGTGTCGAGCTGCACTGAGGGCACTGAGGTCTCCTCCGTAAGCGTATGACGTACACCTACAGCGTAAGCGTATGCCGTACGCTGTCAACACCATGCCGCGCCCCCGCTCACTCACCCCGGACCAACTGGCCGCCGCCGCCCTCGCCGTGATCGACCGTGAGGGTCTGCCCGGGCTGTCCATGCGGGCCGTCGCCGTCGAACTCGGCATCAGCACCATGGCCCTGTACCGGTACGTCCAGGACCGCGGGGAGCTGGAGGCCCTCGTCGTCGAACTGGTCCTCGGCGCCGTCGACAGCACGCCGCCGCCCCTGACCGCCGGCCCCTGGCGCGCCCGCATCACGCTCCTCGTCGACCGGATGCGGGACACCGTCGGCGCGCACCCCGCCGTGCTGCCGCTCACCATGAGCCACCGGCACCGCTCCCCCGGCGTACTGCGCTGGGGCGAGACCGTCCTCGGAGTGCTCGCCGAGGCCGGGTTCGGGGCCGAGGAGCGGATCATCGCCCTGCGGGCCCTGCTCGCCTACGTGATCGGCGCGATCCAGCAGGAACACCTCGGCGCCCTCTCCGGCGCGGGCACCGCCGCGATCGCCGAACTCCCGGCGCAGGAGTACCCGTACCTGACCGAGGCCGCGCTCGGCGCCCGCCACCTCACCCCGGACCGCGAGTTCCACGGCGGCCTCGCCCTGCTGCTGGACGGCCTCGGCCGCTGACCGGCCGCCCGGCCCGCCGGGTGCCCCGGCTCGCGCCCCGCCCGGTGCTCCGCCCGGTGCTCCGCCCCGTGCCCCGTCGAAGCGCCGTGTTCCCACCCTCCGCGCCGTACGGCACACTGGAGGTTTGACCTGAATGAAACGGGGCGCCGCGCGTGAATGGTCCACTCATCGTCCAGAGCGACAAGACCCTCCTCCTCGAAGTCGACCACGAGCTCGCCGGAGCCGCCCGGCGTGCCATCGCCCCCTTCGCCGAGCTGGAGCGGGCACCCGAGCACATCCACACCTACCGGATCACCCCGCTCGGCCTGTGGAACGCCCGGGCCGCTGGCCATGACGCCGAGCAGGTCGTCGACGCGCTCGTCGAGTACTCCCGCTACCCCGTCCCGCACGCGCTCCTCGTCGACGTCGCCGAGACCATGGCGCGCTACGGCCGCCTGACCCTCTCCAAGCACCCCGTGCACGGACTGGTGCTGACCAGCACCGACCGGCCGGTGCTGGAGGAGATCCTGCGGTCCAAGAAGGTCGCCCCGCTCGTCGGTGCGCGGCTCGACGCCGACACCGTGGCCGTGCACCCCTCCGAGCGCGGGCAGATCAAGCAGACGCTCCTCAAGCTGGGCTGGCCCGCCGAGGACCTGGCCGGCTACGTGGACGGCGAGGCGCACCCGATCGACCTGGCCGAGAACGGCTGGGCGCTGCGGCCGTACCAGCAGCAGGCCGTCGAGGGCTTCTGGCACGGCGGCTCCGGCGTGGTCGTGCTGCCCTGCGGCGCCGGCAAGACGCTGGTCGGCGCCGGGGCCATGGCGATGGCCAAGGCGACGACGCTGATCCTGGTGACGAACACCGTCTCGGCCCGCCAGTGGAAGCACGAGCTGGTCAAGCGGACCTCGCTGACGGAGGACGAGATCGGCGAGTACTCCGGTACCCGCAAGGAGATCCGGCCCGTCACCATCGCCACCTACCAGGTCCTGACGACGAAGCGGAAGGGCGTCTACCCGCACCTGGAGCTCTTCGACTCCCGAGACTGGGGCCTGATCGTCTACGACGAGGTGCACCTGCTGCCCGCGCCGGTCTTCAAGTTCACCGCCGACCTCCAGGCCCGCCGCCGGCTCGGCCTGACCGCGACGCTGGTGCGCGAGGACGGGCGGGAGTCGGACGTCTTCTCCCTCATCGGGCCGAAGCGGTTCGACGCCCCGTGGAAGGAGATCGAGGCGCAGGGCTACATCGCGCCCGCCGACTGCGTGGAGGTCCGGGTCAATCTGACGGAGTCGGAGCGGCTCGCGTACGCGACCGCCGAGACGGAGGAGAAGTACCGCTTCTGCGCGACCACGGCGACGAAGCGCAAGGTCACCGAGGCGCTGGTGGCCAAGCACCGCGGTGAGCAGACCCTCGTCATCGGGCAGTACATCGACCAGCTCGACGAGCTGGGCGAGCACCTGGACGCCCCCGTCATCAAGGGCGAGACCTCCAACGCGCAGCGCGAGAAGCTCTTCAACGCCTTCCGCGAGGGCGAGATCAGCGTGCTGGTCGTCTCGAAGGTCGCGAACTTCTCCATCGACCTGCCGGAGGCCACCGTCGCCATCCAGGTGTCGGGCACCTTCGGCTCCCGCCAGGAGGAGGCCCAGCGCCTGGGCCGCGTGCTGCGTCCGAAGGCGGACGGCCACGAGGCGCGGTTCTACTCGGTCGTCGCGCGCGACACGATCGACCAGGACTTCGCGGCGCACCGCCAGCGCTTCCTGGCCGAACAGGGGTACGCCTACCGGATCATGGACGCCGACGAGCTGTTGGCGAGCGACTGACTCCGGCACGCGCGGGCGGTCAGGACGGCCAGTAGGGGAGCGCACCAGACCCACAGCGGCGGCCAGTCCAGTACGAGGGCCCGGGCCGCGTCGGCCAGGTGCCGGGTCCAGAACTCGGCGGAGGCCTCCGGCAGGACCAGCAGCCCGAGCAGGGCGGTCCCGGCCGAGGCCGCCAGCGCGGTGAGCCCGGCGCGGACGCGGCGGGTCAGCAGGAGATAGGCGGCGATGGCCGCCGGGGCGAGGGTGATCCCGGCGGCGACGCCCAGCGCGAAGCCCTTGCCGAGCGCGGAGCGCGGCCGGCCGAGGTCCCACAGGACCAGGCAGGCGAGCGCCAGGTTGATCAGCCCGGCCAACGGTGCTTGGAACAGCGGCTGCAGCCACAGCCCGGCGATGGTGGCGGCCAGCACGGGCCCGGGCCGGGACCGGAGTCCCGCGAGGCGGCAGGACAGGGTGATCAGCAGGGCGAGCAGGCCGGCGTTGCCGAGGACGAGGACGGCCTTCAGCGCGCCGCTCGGCAACCACGCGGCGGGCGTGAACAGGATCGCCGCGAACGGCGGATACGTGGCGGACGGCCCCCACTCGGCGGCGGAGAAGCCCTGGACGAGGGCGTCGGCCACCGGAATGCGCAGGGCGATGCAGAGCACGCCGAGCAGCAGCAGCGAGCCGGTCAGCAGCACACCGGCGAGGGACGACGGTGAGCGGTTGTAAGCGGGACTGCGGGTCACCCGCGTGACCCTAGTGGATCAGTGCGGGTGCAGGGCGGGTCCCGAGGTCAATGGCGTATGACGCCCGCGTCCTCGGCGTATTCACCGAGCACGACGACGCTCACGGCGGTCGCCGCGAAGATCTTGACGGCACGCAGCATGCCGCCGAGGCCGTTGCGCGGAAGGGAGGCGGAGTCGGCGCCGCTAGGACGGCTGCCCTGGATCGAGGTGAAGGTTGCGGGGCTCATGCATCCATGGTGCGTTTTCGCACCGTCCCGCACATCGCTCCCGGGAGGGAACCTCACGGCCCCCGGGGTCCTCCTCCCGTCGCATGCGCACCCCTAGGGGTGGATACCAAGGTCTGACACTCCTGGGTACGACACCCGTCCGGATGCACGGGGGCCGATCGGGACGGACCCTGGGAAGGTCCGCGGTACCGGCGACCACGCCATGGGAGTGATCCGCATGACCCACCGTTCCCGGACGCGGCGCCTCGCGCTGCTCTCCGCATCGACAGCCCTGGTCACGGGCGGGCTGCTGCCGTCCGCCACCGCGTTCGCCGCGCCGGCACACACCGCCGCGGTCGCTGCCGCTGCTGCCGCCCCCACGCCCACGCCCACGTCCACGCCCACGTCCACCCGGCCCGCCCAGGGCGCGGTGAAGACCACCGATCCCCCCAGCGGCATCACGGCCCAGCTTCCCGGAAAGGCCAAGGTCCGCATGGGTGCCATCCCCATGGAGGGCGGATCGGTCGACGCCCGCGTGTACGGGGTGGAGACCCCGGACGGAGCCACCGGCTTCGCCGTCTACGACATGCCGGGCGACCGGATCCCGCTGGAGGACGCCCTCAAGGGCTTCGTCGACGCGTACGGCCTGACCGGCGGCGGCACCCTGACCACGGAAGACGTCCGCAAGACGACGGTCGACGGCCGCCCGGCCCTCGACGCGAGCCTCACCGGCGAGGGCCCCGACGGCCCCGCGGTCGGCTCCATCCGCTTCATCTCCGACGACGACCACCTCGTCATGGCCCTGACATACGGTCCCGAGGCGAAGCAGAAGGACCTGGACGCGACGCACCAGCAGCTCCTCGACTCGCTCCAGATCCCCTGATCCACCGATCCCCTCCTCCTGATAATCGTTCGCGCCGCACCGCCCCGGTGGCTAGAATCTCCGCTCTTGCCGCCTCCCGCCGCCTCATCGGGGAGAGCCGCCCTCCGGCCGGAAACCGGCGGGCCATCTGTTCCGCATCCAGCAGCTGGAGGCAGTTCCGTGCCCGCGCACGCCCCCGACACCACCCACGACGATCCGACCGCGCCCGCGCCCACCGACCCGCTGGGCCGCGAACGGGCCCACCTCAGCGCCTCGCGTTCCGCCCTGCGCGCCATGCGCGAGGACGTCGAGTCCCTCGACATCCGCGACGTCACCGCGAACTGGGTCAACGCGATCGTCCTCCAGGCCCAGATCGACGACCGCATCAAGGCCCTCGCCGACCTCACCCACACCCCGCTGTTCTTCGGCCGCCTCAACTACCTGCACGCACCCGGCGCGGAGCTCGCCGAGGGCGCGGAGGGCGAGCAGTTCTACATCGGTCGCCGCCACGTCCACGACGCCGACGGCGACCCGATGGTCATCGACTGGCGCGCGCCCGTCTCCCAGCCGTTCTACCGGGCCTCCAAGACCGACCCGCAGGACATCGCACTGCGCAGGCGCTTCGGTTACACCGGCGGCGAGCTGACGGCGTACGAGGACGAGCACCTGTCCGACCCCGGCGAGGTGGCCGCGGTCAGCAAGCTGCTCCAGCAGGAGATCGAGCGCCCGCGCGTGGGCCCGATGCGGGACATCGTCGCGACGATCCAGCCCGAGCAGGACAAGCTCGTCCGCTCCGGCCTGACCGGTTCCGTCTGCGTGCAGGGCGGCCCCGGTACCGGCAAGACCGCCGTCGGCCTGCACCGGGTCGCGTACCTGCTCTACGCGCACCGCGACCGCCTCGCCCGCACGGGCACGCTCGTCATCGGGCCGAACCGTTCCTTCCTGCACTACATCGAGCAGGTCCTGCCGGCCCTGGGCGAGCTGGAGGTCAAGCAGGCCACCGTCGACGACCTGGTCGCCCGCCCCGGCCTGGAGGTACGCGGCACGGACACCGCCCAAACCGCCGTGGTCAAGGGCGACGCCCGCATGGCGGAGGTACTGGGCCGCGCCGTCCGCTCGCACGTCACGCGCCCCACGGAGCCGCTGATGGTGGTCCGCGGCTCGCGCCGCTGGCGGGTGCCCGCGTACGAGCTGGAGGAGATGGTCGAGGAGCTGCAGAAGCGCGACATCCGCTACGGCGCGGCCCGGGAGGCCCTGCCGCAGCGCATCGCGCACGCGGTGCTCGTACGGATGGAGCAGGCGGGCGAGGCCCCGGACGACCGGGTGCAGGACGCGGTGGCCCGCAACCCGGCGGTGAAGGCGGCGGTCAAGGAGATCTGGCCGGCCGTCGAACCGGCGAAGCTGGTCCTGCGCCTGCTGTCCGACCCCGAGTTCCTCGCCCTGCACGCGGCGGACGTGCTCACCGAGGACGAGCAGAAGCTCCTGCTGTGGCCGAAGCCGTTCCGCAGCGTGAAGTCGGCGAAGTGGTCGGCGGCGGACCTGGTCCTGATCGACGAGGCGGCCGACCTGGTGGAACGGACGCATTCGCTGGGCCACGTGGTCGTCGACGAAGCCCAGGACCTGTCGCCGATGCAGTACCGGGCGGTGGGACGGCGCTGCACCACGGGCTCGGCGACGGTCCTCGGCGACCTCGCGCAGGGCACCACGCCGTGGGCCACGCGCAGCTGGGACGAGGCCCTCGCGCACCTGGGCAAGCCGCAGGCGGTGGTGGAGGAACTGACGGCGGGCTTCCGCGTGCCGCGCGAGGTGATCGCCTACGCCTCCCGGCTGCTGCCGTCGATCTCCCCGGGCCTGGCACCCGTCGCCTCCGTCCGCGAGACGCCGGGATCGCTGCGGATCGAGGAGGTCCCGGACCTCACTGCGGCGGTGGTCGCCGCCTGCCGCGAGTCGCTCGCGCACGAGGGCTCGATCGGCCTGATCGCGGCGGACGCGCGGATCCCGGTGCTCGCGGAGGCCCTGCTGGAGGCGGGGCTGCCGTACCTGTCGCCCGGCGAGGAGACCACAGCCGAGTCGCGGCTGACCCTCGTCCCGGCGTCGCTGGCGAAGGGTCTGGAGTACGACTACGTGGTCCTGGACGAGCCCGCGGCGATCGTGGACGGCGAGCCGGACGAGCGGACGGGCCTGCGCCGCCTGTACGTCTGCCTCACCCGCGCGGTCTCGGGCCTCACGACCCTCCACTCGGCCCCCCTCCCACCGGCCCTGGTCTGACGGCGTTCGCCGGGTGATGTGCGGCGCCGCTGCGCCAGCGCCCCCGGGCTCCGCCCGGGCCCCTGGGGCTCCGCCCGGGGGTCCGGGGGCGGCGCCCCCGGCAGCGGCGGCGCGGCCGACACCCGCACCCCCGGTCAGGAAAGGGCGGTGCGCCAGTCCGCGACGGCCGCCGCCGAAACCGGCCCGCCCCACCCGGAGGCCCGCGCCGCGCCACCGATGTGGAAGGCGTCGATCCCGCCCGCACGCAGCACCGGCAGGTGCGCGAGCGTCAGCCCGCCGCCCACCAGGATCCGCGCCCCGTACCCCGGCTCACCACCCCGCGCCGCCTCCGCCAGCAGCACCGGCAGCCCGGCTCCCACCCCTGCCGCCGACCCCGCCGTGAGGTACGTGTCCAGCCCCGGCAGATCGGCCAGCGCCTTGCGCAGCTGGTCCCGGTCCGCCGCGCGGTCGATCGCCCGGTGGAAGGTCCACCGGCAGCCGTCCAGCTCCGCGACGACCGCCTCGACCGCGGCCAGGTCCGGGGCGCCGTCGGCGTCCAGGAAGCCGAGGACGAACTCCTGCGCGCCCTCCGCCCGCAGTTCCCGTGCCGCCCGGGCCAAGGCGGAGACGTCGCCGGCCGCGAAACCGTCCGTCTTGCGGAGCATCACGCGCAGCGGGATGTCGACCGCCGCCCTGATCGCCGCGAAGGTCTCACGCGGCGGGGTGAGCCCGTCGGCGGCCATGTCGGTGACCAGTTCGAGTCGGTCCGCCCCACCGGCCTGGGCCGCGACCGCGTCCTCCACGTCGAGGGCGATCACCTCCAGGAGCGCACGGTTGCTCATTCGATCCCATCCTTCTTCGGAACGCTCGGGAAACTCGGGAGGACTCACCAGAAGAGGTCTAGTCCAATATTCAGAGTACGGGCCTCCACCCGCCCTTCACCACCACAATCGCGCCACCCCACAATGTGCCCATGGACACAGGCATCCAGAGCAGCGACACCCACCCGGACACCGCCGACCTGCGGGCCCGCTGGCAGGCGACCGTCACCGCCGCCGGCGCCCCCGCCGACCGCGACCCCGCGCCCTACGCCGACCGCCTCCTCACCGCCTGGGCGGAACCGCAGCGCCGGTACCACACCACCGCCCACCTGGCCGACGTACTCGCACGGATCGACGTACTGGCTCCGCACGCCGCCGATCCCGCCGCCGTTCGGCTCGCCGCCTGGTTCCACGACGCCGTCTACCGTCCCGACCGCTCCGAGAACGAGGAGCGCAGCGCCGCCCTCGCCGAGCGCGCCCTCCCCGAGCTGGGCATCGACCCCGCCCGCACCGCCGAAGTGGCCCGCCTCGTCCGCCTCACCGTCACCCACGACCCAGCCCCCGGCGACACCGACGGCGAGGCCCTCTGCGACGCCGACCTGGCCGTCCTGGCCGGGGAGCCCGACGCGTACGCCGCGTACGCGTACGCCGTGCGCGCCGAGTACGGCTTCGTCCCGGACGACGCCTTCCGCACCGGCCGCGCCGCCGTACTGCGCCAGCTGCTCGACCTGCCGCGGCTCTTCCGCACGCCCTACGGTGCCGCGCACTGGGAGGCCCCGGCCCGCGCCAACCTCGCCGCGGAACTCGCCGACCTCACCGCCGACCTCACCGACCGGGGAATTTGATCGCGTTCGCGCTGGTTGGTGACAGTCATGCCCGCAGCAGCCGTACGCCCCCGCATGCCCGTCGCCGTCTACGTACTCGGCCTGTCCGTCTTCGCGCTCGGCACCAGTGAATTCATGCTCTCCGGCCTGCTGCCACCCATCGCCGAGGACATGGGCGTCACCATCCCGCAGGCGGGCCTGCTCATATCCGCCTTCGCGATCGGCATGGTCATCGGCGCACCGCTGCTGGCCGTGGCCACCCTGCGGCTCCCCCGCCGCACCACCCTCATCGCCCTCATCAGCCTCTTCGGCCTCGGGCAGGTCGCGGGCGCGCTGGCCCCCACGTACGAGCTCCTCTTCGCCTCCCGCGTGGTCTCCGCGTTCGCCTGCGCCGGCTTCTGGGCCGTGGGCGCGGCCGTCGCCATCGCCATGGTCGACAAGGACCAGCGGGCCCGCGCGATGGCCGTCATGATCGGCGGCCTGTCGATCGCGAACGTCCTCGGCGTCCCCGCCGGCGCCTTCCTCGGCGAGCACCTGGGCTGGCGCTCCGCCTTCTGGTCGGTCGCCGCCGCCTCCGCGATCGCCCTCGTCGGCATCCTGGCGCTGATCCCGAAGATCCCGCTGCCCGCCGAGAAGCCGTCGCTCGGGCGCGAGCTGCGCATCTACCGCGACCGCCAGGTGTGGCTCTCCATCGGCATCACCGCGCTGGCCGCGGGCGGCGTCTTCTGCGCCTTCAGCTACTTCTCTCCGCTGCTCACGGACGTGGCCGGGCTGGACTCGCGGTGGGTCCCGTGGATCCTCGGCCTCTTCGGCATCGGCGCGCTGGCCGGCACCACCGTCGGCGGCCGGGTCGCCGACGCGCACCTGTTCGGCGTGATGATCTGGGGCATCACCGCCTCGACCGTCTTCCTCGCCGCACTCGCCCTGCTGGCCTCCACCGCCGCCGCGGCGGTCGCCCTGGCCTTCCTGCTCGGCTTCTCGGCCTTCTTCACCGCGCCGGCGCTCAACGCCCGCATGTTCAACGTGGCCGGCGCCGCCCCGACCCTGGCCGGCGCCACCACCACGGCCGCCTTCAACCTCGGCAACACCGGTGGCCCCTGGCTCGGCGGCACCGTCATCGACGCGGACCTGGGCTTCGCCGCCACCGCCTGGGCGGGCGCCGCCATGACCGTCACCGCGATCGGCCTCACCGTGCTCGCCCTGCGCCTGGAGCGCCGTACGCCGCCGCGCGCCACCCGCGTGATCGCCACGGGCGGCACCACCCCGATCCCCGCCGAGCAGCCGGTCCGCGCCTAGGTGTATTGATCACGAGCGTTGTTGACACTCGGCAGGTCTTGAACATGGCGAAGACCTCCGGTGTGGTGGGAGCTGTCTAGGAACTCACCGTACGGAGGTCTTCGTGTCCCACCGTAATGCCCGGCTGACCGTCTTCGGTAGGCGCCTGCTGGTCGAACGAGTCGTATCGGGCCGCCCGGTCGCCCACGTGGCCGCCGAGATGGGCATCTCGCGGGCCACCGCCCACAAATGGATGCGCCGGTGGCGGACGGAAGGCGAGGCCGGACTGCACGACCGATCCAGCCGGCCACGCACGACACCGCACCGGACTTCGGCCGCCATCGAGGCGAGGGTCTGTGACCTGCGCCGGACCCGCAAACTGGGGCCCGCCCGCATCGGCCCGGTCCTGGGACTGCCCGCCTCGACCGTCCACCGCATTCTGACCCGGCATGGTCTGCACCGCCTGGCCTGGATCGACCGCCCGACCGGCACCCCGATCCGCCGCTACGAACGCGAGCGACCCGGCGAACTCATCCACGTCGACGTGAAGAAGCTCGGCCGGATCCCCGACGGCGGCGGCCACCGTGTCCTGGGCCGCGACGCGGGCCGACCCATCCGCGGCATGGGCTTCGACTACGTCCACTCCGCGGTCGACGACCACTCCCGCCTGGCCTACAGCGAGATCCACCCGGACGAGAAAGTCGCGACGTGCGCAGGCTTCCTCACACGCGCCGCCGCGTTCTTCCACACCCAGGGCATCACCCGCATCGAACGCGTTCTCACCGACAACGCGTGGGCCTACCGCAAAGGCCTGGCCTGGAAGGCCGTCCTGGCCGACCTCGGCGCTGCCGGAAGGCTCACCCGTGCCTACCGGCCTCAGACCAACGGCAAGGTCGAACGTTTCAACCGCACCCTCCTCGACGAGTGGGCCTACCTACGGCCCTACACCTCGAACGACGAGCGGACCGCGGCCCTGGCAGACTTCCTCCACACCTACAACCATCACCGCTGCCACACCGCACTCGACGGCAAGCCACCCATCAGCCGCGTGAACAACCCTGCGGGTCAATACACCTAGGCCCTGTCGTCAAAGTCCCGTCGGGCCCGCGACGCCCGGCACCGCACCTGGCCGCGTTGTCGGGGCACCCGAGTACGTCCAGTACACGGGCGCCCCTCCGCCTTGCCATGCACGGCACCGGACGCCGCGGGCTCGGCCGACGCCACTTTGACGACAGGACCTAGGCCTTTACCTGGTGTCTCGCGCCGGCGGTTTCGGGAAGGCGGGCCGCTCTCGACGTGCACGCCCGGCAGGTTCCCCGTTCCGGGCCGCGGAAGGCGTGGTCGCAGAGGTCGCAGTTCTGGAGTGGGTGTCTGACGGCCGGAGGCGCTGCCGGGGCGCGGAACGGCGGCACGGGCGGGAGCTGGGCCGCGAGGCGGTGGGCCAGGAAGGCGGCCGGGCGGTACAGGGGCTCCGCCGGCAGGTCGGCCGTCAGGGCGTGGTGAACGGCGCTCGGAGGCAGGTCGCGCTCCAGCCAGGCCGCGACTCCGGGGGCGAGGTGCTCGACGTCAGCGACGGAGAGCAGGAGACGGGGATCCCCGCGGCGGAGGCCTGCGAGGACCTCGATGGCGGACCGGAGGAGGTCAGGGGCACGGTACGCGGGCTGCGGCACCGCGGGCAGGGCACGGCGCGGCGGCTCGCCCTCCCGGCGCGCGGGGCGCCGGGGCTCCGGTTGCGGCGCGTCCGTGGCGCCGGACCGGCCCGGCTGGTTGCAGGAGACCGTGCGGGTGACGACGCGACCGCTGCTGGTGCGTTCGCACGTGCGGCGCAGATAGCCGTGGGCCTCCAGCTGGCGCAGGGCGCCGGCGATCCGGGTCTTCCCCTCGGGGAAACGGGCGGCCAGGGTCCGGATGTCGACGAGCTCGCCACCGGGAAGGGACTGGATGTGCACGGCCAGGCCGATGGCCAGCAGCAACAGCTCGGGGTGCTGGGCGAGGTGGTTGCCGATCACCGTGAAGCGGGTGGTGTGGCGGACGTTGTCGTGGATGACACCGCCGGACCGGGTGTGCGCACGGGTTCGCCGGGAGGGGTGGTTTTCCCCGTCGTTCCGGGACTGGGCGTGCGGGCGCGCGCTAGTGTTCTGGGTATCCATCGGGAAGGTCCTGCTTCCTCGGTGGTCAGGCCCTCGCACCGGGATTGCAGTCCCTGCGAGGGCCGACGTATGTCAGCGGTGATGTGGTGTCTCGCGCTGAGCGTAGATCAGGCAACCCTCCCCGAAGCCAGCCAAGTTGGCATCTTTCACTCAAGCGAGTGAGCGTGTGCCAGGGGCGGGAGGGGTGGGGTTTGGTGTGGTGCTTTTCCTCTCGTGTCTTGAATTCTGGGATCGTCCCTGCCACCGGCGTCCCACCGGGCGGGCTCCGGTGAGCGAGCGATGTCCGCAGGTCAGGTGGTGCGGCGGGGCGGCTTCGGCCCGTACGGTCTGCCGGCGGACGGAAACGGCCCCGCCCGACCCGGCCCGACAGGGCGCTGACACCGAACCCCGTCCCGGTCCCGGTCACCGCCCCGGCCCGGTCGCCGCCCCGGAGGCGGGTTCCTACGATGGGAAGGTCCGCTCGGGGAGCCGGTGACCGCTCGGGGACGTGCGTCAGAGGTGATCCTCCATGGGCCGGTACCGCACGCCCACCGTTCTGGCAGCCGCCTCCCTGCTGCTGACCGCGCTGTGCGCGGGCCAGGCCCCCGCGGCCGCCCCGCCGGGTCGGGTCGACATCGACCCGGCGACCGCCGAGCAGCTCGACGACGCGATCACCGCGGCCATGCGCAAGGCCGACATCCCCGGTGTGGGCGTCGGCCTGTGGATCGACGGCGAAGACCCCTACGTGCGCGCCTTCGGCACCTCCGACAAGGCCACCGGCACCCCCATCAAGACCGACATGCACACGCGCATCGGCAGCGTCACCAAGACCTTCACCGTCACCGCCGTCCTCCAGCTCGTCGACGACGGGAAGGTACGGCTCGACGCGCCGATCTCGACGTACCTCGACGGCGTACCCGGCGGGGACAGGATCACCGTCCGGCAGCTCGCCGACATGCGCAGCGGCCTCTACAACTACACCGAGGACCCGCGCCTGCTGGCCGCCTACAAGGCCGACCCGCACCGCGCCTGGACCCCGCAGGAGCTGCTGGACACCGCTTTCCGGCACCCCGCCAACTTCCCGCCGGGCACGCGCTGGGAGTACTCCAACACCAATACCGTCGTGCTCGGCCTGCTCGTCGAGAAGGTCAGCGGGCAGCCCCTGCACACCTACCTTCAGCAGCACGTCTTCGAACCGGCGGACCTGGACGCGACCTCGCTGCCGACCGGTGCGGAGATCGCGTCCCCGTTCGTGCACGGCTACACGAACTTCACCCCGAACGGCGCGACCGTCGACGCCTCCACCTGGAACCCGTCCTGGGCCTGGGCGGCCGGCGCGACGATCTCCACCATGGACGACCTGCACTCCTGGGTCCCGACCCTGGTCACCGGGCAGCTCCCCGACGGCGACCGCCTGCTGGAACCGGGCACCCAGGCCCAGCGGCTGCGCATGCTGCCCACCGGGCACCCCGACATCGGCTACGGGCTCGGCATCGCCGAGCTCGACGGCTGGATCGGCCACAACGGCGAGCTGCCCGGCTACGAGACCATCGCCGTCCGGCTCCCGCAGGCCCGCGCCACCATGGTGATCGTGGTGAACTCCGACGTCGACGGGAAGTTCGGCAACCTGAGCTCCCTCATCGCCAACACGGTCACCAAGATCGCGACCCCGGACCACGTCTGGGAGCTCCCGCCGGCGGCCCAGCCCCACACCGTCCCGGAGTCGTCCGCCCCCTCGACCCCGAGCCCGGCCCCGAAGCCGAGCTCGTAGCGACACGGGGAGCACTGGGGGTTCAATGCGCAGGTGGTGGACTGGACACAGATGCGCGACTGCAGGTTCGACGTCGATCGCGTTCCGGAGCTCCTGGAGCGGGTGGAGCGGAGGGACCGCCGGGACGACGCAGAAGCGTGGCAGGAGCTGGGATGGCGGCCACCGCCGGGACGGGTCCGGCCGGCCGGACCGGGCCCTGACCCCTAAGCCGCCGGTCGGCCCTTCGGGCGGCGCAGCCCGGCCGCGGTGAGGCGGCGGACGAGTTCCTTGCTGCCGATCTCCACCGCGCCGGCGCCGACCGCGTCCGCGTACCGGTACGAAGGCACGTCGTAGTGGTCCCGCTCGAAGGCGCGCGGCGGGCAGCCGATGGCCGCCGCGAAGGCGTGCAGCTCCTCGTACGAGACGTCGCTGACCAGGTGCGACCACATGCGGCCGTGACCCGGCCAGATCGGCGGGTCGATGTAGATGGTCACCTGCGGCTCACCGGCGGCCGAAGACGGGGCCCAGGCCGCCGATCGCGGCCACCTTCACACCCGCCTCCGAGCACACCCAGTGCGGGTCGGGTCCCAGCTCCGGTTCCACGTCCAGCGCGTGCGGGTCACCGTGGTTGCACACCGGGCACAGCGGCCATCGTCCGTACTTCTCCAGCAGCGAGTCCTTCACGTCCTGGGCGACGAGTCCGGCAAGGTAGTCGACACCCTCCGGCCACTGCTCCACCCACCACCGGCGGTGCGTGACCGAGTCCTCGACGAGGGATACGACATCGGCATCGGCGACCTCGCCGGCGGCGAGGTCGGCGAGAACAAGGGCGCGGGCGACGTGCAGCGCCTGCTCCAGGGGGGTCGCGTGGTCCATGCGCCCATTGTGGACCCGCGAGGGCCCGGCGATGAAGGCCCTCTTTCCGCAGGCCCAATGGCGTATTGACCGGACCTTGCCCTGAAAATAAATTTCAGGAGTGAGCCAGAACGCGAAAGAAACTGCCAGCCGCCCGCCCGTCCCCGCCGGACGCCCTGCCGCAGGCCCTGCCGAAAACACCGTCCCGGCTCCCCCGCCCCACGCCCTCCGGGCCCGGATCCGCAGCCTCGGCCCCTCCATGACCCGCTCCGTGCAGGCCGTCGCCGACGCCGTCGCCGCCGACCCCGCCGCGTGCGCCCGGCTCACCGTCTCCGCCCTCGCCGAACTCACCGGCACCAGCGAGGCCACCGTCGTCCGCACCGCCCGCCTCCTCGGCTACCCCGGCTACCGCGACCTGCGCCTCGCGCTCGCCGCCCTCGCCGCCCAGCAGGAGTCCGGTGCCGCGCCCGCCGTCACCGTCGACATAGCCGTCGACGACCCGCTCGCGGACGTCGTCGCCAAGCTGGCCCACGAGGAGGCGCAAACCCTCACCGACACCGCCGCCGCCCTCGACCTCACCCAGCTCGCCACCGCCGTCACCGCGCTCGCCACCGCCCGCCGCATCGACATCTACGGCGTCGGCGCCTCCGCCCTCGTCGGCCAGGACCTCGCCCAGAAGCTGCTGCGCATCGGCCTCCTCGCCCACGCCCACAGCGACCCCCACCTGGCCGTCACGGGCGCCGTCCAGCTCCGCCCCGGCGACGTCGCCGTCGCGATCACCCACTCCGGCACCACCGGCGACGTGATCGAACCGCTGCGCGTCGCCTTCGAGCGCGGTGCCACCACCCTCGCCCTCACCGGCCGCCCGAACAGCCCCGTCACCCACTGCGCCGACCTCGTACTGGCCACCTCCGCCGCCCGCGAGACCCAGCTGCGCCCGGCCGCCATGTCCAGCAGGACCAGCCAGCTGCTCGTCGTCGATTGCCTCTTCGTCGGCGTCGCCCAGCAGACCTACGAGACCGCCGCCCCCGCCCTCGCCGCCTCCTACGAAGCCCTAGCCCACCGCAGATCCAGCCCCGCCGGCGCTTGAGGCGCGGGGCCCGGGGCGGAGCCCCGCTCTTCCAGCCCCGCCGGCGTTTGAGGCGCGGGGTCCGGGGCGGAGCCCCGATCGTGAAGCCCAGCCCGCACACCACCCGCACCCGCATCCGCACCCGCACCCGCACCCGCCAGGGAGCCGCCACATGACCGCGTACGAAGAACTCCGCGCCCAGCTGGACACCCTCACCACCGAGGCCTTCCGCCAGGACCTCGCCGAGATCGACCGGCTGTCCACCCTCGACATCGCCCGCACCATGAACGCCGAGGACGCCACCGTCCCGGCCGCCGTCGCCGGGCAGCTCCCCCAGATCGCCGCCGCCGTCGACGCGATCGCCGAGCGGATGGCCCAGGGCGGGCGGCTGGTCTACGCGGGCGCCGGCACGGCCGGCCGGATGGGCGTCCTGGACGCCAGCGAGTGCCCGCCCACCTTCAACACCGACCCGGCCGACGTCGTCGGCCTGATCGCGGGCGGCCCGTCCGCCATGGTCAAGGCCGTCGAGGGGGCCGAGGACTCGAAGGAGCTGGCCGCCGAGGACCTCGCCGCGCTGGAGATCGGGCCGCACGACAGCGTCGTCGGCATCTCCGCCTCCGGCCGCACCCCGTACGCGATCGGCGCCGTCGAGTTCGCCCGTACCCGCGGCGCGCTCACCGTCGGGCTCTCCTGCAACGCCGGATCCGCCCTCGCCGGCGCCGCCGACCACGGCATCGAGGTCGTCGTCGGACCCGAACTCCTCACCGGATCCACCCGCCTGAAGGCCGGCACCGCGCAGAAGCTCGTCCTCAACCTCATCTCGACCATCACGATGATCCGCCTCGGGAAGACGTACGGGAACCTGATGGTCGACATGCGCTCCTCGAACGAGAAGCTGCGCGCCCGCGCCCGCCGCATCGTGGCGCTGGCCACCGGCGCACCCGACGCGGAGATCGAGGCCTCCCTGACCGCCACCGGCGGCGAGGTGAAGAACGCCGTACTCGTCGTCCTCGGCGGAGTCGACGGCCCCACGGCCGCCGAGCTGCTCGCCTCCTCGCGGGGCCACCTGCGCGCCGCCCTCGAACTCGCCCCCGCCCGCACCCGCTGACCCCGCCCCCGAGCCAAGGCGATCCCACATGTCCACTGACAAGAACCGCGCCACCGCCGCCGCGATCCTTCCGCTGGTCGGCGGCCCGGACAACATCACCTCGATCGCGCACTGCATGACCCGCCTGCGCATTTCGCTGCGCGACCGCTCGCTGGTCCAGGACGAGGCCCTGCGCGCCCTGCCCGCGGTGCTCGGCGTGGTCGAGGACGACACTTACCAGATCGTGCTGGGCCCGGGCACCGTCGCCCGCGTGACCCCGGAGTTCGAGGCGCTCGTAGCGGAAGCCCGCTCGGCAGCCCCCACCCCGACCGCCCCGACCTCCCCCTCCCCCTCCCCCTCCCCCTCCCCAGAGACTGCGACCTCCGCCCGCACGATCACCGCGGACGACCTCGCCGCTCAGGGCGCGGCACTGAAAGAGGCGCAGAAGGCCCGCAACGCCACGCCCTTCAAGCTCCTCCTGCGCCGGATCGCGAACATCTTCGTCCCGCTGATCCCGGCACTGATCGGCTGCGGCATCATCGCCGGCCTGAACGGCCTGCTGACGAACCTCGGCTGGGTGCCCGCCGTCGTGCCCGCCCTCGCCGCCATCGCCTCCGGCTTCATGTCCCTGATCGCCGTCTTCGTCGGCTACAACACGGCCAAGGAGTTCGGCGGTACGCCGGTCCTGGGCGGCGCGGTCGCCGCGATCATCGTCTTCCCGGGCGTCGCGAAGATCGACGCCTTCGGCCTGGAGCTCAAGCCCGGCCAGGGCGGCGTCCTCGGCGCGCTCGCCGCCGCCCTCCTCGCCGTGTACGTGGAGAAGTGGTGCCGCAGGTGGGTACCGGAGACCCTGGACGTCCTCGTCACACCCACCCTCACCGTGCTGATCTCGGGCCTCGTGACCATCTTCGGCCTCATGTACCTCGCCGGTGGAGCCTCCGCCGCCATCGGCACCTTCGCGAACTGGCTCCTCGCCAGCGGCGGCGCCTTCGCGGGCCTGGTCCTGGGCGGCCTCTTCCTCCCCCTCGTGATGCTCGGCCTGCACCAGGCCCTGATCCCCATCCACACCACCCTCATCGAGCAGGACGGCTACACCGTCCTGCTGCCCATCCTCGCCATGGCGGGCGCGGGCCAGGTCGGCGCGGCCATCGCCGTCTACTACCGGCTCCCGCGCAACGGCTCGATCCGCGCCACCATCAGGTCCGCGCTCCCGGCCGGCCTCCTGGGCGTCGGCGAACCGCTGATCTACGGCGTCTCCCTGCCGCTGGGCCGCCCCTTCGTCACCGCCTGCATCGGCGGCGCGGCCGGCGGCGCCTTCGTCGGCCTCTTCCACCAACTGGGCGTCGCCTTCGGGTCCACCGCCATCGGCCCCTCGGGCTGGGCCCTGTTCCCGCTGCTCGACGGCCGCTCCAGCGCGGGCATCACCCTCGCGATCTACGCGGGCGGCCTACTGGTCGGCTACCTGGTGGGCTTCGCCGCCACCTACTTCTTCGGCTTCACCCGCCAGATGCTGACCGACCTCGACACCGACCCGGACCAGGACCCGAACGCCACCACGGCCACCGCCGGAACGCCCCCGAAGGAACGGGTCCCCGCCTAGGCCGCATGCTGTGCGGATGCTGCTGCCCTCCGAAGCCGTCGCCGCCACGACCCGCATCGACGTCGTACGCATCACCGCCGGTCCCGAGCGGCACGGCGACCCGATGACCGGGCCCGTCGTCGGGCACTGGGAGGGTCCCGCCGTCGCGGAGGCGCTCGCGGCCGTACGGAAGATCCCCGCCGCCGACCTCACCCTGTGCGGGTTCGCCCCGGGCTGGGGCATCCGCGCGTACGCCGACCCGGCCGGACCGCCCCTGTACGAAGCGGCGTTCTGCCACGGCTGCGACACGGCCTGGCTCTGGGGCCCCCGGGTCCCGGAGCGGCTGCACCGCCAGACCTTCGCCTCGGACTCGCCCTACGCGCAGTTCCTGCGCATGCGCATGCGCGCCTCGGGTCCGTCGTAATGCAGGCACGGGCATGATGCGGAGATGATCAATTCCATACCTCCCGTGGTCCCCGCCGGCCGGATGCGCGCCCTGCCGCAGCCGGAGTTCGAGTTGTCGGGCGGACTGCTGCTGCGCCCCTGGGCGGCCCACGACGTCCCCGCGCTCGTCGAGTCCTGCCTCGACCCGGACATCCGGCACTGGAACCGGCCCGCCCTCCTCGGCCCCGCCGAGGCCGAGGAGCGGATCGCCCGCTGGCACGCCCGCTGGCAGGACGAGGAAGCCGCGATCTGGGCCGTCGCCCCCGCCACCGGCGGCCCGGCCGTCGGGCTCATCGGCATCGGCGACCTCGACCTCGCGGGCGGCAGCGGCGAGATCCTGTACTGGCTGCTGCCCGCCGGGCGCGGCCGCGGGGCCATGGTGGCGGCCACGGAACGCGTCAGCCGCTGGGCGTTCGAGGACCTCGGCCTGCACCGGATGCGGATCACCCACTCCGTGGCGAACCCGGCTTCCTGCGCCATCGCGACGAAGGCCGGATTCCCCCTGGAGGGCACCATGCGCGACGCCCTCCTGCACGCGGACGGCTGGCACGACGAACACCTCCACGCCCGCCTGCGTACCGACGCCCCGGTGTGAGAGGGGGTCATCGGGCCTGGGGCTGGGGCCGGAGCGGGGGCAGGAACGGGGTCGAAGACGGAGTTGGAGACGGGGTCGGAGACGGGGTTGAGGGCGAAGGCGAGGGCGAGGGCGAGGTCGCGCCCTTCTCGGTGGCGCTGGCCTTCTCCAGGAGCTCTGCATAGGGCGTCTCCGCCGTGGAGCCGCGCACTTGCGTGAGGCCGTACCGTTCAGCGGTTTCTTCGTTCGCGATGGGGTGTAGGGGGTCGTAGGTGATCCGTCTGTTCGGTGGCGACACGTCCACGATGACGTGCGGATTCCTGCCGCCCACCCCCACCTTCCACAGGGTGATGCGCTGTGGGCCGCGGGTCACGTTCAGGACTTCGCTGCTGTTCGAAATAGGGGTCCGGTATCTGTACTCCGCATCGGCCGGATCCCCCGGCTGACAGTCCTTCTTGAGCTCCCTCTTCGTCTTCCTGGAACGCTCGTAGTCCACGGTCATCTTCATTCTGTCTTTCCTGATCACGTACACCTCGGTCCGAGCCCTGACCGCTTCATACTTGTGAGGAACCGCTCCGTCTATCTCAATGACCGCGTCCTGGGCGACCTCTTCCCCTGGATTCAGTACGCGGCCGACCGGTGAGACGAACTCGCCATCGAAGATCAAGTCGGGTGCGGGAGGCTTGGGTGCGGGCCTCCCACTCGCGGGCAGACGGTCGAACTTGTTGTTCGCAGGCACACCGTGGACCCAGTAGATGCTGCCGAGGACGTAGACGGGCACCTGGCCGGCGTTCTTCACGAACAGATGGACCGTCACATACGCCCGCCCCGACCCTTTTTCCATGTTCGATTCCTTGAACTCGGCCCCGCTCTGGATCAGCGGCGTCGTCACAAAGGGAACATAGACCTGCGAATATGCAAGGTTGGCGGTGGCGAGAAGGGTGGAAATCAACAACCCGATCGCGATCTTCCTGGGAACGCGGAGCCCCTTCCACGCCCCGGCTTTGAGAAGTCCGAACAGGGCCACCGAGGACCAGACACAGAGGGCTATCCCGACCACGGTGTAACCGGTGAACCGCTCGCCGATCTGCAGGAGGAGCAGGAGGACGCTACAGAGGAAGGAGATCACGACTCCGACCAGAACGACCACTCCCGAGTAGCGCCACCGCCTCTTGGTCCAGTAGTCGATGGCGGCCCCGGCGGCCGACACCTCCACCAGCGCCACGACGAGGATGGTGAGTCCCGCGATCCGTCCGGCGTACGTGAGCGCATCGCCACTGTCCGACATTCCGATCCGGAAGAGCGGACATGCCGTCGCGAGGAGGCCGACGACCATGAAGAAGCAAATGGTTCGCCGCACCCACGCCACGTCAGGCCAGACGGTGTGGTCTCCGCCGAGCCAGTGGATCTCGTGCCCCGGTTCCACACCGGCACGGTCCAGGATTTTTCGGAGTTCCTTGAGGGATCCGGCCTTGCCGACCCGCCTGCCGCCCACCGAAACCGGCCGCAAGCCGAGTTCTCCAGGCGGCCCCACGGACACTTCGGGCGTGTTCGCCATAACACCAGCCTGCCGCTCGACCGCGAGCGGCGCCCCTCGAGCGCCTCCTTGTGCGCCCCTTTGTGCGCCCCCCACCAGGGTGCGCCGGACCCGCCGCAGAGGGAGGCTGGTGTTGACGTATTGGTGTTGCTCGACCCCCGGAGGAGTCCCATGCGTACTCGAATTCTCGCGGTCACCGCCGCCCTCGTACTGGCCGCCTTCGGCGCCACGATCCCCGTTGCACAGGGCGCCGTACCGACCGTCCCCGGACCGACGTGCGAGTCCCACCACGGAACCGTGGAGTTCGACTCCTCCACTGGCATCTACAACTGCGTGGGCGGCTACTACGACGGCGAACGCATCACCAGCTGAATACGGCTCAGCCCGCGGCAGTGCGCAAGAACCGCACCAGGTCGTCGACCCCGTAGCCGAGCTTCGGCCCGCGCTCGGCGGCCATCAGCAGCAACTGGCCCACGATCTCGGCACCCCAGCCGTCGGTACCGTCCTGCGACCACTCCCACAGCTTCTCGATGCCGAGGTCTGACATGAGCAGCCCGTGCTCCGTCCGGACCTCCCGGCAGGTCTCTGCGACGGCGTCCAACAGCCGCGTCCCCGGTCGCTCGCAGCGCAGCCCGAAGTACCCGCTGATGTACTCGACCACGCACCCCTGCGGCGGCCGCGCCTCGATGCGCTCGTAGCTCGGCTGCTCGCCCACCGGGCAGTGGATCAGGGTGAACCGGTGCCACCCCGGCGGCGGAGGCGGCTTTGGCCGCCATGCGGTCAGCCCGAAGGCCTCCTGTACCAGCGCGGTCGCCTCGTCCGCCGTGGCGGCCGTCCGCGCCTCCCGCCGCTCCCCGTCGTCCCCCACGGCCGTCCAGAGAGTGCCGCACTCTCCGCTCTCCACGTGCACGGACAGTCCCATGCCTCCACGCTTCCACGCACCAGTGGCGAGGGCCGTCTCCAGCCCCCGCAGCTTCCAACCGAGTTCGAAGGCGAAGTTCACCGCCTCCACCGACTCGCTCACGCGCCCGCCGCCCGCTCGTGCAGAACGGCGGCCAGCCGGAGCGCGGTGTCCAGGTTGCAGCGGCCGAGGTCGACCAGCGGCAGGCCGTACGTACCGGCGGCGGAGACCCGGTCCACGTCCAGCGAGGGGAACAGCACCCCGACCCCGGCAAGTGAGTCCCTCAGCTGCTGGACGGCCTCCTCGGCCGCCTGCATGCGCTCCTGTGGGGAGAGCACCATGACATGTCACCTTTCCACTCTGAGTATCCAACTTCTTCACACAGAGTGGCGATGCGCTCACTAGCCTTCAAGTGCGGACCCCGCAACAACCGCACATGTTGCTCAGGGAGTTGCCATGCCACGAAAGAACCTCGATCCTTCCTCCTCACCCCGCGCCCTCCTGGGCGCGGAACTGCGCGTAGCGCGCGAACGCGCGGGCATGAGCCAGGCCGAACTCGGCGAACGGCTGTTCGTCAGCGGCGCGTTCATCGGCCAGCTCGAAGCGGGCACCCGACGCATGCACCTCGAATTCGCCCGCCAGATCGACGAGATCCTCGACACGGGCGGCTTCTTCGTCCGCAACTGCGGAGCGGCGGCCGAGTCGAAGTACCCGGACCACTTCGCGGCGGCCGCCGAAGCAGAAGCCCTGGCGAAGACCATCCGGGAGTACGCGCCGCAGTTGATCCCGGGACTGCTCCAGACGGAGGCCTACGCGCGCGAGGTCTTCCGCGCGTACCAGCCGACGGCCACGGAGGAGACCATCGACGAGCTGGTCACGAACCGCCTGGCCAGGGCCTCTCTGTTGAATGACGCAACAACCCCGCTGTTGTGGTGCGTCCTCGACGAGGCCGTCCTGCGACGGGCCGGGGACAGCCCGGCGATCCTGGCCGAGGCCCTGCGCCACATCGCGCGCCTGATGCGCTCCTGTCGGATCATCGTGCAGGTGCTGCCCTTCAGCGCGGGCTTCCACGCGGGGCTGGACGGCGCTCTCAAGCTGATGACGTTCGACGATGCGCCCCCGCTTGCCTACGTCGACGGCCTCGGGATGGGCCAGTTGTTCGACGATCCGGCCACCGTCGCCCAACACACCCTGACCTACGATCTCCTCACGGCCAACGCGCTGTCACCGCGCAAATCCCTGGCCCTGATCGAATCGGTGGCGGAGGATTACGAACATGACCAGCAAGCCTGAGTACGACCTCTCGAAGGCCACCTGGCACAAGTCCAGCTACAGCGCGGGCGACGGCGGCAACTGCCTGGAGATGGCCACCTGGCGGAAGTCGACGTACAGCGGCGGCGACGGCGGCAACTGCCTCGAAGTGGCTGACGGCCACCCCGGCCTCGTGCCCGTGAGGGACTCCAAGCAGCCCGAAGGCCCGCACGTGGTGTTCCACGCGCAGGCCTGGGCCCGGTTCGTCGGGTCGCTCTGAGCGATCAGAGGCCGTCGGTGAACAGCAGCTTGTTCGGGCTGTCGTCGCTGAGGTTCTGGACGATGTCCTTCGTGGACACCTCGTCCAGGAAGTCCGCCACCTCCGCCGGCAGCGCGTTCGGGTGCTCCGACTTGTAGAGCGCGGCCACACCGGTGACGTGCGGCGTGGCCATGGACGTACCGTCCAGGGCCACGCTGCCGCCGCCCCGACGCGCCGAGATGATGTCCTTGCCGGGGGCGTAGAGGTCCAGGCAGGTGCCCCAGTTCGAGAAGTCGGTCTCCTCGTCGAAGCGGTTCGTCGCGCCGACCGTCACCACGCGCGCGGCGGACGCGGGCGAGACGCGGCAGGCGTCGCGGTTGTCGTTGCCCGCCGCGATGACCGGCAGCACGCCCCGGTCGGACACGGCGGTCACGGCCGCGTTGACGGCTTCGAGCCGGTCGCCGCCCAGCGAGGCGTTCAGGACGGCCGGCTGCCGGCTGTTGTTGGCCACCCAGTCGAAGCCCGCGATGATGCCCGCCCAGGAACCCCGGTTGTCACAGCCGAGGACCCGGACGCTGACCAGGGTCGCCTTGCGCGCCACGCCGAAGGTCGTCCCGCCGACCGTGCCCGCGACGTGCGTGCCGTGGCCGTTGCAGTCCCCGCCGTTGAGGCCGTCCCCGATCGCGTCGAAGCCCGGCCGTGCACGGCCTTCGAAGTCGGGGTGGCGGAAGTCGATGCCGCTGTCGACGATGTACGCCGTCACGCCCTGCCCGCTGCGGTTGGCGCTGAAGTCGTTGTTCAGCGGCAGGAACCGCTGGTCGATGCGGTCCAGGCCCCAGGAGTTGGAGGGCGACTTGGTCCCGATCCCCTTCGCGGGGGTCGGCGGCACGGTCACCGTCGCGTCCTGCGTCACGGACGTCACACCGACCGCCCCGCGGACGGACTTCAGCTGCTCCGCCGTGAGGGCCGCCGCGAAGCCGTTGATCGTCTTGGTGTAGGTGAACTTCGCCTTCAGGCCCAGTCGCTTCGCGAACGCCGCCGGCGCCACCTTCTTGTCGAGGATGACGATGTAGCTGCCAGGGATGGCGTTCGCGGACGTGTGGAGCGGCGCCGGGGTCGGCTCCGGGGCCGCGGCAGAGGCCGTACCGGCCGCGACGGGGGTGACGGTGAGGAGAACGGCGGTGGCCAGACGTGCGAGCAGGCGCATGGAAGGAGCTCCCTGACGTGCTTGGAAGGTCGGCGTGGAAGAGCCGCCCCCGCGGTCTGGAGTCCTCCGCGGGTGCGGCCCCCCTTTGCATCGGGCACCGCCTCGGCGCGGCTTGAACCGTCGCCGCCACCTGGCCGATCGCCCGATCGCCACGTCGACATGCCGTGTCGCGCGCGCTGCAGAAAGGGTTCGTCGCTTGCGCCGCCCGGGCTGCGGCCCGCTCCACCCCGGCCCCGGAAACCCGTGCGAAGTTCACCCGTACGTCCGGCCCCCACATCAGGGAGCGCGCGTCCGGTGCCCGTCGCGCATCCGCCGCACGCGGTGCATCGCGCTTCGCGGCCTACTCGCTCTGGACCTGCGCCTCGTTGACGGCGGCTCGAAGTTGAAGCCAGGTCGGATCTGTTGCGCTGGCCGAGGTAACCGCTGCCAGATCGTCTGCTTCCCACGTGCGGATTCCGTCGGTCAGGACGAGGTGCGCCTCCAGGTCGTCGCAGTCTTCCGGAATCTCGGCCGTGGCTTCCAAGAACGCTATGGCTGCAGCCCTGGAGACGTCCCTGCTCGCGGTACGGGTTTGCATGGATCCGGAGAGCACGGACAAGAGCACCAGATCTCCCCCACTGCCGGCGACGAGCAGCTCGCCGGTCGCCGTGGCGGCCAGAGCGGACGAGCGGGACCCGGTCAGCACGTCGTGCTCGACCGCTTGCCGGGTTTCGAGGTCCACCTCGACCAGCGTCCCCGCGGGCGTTGCGATCCACAGCACGCCGGGGCGCGAGCCGAAGGCGATGTTGTGACGCGACCAGGCTTCCATCTGGTCGAGCCACTCCTGCGGGTACGGATGGCCGGGGCTGGGATCGCCGAGGGTCGTGGCCAGAGCCGGATGCAACGAAGGGAACTCGAAAACCTGCACCGAGTTGTCGTACGCGTTGCCACGGATCGCAATATGACGTCCGTCCGCGCTGAAGAGCGGAGTCTCGTAGCCGTCGCAGTCCAGGATCAGCGCCCGGAGGAGCGGCCGTATCACGGCAGGCGCGGCCCCCTGATCGACGCGGGCGAAGAGGCAGTGCGTGGCCCCCTGGTCGCTCGCGAGCGTGGCGACGAGTCCGCCCCCGGGATGCTCCGCGATTCCCGTGTCCCACGGGGGTCCGGCACCGATGGTTCCGGAGGCGAGGTCAAGGACGTCCGAGCTCTCCCACCCGCCGCCTTCGTCGCGACACGACGGTGAACCCCACAGGGTCTGCCCGTCCGGGCTGAAGGCCAGGCTGCGGTAGGAGGCCGTGGCCGGAGCGCCTTCCGGTTCGCAGACCCCGGCAGGAGTCCATTGCCGTAGTCCGTCTTCCCCCGTCACGACGAGCAGTGGCCGGTCCGGGTGCCACGCCACAGCGGGCGTACGCTCTGCCCGCTCCCAACCGAAGGCGTCTCCATAAGCCTTCGACGTGAGGCCCACGGATCCGAGTTCGCGCAGCTGACCCGCGCCGCAGTCCCAGATGTGGACTTCCGGACGCTCGGAGTCCCAGCAGGCCACCAGCGGAAGCTGCGGATGGCATCTCAGCCGTTCGAAAGAGCGTCCGCCGCCAACCAGAGCACGTGCCACTACTTCAAGACCAGTCATCCCAGCACCGTAGTTCTCGCTGACTGAAGCGCTCGGTCACAACCCTGCCGACCACGCCACGTACGCGGGGAGACTGTGTTCATGCAGCTGCCCGACGAAGTCGTGACCGGTACCGCGTTGATCGAGGTGGTACGGATATCAGCCCTCCCGACCGAGGAGGGCGCCCCGTACCCGGGCCGGCCGGTCGCCCACTGGTCGGGGGACGAGGTGACCGAAGCCCTCGCGCTCATCGGGACCCTGCCGGACAGTGAGCAGCACCGGTGCGGCTTCGCACCCGGATGGAGCGTGCGCGCCTACGACGACTCCCTCGGACCGGTCCTGATGGAGGCCGCGTTCTGCTTCGGCTGCCACGAGGTGCGCATGCACGGACCGGCCGTACCGCCCGCCCTCGCCAAGCAGTTCTTCGACGCGGACGCTCCGCAGGCCGCCGCGCTCCTCGCCCGCTTCCGCGGGGCGGGGGCGCGGCACGGGCTGTGACACGTGCTGTGACACGGGCGGCGGCCCGGGCCGGGGGCGCGAGGCCCCACCGGCACCCGGGCCGCCCGGACGTGGGCCCGGGTCAGAGCCCGCCGGTGAAGAGCAGCTTGTTCGAGGTACCCGGGCTGACACTGGTCAGCACGTCCTTGGTGGACTGCTGGTCGAGGAACTCGACGACGTCCCCCGGGGTCGCGTCGGGGTTCTTGGCCTTGTAGAGGGCCGCGACACCGGTCACGTGCGGCGCGGACATCGAGGTGCCGCTCAGGGAGATGCTGCCGCCGCCGAGCTGGGCGGAGACGATGTCCTCGCCCGGCGCGTAGAGGGAGACGCACTCGCCGTGGTTGGAGAAGGAGGTCTCCTCGTCGTACCGGTCGCTCGCCGCCACCGTGAACACCTTCGGCGCGGAGGCCGGGGAGACCAGGCAGGCGTCCTTCGCGGAGTTGCCCGCCGCGATGATCGGTAGCACACCCGCTTCGGTGACCGCGTTCGCGGCGTTGTTCAGCGCCTCCGACCTGTCACCGCCCAAGGAGCCGTTCAGGACCGCCGGCTGCTGGGCGTTCTTGGCCACCCAGTCCAGGCCGGCGATGATCCCGGAGAAGGTGCCCGTGCCGTCGCAGTTGAGGACGCGGACGCTGACCACGTTGGCCCGGCGCGCCACTCCGTACGTCTGTCCGGCGACCGTGCCCGCGACGTGCGTGCCGTGGCCGTTGCAGTCCTGGCCGTTGCGGCCGTCATCGACGGCGTCGAAGCCGAAGGTGGCACGGGTGGCGCCCGTCCCGCCGAACTCCGTGTGCTGGTAGTCGATGCCGGTGTCGAGGATGTAGGCGGTCACTCCGGCGCCGTTGCCCGCGACGGTGAAGTCGTCGTCCAGCGGCAGCTTCCCCTGGTCGATCCGGTCCAGGCCCCACGAGTTCGCCGGGACCCGGGTGCCGCGCACGGTGCTCGGCCGCGGGACGGACCGGACGTTCGCGTCCTCCTCCACCGAGGTCACCCCCGGGCTGTTGCGGACGGCCGTCAGCTGGAGCGGGGTCAGCGGGACGGCGAAGCCGTTGAGCGCCGAGGTGTAGACGAACGAGGGCTCCAGGCCCAGCTCCTGCGCGGCCGCGGCAGGGTCCACCCCCTTCTCCAACGTCACGATGTACTCACCGGGCACCGGGTTGGCGGCGGTCTTCAGCGGTGCCGGGGTCGGCTCCGGGGCCGCGGCGGAGGCCGTACCGGCGGCGACCGGGGGGACGGTGAGGAGGGCGGCGGCGGCCAGGCGGGCGAGCAGGCGCATGGAAGGAACTCCCTGACGGGTGGAGGGAAGGCACGGGTGAGCCGCCGCCCTCACGGCACCGGGTGCTCCTGCGGGGGCGGCCCTCTGCTCCATCGGTGCCACCTCTCGGCGGGTTGAATCACCGGCTCACCTGGTTGCCCGTCGGGTGTGCGCGTCGACGCGGCCAGATCACCCGTACGGCCCGCCCCCGGACCAGGGAGCGCACGGCCGGTGCGCCGCCCGTGCCCCCGCCACACCCACCGGCGTCGTTGACCGGTCCCGCCGCCCGTGATGGCCTCGGGCCATGCGCATCCGCCTGAGCCGAGCCCTGCCAGTGGCCGTCGCCGTACTGGCCGCCGTCGCCGCCCTGCCCGTCGCCGCGGCCACCGCCGACGTGCGGGAACCCGTACCGCACACGGCCCCCGCCGCCGACCACGCCACGTACATCGTCACCGTGCGGGAGGACAGCGATCCGGCCGAGGTGGCGGACCGGGTCGGCGCCACCCCGGTGCACGTCTACCGCACCGTCCTGCACGGCTTCTCCGCCCGACTGAGCCCCGAACAGGTCGATGCCCTGCGCGAGATGCACGACGTCGAGGCCGTCGAGGAGGACGGCCGGGCCACCGGTGACGGCGACGGCGACGGCGCCTTCGGCCACGGCCAATACTGGGGGTGGGGGTTCTCAGACGTGTGACCGTGTGACCGTGCGGCCGCGCCTGCGGTCAGGCCCCCTGCCCGGACGGCCGACCGACGACGGAGACCCCGAAGTGAAGACCAAGCAGGGCGCTCCGGTGCTCCTCGTACTCCTCGCCCTCACGGCCCCCACCGCCCTCGGCGGATGCGGCCTGGGCGACTCCGCCGACGCGGACGGGGTGCCCCTCGTGGGCACCAGCACCTCGCGCGACGCCGCCGACGCGGTGGAGAAGGTGTCGGCCGAGCTCCGCGGGCTGACCGGAGTCGAGGGGAAGCCGTCCGAAGGACTTCCCGGGATCACGGAGTGCCCGGGCAAGGACCCGGCGAGGTACTTCCGGGTCTCGCACCCGTGGAGCTTCTACCCCGCCTCGAACGACCGGCTCGACGAGGCGATGGAACGGCTCAGGGCCGCACTCCCCGAGCACGGCTGGAAGGTCGTCCGGTACGGACCCGACACCAGCCGGAACCAGAACCTCAGCCTCACCGCCGACGACGGCGCGAAGGAGTACGGCGTCAGCGTCGTACGGATGAAGCGGAACGACCCGCCGAAGCTGAGCCTGACCGTCGTCTCCGGCTGCTACGAGGTCCCGACGGGCAAGGAGGTCGAGAGGTTCTGACCCCGCGACCGCGCCGAACTCACCGAACTCGCCGTCACCAGCCGAAGACCGGGTCGACGTCGAAGACCGGCGGCAGCAGGCCCTTGCGGTCCAGGTTGACGAAGACGTACGAGCCGGGCGGCCCGGGGTAGAACGCGAACCGCTCGCCCAGGGGCAGGTCGCGCAGGACCGTGGGCTCCGCCCGGCGCCGGCCGTCGCCCAGGCCGCGGTGGGTGAGGTACGTCCGCCAGCGGTCGGACGTCACCACGCCGACCTCGCCCGGGCCGGTCGGGGCCAGCCCGCGGACCTCGTCGTCGCCGACGCCCGCGTGCCACAGGCGTCGGCCGTCGGTCAGGGAGTAGGCGGACACGCCGTTCCCCTTCTCCTGCTTCACCGGGGTGACCAGCAGATCTCCGGTCAGCACCGGGGACGGCTCGGACAACAGGTCCCCGTCCGGACCCGAGGCGGGGACGGAGCCCCGCACGCGGCCCGTGTCGTCGAGCAGGAGCACCGCATCGATGCCCCGTTCCGCAGTCTCCGTGACGTGCAGGACCGGCGGAACGGCGGACAGCACCCGTACCTCGCGCAGCCGGCTCGCCGTCGGCAGCGCGGTCTGCCAGGCGCGGGTACCCGTACGGGCGTCGACGGCCGTGATCCGGGCGGCGTCGCCGCACTCCTCCACGTACAGGGCGCGTTGCTCCGAACCGTCGACGGCCTTCACCGTGCAGTCGGCCGGGACCGGGACCCGCCAGAGCTCCTGGCCGCCGCGCAGGTCGAGGCCGGTCACCGTGTCCCGGTCCGCCACGACGGCGCTCGGTCCCGCCGCGGCCACCAGGGCCCGGCCGGTGTCTCTGGTCCAGCGGACCAGGCCCGCGGCCAGGTCCACGGCGACGACCTGCGAGCCGCACGTGCCCGCGCTCTCCCCGTACGCGAGGAGGCCGATGCCCGACGGGATCGTCCGGCTGAGCGCGCAGAGCGGCGTGCGCTCCGGGGCGGGCAGCCGCCAGCCCTTGCGGCCCTCCCCGTCGTAGGAGACGAGCCCGTCCGTGCGGGCCCGTACGAGCCGTCCGGGCGCGGGCGCCCAGACGCCGACCGGGGCCGCCGCCGGATGCACCGGCGCCTGCCACCCGGACAGGTCCAACTGCGGGCCGCGCATCCACTCGAAGCCCGACCAGCCGGGCCCCAGCGCGGCCAGCGCCACGCAGACGGCGATCACGCGGACGTGCACCGGGGCGCGGCCGTGGCCGCGCTTCCTCGGCATGCGCCACAGCAGCCACGCGGCGGCGGCGCACAGCGGGGCGAGGAGCGCGAGGGTGCCCGTGCCGCGCGGGCAGCTGTCGATCCCGCACACGCGGACGGGGGCGTCGGCGACCACCAGCTTCGCCAGGAGGACCAGGTAAAGGGCCGCCAGCGCCGCGAACGCTGCTGCGGCAGCGCACGCGAGGTGCCCCAAGAACCGCACGCGCGGCAGTCGTTCCATTTCCATGATCCCCCTCGGCCGCAGCCTAACCGGGTGCCTTCGGCTCAGAGCGCGGAGCCTCCGGTGGCGTCGACCACACGCCCGGTCACCCAGCGCGCGGCGTCGGAGGCGAGGAAACCGACGACGTCCGCGATGTCGTCGGGGCGGCCGACCCGGCCGAGCGCGGAGAGGGAGGCGGCGTGCGCCTCGGCCTCGGCGTTGCCGCGCAGCCAGCCGGCGTTGACGTCGGTGTCGACGATGCCGGGGGCGACCGAGTTCACGGTGATCCCGCGCGGGCCGAGGGCCTTGGCGAGGTTCAGGGTCAGGGTGTCGAGTGCGCCCTTGGTGGCCCCGTAAGCGAGGATCTCGGGCATCGCGATGCGGGCGGCGCCACTGGAGACGTTGATGATCCGGCCCCCGTCGCGCAGCCGCCCGAGGGCCTCCTGGACGACGAAGAACGGCGCCCGGACGTTCACCGCGAAGACCCGGTCGAAGTCCTGCTCGGTGATCTCGCCCAGTGGAATGGGCAGTCCGATGCCCGCGTTGTTGACGATGATGTCGACCCCGTCCAGCCCCAGCGCGTCGTACGCCGCCCAGAGCGCGGCGGCGGAGCCGGGGCTGCCGAGCTCCGACTGGAGGGCGAAGGCCCGGCCGCCGTCCTTCGCGATCCGCTCGACGGTCTCGCGGGCGGCCGCCTCGTCGCTCGCGTACGTGAGCACGACCGTGGCGCCGTCGGCGGCGAGCCGCTCGGCGACGGCCCGTCCGATGCCCCTGCTGCCGCCCGTGACCAGCGCGTTCTTACTCATGGTGGATCCCCCTCATTTTCTTAATGATCACTACAGAATGAACGTAGCACGAGTTTCGTAACGATCGCTACAGAAAACTAGGCGCGGGCCGCGTCGATGAAGGCGCGGATCAGCCCGGGGTCCTTCACGCCGCGCTCCCGCTCCACCCCGCTGGACACGTCCACGCCCCACGCCCCGGTGGCCGCGAGCGCCTCCCGCACGTTGCCCGGGTTCAGCCCGCCCGCGAGCAGCCAGTGCCCCTCGGGCGCGGTGAAGTCCGCCGCGCCCCAGTTCCACGGCTTCCCGGAGCCCGGGTCGGGCGCGTCCAGCAACAGCAGGTCCTCGCCGTACTCGCCGCAGCGCTTCACGTGCTCCGCGGTGGCCCGCAGCAGGGTCCGGCCCTCGGCGCGCAGCGCCGCGAAGTCCTCGGGCCCCTCCTCGCCGTGCAGCTGCACGCCCCGCACACCGCTCTCTTCGGCGAACCGGCGCACCTCCGCCACCGGCTGCCCCCGGAACACCCCGACGGTGAGCACGCGCTCCGGCACGCGCGCGGCGAGCTCCCGCGCGGTGGCGGCGTCCACGGTCCGCGGACTCCCGGGCGCGAAGACGAACCCGACGGCGTCCGCCCCGGCGGCCACGGCCACGTCGACGTCGTGCGCGGTCCTGAGCCCGCAGATCTTGACGAAGAGATCGCTCATGCGACCAGTCAACCAAACCCGCCGCACCCACGGGTGGCACGTCCCATAGGCCGGGCACGGCGGCCCCGCCGTCGCTAGCCTGGAACGAGGCGCACACCCACGGCACAGCACGCCCCGGAGGACGACGGTGACCGAGCGGGCCACACCCATAGGGACTCTGTCGCCGCCAACGTTCGAAACACTCGGTGCCCACGCTGCCGCTGCTGCGCCGCCTCGCGCACGCCTTGGACGCGGGTCTGACCATCGCCCTCGACGAGGACCGCGAAGAAGTCACCTTCATCGCACACCCCGCCGCCTGAGACCCCGTCCGGGAAACGCCCGAGGGCGGCACCCCCGTGGGGGTGCCGCCCTCGTTCGAGAACAGCCGATCAACCGTGGCCGGAGCCGGGGTCGATCAGAAGTCCATGTCACCGCCCGGCATGCCGCCGCCCGCGGGGGCACCGGCCTTCTCGGGCTTGTCGGCGATGACGGCCTCGGTCGTCAGGAACAGCGCGGCGATCGACGCGGCGTTCTGCAGCGCGGAGCGCGTGACCTTCGCCGGGTCGATGATGCCCTCGGCGATCATGTCGACGTACTCGCCGGTCGCGGCGTTCAGGCCGTGACCGATCGGCAGGTTGCGCACCTTCTCGACGACGACGCCACCCTCGAGACCACCGTTGACGGCGATCTGCTTGAGCGGGGCCTCCAGCGCGAGCTTCACGGCGTTGGCGCCGGTCGCCTCGTCACCCTCGAGCTCCAGCTTCTCGAAGACCGCGGAGGCCTGCAGCAGGGCCACGCCACCACCGGCGACGATGCCCTCCTCGACGGCCGCCTTCGCGTTGCGAACGGCGTCCTCGATGCGGTGCTTGCGCTCCTTGAGCTCGACCTCGGTCGCGGCACCGGCCTTGATGACGGCCACGCCGCCGGCCAGCTTCGCGAGGCGCTCCTGGAGCTTCTCGCGGTCGTAGTCCGAGTCGGAGTTCTCGATCTCGGCGCGGATCTGGTTCACGCGACCGGCGACCTGGTCGCTGTCACCGGCACCGTCGACGATGGTGGTCTCGTCCTTGGTGATGACGACCTTGCGGGCGCGGCCGAGCAGGTCGAGACCGGCGTTCTCCAGCTTGAGGCCGACCTCCTCGGAGATGACCGTGCCGCCCGTGAGGATGGCGATGTCACCGAGCATGGCCTTGCGGCGGTCACCGAAGCCCGGGGCCTTGACGGCGACGGACTTGAAGGTGCCACGGATCTTGTTGACGACGAGGGTGGAGAGCGCCTCGCCCTCGACGTCCTCGGCGATGATCAGCAGCGGCTTGCCGGACTGCATGACCTTCTCCAGGAGCGGCAGCAGGTCCTTGACCGAGCCGATCTTGGAGTTGACGATCAGGATGTACGGGTCGTCGAGGGACGACTCCATGCGCTCCATGTCGGTGGCGAAGTACGCCGAGATGTAGCCCTTGTCGAAGCGCATGCCCTCGGTGAGCTCGAGCTCCAGACCGAAGGTCTGGGACTCCTCGACGGTGATGACGCCTTCCTTGCCGACCTTGTCCATGGCCTCGGCGATGAGCTCGCCGATCTGGGTGTCGGCGGCGGAGATGGAGGCCGTCGAAGCGATCTGCTCCTTGGTCTCGACATCCTTCGCCTGGGCGAGCAGGGCGGCGGAGACGGCCTCGACGGCCTTCTCGATACCGCGCTTGAGGGCCATCGGGTTGGCACCGGCGGCCACGTTGCGCAGGCCCTCGCGGACGAGCGCCTGGGCCAGCACGGTGGCGGTGGTCGTACCGTCGCCGGCGACGTCGTCCGTCTTCTTGGCGACTTCCTTGACCAGCTCGGCGCCGATCTTCTCGTACGGGTCCTCGAGCTCGATCTCCTTGGCGATGGAAACACCATCGTTGGTGATCGTGGGGGCGCCCCACTTCTTCTCAAGGACGACGTTGCGACCCTTGGGGCCAAGGGTGACCTTGACGGCGTCGGCGAGCTGGTTCATCCCACGCTCGAGGCCGCGGCGGGCCTCCTCGTCGAACGCAATGATCTTGGCCATCTGAAGTGGTCCTCCCGGACAGCGGTGGATTGCTCCTGGACCGCGCCCGCGCCCGCGACGGACGGCCTGCGTGCCCGGCGGTTCCTTCCCGCCGGACCCTGCGGGCCTCACCGACCCGGTCCTCGTTCAGTAGCACTCTCAACCAGAGAGTGCTAACGCCAATGATTAGCACTCGACCCCCTCGAGTGCAAGCGGCTTCGAGTGATGCCCGGCTACTACCGGGCACACGCACGAGGGGCCCCATCCCGTGTCCAGGATGTGGGCCCCTCGTGGTGTTCCAGGTCTTCGCTGAAGACCGTGCGTCGGTGGTCGATCGCTCCAGGACTAGCCGAGTGCGAGCTTGACCATGTCCGCCTGCGGACCCTTCTGGCCCTGCGAGATCTCGAACTCGACCCGCTGACCCTCTTCAAGGGTGCGGTACCCGTCCATCTGGATGGCGCTGTAGTGGACGAACACATCCGCACCACCGTCGACCGCGATGAAGCCGTAGCCCTTCTCCGCGTTGAACCACTTGACGGTGCCCTGAGCCATGCCTAACTCCCCTATTACTGGCCCTTGCGCAGGAACGCACTTCACGATCCCGGGTCAGAACTTGCGTCGGAACGCTTCGACCGAGGCTGAATGTATCTGCGCGGATGCTGTCTGCAACAGGTCAATCCGATGAGAATTCTGGACACCGAGAAACATTGAAATAGAGTGAAAAGTTGCCATACTCCCGGGCAACTCGGGCCCGACATATCTCGCCAAAGCCCCATAGCGCACTCGCATGTTGGCCCGATGTCGACCCTTGCGCGGCCCGTTCATATGCAGGGGGCAAGAACAGCGGAGGGGACTTCCCCAACCCTACCGTGCCCAATCAAGCAGAATTGCCCCCTCCGCTTTTAGCGGAGGGGGCAATTTCGTTTTGCGCCCGTCACCGGAGCGGTGACGGGGAAGACGCGGTGGAGATCCGGGGGATCAGCAACCGCCGGCGACGGCCGGGATGATCGAGACGCCGGCGCCGTCCGGCGTCGCCGCCTGCAGCCCGCCCTCGAAGCGCACGTCGTCGTCGTTGACGTAGACGTTCACGAAGCGGCGCAGCTTGCCCTGGTCGTCCAGGACGCGCGCGGCGATGCCCGGGTGGTTCTTCTCCAGGGACTCGATGACCTCGGCGAGGGTCGCACCCTCGGCCGGGACCTCGGCGACGCCGCCGGTGTAGGTGCGCAGGATGGTGGGGATGCGGACGTTGACGCTCATGGCGCTACTGCCTTTCCGGGTGCAGAAGGGAGAAGATCAGGCGAGGCCGGCGGCGCGGAACGCGTCCAGGCTCGGGCGGATGGTGGCGGTCTGCCCGCTGTCCGCGGCCACCGCCTCCAGGGTCTTGAGGCCGTCACCGGTGTTGAGGACGACGGTGGTCAGCGTCGGGTCGAGCTGCCCGTTGTCGATGAGCTTCTTCGTCACGCCGACGGTCACGCCGCCCGCGGTCTCGGCGAAGATGCCCTCGGTCTGCGCGAGGATCTTGATGGCTTCGACGACCTGCTCGTCGGTGACGTCCTCGACGAAACCGCCGGTGCGGCGGGCGATGTCCAGGACGTACGGGCCGTCCGCCGGGTTGCCGATGGCCAGCGACTTGGCGATGGTGTTCGGCTTCTGCGGGCGGACCACGTCGTGACCGGCCTTGAAGGCGGTCGACACCGGGGAGCAGCCCTCGGCCTGCGCACCGAAGATCTTGTACGGCTTGTCCTCGACGAGGCCGAGCTTGATGAGCTCCTGCAGACCCTTGTCGATCTTCGTCAGCTGCGAGCCGGACGCGATCGGGATCACGATCTGGTCGGGCAGCTGCCAGCCGAGCTGCTCGCAGATCTCGTACGCCAGCGTCTTGGAGCCCTCGCCGTAGTAAGGACGCAGGTTGACGTTGACGAAGCCCCAGCCCTCGCCCAGCGGGTCGCCGATGAGCTCGGAGCAGAAGCGGTTGACGTCGTCGTAGTTGCCCTCGATGCCGACCAGGTCGCCGCCGTACACACCGGCCATGACGACCTTGCCCTGCTCCAGGTCGTGCGGGATGAACACGCAGGAGCGGAAGCCGGCCCGGGCGGCCGCGGCGCCGACGGCGCCGGCCAGGTTGCCGGTGGAGGAGCAGGACAGGGTGGTGAAGCCGAAGGCGCGGGCGGCCTCGACGGCGATGGCCACGACGCGGTCCTTGAAGGAGTGCGTCGGGTTGCCGGAGTCGTCCTTGACGTACAGCTTGCCGGTGATGCCCAGTTCCTTGGCCAGGTTGGCCGCGTCCACGAGCTTGGTGAAGCCGGGGTTCAGGCTGGGCTTGTCGGCCACGTTCGCGGGGACGGGCAGCAGCGGCGCGTAGCGCCAGATGTTGCCCGGGCCGGCCTCGATCGCGGCGCGCAGGGCCTCGGGGTCGCCGGTCGGCAGGTCGTAGGCGACTTCCAGCGGTCCGAAGCACTCGGCGCACGCGAAGATGGGGCCGAGCTCGAAACGGGTACCGCACTCGCGACAGGAAAGGCCGGTGGCGGGTCCGAGATCAACAGAGGTGGCGACAGTCTGTGCAGCCATGATGGCGAGGCCCTTTCTCCTCATCTTCCCCATGGCGCACTTCGCCATGAGACGGAATTGGCACCTTCCCTAGCCGGGGACCTCGCTGACGAGCGCTGACGCGCGATCGCGAGAACCGACTGGAGGGTTGCCGGGGCTTCAACGGGCCGTGTCCCTCTGCCCCTCTGGATGAGCGGTATGGCACCGGCACACGCGCTCTATGGCGCGCCGGTGCGTTTGTGCGCGGGACCCCCGGCATGCGGTGGTCCTTCGCGTTGTTCAAGACTGTAACCGAAGGCCCGGGCGGTTGAGACAGGCGTCCGAACCTCGAGATGGATCACATAAGGGCGAATATCGCCGACACGCAGGGAGTGCTGAGGGTGCTGGAAGAGGTGGAGCGATGGCTGGCCGACCGCTCCTGGTCCGCCGCCGACCGACCGCTCGACCAGCTGCTCGACCGGAAACGGGCGGCCGGGACCACGGTCAGCGTGGTGCTGCCCGCGCTGGACGAGGAGGCGACGGTCGGCACGATCGTCGAGGTCATCCGGCGTGAGCTGATCGAGGGACTGCCGGTCCCTCTGGTGGACGAGCTGGTCGTCATCGACTCGGGCTCCGCCGACCGCACCGCGGAGGTCGCGGCGAAGGCCGGGGCCCGGGTGGTGCACCGCGACGAGATCCTGCCCCGCGTCCCGGCGCTGCCCGGCAAGGGCGAGGTGCTGTGGCGTTCGCTGCTGGCCACCGGCGGGGACGTCGTCTGCTTCGTCGACGCCGACCTGCGGGACTTCTCCGCGACCTTCGTCTCCGGCATCGTCGGACCACTGCTGACCGACCCCGACGTGCAGTTCGTCAAGGCGATGTACGACCGGCCGCTGGGGGACGCCCCGGGGCAGGGCGGCCGGGTCACCGAGCTGGTCGCCCGCCCGCTCCTCAACCTCCACTGGCCACAGCTGGCCGGCTTCGTGCAGCCGCTGGGCGGCGAGTACGCGGTGCGCCGCTCCCTGCTGGAGCAGCTGCCGTTCCCCGTCGGCTACGGCGTCGAACTGGGTCTGCTGGTCGACGCGCTGCACACGGTCGGGCTGGACGCACTGGCCCAGGTGGACGTGGGCGTACGGGTCCACCGCCACCAGGACGGGCAGGCGCTGGGCCGGATGGCCGCGGCGATCTACCGCACCGCCCAGGTACGGCTCTCGCGCGGGCACCTCGTACGACCGGAGCTCACGCAGTTCGAGCGCGGACCGGAGGGTTTCCGGCCGCGGACGTACCCGGTGGACACGGAGGAGCGGCCGCCGATGGCGGGCATCAAGGAGTACGCGCTGCGTCGCGTGGCGTGAGCGAACGTACGGTTTGAGCGGGTGCGGGCCGGGCTAGGTTGGCGGCATGGCTTCCCAGGTGCTCGTCGCAGCGAACCGCGGCCCCCTCTCCTACGCCCTTGCCGAGGACGGGACGCTCAGTGCCCGGCGCGGCGGGGGCGGTCTCGTCTCCGGACTCTCCACGGCCCTCGCCGAGCAGCCGGACGCGCTGTGGATCTGTGCGGCGCTGTCGGACGCGGACCGGGAGGCGGTCCGGCGGGGCGTGGCCGAGCCGGGCGTCCGGATGTTGGACTTCGATCCCACGATGTATGACGATGCGTACAACGGCATCGCCAACTCTGTGCTGTGGTTCACGCACCACCACTTGTACGACATCCCGCGCGAACCGGTCTTCGACGCCGAGTTCCGCCGGCGGTGGGAGTCGTACGAGCGCTACAACCAGGCCTTCGCCGAGGCACTGGCCGCGGAGGCCGGGCAGGGCGCGCAGGTACTGGTCCAGGACTACCACCTGGCACTGGTGCCCGGACTGCTGCGGGTGCTCCGTCCCGACCTGCGGATCGCGCACTTCACGCACACCCCGTGGGCCGCGCCCGGCTATCTCTCCGTGCTGCCCGACACGGTCCGCGAGACGCTGCTCTGGGGCATGCTCGGCGCGGACGTGCTCGGCTTCCACACCGAGGCCTGGGCGGCGGAGTTCCTGGGATCGGCGCGGCTCGACGACGCATGGGGGCGGTCGGAGGTGCGCGGCGGCTCGGTGGTGGAGCACCAGCGGTACTCGGTGTGGTCCACCCGGACCACGCACGTGCGCGCGTACCCGCTGGGTGTGGACGGGGACGAACTGCGGGCACTGGCGAACCGGCCGGAGGTGAACGCCAAGCTGGCGGAGCTGCGGGCGGAGGTCGACGGCCTGCGGACGATCGTCCGCGTGGACCGCACGGAACTGTCGAAGAACATCCTGCGCGGCCTGCTGGCCTACCGGGAGCTGCTGACCGCGCGCCCGCAGTGGCGGGGCCGGGTGGTCCACCTGGCGTCGGCGTACCCGTCGCGGCAGGACCTGAAGGTGTACCGGGACTACACGCAGTCGGTGCGGGACCTGGCGGCGGAGATCAACGCGGAGTTCGGTACGGAGGACTGGCAGCCGGTGCTGGTGTCGGTGAAGGACGACTTCGAGCGCTCGCTGGCGGCGTACCGGCTGGCGGACGTGGCGCTGGTGAATCCGGTGCGGGACGGGATGAACCTGGTGGCGAAGGAGATCCCGGTGGTGTCGGAGGCGGGGTGCGTGCTGGTGCTGTCCACCGGGGCGGGGGCGTACGAGGAGCTCCGCCAGGACGCGCTGACGGTGAACCCGTACGACGTGACGGCGACGGCGGATGCGCTGCACGCGGCGCTGTCCATGCCGATCGGCGAACGCGCGGAACGCACCAAGCGCCTCGCGGCAGCGGCGACGGCCCTCCCCCCGACGGCCTGGTTCGAGGCCCAGCTCGCAGCCTTGACCTGATCCACTGCTGGGGCTCGGCCCCAGACCCCGCGCCTCGATCGCCGGCGGGGCTGAAAAACCGGGCTCTGCCCGGACCCGGTCCTCAAACGCCGGACGGCTGAAAGATCCAGCCCCGCCAGGGGCACCTCCCAGCGGTAGCTGGGGGAGTTTGAGGCGGGGGGGTCCGGGGGCGGAGCCCCGCAAGTCCAGCCTCGCCGGCGTTTGAGGCGCGGGGGTTCGGGGGCTGGCCCCCGAGCACGGCGCCGCAGACGGCTGCGGCCGGTCAGTCCCGCAGGGCTTCGGCCAGGGCGGCCAGGAAGGCGGCGACCTTGCCCGGTCCGGGGAGGACCAGGTCGGCCCGCGCGGCGAGCTCGGGGACCTCCGCGGAGCCACTGCACACCAGCAGCCCCGGCAAGCCGTCCGCCCGCCCCTTCTCCACCGCCGAGAACGCCGCCAGGTCACCCAGGTCGTCGCCCGCGTACAGCACCGCCTCCGCGTCCCGTTCCGCCAGGAACTCGGTCAGGGCGACGCCCTTGTCCATGCCGGGCGGCCTCAGCTCCAGCACCGCCCGCCCCGGCTCGACCATCAGCCCGTGCCGCGCCGCGAGCTCCGCCAGCGGCTCCCGCAGCGCCGCGAAGGCCGCCGCCGGGTCCTCAGCCCGCCGGGTGTGCACGGCCAGCGCCCGGCCCTTCTCCTCGATCCAGGTGCCGCGCCAGGCCCCGATGGAATCCAGGAACCCCGGCAGCTCCGCCCGGACCGCCGCCACCCCGGGGTGCTCGGCGGGCGCGTGGACGATGCCGCTGACGGCGTCCCACCGTTCGGCTCCGTAGTGGCCGAGGACGACCAGGTGCTGCAGACCGGGGACTCCGGCGAAGCCCCCGTAGCGGACGGCGACGCCCGCCGGCCGGCCGGTGATCACCGCCACCGAGTCGACCTCGGGGGCGAGTGCGGACAGGGCCGGGACGGCTCCGGGGTGGGCGCGGGCCTGGTCCGGGTCCGGGACGATGTCGGCGAGCGTGCCGTCGAAGTCCAGGGCGACCACGGACCGGCGGGGTGCGCGGAGCAGGGCTTCGAGTCCCTCGCGTCCGGCTGCGGTGACGGGCATCGGCAGGTCGTGCGGATGACTCCCCATACGCACGACCCTAACGGCCGGGCGGTGCCACGGCTACGGCTATCGCCGGGCTCGCTGGGCCTCTCGGATCCTGCGCAGCCGGTTCACGGTGCCCGGGGCGTGGGCCAGGGCGCGCGGGTCGTCCATCAGTGCGTTGAGCAACTGGTAGTAGCGGACGGGGGTCATCCCCAGCCCTTCCCGGATGGCCCGTTCCTTGGCTCCGGGCCCGGGCCAGGTGCGTCCCTCGTACGCGAGCACCGCGGCCTCCGTGGCCGTCAGCTGCCCCTCGTCCGTCATACCGCCAGATTAACGCCGCGCTCTGACACCCGGCCCGCCGCCACCACTCAGCGCGGGTCCGCCGCCCGGGCGGCCTTGGCGATCTGCTCCAGCACCTTCGCGGGCTGTCCGCCCGGCTGGACGGTCTTGCCGATGTTCTGCTTGATGTCCTCGCTGACGCCCGCCCAGGACTTCTTGCCGACGGGGTACAGCCGGGAGTTCGGCAGGGCCGTCAGGAAGGGCCTCAGCTGCGGGGCCGAGCCGCCCGTGGCGGCCTGCTTGGCCTGGTAGCCGCTGGTGGTGGCGGGCAGCAGGTCGTACTTCTCGGTGAAGGCCGTCACGTTCTTCGGCTGGTACAGGAAGTCCAGGAACTTGCCGGACTCCTGGCGGTGGCCGTTCTTGAAGGCCATGATCCAGTCCGCGACGCCCATCGCGGGCTGGTCGCTGCCGTCGGCGGTGGGCAGCGGCACCATGCCGAACTTCACGCCCTTGGCGGCGGCCTGCTTGAGCAGGGTCGGGTGCCCGTTGAGCATGCCGACCTCGCCCTTGGCGAAGCCGTCGAAGGCGGCCTGGCGGTCCAGCTTGCCGGGCTCCACGGGGCCGGTCAGCCCCTGGCCGACCATCTTGTCCCGCAGGAACTCCAGCGCCTTGGCGTTGGGGGCGGAGTCGATCGCGTACGACTCCTCGTTGTCGGTGTAGCCGCCGCCGCCCGCGAGCATCCACATCATCGTCTCGGCCTGCGCCTCCTCGCGGCCCAGCGGCACCGCGAAGGGGGTGGGCACGTTCGCGGCCTTGAGCTTCTTGGCGGCGGCTTCGAGGTCCGCCCAGTTCTTCGGCTGCCAGCCCTTGGCGTCCTTGCCGATCACACCGGCGTCGGAGAGCAGCTTCTCGTTGTAGAAGAGCAGCCGGGTGCTGGCCACGAAGGGCATGCCGTACTGGACCTGCTTGACCTTGCCGGCGTCCGCGAGCGGTCCGAGGAAGTCGGCCTCGGTCTTCACGGAGAGCAGCTCTTCCGCCGAGTACAGCTTGCCGGCGGCCGCGTAGTCGGAGTAGGCGCCGATCTGGGCTATGTCGGGGGCCTTGCCGGCCTTGACCATCTCGGCGACCTTGGCGTCGACCTCGGACCAGGAGTAGACGCTGACCTCGACCTTGGTGCCCGGGTTGGCCTTCTCGAAGCCCGCGGCGAGGTCCTTCCAGTAGGCCTCGGAGGAGTTCTGCGGATTGTCCCCGTAGTCGGCCGCCACGACCCGCAGGGTCACCTCGTTGTCTCCGGTGAGCCCGTCGAGGGCTCCGCAGCCCGTCAGCGTCACGGCAGTCAGGCACAGCACGGCGCCGGACGCGGCCAGGCTCAGGTAACGGCCCTTCACAGTTCTCCATCCACCACTTCTTGTACGTACGATCCACGTAAGGTCTACACCACTTTGGCGGCTCGTCCACATCGAGCTCCCGACCTGGATCCCGAATTTGTATGGCCGCTCAACAATCTCCCTCATTGGACTAGACCTTTCCCCGCCGAGCACGCGAGACTGTCTCTGTGAAACCCGTGAAACACGTCATCGCCCTCGATGTGGGCGGCACCGGGATGAAGGCCGCCCTGGTCGCCGCAGGGGGGCACCACCCTGCGGTAGCTGGGGGAGGCACCCTGCTCCACGAAGCACGCCGGGCCACCGGCCGCGAGCGGGGCCCCGACGCCGTCGTCGAGACGATCCAGGACTTCGCCGCCGAGCTGCTCGACATCGGCCGGGAACGCTTCGGACGGCCCGCCTCGGCCGCCGGCGTCGCCGTTCCGGGCATCGTCGACGCCGAGCAGGGGATCGCCGTCTACGCGGCGAACCTGGGCTGGCGCGACGTACCGATGCGCGCCCTGCTCAGCAGCCGCCTCGGCGGCATCCCCGTGGCCCTCGGCCACGACGTGCGCACGGGCGGACTCGCCGAGGGCCGCATCGGCGCCGGCCGGGGCGCCGACCGCTTCCTCTTCGTCCCGCTCGGCACCGGCATCGCCGGAGCCATCGGCATCGCCGGCCGCATCGAGGCCGGCGCCCACGGCTACGCGGGCGAGATCGGGCACATCGTGGTGCGCCCGGGCGGCCCCGCCTGCGGCTG
The DNA here is from genome assembly GCF_036178145.1 of Streptomyces sp. NBC_00273. Lineage (NCBI taxonomy): Bacteria > Bacillati > Actinomycetota > Actinomycetes > Kitasatosporales > Streptomycetaceae > Streptomyces > Streptomyces sp. NBC_00273. The sequence goes on along the minus strand of NZ_CP108067.1, from coordinate 5,535,952 downwards.
CGGCCAGCACGGCTGCCTGGAGACCCTCGCCTCCGCCGCGGCCGTCAGCCGCGCCTGGGCCGCGGCCTCCGGCGACCCGGAGGCCGACGCCGCGGACTGCGCCAAGGCCGTCGCGTCCGGCGACGCGCGCGCCCGGGAGGTCTGGCTGGCCGCCGTCGGCGCCCTCGCCGACGGACTGGTCACCGCGATCACCCTGCTGGACCCGCGCACGCTGATCATCGGCGGCGGGCTGGCGGAAGCCGGGGAGACCTTGTTCACACCACTACGGGCGGCCGTGGAGGAGCGCGTGACGTTCCAGCGGCTCCCCCACATCGTTCCGGCTGCCCTCGGGGACACCGCCGGATGCCTGGGCGCAGGGCTGCTCGCCTGGGACCTACTCGCCACGGAGGTACCTGCCTGATGTCCGGAAGCGCGCACAGCACTGTTCTTTCGGGCGCCAGGGTGGTGCTGCCCACCGGAACGGTGGCGAACGGCAGGATCATCGTCGACGGCGACCGCATCGCCGGCAGCGCCCACGAAGGTGCGCGGAGCGTCGACCTGTCCGGGCACTGGATCGTCCCCGGCTTCGTCGACATGCACAACCACGGTGGCGGCGGCGCCTCGTTCACCTCCGGCACCGCCGAGGACGTCCTCAAGGGAGTCCGCACCCACCGCGAGCACGGCACCACCACCCTGGTCGCCTCCACCGTCACCGGGGACCTGGACGAACTCGCCCGGCGGGCCGGGCTGCTCGCCGAGCTGACGCAAGCGGGCGAGATCGCCGGCATCCACTTCGAGGGGCCGTTCATCAACCCCTGCCGCAAGGGCGCCCACAAGGAGGACCTGCTCCGCGACCCCGACCCGGCCGAGGTCCGCAAGCTCATCGACGCCGCGCACGGCGCCGCCCGCATGTTCACCCTCGCCACCGAACTGCCGGGCGGCCTGGACTCCGTACGGCTGCTCGCCGAACACGGGGTCATCGCGGCGATCGGCCACACGGACGCCACGTACGAGCAGACGCGCGCCGCCATCGACGCGGGCGCGACCGTGGCCACCCACCTCTTCAACGCGATGCCGCCCCTCGCCCACCGCGAACCCGGCCCGATCGCCGCGCTGCTGGAGGACGAGCGGATCACCGTCGAACTCATCAACGACGGCACCCACCTGCACCCGGCGGCACTGGAACTGGCCTTCCACCACGCGGGCGCGCACCGCGTCGCGCTGATCACCGACGCGATGGACGCGGCCGGCTTCGGCGACGGGACCTACCACCTCGGCCCGCTGGAGGTCGAGGTCAAGCACGGCGTGGCACGGCTGGTGGAGGGCGGCTCCATCGCCGGCTCGACGCTGACCCTGGACACCGCCTTCAAGCGCTCGGTGACCCTCGACAAGCTGCCGGTGGAGTCCGTGGTCCAGGCGATCTCCGCCAACCCGGCCAAGCTGATCGGCCTGTACGACGAGATCGGCTCGCTGGAGCCCGGCAAGTACGCGGACCTCGTCGTGCTGGACGCCGCGTTCGACGTCAAGGGAGTCATGCGCCGCGGCGAATGGATCGTCAGCCCGCCCTCCTGACCGCCGATCTGACGGCCCTGCGGCTGCGCGGAAGGAAGACGGTCGGCCCCGGGACTGGGCCGACCGCCCTACGTTTGGCATGATCCCGGCAGCATCAGACCCGGGAGTGCCCATGATCCTTACCGTGACGCTCAACACCGCGCTCGACGTCACGTACCAAGTGCCGCGGCTGGTTCCGCACGCCTCGCACCGGGTCTCCACCGTCACCGAACGCCCCGGCGGCAAGGGGATCAACGTCGCGCACGTCCTGGCCGCCCTCGGCCACGAGGTGACCGCGACGGGCTTCGCCGGCGGCCCCGTCGGCTCCGTCGTACGGGGGCTGCTCGCGCAGTCGCCGGGCGTGGTCGACGCCCTGGTTCCCGTCGCGGGCAACACCCGCCGCACGGTCGCCGTCACCGACGCGGCCTCCGGCGACACCACGCAGTTCAACGAGCCGGGCCCGCAGATCACCGCCGCCGAGTGGTCGCGGTTCCTGTCCCACTTCGAGGACCTCGTGCGCGGCGCCCGCGCGGTGGCCCTGTGCGGCAGCCTCCCGCCGGGCGTGCCGGTGGGCGCGTACGCGCTGCTCGTGCGGTCGGCCCGCGCGGCCGGGGTGCCCGTCCTGCTGGACACCAGCGGCGAGGCCCTGCGCCGCGGAGTGGCCGCCCGCCCGGAGATCATCAAGCCGAACGCCGCCGAACTGGCCGAGCTCACCGGATCCTGCGACCCGCTCCCCGCCACCCGCGACGCCCGCCGCCGGGGCGCCCACGCGGTGGTCGCCTCACTCGGCCCGGCCGGCCTGCTGGCCTCCACCGCCGAGGGCTCCTGGCAGGCGGCCCCGCCGCGCCGGCTGTCCGGCAACCCGACCGGAGCGGGCGACTCCGTGGTCGCCGGCCTGCTGTCGGCCCTGGTGGAGGGCGCGGACTGGCCGGACCGCCTCACCCGTGCGGTCGCCCTGTCCGCGGCCACGGTCGCGGCCCCGACGGCGGGGGAGTTCGACCCCGGCGTCTACGAAGACCTGCGGCACGCCGTACGCGTCACCGACGGCGGCTGACGACTCCACGGATCCGGCTGAGGATCCATCAAAGTGTCGCGCAGGCAACACTTTTGACGACCCCTCCGCGGCGCAAAGCCACCTTTTCAGCCAACTGTGATCATGATTCCGTCGACCCCGATCGCGGACGCTGTTGATCTACGAAAATGCCAGGTAGAGGCACATGAACCGAATTTCCCGCAGGGCACTCGCCATCACCACCGGCGTAGTGGCCGTCTCCACCCTGGCCGCCGTCCCCCCAGGCCCAGACGGTCTCGGGGGGCTCCTGCGGCGCGGGCTACTACCAGCAGGACGCCTACCCGCTCGGTGACGACCGCGGCGCCACCGGCGCCGGCGTGATGTACCTGTACTACAACAAGTCCACCGGCAAGAACTGCGCGATCCTGCGCCGCGACTCCAAGTTCGGGGTCACCGACGGCATGGGCATCTCCATCGACGCCAGCAACGGCAGGTCCGACAGCGACGGCCAGCGCGCCTACACCCAGTACGCGGGCCCGGTCTTCGTCTCCGCCGCCGGCGCGTGCGTCAAGCTCACCGGCTTCATCACGGGTTCCTGGCTGACCGAGAACTCCAGCTACCTCGAGAAGACCCACCGGGAGACCACCGGCTGGGTGCACTGCGGCTAGCGGGCCCGCGCACAAACGGAACCAGGCTCTGCCGCGCGTGCGCGGCAGAACCTGGTGCGTTCCGGGGGCGTCCGTCAGTGCGGTCAGCGCCGTCGGCGTGGTCAGCGCCTGACGTGGCCCGAAGCCAGCTCCAGCTGGTCGAAGACGACGTCGCACTGGTTGCCGGCCTCGCACGAGATCTTCATCGCGTTCGTGCCCTTCTTGAGGTTGATGAACGCGAACGTGCGCGTCCAGCCCTTGTCCCAGGCGCCGTCCGCCGCCTTGGCGAAGTTGTCCAGGTTCAGCGACTGGTTCGGGCTCTGCCCGTTGACCGTGAGGGTCGCCTTGCCGGGCTTGCCGGGAACGCCGTAGTTGACGAACAGCGTGTATTCGCCCGCCTCCGGCACGTCCACCGTCCAGGTGAGCGCAGCACCGACCTGGTTGAAGCCGGAGACGTACTGGCCGCCCGAGCTCTTCGAACCGGGCACCGTGCTCTCCAGCCGCGCACCGCCGGTCAGCACCATGCCCGCACCGGCCGCCTCGCCCTTGGGCAGCGGGGCCTGCGAGGGCTTCGGGCTGCTCGGGGCGGGGCTGGCCGGGTTCTGGGGGGCCGCCGACTGCTGACCGTCGTTCGCGGTGGGTTGTCCCTCGCCCTTGTCCTTGTCCTTGTCACCGAACTGCAGGGCGGCGACGATGCCGATCACGACCACGGCGACCACCGCGACGGCCGCGATCAGCAGGCCGCGCCGGCTGGAGCCACCACCGCCGTGACCACCCGGGTGCGGAGTCGTCTGGGTCTGGTGCTGCGGGGCGTGCGCCTGCTGCGGAACGCCGTAGCCGCCCGCCTGGAGCGCTTCGGGGGCCTGGTACTGGGCCTGGTAGCCCGGGCTCTGCTGCGGGACGGGTCCGCGCTGGCCGCCGTTCCTGCGCTCGCCGACCGTACGCACCTGGTGGTGCGAGGTGCGGGGGACGCCGGGCTGGGGACCGGGGTGACCGCCCGCCGACGCTCCGGGGTACCCGTATCCACCGCCCGACGTGGGCGGGGTGGCTCCGGCCGCCTGGCCGTCCTCGTAGAGGTAGCCGAACGGATCGTCGTCCTCGGGCTTGTTCGCCCCACCGTGCGGGCCGTTGTTCGCGGGCGTCGTCATCGCAGGTCACTCCTTTCGACCCCCGGGAGCCTACCCCGAACAGGTGCGCCCACGAGCGGCAGACCGCGTCAGCCGGCCCTGCGATGGGCCTTCGACCGGGACCTCTTCTCGATGTACATCCGCTGATCGGCGGAGCGCAGCACCTCGTCGGCGGACATCCCGCAGCTGGCCCAGCCGATGCCGAAACTGGCCCCGACCCGCACCGCACGGCCGTCCACCCGGATCGGCGGGATGATCGCGTTGCGCAGCCGGACGGCGAGGTCGGCGGCGTCGGCGGCGCCCAGGCCGTCGGCCAGGACGACGAATTCGTCACCACCCAGCCGAGCGACGGTGTCACCGTCCCTGACGCCGGTCGTCAGCCGCCGGGCCACCTCGATCAGGACCGCGTCGCCCGTGTGGTGACCAAACCGGTCGTTGATCGACTTGAAGCCGTCCAGGTCGCAGAAGAGGACCGCGAGCCCCTTCGTCCCGTCGTCGATGTCGGTCGCGGGCGCCACCGTGTGCACGTGGTGGTCGTACGGACCGTCCGACGGGGCGGGCGGCGCCCCGGGGAATTCGAAGGGGTCGGCCCCCGTGAACCGGTCGGGGCCGTCGGCATGAAACCCGTGCTCACCGGCACCACCCGCCTCCGCCCCCACCGGGTGCCCGTCGTGCCCCGCGTGCGCCGCATGACCCCCGTGCGCGGCGTGCCCGTCGTATCCGTCGCGCCCCTCGAAGGCCGCGTCCAGCGCCTCGATCGCGCTGGCCCGTACGGACTGTGGCCTACGGCACAGCCGGGCACCGAGCCGGGCCCGCAGCTCGGCGCTGTTGGGCAGGCCGGTCAGCGAGTCGTGGCTGGCGCGGTGGGCGAGCTGGAGCTCGTGCCGCTTGCGCTCCTCGATGTCCTCGACGTGCGTGAGCAGGAACCGGGGCCCGTCGGCGGCGTCGGCGACGACCGAGTTCCGCAGCGAGACCCATACGTACGTACCGTCGCGGCGCCCCAGCCGCAGCTCGGCGCGGCCGCCCTCGGCGGAGGTGCGCAGCAAGGTGCCGATGTCCTCGGGATGGACCAGGTCGGAGAAGGAGTAGCGGCGCAGGACGGAGGCGGGCCGACCGAGCAGCCGGCAGAGCGCGTCGTTGGTCCGCAGCAGCCGGCCGTGCTGGTCCCCGCCCATCTCGGCGATCGCCATCCCGCTGGGTGCGTACTCGAAGGCCTGGCGGAACGACTCTTCGCTGGCCCGCAGCGCCTGCTGCTCGCGCTCCAGCCGGACCAGGGCGCGCTGCATGTTCGCCCGGAGCCTGGCATTGCTGATCGCAATCGCCGCCTGGAAGGCGTACATCTGGAGCGCTTCGCGGCCCCAGGCGCCGGGCCGGCGGCCGTTGCGCGGCCTGTCCACCGAAATGACACCCAGAAGTTCCCCGCCGGACGCGTACATGGGCGCGTAGAGCCGGTCCTCGGGGTGCCACTCGTCCTCGAACCGCGGATCGGGGCCGTCGGTGTGCCATTGGGGGACGTCGTCCTCCATGAGGACCCAGCCCTCGGTGTGCGGGATGAACCTGAGCCCGTCCCAGTTCTCACCCATGGTCAGGCGGCGCTCCCAGGAGGCGCGGGAGCCGACGCGGCCGGTGATGAGGGCCTCCGCAGCAGGATCGCCGGCGAAGGCGGCGACGACGAGATCACCGTCCGGGCGAACGAGGTTGACACAGGCGAGTTCGTAGCCGAGCCCCACGACGATGCCGTCCACGACGGTCTGCAGGGTGTCCGCCAGGCTCCGGGCCGTATTGAGCTCGGCCACCACCCGATGCAGCTGCCGCAGGGTCGCAAGACGGACGTACGGCTCCGACTCGGTCTCCATTGCTCGCTCTCCCCGAGACCTCGACAGCAACTCCAGGTTTGTCATCGGCGTTTCGTTGCGGTGTCCCGTCCACTGAATCACAGTGAGCTGTGCGGCAGGTACACAGGGTCAACAAATCTTGCCCTCTGTGACTCAAGTCACATCAGGTGAATATCGGTGCGCACCGGGCCCGTGCACTGACTGGGAGCGCTCCCCCACATTCTCGAGAGCAAACGATACGCCCGGGCCTAGGCCAAGGGGCGGGGGCGCGACTCGGACCAGGGCCCGATGTGCGGCGCGGAAGGGCGAGATTAGCGTTTCAGCGTGCTGAAGACGACCCCCGTACCCGCCCCGTCCCACGGAACCCCCCATGCTGAGGGAGTGAGCAATGACGAGTTCCGGGCCGCGATGTCCCGGTTGGCGGCCGGCGTGTGCCTGATCACCGCGCACGAGCCCCCGCTGACGGCGGACGGCCCGCGCGGGGAGGACGTCGGCATGACGGCGACCGCCTTCATGTCCGTGTCCCTGGACCCGCCGCTGGTCCTGGTGAGCCTGCGCGAGGGCTCCCGGATGGACGACCTGCTGGCGGAACAGCCCCTGTGGGCGGTGTCGGTCCTCGCCGACCACCAGCTCCAGGTGGCGGGCCGCTTCTCGATGAAGGGCCGCATCAGCGACCGGCTGCTCTTCGCCGACCTGCCGTACGTACGCGGCGAGGCCTCCGGCGCACCACTGCTGAACGGCGCCCTGGCCACCCTTGAATGCCGTACGGAGAACCGCGTCGAGGCGGGCGACCACGTCCTGGTCGTCGGCCGGGTCCTGACGGCCGGCCTGCCGTCCCCGGACGGGCAGCCGCTGACCTACTTCCGCGGGCGCTACCGGCACCTGGGCTCGTAAGACGGGCACGGGCGGGGCTACCAGTCCCGGCCCGTGCGGCCGCGCTTGGTCTCGGCCCGCGCCTTCTTCTCCCGCAGCCGGCGCTCATTGATCCCGCGCGGGATCTTCGTCGCCCGGCGCTGCTTCGGCGGCGGCGCCGTCGCCTCGGCCAGCAGCGAGGCCAGCCGGACCAGCGCCATCTCCCGGTTGCGCAGCTGCGAGCGGTGCTCGGAGGCCCGTACGGTCACCACGCCGTCCACCAGCTTCGCCGCGAGCCGCTCCAGCGCCCGCTCCTTCCACACCTCGGGCAGCGCCTTGGTGGCCGCCAGGTCGAACAGCAGCTCCACGCGCGAGTCCGAGGTGTTCACGTGCTGACCGCCCGGCCCCGAGGAACGCGAGAACCGCCAGGCGAGCTCCCCCTCGGGAAGCACGACGGAACCGCGGATGACATAAGGACCAGGCATGCCCCTATGATCCGCCCCCGGCGCGGCCGCCGTCACCCGTATTTACCGGCGTCCGCATTCGGCTCACGGAGATTCCCCGTCACGGACAATTCACGACGGGAACCCGACCGGCCTCTCGTCGCGTTATAGGGGGCAGCGGTAGTTTGACCGCCTGTACGTGCATGTTGGATGAGGAAAGGGACAATCCCATGGCTGTCAGCCTGTCCAAGGGCGGCAACGTCTCGCTCTCGAAGGAGGCCCCGGGCCTCGCTGCCGTCACGGTCGGCCTCGGCTGGGACGTCCGTACGACCACCGGTGTCGACTTCGACCTCGACGCCTCGGCCATCGCGGTCAACCCGACGGGCAAGGTCGTCTCCGACGGCCACTTCGTCTTCTTCAACAACAAGTCCACCCCGGACCAGACCATCGTCCACACCGGTGACAACCGCACCGGCGAGGGCGCGGGCGACGACGAGGCCATCAACGTCAACCTCGCCGGCCTCCCGGCCGACGTGGACAAGATCGTCTTCCCTGTCTCCATCTACGACGCCGAGGCCCGCAGCCAGAACTTCGGCCAGGTCCGCAACGCGTACATCCGCGTCGTGAACCAGGCCGGCGGCGCCGAGATCGCCCGCTACGACCTCTCCGAGGACGCGGCGACCGAGACCGCCATGGTCTTCGGCGAGCTCTACCGCAACGGCGCCGAGTGGAAGTTCCGCGCCGTCGGCCAGGGTTACGCCTCCGGCCTCACCGGCATCGCGCAGGACTTCGGCGTCAACGTCTAAGACCGCACGGTCCGGCACCCGCCGGACACCAGCGCTGGTGAAGCCCCCTCCCGGCCGTCCGGGGAGGGGGCTTCGCTACCGTTCGACAGGTGATCCTGCACCCGCTCGTCCCCATCGACGGCGCCCTTCCCGGCCCGGTACTCGCCGAGATCGCCACCCTCTACTCGACGAACCACGCGTTCTTCGAACTCAGCGGAGACTTCCCCGACCCGGACCGCATCACGGTCGAACAGGTCGCCGCCGCGCTCGCCGGCGAACTCGCCCACGACAGCGCCGAGGTGCTCCTCGCCCGCTCCGCCGGACGCCTCGTCGGGCTGGCCGCCACCCTCGCGCAGGCACCCGCCGACGACGACCCGGACCCGTGGATCGGCCTGCTGCTCATCGACGCCACCGCGCACCGCGAGGGGTACGGCCGCACCGTGGCCACCTTGGTCGAGGACCGCTTCCGCGCCGCCGGCCGCGCGGGCGTCCGCATCGCCGTACTGGACAACAACCCCGAGGCCCTCGCCTTCTGGGAGTCCCAGGGGTACGTCACCCTGCGCAAGGCCAAGGACCGCGAGCTGGGCCGCAACTGCACCGTGCTGCGCAAGCCGCTCGAAGCCCCGTAGCGGACCGGGTCGCCACTTGGGCCACTTGGGCCACTCAGGGGGCTTGGGCCACTTGGGGGAGTTGGGGGACTTGGGCCACTTCGGCCGCGTAGGCCGCTACTTCGGCCGGTCCTTCCCGTACAGCCACACGTCCCAGACCTCCTTCAGGTCCTGCCCCGTCTTCTTCTCGGCGTAGGCGGTGAACTCGGACGTGTTCGCGTTCCCGTGGCGGTGGTCGGTGGCCCAGCCGCGCACCAGGGCGAAGAACTTCTCGTCGCCCACTTCCTGGCGGATCCGGTGCAGGACCATCGCGCCGCGGTAGTACACCGGAGCCGCGGTGATCTCCTCGGGCCCGGGCGGGGAGGCCGGCGGGAAGGCGTCCCAGTCGATACCGGCGTCCTCGTCCACGTCCGTGTCCCCGGCCAGGAACGCCTCGAAGTGCTGCTGCGCCGTGGGCCCGCCGTGGTCCTCGGCCCACAGCCACTCGGCGTAGGTCGCGAAACCCTCGTTGAGCCAGATGTCCTTCCAGGACTTCGGCGACACCGAATTGCCGAACCACTGGTGCGCGAGCTCGTGCACGACGAGCTCATCGTCCTTGGGCGCGCCGGAGTAGACGGGCCGGCCCTGCGTCTCCAGCGCGTAGGCGAGGGTCCCGGCGGGCACCACGATCGCACCCGCCGTGGCGAAGGGGTACGGGCCGAACCGGCCGCCGCTCCACTCCACCATCTCCGGCAGCCGCACGAGCGGACCGGTGTTCGCGGCCTCCTCCCCGGGCGCGACGGCGCTGTAGAGGCCGATCCCCGAGGGCGTCCGCCCGGTCGTCACCCGGTACCGCCCGACGGCGGCGGTCGCCAGATAGCTCGCCATCGGCTCCGGACTGTGCCAGGCGAAGGCGGTCCGCCCGTCCGCGTCCTCGGTGCGGGAGCGCAACTCGCCGTTCGACACCGCCTCGTAGCCGCGCGGAACGGTGAGGGTGATGTCGTACGCGGCCTTGTCGCTGGGATGGTGGTTGCCGGGGAACCAGGTCATCGAACCGACCGGCTCGCCGACGGCGACCGCGCCGTCCTCCGTGGTGATCCAGCCCTCCTTGGCGCCGTCCGGATCCGCGAGGGCCTTCGGCTTCCCGCTGTAGTCGACCTCCGTACGGAAGACCTCGCCCTTCTTCAGGTCCTCGGCGGGGCGCACGGTCAGCTCGGTGCCGGTCCGGTTGTACCGGGCCCCCTCGCCCTGGACGGTCACGCCCTCGACGTCCAGGCCGCTGAGATCCAGGTTGAAGGAGCTGAGCGCCTGCTCGGCGCGGGCCGTGATCACGGCCGTACCGTGCAGCTGCCCGTCGGCGGGGTCGTAGTCCAGGTCCAGCGCGTAGTGGTCGACCTGGTAGCCACCGTTCCCGGCCCGGGGGAAGTACGGATCACGCAGCCCCGACGCACCCGGCCGCCCCTGCACCGTCTCCCCCGTACACCCCGTGGTGAGGGCGAGCAGGGCGGCGACGGCAGGAGCGGCGAGGCGGGAGAGAGCACGGAGTTCCACGCACTCGATCCTAGGCGTCGGCGCTCCGCGGGTTACTTGCCGAGCGCGTCCACGCCCGCCTTGGCGAACTTCTCGTCCAGGTCACCGCTCGGGGCACCGGCCACGCCGACACCGGCGACGGGCGCGCCGTTCGCCTGGACCGGGGTGCCGCCACCGAGGAAGAGGGTGCCGGGGATGTCCTTCAGGTTCGGGGTCTGGGCGAGGCGGCCCACGAGCACCGAGGTCGGGGCGTTCCAGGACACGGCGGTGAAGGCCTTGCGCTGCGCCGACTCGTAGGACTGCGGACCGGCGCCGTCGCCGCGCAGGGTGACGATGGTGTTGCCGTTGCGGTCGACGACCGCGACCGTCACCTTCTGGTTCTCGGACTCGGCGGCCTTCAGCGCGGCCTGGGCGGCGCGGGTCGCGGCGTCGACGGTGAGGTGCGTCGTCGTGGTGAAGTTCTTGTCGGCCGGCCCGTCCTTCTTCGAGGAGACCGCGTCGACGGACGCAGAGGCGACGTCGGAGGCGGGGGTCGCGCTGGCGCTCACGGCACCGAAGGCTCCGGCGCCCAGGGCGACGGCGAGGGCGGTACCGGTGAGAACGCGGGTGCGGGTGTTCATCTCTGCTCCTGAGAACGGTGGCACGGGGGCACGGGGTCGGCATCGGGTCGCTCCGGGCCGGTCGGACCGGCTCCTTCACTGCTCCAAGCCTCGGCCCGGAACCCCGCGCACCCCGTCCCCGTACCGGCTCGCCCCGCCCACCGGACCGGCTGACCCCGGGGTCATCCGATCGGTCGATGCGGCTCGCCTCCGGCGAGGTATTTCCTGTTCACGGCCCCCTCCAGCCCCGCCGCTCCTCCAGCCCCGCCGGCGTTTGAGGCGCGGGGTGCGGGGCGGAGCCCCGGAGCGGCGCCGCAGGCGACAATGAACGCACCCCTCGCAAACCAGGAGCAACCCGGTGAGCCACCCCGCCAGCAAGCCGGACACCCGCACGCTGACCACGGTCGCCCACACCACGTTCTTCCTCCTCCTCGGCGCCTCCCTGGTCCGCTTCCTCCTCCGCCACCCCGGCGAACCCCGCACCCCGTGGATCCTCGCCCTCAGCATCACCCTGGCCCTGCTCTACGTACTCGGCCCCGCCCTCGGCGCCGCCCCCACCACCCGGCGGCTGCTGTGGCTCGGCCTGGTCGTCACCACCTGGATGGTTCTGGTCGTCCTCGCGCCGAGCTTCGCCTGGTGCGCCGTACCGCTGTTCTTCACCGCCCTGCGCACCCTCCCGCCGCGCGCCGCCATCGTCCTCGTGGCCCTCCTCACCGGCTTCGTGGTGATCGCCCAGCTCCAGCTGGCCAAGTCCTTCGACCCCAACCTCCTCCTGGCCCCGCCCGCCGTCGCCGCCCTCGCCACCGCCGTCTTCGTCCACATGGAACGCCAGGCCCGGGCCCAGCGCACCCTCATCGACGACTTGATCCGCACCCGCCGCGAGCTGGCCGCCACCGAACGCCGCGAAGGCACCCTCGCCGAACGGCAACGGCTGTCCATGGAGATCCACGACACCCTCGCCCAGAACCTGTCCAGCCAGCAGATGCTGCTCCAGGCCGCGGACCGCACCTGGGACACCGACCCGGCCACCGCCCGCGCGCACGTCCGTACCGCCACCGGCATCGCCGCCCACGGCCTCGCCGAAGCCCGCCGGCTCGTGCACGACCTGGCCCCGCGCGAGCTCGCCGACGGCGCCGGCCTCGCCGAAGCCCTGCGCTCCCTCGACGCCGGCCCGGACATCGAGGTCCGGTTCCACCTCGAGGGCACCCCGACACCGCTCCCGGACCGCGTCCAGTCCGCCCTGCTGCGCATAGCCCAGGGCGCGCTGGCCAACGTCCGCGAGCACTCCGGTGCCCGTACGGCCGCCCTCACCCTGAGCTTCCTGGGCGACCAGGTCGTCCTGGACATCGCCGACGACGGCCACGGCTTCACGGAGCCCCGCACCGGTGCCGGTACCGGTACCGGCACCCGCGCCGGCACCCGCTCCGCCGACCGCGGGCACGGCCTCCCGGCCATGCGGGCCCGCGTCCGCCAGCTCGGCGGCACCCTGACGATCGAATCCGCGCCGGGCGAGGGCACCGTCCTCTCCGCGGCCATCCCCCTGGAGCCGGCCCCATGACCACGATCCTCCTCTGCGACGACCACGTGGTGGTCCGCGCCGGACTCCTGGCCCTGCTCGGCAGCGAGCCCGACATCGAGGTCCTCGGCGAGGCGGGCAGCGGCGAGGAGGCCGTCGCCCTCGCCGCGAAGCTCCACCCCGACGTGGTCCTGATGGACCTCCAGCTGGGCGAGGGCATCGACGGCGTCGAGGCGACCCGCCGGATCACGGCGCTCCCCCGGCCCCCGCACGTACTGGTCCTCACCACCTACGACACCGACGCGGACATCACCCGCGCGATCGGCGCCGGCGCCACCGGCTACCTCCTCAAGGCCGAGCGCCCGGAGGAACTCTTCGCCGCGATCCACTCCGCGGCCCAGGGCCGCACCACCCTGTCCGCACCGGTGGCCAGCCGGGTCATGGCCCACATGCGCGGCACCCGCCCCACCCTGACCGACCGCGAACTCGACATCCTCGGCCAGCTGGCCCGGGGCCTGGGCAACCGCGACATCGCCCGCGCCCTGTTCATCAGCGAGGCCACCGTCAAGACCCACCTGGGCCGCATCTACGACAAACTCGGCGTCGACACCCGCGCCGGCGCGGTCTCCGTGGCCAAGGAACAGCGCCTCCTGCCCTGACACCGGAGGCGAACGCCCCCGGCACCGGAGGTGAACGCCCCCGGCACCCGTGACACCATCAGCTACGTGCTCGACATCGGCTACTCCCTCTCCCGGCGCTTCCCGGACCCCCCGCAGACCGACTACCGCTCCGCGGACGTCCACGCCCTGCGGCACGACCTGTTCTGCGGGGACGTCTACCTCGCCGACACCGACAAGGACCGGGAAGTGTCCACAGCCTGGGGATGGGTGCCCGTACTGGACTTCGCCTGGGCCCTGTGCGACATCGTCGAGCAGCTCGACAAGGACCCCCGCGGCAACCGCTCCGCCAACCGGCAGTTCGCCGAACTCGACTTCACCGAGTCCTCGGACCGGATGCTCTTCGAGCGCCGCTTCGGCTGGGTCGACGTCGAGGCCGACTGGATGCCGGCCGAGGAAGCCCCGCTGACCTTCAGCCACCGCCTGCTGCGCCGCGAGGCGCGCGACTTCCTGCACGACCTCATCGCCGACCTGATCGACATGCACGACGGCCTCGCCGACAACCCGGCCATCTGGACCCTCCAGGCCCGCTTCCCCCGCGTCCCGGCGTAGACCGGCTCCCGCGGGCCCGCTCTCCGGGGCGGTCAGGGCCGCGGCGAGCCCTTCGTCGATCCCGTCGGACCGATCGCCCCCGTCGGACCGATCGGCCCGGTCGGCCCGATCGGCCCGGCGGACAGGAACTCCCGGAACACCTGCGTGGAGCGCGGGTTCTGCCCGCACTGCCACACGCCGTGCGGGCAGTAGTCGGTGATGCTCTGGTAGAGCGGCTGGTGCTCGGCGAACCAGGCCAGCATGCCCCGCACGTACTCGGGATTGTCGCCGTGCCGGAACAGCCCCCATTCGGGGTACGAGATCCGCTTGCCGTGCGCCTTCGCGAAGTCGACCTGCTGCTGGAGTCCGTAGGGCTGGGTGACCTGCTCGTCGAAGGTCCGGCCGGGCTCCTGGTCGTAGGAGTCCATGCCGACGATGTCGACCACGTCGTCGCCGGGATAACAGCTGGTCCAGGCGACCGCGTCCCTCCCGCGGTTGGGGGCGTAGTCGAAACGGAACCGCTGGCCCTCCACCGACCGCATGGCGGCCACGATGCGCCGCCAGTACGTCTTCCAGTTCTCCGGATCGGGACTGCACCGGTGGGTGTAGTCGAAGCCGTTCATCTCCCAGCCGAGCACGATCACCGTGTCCGGCACCCCGAGGTCGACCAGACGCCTCGCCAGCCGCTGGAAGTGGTGGTCGTTCGCACCTCGCGCGCCGGTGCGGATCAGCTCGGCGACCCGGTCGTCGGCAACACGGGCCTCGTTGTGTGCCTGCATGGGCACGTTCAGGACGAACAGCCGATCGGCCTTCTCCTTGCGCCACCGTGCCCAGGTATGCAGGAAATCCGGTTCCCCCTCGATGTTCTGCCAGGTGTCGCCGGGCAGATAGGTGTGCCCGGCGCGCAGCTCGGTACCGCCCAGCCAGCGCGAAAGTTCCTCCATCCGCTCGACGCCGGGCGAGTCGTAGTGGAGATAGGCGCCCACGGCGACCCCGGCGGCCTCGGCGCCCTCCGTCCCCGCGCTGCCCCCGGCCCCTTCCCGCGACGGCGGACTCCCGAAGAAGCCCCCCACCACGAGCAGGCCGACGGCGACCGTACTGGCGCAGACACCTGCCATCCAGCGGCTCCGACGGGGCATGCCACCTCCACGGGCCTCGCGCACCGATGTGTCTACCTGCGACGTTAGGCAGCTCACCCGACACACCGCCCGTCGAGGCATCCGAACGCTCGGCCATTCGCCGCAGCCGCCCGACACACGATTCCAGCCCCACCGGCCCCCCAGGCACGGGGTCCGGGGCGGAGCCCCGACCTTTCAGCCCCGCCGGCGTTTGAGGCGCGGGGTCCGGGGCAGCGCCCCGGCAACGGCGCCGCAGGCTACGAAACGACCCGCACCCCCAGCTGGGAAGCAAGCGCCGGGGCCAGGTCGAACAGCTGCGCCGGGCTGATCACCGCCCCGGTCAGCGAATCCACCCCCCGCGCGATCTCCAGCACGGACGCCTCCCGCAGGTCCACGTCCGCCATCCGCACCCCGCTGAAATCCACCCCCCGCAGGGCACAGTCCCGGAACTCCACCCGCTCCAGCACCGCTCCCGCGAAGTCCGGCTCCACCAGCACGCACCCCTCGAAGACCACGTCCTTGAGCCGCGCCTTCCGCAGGTTCAGGTAGTCGATCTTGCCCCCGCGGACCACCACCCGCTCCAGCACCGCCCCGTGCAACTGCACCCCGCCCAGTCGCGCGTCCACCACCTCCACGTCCCGCAGCGAAGCCCCCGACAGGTCCGTCCCCACCCCCCGGACCCCCTCCAGCACCGAATCCAGGATCCGCGCCTTCGCCAGCCCCGCCTCGTCCAGCGCACACCGTCGCACCGCGCAGTCCATGAACCGGGCCCCGATCCCCTCCTGCCCCGCCAGGTCGAGATCCACGAACTCCAGCCCGTCGTAGTCCCCGTCCGGCTCCAGCCCGCGCCCCTCCCACACCGTCAGCTCGGGCAACCTCAGCTCCGGCCGTCGCGCCGCCTTGACCGTCTCCTGCTGCCCTTTGCGTGCCATGCCCCCATCGTGAAGCACCCCACTGACAACGGCCGCCCTTGACCTCAACCCCGCTCGAGGTAGCACCGTGATCGTCATGCCCACCATGCGAGCCATCCGCCTCCACGCCTTCGGCCCCGCCGAAAACCTCTCCTACGAGCACACCGACGCCCCCGTCCCCGCACCCGGCCAGGTCCGCATCGCGGTCGCCGCCGCCGGCGTCCACCTCCTCGACACCAGCCTCCGCCAGGGCATCCAGGGCCCGCCCGCCCCGCTCCCCGAGCTCCCGACCATCCCCGGCCGCGAGGTCGCCGGCACCGTCGACGCCCTCGGCCCCGGCACCGACCCCGCCTGGCTCGGCCGCACCGTCGTCGTCCACCTCGGCTTCGCCCCCGGCGGCTACGCCCAGTACGCCGTCGCCGACGCCGACCGCCTGCACCCCGTACCGGCCGGCCTCGACCCCGCCGAAGCCGTCGCCATGATCGGCACCGGCCGCACCACCCTCGGGATCCTGCAGTTCGCCGACCTCGGCCCGGACTCGGTCGCCCTGATCCCCGCCGCCGCCGGCGGCATCGGCACGCTCCTCGTCCAGTACGCGGTCAACGCCGGCGCCACCGTCATCGCCCTCGCCGGCGGCCCCGACAAAACCGCCCGCGCCGCAGCGAACGGCGCCCACCTCGCCCTCGACTACACCGACCCCGGCTGGGCCGACGCCGTACGCGCCCACCACCCCGACGGCGCCACCGTCCTCTTCGACTCCGTCGGCGGCGAAACCGCCCGCACCGCCCTCGGCCTCCTCGCCCCCGGCGCCCGGCACCTCGTCTTCGGCTGGTCCGGCGGTCCCCTGCACCTCACCGACGCCGAACGCGCCGACCTCGACGCCCGCGCCATCACCACCCGGGGCGTCCTCGGCCCCGCCATGCTCCAACGCGTCGGCGCCCCCGACCCCCTGCGCGTCCTGGAAACCCGCGCCCTCGCCGAAGCCGCCGCAGGCCGCCTGCGCCCCGCCCTGACCCGCTACCCGCTCGCCGAAGCCGCCACCGCCCACCACGACCTGGAAACCCGCGCCACCACCGGCAAGGTAGTCCTGGAACCCTGACCCGCCCCGCCCCGCCCCGCCACTACGAGGCCCTCGGGTCCCCCAGCTCCGCCAGCGCCCCGTCCGTCAACCGGTACACCGACCACTCCTCCTGCGGCCGCGCGCCCAGGGCCTCGTAGAAGGCGATCGTCGGCGCGTTCCACTTCAGGACGGACCACTCCAGCCGCTCGTACCCCCGCTCCACACAGGTCCGTGCCAATTCCCGCAGCAGTGCCTTGCCGTGGCCGCCGCCGCGCACGCCCGGCCGCACGTACAGGTCCTCCAGGTAGATCCCGTGCACCCCGCGCCACGTCGAGAAGGACAGGAACCACATCGCGAAGCCGACGGCCTCCCCGTCCTCCGTCTCCGCGATGTGCGCGAACACCGCCGGGCGCGCCCCGAACAGCGCCTCCCGCAGCTGCTCCTCGGTGGCCCGCGCCTCGTGCGGCACCTTCTCGTACTCCGCGAGCTCGCGGATCATCGCGTGGATGGCGGGCACGTCGTCGACTTCAGCGCTACGGATCATGCCCGCAGCCTAGGGCTGAGCCCCGTCACCGCTCCATGAGCACCTCGGCGACCGTCAACTGGTCCTCGTCCAGGCGCTCTTCCCCGTCCTCCACGTCCCACAGGCAGTTCTGGAGCACCCGCCCCAGCGTCCAGGCCAGCGCCCGCTCCCGCTCCAGCCCCGCCACCTCCGTCAGCAGGTCGAACCGCCACCGCACGTCCCCGGCCCGGAAGTTGTTGATGATCGCCGGCATCAGATCGAAACCCGGATCTCCCGCCAAGGGCTTCGGGTCGATCGCCAGCCACGGCTCCCGGCCGGCCGCCAGCACGTTCTCGTAGTGCAGGTCCCAGTGCAGCAGCCGGTCCCCCGGCTCCCCCACGACCTCCGCCACCGCCGCCGCGCAGTCCTTCAGCACCCGCCGGTCCCGCGCCTCCACCAGCTGCCCCAGCGCCCGCGGCACCTCCGCCAACATCCCGGCGGCCATCTCACCGAGCCCGCGCAACCCGGCCGGAGCCGGCACCGCCGTCAGCCGTGCCAGCAACTCCCCGACCACCACGACCGCCTGCCGCGCGTCCTCCCGCGCGAGCGCCGCCAGATCCCGCCCCTCGTCCAACCGCTCCAGCAGCAGGGTCCCGGTGTCCACGTCGTGTTCCAGCAGCCGTACGCACCCCTGCCCGGCCCACGCGCGCAGCGCGACCGGCTCCCCCGCGCTCTCCTCGTCCACCGACACCAGCTTCAGCACGGCCCCGCTCCCGTCGGCCCGCTCCACCGGCAACACCAGCGCCGTCACCCCGTGCATCACCGGCCCGGTCCGCCGCAGCCCCCACTGGTCCAGGAACCGCGCCGCCCGCGCGGGCAGCGCGGCGATGAACTCCCGCCCCGCGTCCCCGTTGAACCTGACCTGCGCCTCGATCAACCCGTCCGGAATCTCCACCATGCGACGACCGTAGCCGGCGGCCCGGCGGTCGGTTCGGTGGCGCGGATCCTTCTGCCGAGGTGGTTCGCCTCAATCGCCGGCGGGGCTTCAAAGGGTGGGGCGGTGCCCCGCACCAGGATCTCCTCGGCTCGCGCCAGACGGCCGCGGTCCTGCCAGACGACCTGGGTTGGGCGCTCGTCCTGCGGGGACCCTCCCACGTGTCCCCACCCCACGGCAGCGCTCCGACACCCCAACCCATCCACCTACAGCTCTCCCCAAGCCCGCCCTTTCAGCCCCACCAACGATCGAGACGCGGACCCGCCCGTTCAGCCTCGCCGGCGATTGAGGCGCAGGCCCGGGCGGAGCCCGGTGGGGATCCGGGCGCGCCGTACACCGCCGGGCCGCCCGCAGGGCAACCGGCCGCCGCCTTCCGATACGCCCCCGCCACCCCACCCGCATCGGGCATTCGGCCACCCCTACGCCCCCGAACCACGACACCCCGTCCCTGGACACCCTTCCGGAACGAGGTGTACCAACTCCCCCATGACGATCAACGGCGGTATTTCCTTCTGGTACGCGTCCGAGCGGAGCGGCACCCCGGCCACCCCGCCCCGCGCCCCCCTCACCACCGACACCACGGCCGACGTCGTCATCGTCGGCGGCGGCTACACCGGCCTGTGGACCGCCTACTACCTCAAGCGCGCCGCCCCCGACCTCCACATCACCGTCCTGGAACAGAAGTTCTGCGGCTACGGCGCCTCCGGCCGCAACGGCGGCTGGCTCTACAACGGCATCGCCGGCCGCGACCGATACGCCGCCCTCCACGGCCGGCCGGCCGCCCGCCGCCTCCAGCAGGCCATGAACCAGACCGTCACCGAGGTCATCGACGTCGCCGCCAAGGAAGGCATCGACGCCGACATCCACCGCGGCGGCGTCCTCGAAGTCGCCCGCACCCCCGCCCAACTCAGCCGCCTGAAGGCCTTCCACGCCCACGAGGTCGCCTTCGGCGAGACCGACCGCGAGCTCCACGACGCCCCCGCCACCCGCGCCCGCATCGACATCGCCGACGCCGTCGGCTCCAGTTGGAGCCCCCACGGCGCCCGCATCCACCCCCTGAAGCTGGTCAAGGGCCTGGCCGCCGCCGTCGAAGCCCTCGGGGTGGTCATCCACGAGTCCACGCCCGTCACCGAGA
The DNA here is from genome assembly GCF_036178145.1 of Streptomyces sp. NBC_00273. Taxonomy (NCBI): domain Bacteria; kingdom Bacillati; phylum Actinomycetota; class Actinomycetes; order Kitasatosporales; family Streptomycetaceae; genus Streptomyces; species Streptomyces sp. NBC_00273. The sequence goes on along the minus strand of NZ_CP108067.1, from coordinate 5,516,561 downwards.
TCGCCCCGCGCCGGGCCGTCACCCCGTACGGCACGGTCCGCGCCCCCTACGTACTGCGCTGCACCGAGGGGTTCACCGCCGCCCTCAAGGGCCAGAAGCGCTCGTGGCTCCCCATGAACTCCTCGATGATCGTGACGGCCCCGCTCCCCGCCGAGACCTGGTCCCGGCTGGGCTGGTCGGACAGCACGCTCCTCGGCGACATGGCCCACGCGTACATGTACGCCCAGCGCACCGCCGACGACCGCATCGCGATCGGCGGGCGCGGGGTCCCGTACCGCTTCGGTTCCCGCACCGACAACGACGGCCGCACCCAGCCGGCCACCGTCTCCGCCCTGACCACCCTCCTGACCTCCTTCTTCCCGCAACTCGCGGGTACCGAGATCGCCCATGCCTGGTCGGGCGTGCTCGGCGTGCCCCGCGACTGGTGCGCCACCGTCACCCTGGACCGGGCCTCGGGCCTGGGCTGGGCGGGCGGCTACGTGGGCTCGGGCGTCGCCACCGCCAACCTCGCGGCCCGCACCCTGCGCGATCTGGTCCTCGGCGAACCCACCGAACTGACCGCCCTGCCCTGGGTCGACCACCGCGTCCGCCGCTGGGAGCCGGAACCCTTCCGCTGGCTCGGCGTCCAGGCCCTCTACGCCGCCTACCGCGAGGCGGACCGCCACGAGACCGCCACCCACCGCCCGACGACCACCCCCCTGGCCCGCCTGGCCGACCGCATCTCGGGCCGCCACTGACCACGGCCCGGCGGGAACGCGAAAACCCCGGCTCAGGGACCTGAGCCGGGGTTCCGGTGGGGCCCCCTGTCGGATTCGAACCGACGACCTACGCATTACAAGTGCGTTGCTCTGGCCGGACTGAGCTAAGGAGGCACGGCGTGCCCGCGTGTACTGCGTGCGAAGCCGCCATCACTCTACACAGCACGCGATTCCCCGGGCCATCGCATTGAACCCGCCCGAGTGGGTGCCGACACGCGCGTTCCGCGGGCGGACCGGCGTTCCGTTCTGGCGCAGGCCGCCCCGCTCAGCCCCGGGCCGGATATCCGGCCCCCTCCGCGGTCTCCACCACGGCGGACGGTTCCGCCCGCGGGTTCAGGGCCTTGACCACCGCCTCCGTGAGGGGGCGCAGGGCGAACACGTGGCGGACCGCTTCGAGGTCCACGTCGCGCTCGTAGTAGCCCTGCGCGAAGTCCACGTACGCCTCCGGAGTGCCGGCCGCCAGGACCCGGAAGAGGAAGCCCGTGCCGTCGCCGTCGCCCTCGGGGATCTCCACCGGCCCGGCCCGCCACGCGGTGTCGGAGTCCTCCCGCCAGAACACCACGGTGGCCACCGGCACGTCGTCGTCGCAGAAGGCCGGCTCCGCGAGCAGCGGCCGGAAGACCTCCGGCAGGGTGTCCACGAGTCCGGGCCACAGGGCCATGTCGTCGTTCGCGTAAGGACTCATCCAGGACTCGTGGTCGAAGCCCCGGCCGAAGACCCCGTCGGGCGTGAAGAGGATCGCGTACTCGTCGCCGGCACCGTTGGTCATCAGCGCGGCCTCGACACCCGGCCCCCATGCGGGGTCGTAGTCGAAGTAGCTGCCGCCCCGGCGGCCCATCACGACGTCCAGGGCCGCCAGCGCCCGGCAGCGGTCCCGCAGGACCGGGACGTCGGGGAGCACCGTGATCAGTTCGTGCACGTGGCGGGGAGGATGCGTGGCGTTCATGCACGTCATCCAAGCAGGGGGGTCTGACAGATCGCACAGACTTCGATGTCACGTCCGTGCAGTGCTGACAGGAGCCGCCCGGGCGGGTAGCGTCGAGCGGAAGTCCACCTAGTGGACTAGACCCATTCTTCCTTCCACTCGGATCGTCCGGCACGTTCCTGCCGGTAGAAGGGATTCATCACCATGGCTTCTGTCACTTTCGACAAGGCGACCCGGCTGTACCCCGGCGGCGACAAGCCCGCCGTCGACCAGCTCGAGCTGGAGATCCAGGACGGCGAGTTCCTGGTCCTCGTCGGCCCGTCCGGCTGCGGCAAGTCCACCTCGCTGCGCATGCTGGCCGGCCTGGAGGACGTCAACGGCGGCGCCATCCGCATCGGCGACCGCGACGTCACGCACCTGCCGCCCAAGGACCGGGACATCGCGATGGTGTTCCAGAACTACGCGCTCTACCCGCACATGACCGTCGCCGACAACATGGGCTTCGCGCTCAAGATCGCCGGTGAGGACAAGGCCACCATCCGCAAGAAGGTGGAGGACGCGGCGAAGATGCTCGACCTCACCCAGTACCTCGACCGGAAGCCGAAGGCGCTCTCCGGCGGGCAGCGCCAGCGCGTCGCCATGGGCCGCGCCATCGTGCGCAAGCCGCAGGTGTTCCTCATGGACGAGCCGCTGTCGAACCTCGACGCCAAGCTCCGCGTCTCCACCCGCACGCAGATCGCGGCGCTCCAGCGCGACCTCGGCATCACCACGGTCTACGTCACCCACGACCAGGTCGAGGCCATGACGATGGGCGACCGCGTGGCCGTCCTGAAGGACGGGCTGCTCCAGCAGGTCGACACCCCGCGCAACATGTACGACCGCCCCGCGAACCTCTTCGTCGCCGGCTTCATCGGCTCGCCGGCCATGAACCTGGTCGAGGTCCCGATCACCGACGGCGGCGTGAAGTTCGGCGACAGCGTCGTCCCGGTGTCCCGCGAGGCGCTGTCCGCGGCGGCCGACGCGGGCGACCGCACCGTCACGGTCGGCGTCCGCCCGGAGCACTTCGACGTCGCCGAGACCGGCGGCCTGACCATCGTCGTGAACGTCGTCGAGGAGCTCGGCGCCGACGGCTACGTCTACGGGTCCACGACCTCCGCCGGCGGCTCGCAGGACCTCGTGGTCCGCGTGGGCGGCCGCCGGGTCCCGGAGAAGGGCTCCACCCTCCACGTGGTGCCGCGCGCCGACGAGATCCACGTCTTCTCGACCTCCTCCGGCGAGCGACTGTCCGACTAGAAGTGCCCGCAGGTTTAGCAGTCGTTGGAGGGGCGTCCCGTCAAGGGGCGCCCCTCCGGCGTCCGTTGCCCGTCCACCGCCCGTCCACCGCCCGCCTGCCGCCCGTCCGGGACCGCGGCCGCAACCCCGGCAGACCGGGCCATTCGGCCCCAACCGTCAACCCCCAATTCGAAAAACCACGTCGAACCATCCCCCGACAGAGTGACTAAATGTCGCCAAATCTTCACCGAGCGCTACTCTCGCCCTCGTGACCCACACTGCCCGCCGTATCGGCCGTTCCCTCGCCCTGGTCCTGCCCGTCGTCCTGGTCCTGTCCGGGACCCTCGCGGTCACCATGGTCCCCTGGGCGGACACTTCGTCCTCGCAGGTCCTGACCGCTGCCGCCGAGGACGTCTCCGTCCCCGCGAAGCCGCGTGCCGCGCACGAGGTGCTGCGCGATCAGCTCGTCGGCGAGCTGCAGCAGGGCGGGCGACCGGACGACGTCCTCACCCACCTCCAGCAGGAGGTTGACCGGCGGCCGTCGCTCGCCGAGCACTGCGTGGGGATCGCGCGGGCGGTGGGGCGGGCCGCCGTGGACGCGTACGGCCCGACGAAGGCCCAGTCGTTCGCCCGGCCCGTCTGCGACACCTCGTACGCCTCCGGCGTCGCCTCCATGGGCTGACGCGCGCCACCTCCCTACGCTGGCCGTCATGACCGACGACCACCGATCCGCTCCCTCCGCAGCCGCGTTCCCCGCCGCCCCCACCCAGGCCGTCGTCCTGGCGGGCGGCCAGGGGTCGCGGCTGCGTCCGTACACGGACGACCGCCCGAAGCCGATGGTCGAGATCCCGGGGACGGGGGTGCCGATCATCGGGCACCAGCTGGCCTGGCTGGCCTCCGAAGGGGTCACGGACGCCGTCGTCTCCTGCGGGCACCTGGCCGGGGTGCTCCAGGAGTGGCTCGCCGGCGCCCGGTTGCCGCTGCGCGTGACCACGGTCGTCGAGGAGGAGCCGCTGGGGCGCGGCGGCGGTCTCAAGTACGCCGCCCGGCACCTCCCGGATCCCGACGGGGCCTGGTACGCGACCAACGGCGACGTGTGGACCCGGTTCTCGCTCCGCGAGATGGCCGCCTTCCACGCGGAGCGCGACGCGGTGGCCACGCTCGCGCTGGCGCGCCCGCGGATCCCTTGGGGGGTCGTGGAGACCAACGAGTTCGGGCAGGTGCTGGACTTCATCGAGGCCCCGCCGTCGCCCTATCCGGTCAACGCCGGCGTGTACGTCTTCAGCCCCGAATTCGCCGCGCTGCTCCCGGACTTGGGGGACCACGAGCGCACGACGTTCCCGCGCCTGGCCCGTGAGCGGCGCCTCGCGGGCTTCCCGCTGCCGCAGGGGGCCTACTGGCGGGCGATCGACACCGCGAAGGACCTCACCGAGGCCGCACGGGAGTTGGCGGCGCAGAAGGGCGCCTGAGGCCCTTCACGGGCCGACCGGTGCCCGCACGGCCCCACACGGCCCGTACTGCCCACACGGCCCGCACGGCCCGTACCGCCCTTACCGCCCGTACGTACGCGGCTTCGCGCCCCCGGCACACGTACCGGGGCCCGGCACGCTCACGCGTGCCGGGCCCCGGTTCGTCCGTGCCGGTGTCAGCCGATGAGCCCGCCGATCAGGCCCGGCTGCTTCGCGGCCGGAGCCCCGCCGCCCGTGCTGCTCCCCGCGGAGGAGGAGGGCTGCTTGGGCGAGGAGGACTGGCGGGGGGTGCTGCGCGGCGTCTGCTGCTTGCCGGTGGTGCCTCGCGTCGCGGCGGGCGACTCGGAGCGGGTCCCCGAGGTCCCCTTGGAGGGGGTGCCGGACGCGGTCTTCCCGGACTTGGCGGCGGGCTCGGTCGCGCTGGCCGAGGGCGAGGCGGACTTGGTCGGCGCCTTCGTGGGCTGCTGCTGTACGGGCTGCTGAGTGGCCGGTGCCTGCGGCAGGGGCCGGCCGGGCAGGTAGTTGCTGGGGGCTTCGCCCGGCCCGGGGACGGTGACGACGGTGGAGGAGCGGACGGCGCCACCGAGGAGCGAGCCGACGAGCAGGGTGAGCCCGCACACGACGGTGGCCATGACGGCCCCGCGGCGCAGGACGCGCCGCCGCAGCCGCCAGATCTCGGAGCGCGGGCCGAGGGTCCGCCAGGCCTCGCCGGCGAGGCGCCCGTCGAGGGAGTAGACGGGGGCGCCGGCGATGATCAGCGGGCTCCAGGCGGCGAGGTAGATGATGTCGGGCGCGTCGTAGGCCGGGACGGTCTTCCAGCTCACCGTCATCAGCAGTGCGGCCGACAGCAGGGCCCCGAAGCAGGCGGCGAACCGCTGCCACAGGCCGAAGACCGTCAGCACGCCGACGATGACCTGGAGGAAGGCCACGCTCAGGCCCGCGCCGACCGGGTGGGCGAGGGCGAAGTCGCGCAGCGGCTCGGCGAGGGCCCAGGGGTTCAGCGTGTGCAGCCAGGTGACCATGGAGCCGCGTTCGCCGCCGTCGAAGTAGACGGGGTCGCACAGCTTGCCCATGCCGGCGTAGATGGAGATGAAGCCGAGGAAGACGCGCAGCGGGAGCAGCACGACGCCGAGGTTCATCCGGCGGCCGGGGTAGTAGGAGGCCTGCCCGCGGGTGTCGGGGCCGGCCCGGCGGGAGTCGGTCCCGGGGCCGGAGCCGGGCCCGGAGCCGGGCGGCTCCTGCTGGTACGGCAGGTCGCGTACGGCGGCCAGGGGGCGGGTCTCGGAGGGGTCCCCGTAGCTGCGCTGGCCGATGACGGTCGGCGTGGCGAGGGTGTCCTCGGCGAGGTCGTGGGCCAGGTCGACGCGGGGGATGACCTGGGTGGTGCCGCCGTCGTACTCGTCGTGTCCGCGGCCGGCCTCGCGGACGGCCTGGAGCAGGCCGCCCATGGCGGCGGCGTCGCCGGCGTCGGACTTGCCGCTCCAGACCACGGGGGCCCGGCGGCGGGTGGCCCCGGCGGCGGCCACCACGGCGCCACCCAGAACGGGTGCGCGGCCGGGGGCCTTCGCGGGCTTGGAACGCGCGCTCGGGCTCGGTGCGAGCCGCACGCGGAAGCTGGCGTGGTTGACGATGACCTGTGCGGGGTCGCACGGCACCTTGACCATGCTCAGCGCGGGCTGGTCGTCGAACCCTGACGTTCTGGTGTCCACACTCATCTAACCGAGTGATCAGTGCTTAGGACACTGCCTTGACGTCAGGGATGTGTCCGAGGCCCGTCAAGATCAAGCCACCCCGCCCGAATCGGGCGGGGTGACACGCTCACGGGTCATGTTCCGTGAGCCAAGTGGATCAGTTGCGCGAGGGATCCGGCGTGCGGGGACCCGCCGCGCCGGGATCAGACGCGGCCGCGGTCGGCGCGGCGGCGGGCCGCCTCGTAGAGGACCACGCCGGCGGCGACGCCGGCGTTGAGGGACTCGGCGCCGCCCGGCATCGGGATGCGGACGAGGTAGTCGCAGTTCTCGCCGACGAGGCGGCCGAGGCCCTTGCCCTCGGAGCCGACGACGATGACGACCGGGCCCGCCAGCTCGGCGAGGTCGTTGACCGTGTGCGTGCCTTCGGCCGCGAGGCCGACGATGGTGATGCCGGCCTTCTTGTAGTCCTGGAGGGCGCGGGTCAGGTTGGTGACGCGCGAGACCGGGGTGCGGGCGGCGGTGCCGGCCGAGGTCTTCCAGGCGCCGGCGGTCATGCCGGCGGCGCGGCGCTCGGGGATGACCACGCCGTGGCCGCCGAAGGCGGAGACGGAGCGGACGATCGCACCGAGGTTGCGCGGGTCGGTGACGCCGTCGAGGGCGACGATGAGCGGGTCCTCGCCGTTGTCGTACGCGGCGGCGGTGAGGTCCTCGGGGTGCGCGTACTCGTACGGCGGGACCTGGAGGACCAGGCCCTGGTGGTTGAGCCCGTTGGTCATGCGGTCGAGCTCGGGGCGCGGGGCTTCCATCAGGTTGATGTTGCCGCGCTCGGCGGCGAGCTGGAGGGCCTCGCGCACGCGCTCGTCGTTGTCGATGAACTGCTGGACGTAGAGGGTGGTGGCGGGAACGCCGTCGCGCAGCGCCTCGAAGACCGGGTTGCGGCCGACGACCATCTCGCTGGTGCCCTTGGGGCCGCCGCGGCGGGGGGCCGGGCGGCGCTTGGCGGCCTGGCGGGCCATGGCGTTGGCGATGCGGTTCGCCTTGTGCTTCTTGCGGTCCTCGGCCTTGGGCGTGGGGCCCTTGCCTTCCAGGCCCTTGCGCCGCTGGCCACCGCTGCCGACCGTGGCGCCCTTCTTGTTGGACGTGCGGCGGTTCCTGCGCTGGCTGTTCCCGGCCATGACCTCTACCTGTTTTCGTTGGTGCTGCGATATGTACGTATGAAGAGTGTGCCGCCCGGAGCGCCGGGCAGCACACCAAGCTCAGCTGCCCGGGCTCAGCGGGAGCCGAGCGTCCAGCGCGGACCCGTGGGGCTGTCCTCGATGACCAGACCGGACTGCTGGAGCTGGTCGCGGATCGCGTCGGCGGTCGCCCAGTCCTTGCGGCCCCGGGCGGACTCGCGCTGCTCCAGGACGAGCCGTACGAGGGTGTCCACGGCGCCGTGGAGCTCCTCGCCGCGGTCGGTGCCGTTCCCGCCGTCCCAGTGGGGGTCGAGCGGGTCCAGGCCGAGGACGCCCAGCATGGCCCGCACCTCGGACAGGCGCGCGATGGCCCCGTCCTTGTCGTCGGCGGCGAGCGCGCTGTTGCCCTGACGGACGGTGGTGTGGACGATCGCGAGCGCCTGCGGGACGCCCAGGTCGTCGTCCATGGCCTCGGCGAAGGCGGGCGGGACCTCGCCCGCCGGCTCGACGGGGCCGCCGGCCTTCTCGATGACGCGCTGGTAGAAGCCCTCGATCCGGGCGAAGGCCGACTCGGCCTCGCTCAGGGCCTCCTCGCTGTACTCGATCATCGACCGGTAGTGCGGGGTGCCGAGGTAGTAGCGCAGGACGATCGGGCGCCACTGCTTGACCATCTCGGAGACGAGGACGGAGTTGCCCAGCGACTTGGACATCTTCTCGCCGGACATGGTGACCCAGGCGTTGTGGACCCAGTACTTGGCGAACTCGTCGCCGAAGGCCTGGGCCTGGGCGATCTCGTTCTCGTGGTGCGGGAAGATCAGGTCGAGCCCGCCGCCGTGGATGTCGAAGGCCTCACCGAGGTACTTGTGCGCCATGGCGGAGCACTCCAGGTGCCAGCCGGGACGGCCGCGGCCCCACGGCGTCTCCCAGGAGGGCTCGCCGGGCTTGGCGGACTTCCACATGGCGAAGTCGCGCGGGTCGCGCTTGCCGGTCTCGCCGGTGCTCTCCGGCTGGCGGATGTTGTCGAGTTCCTGGCGGGAGAGCGAGAGGTAGCCGGGGAAGGACTTCACGTCGAAGTAGACGTTGCCCTCGGACTCGTACGCGTGACCGCGCTCGATGAGCCCGCGCATCATCTCGATCATCTCCGGGACGTGCCCGGTGGCGCGCGGCTCGTAGGTGGGCCGCAGGCAGCCGAGCGCGTCGTAGCCGGAGTTGAAGGCCAGTTCGTTCTCGTAGCCGATGGACCACCAGGGGCGGCCCTGTTCGGCCGCCTTGGCGATGATCTTGTCGTCGATGTCGGTGACGTTGCGGATGAAGGTCACGTCGTAGCCGCGGTAGGCGAACCAGCGGCGCATGACGTCGAAGTTGAGGTACGACCGGACGTGCCCGATGTGCGGGGCGGCCTGCACGGTGGCACCACAGAGGTAGATCGAGACACAGCCCGCGGTGAGCGGGGTGAAGTCGCGGATCTGCCGGGCGCTGGTGTCGTACAGGCGAATAGTCACGGCATCCAGGGTAGTGGGCCTGTAGCAGTGCCCCGCGACCCTTTCGGGACCCGGGGCACCTTTGTTGCCGAAGATGTACGGCCGCTGCGGGGGATCAGGCCCGGTTCGTCCGGTACACGAGGGCCGTGGCGATGGCGGCGAGGCCCTCGGCGCGGCCGGTGAGCCCCAGCCCGTCGGTGGTGGTGCCGGACACGGAGACGGGGGCGCCGGCGGCGGCCGCGAGCGCCTTCTGTGCTTCTTCGCGCCGCTTGCCGATCTTCGGGCGTACGCCGATCACCTGGATGGCGATGTTGCCGATCTCGAAGCCCTCGGCGCGGACGATTCGGGCCGCCTCCGCCAGGAGGGTGACGCCGGCGGCGCCGGACCACTCGGGGCGGGAAGTGCCGAAGTGCGCGCCGAGGTCGCCGACGCCGGCGGCGGAGAAGAGCGCGTCACAGGCGGCGTGGGCGGCGACGTCACCGTCGGAGTGCCCGGCGAGGCCGTCCTCGCCCTCCCAGAGCAGGCCGGCGCACCACAGCTCGCGGCCGGTCTCGAAGGCGTGCACGTCGGTTCCGATGCCGACGAGCGGGATCAGCGGGGCGCCGTGCACGGTCGACCCAGTGGGACTAGTAGCCATCGTTGGCCCTCCTGCGGGCGAGTACGGCCTCTGCGAGGACCAGGTCGAGCGGGCGGGTGACCTTGAAGGCCTCTTCGTGGCCCGGGATCACCACGACGGTGATGCCGAGCCGTTCCACCATTCCGGCGTCGTCGGTGGCGCCCTCGCCGTCGACGGCGATCGCGGCGTGCGCCCGCTGGAGGGTGGCGAGGTCGAAGCCCTGCGGGGTCTGCACGGCGCGCAGCCGGGCCCGCTCGGGCGTGCCGAGGACCGGCTCGGGCTCGCCGGGCTTGCCGGGCTCGACCTCCTTGACGGTGTCGGCCAGGGGCAGCGCGGGCACCACGGCGGGCGCTCCGTCGCGCACGGCCTCGATGACCGAGTCCACGGTGTCCACGGGGACGAGCGGACGGGCCGCGTCGTGGATGAGCACGGAGGTGACGTCCGGCGGCAGCGCGTCCAGGCCGGCGCGGACGGACTCCTGGCGGGTCTCCCCGCCGGGAACGACCAGCAGCTCGGTGCGCTCGGGCAGTGCGTGCTCGCCCAGCAACAGGCGCACCTCGGCGGCCTCGGCGGGCGGGGCCACGACCACCACGAGGGAGACCGCGCGGGAGCGGGCCATCGCACGTACGGCGTGGATGAGCATCGGGGTGCCGCCGAGGGCCCGCAGGGCCTTGGGGGCACCGGGACCGAGGCGTACCCCCCGGCCGGCGGCCGGGATCACCGCGGCGGTGCGGTGGGGACGCGTTACGTCAGACATCAGTAGCTCCGAGCCAGGTTTGTGACTTCGGCCGACATGGGTATGGCCTGAAGGGTGCCGGGTGCGACGCCCTTCGCCCCTTCCGTGGACGACCGGTCGAGCGGGCTGCCCGGGCCCGGCACGCCATCGCGATGGCGGCAGTGAGGCAGTAAGACAAAAGGTACGGATACAGACATGCCGCAGCGCCCGGCAACAGGCCTCTCGTGGAGGAGAGACCTTGTCATCGGGCACCGCGGCAAGCTGCGCACCACATGGTGCACGGCGACTCGCGTCAGGACGCGAGCACCTCGTCGAGGAGGGCCTCAGCCTTGTCCTCGTTCGTGTTCTCAGCGAGCGCGAGCTCGCTCACCAGAATCTGGCGTGCCTTCGCGAGCATGCGCTTCTCACCCGCGGAAAGCCCGCGCTCACGCTCACGACGCCACAGGTCACGCACCACTTCGGCGACCTTGATGACATCGCCAGAAGCGAGCTTCTCCAGATTTGCCTTGTAGCGCCGGGACCAGTTCGTCGGCTCTTCTGCATACGGTGCGCGAAGCACCTCGAAGACCCGGTCCAGCCCGTCCTGGCCGACTACGTCGCGAACGCCGACGAACTCCGCATTGTCCGCAGGCACACGAACCGTCAGGTCGCCCTGGGCGACCTTGAGCACCAAGTAGGTCTTGTCCACGCCTTTGATCTGACGAGTCTCAATGGCCTCGATCAGCGCGGCCCCGTGATGGGGATAGACCACGGTGTCGCCAACCTTGAACGTCATGTGACAGGTACCCCTTCCGTGGCTATCCAGGGTAACACGAGAACTGACTGTTATGAATGGCGTTTTCGCAGGTCAGGGCACATCTCGGGGCTTGACAACAGCGACACGAACGTGCTGCGGAGGGCTCCCGGAAGGGGGTCTTCGCAGGTCGGGGGCGCTGCGCGGACTAGGCGAAAGGGCCACGCTACACCTGCCCGGCACCCCCATCAGTGTGACGTACGTCCCGTTTTGCCGGGTTCCGAGTCGCGAAACCGAACTACTCCGTCCGACTGGCGGCAGCCCTCACCGGGCAGGTTCCGGCCCAATCCCGAATTGATCACGAAGTGCCGTTCGAGGGAATCCCCGAATTGATCAACAAGGGTCCGGCGCACGATATGCGAGCGGCACAAGATCGGCGCGGCGAACGGCACTGCGGAATGCAAGATCGCGGGGCGCTGCCAGGGCGGGGGCGGCGCTGCGGAGGGTCGGGTGCGGGGGCGGGGCGGCGGCTCGGTAACCTAAGCGCGCTGACACACCCTTAGAGCGGCTTTACCTCGGCCGTTCCGAGCGTCCACCCGCCCCTTCCGTTCGTCCAAGGAGATGCCGCCGCCGTGAGCCGCAGCCTTCGACGCGGCGCCCTCGCCGCCACCGCCATCGTGTTCTCGATCGCCTCGCTGGCCGCATGCGGTGCGGGCCAGGATGCGCAGACCCTGCAGATCAAGCCGGACAACGCCGCCGCCACCAAGGGCGAGATCGAGGTCCAGAACGCACTGGTGATCACCCAGGGCCAGAAGGGCGAGAAGGGCCCCGCGGTCGTCTCCGCGACGGTCTTCAACAACGGCACCAAGGCGGAGACCGTTGACAGCATCACCCTCCCGGGTAGCAAGGGCAAGGTTGCGCTGAAGCCGGCCGAAGGCTCCGGCAAGGTCACCGTGCCGGCCCTCGGCTACGTGGTGATCGGCGGCAAGGGAAACGCCTCCGCCGTGATCGAGGACGGAGCCGCGGCCGTCCGCGACGGCGAGGTCCAGAAGGTCGTCTTCCAGCTGAGCAGCACGGGCGGCGTCGAGCTGGAGGCCTTCGTGGTCCCGGCCACCGGCCCGTACGCACCGTTCGGCCCGACCGCGGCGCCGGCCGCGGCCCCGTCCGGCTCCCCCTCGGGCTCGCCGTCGGGCGCTCCTTCCGGCTCCCCGTCGGGCTCGCCGTCTGCCGGGGCCTCCGGTGCGGCCGCGGGTGCCACCCCGTCCGGCTCCCCCTCGGGCGCCGCCGCCGGTACGCCGTCCGGTTCCCCGTCGCACAGCGCCGGCCACTGACGCGGACCCCACGTACGCATACGAGAAGGGCCCCCATCCGCATCGGCGGGTGGGGGCCCTTCCCGTACGCCCCTCAGGACCGGGGCCGGGGTCGGAAACGGAGTCGGAGTCCGGGTCCGGGTCCGGCTTACGGCTTACGGATTACGGCTCGAACTTGTAGCCGAGGCCACGGACCGTGACCAGGTAGCGCGGCGCGCCCGGGTCCGGCTCGAACTCCGCTCCACGTGCGCCCCTCGCACGGTGAGGCCCGGGGGCCTCACCGGCTTCGGGACGCTGCGCCGACCTCCGGCCGGCCCCGGACCGCGCGAACGACGTCGGCCTACGGCTCGAACTTGTAGCCGAGGCCACGGACCGTGACCAGGTAGCGCGGCGCGCCCGGGTCCGGCTCGATCTTGGCGCGCAGGCGCTTGACGTGGACGTCCAGCGTCTTGGTGTCTCCGACGTAGTCGGCGCCCCAGACCCGGTCGATGAGCTGCATGCGGGTCAGCACGCGGCCCGCGTTGCGCAGCAGCATCTCCAGCAGGTCGAACTCCTTCAGCGGGAGGTCCACCTTGCCGCCGGAGACGGTGACCACGTGGCGGTCGACGTCCATCCGTACGGGGCCGGCCTCCAGGGCCGCCGGGGTGACCTCTTCCGGCTCCCCGCGGCGGCGCAGGACCGCGCGGATGCGGGCGACCAGCTCGCGGGAGGAGAAGGGCTTCGTGACGTAGTCATCTGCTCCTATCTCCAGCCCGACGACCTTGTCGATCTCGCTGTCCTTGGCGGTCACCATGATCACGGGGACGTTGGAGCGGCCGCGCAGCTGCCGACAGACCTCCGTGCCGGGCAGGCCGGGGAGCATCAGGTCGAGGAGGACGAGGTCGGCGCCGTTGCGCTCGAACTCGTCCAACCCGTCGGGCCCGGTCGCGGCGATGGCGACCTCGAAGCCCTCCTTGCGGAGCATGTAGGACAGGGCGTCGCTGAAGGATTCCTCATCCTCGACGACGAGCACTCGGGTCACGGAAGGACCTCCGGGGCAGGAATGGCTGGAGCGGTTCTGGGTCAGGCAGGGGTCGGGTGGGTGCGGGGGGCCGCCGCCGGGGCCGTGGCGGCTGCTTCAGGGAGTCGCAGGGTGAACGTGGAACCCTGGCCCTCCGAGCTCCATACCGACACCTCCCCGCCGTGCGAGGCCGCCACGTGCTTCACGATCGCAAGGCCGAGGCCCGTTCCTCCCGTGGCGCGGGAGCGGGCCGGGTCCACGCGGTAGAAGCGCTCGAAGATGCGCTCGCGGTCCTTTTCCGGGATGCCGATGCCCTGGTCGGTCACGGCGATCTCGATCAAGTCTCCCCCAGGAGCCGTCACCTTGCGTCCGGCGATGCCGACGCGGGTGCGGGCGGGGCTGTAGTTGACGGCGTTCTCGACCAGGTTTCCGAGGGCGGCGGCGAGCTGCCCGCGGTTGCCACATACCCGCAGGTCGGCGGTGCCGCCCGCGGCCATGGTGATCTGCTTCGAGGACGCCGTGTGGCGGCAGCGGTCTATGGCCTCGGCGACCAGCGTGTCCACGCGCACGGGCTCGGCGTCCTCCAGCGGGTCGTCATTCTGCACCCGGGAGAGGTCGATGAGCTCTTGCACGAGGTTGATCAGCCGGGTGGACTCGATCTGCATGCGGCCCGCGAAGCGGCTGACCGCCTCGGGGTCGTCCGCGGCGTCCATGACGGCCTCGGACAGCAGGGAGATCGCTCCGACCGGGGTCTTCAGCTCGTGGGACACGTTGGCCACGAAGTCGCGGCGTACGGCCTCGATGCGGCGGGCCTCGGTGAGGTCCTCGACCAGGAGGAGCACCAGGCGGGAGCCGAGCGGGGCGACGCGCGCCGAGACCGCGAGGGCCTCTCCCCGGCCGGTGCCGCGCCGGGGCAGGTCGAGCTCCACCTGCCGTATCTCCCCGTCGCGGCGGGTGTCGCGGGCCATGTGGAGCATCGGCTCCACGGCGAGCTTGCCGCCGCGGACCAGGCCGAGGGCGTACGCCGCCGAGCTGGCCTTGACCACCGCGTCGCCCTCGTCCAGTACGACCGCCGAGGAGCGCAGCACGGAGAGGACCGTGTCCACTCCGGGCGGCAGCACCGCGTTGAGGTCGGGGCGCATGGAGCTCCGGGTGGGGCGGGCCTGGTCGCGCTCGCTCCAGCGGAACGCCAGCATCGCGATCACACCGGTGCAAAGACCGGCGATCGCTGCAGCTGCGGCGACCGCCGCGTTCACGTCCATGGATCCAGGTTAAGCAGGCACGACGACACTTCCACAGCCGTTCGGGTGGCACCTCGAACAGTCGTCGCCCAGAGTTCACCCTGGCGACGGGGTTGATTCACTTGTGGTGCCGGAGTCGGACGCGTTTGCGGCTCACCGTGGCACCGTGGGGCCGCTGGCCGCCCCGGCCCGCCCCGGGCAGTACTTGCAGTGAGCAGTAGGTCGAGAGAGGGACACGAGACATGCGCGACGCGTACCACGAGGAACTGGACTCGATCGGAGAAGGCCTGGTCGAGATGGCCCGGCTCGTCGGCTCCGCGATCGGGCGGGCCACGACGTCCATGCTCGACGCCGACCTGAAGCTCGCCGAGAGCGTCATCGCCGCCGACCAGAAGGTCGACGACCTCCAGCACGACCTGGAGGCCCGCGCCATCGCCCTGCTGGCCCGTCAGCAGCCGGTCGCCACCGACCTGCGCATCGTCGTGACCTCCCTGCGGATGAGCGCCGACCTGGAGCGCAGCGGTGACCTCGCCCAGCACGTGGCCAAGCTCGCCCGGCTGCGCTTCCCGGACCGGGCCGTGCCGCGGGACCTGCACGCCACCATCCTGGAGATGGGACAGCTCGCGCAGCGCCTGATGGCGAAGGCCGCCGAGGTGATCATCACGAAGGACGTCGACCTCGCCCTCCAGCTGGAGCAGGACGACGACGAGATGGACCAGCTGCACCGCACGCTGTTCCAGCACCTGATGGACGACCGGTGGAAGCACGGCATCGAGACGGCCGTGGACGTGACCCTGCTGGGCCGCTACTACGAGCGCTTCGCGGACCACGCGGTTTCGGTGGCCAAGCGCGTGGTCTACCTGGTGACGGGTGAGCACGCGGACGACCTCCAGCAGCCGACCCAGGTCGAGGGCGTCTGACACCGGCGCCGGAAGCGGGGGTCCCGAAGCGGAGGATCCGGACGAGGGCCTCGGTACCGCAGGCCGCACCGAGGCATCGGGACCGCAGGCCGCACCGAGCCCCAATGCGCCGTTGACGCGCCGGTACCGCTGGGCATGAATGAGGGCGAGGGCGGTCGTCGTACGAAGTCCCGTATGCCACGGGGCACCGCCCCTTCGAGGAGGAACCATGCCCGATTCCCCCGTCCCCATCACCCCGGAGCAGGAGCAGCCGCCGAGGCCGGAGCCGCTGCGGCTACCGCTGCTCGCGGCCTGCGGGTGCGGCTCCGGCTGCGGCTGCGGCTGCCAGTCCGGCGCCCCCTGCCAGTGCGGCGGCTGACCGCCTCCACCGGCTCCACGTACGTGCACGACGGGCCCCGTCCGAGTTCCCTCGGCCGGGGCCCTTTCGCATGCGTGCGCGCGGAACCGCCGTGGTCACCTGCCCGTCCTAGATCCTGAACGCGTTCGAATCGGTCTTGGGGGTAGCGTGCCGCGAAAGACGAAATGGATGATCGCCCTGGCGGTCCTCTTCGTGGCCGTGGTGGAGGTGCCCGCACTGGTCTGGTTCTGCGGACTCCTCTACGCGATCGACCACGCGGGCGAGACGGAGACGCGCGCCACGGAGTGCGGGAAGGCCATGACGGCGGTCGGCTGGAAGCTGCCGCCCCGCGCGGAGCGCCAGGAATGCCTGGAGATCGACGACCCGGCCTGGCCCAGCCAGTGGTCGGGAACGTTCCGCATGCCCCGCTCGGACGTCCCGGCCTGGATCGACTCCCACCCCGCACCGCGCTACCCGACCACGCCGACCGACGGCTACGGCCGGGCGACCGAGGACGCGTACGGGCTCCGGCTCGGCCTCGACTACCCGCGCTCGCCCAACTACGGGAACGGCGGGATCGACAAGGTGACCGTCGAGGTCCTGTGGGAGGGCGCGGACAGCGCCGCCGTCACGTTCAAGACCTTCGACGACTAGGCGCGCCGTCCGGCGCCTACCTCAGCAGCCAGTCGCGGGTCAGCCCCATGACCTCCGCGTGCGTGCGACCGCCGTGGTCGACGTGGATGAAGTGCTCGCCGATCCGCAGCGAGTAGGCCAGCAGGCAGCGGACCTCGACGTCGTCCTCGTCGGTGCAGATGGCCCGGAACAGCGAACGCAGGTACTCCATGCGCCGGTTGTCGGTGCGCCGCAGCCGCCGCGCGACGTCCTCGTCGCGCCTGGCCCAGTCGCGGATCGCGAGGTCGGCCGTGGTGCCCCTGATCGGCCCGTCGGCCGTCGAGGCGATCGCGAACAGCCGCTCCAGCTTGGCCCGCTCGTCGCCCCCGCCGCTCTCGACCTGCTCGATCACGGCCTCGGCGACCTCGTGCTCCCAGGTGTCGAGCATCTCGGTGAGCAGCGCGCCCCGGCTGCCGAAGTACCCGTAGAAGCCGCCCTTGCTGACGCCGAGCGCCTGCGCCAGCGCCTCGACGCGGACGGCCTCGGGGCCGCCGGCGGCGAGCGCCCGCAACCCCTCCTCGATCCACTTTCCGCGCGGTGTGCGGGTCGCGCCCATGCTGTGCTCCTCCTCACACGACCCTCGTCTATACGGTGCCGTACGGACGAGTGTTAGCCTCGATCTATACGGCATCGTATAGATAGGGGCCGACCGATGAGACTCCCCGAGACCGCGCACACCTCCCGCCCCTGGCGGGTCCACGAGATCGCCGGCGACTTCCGGGTCGAGGACGTGTGGGCGCTGCCGACCCCGGGCGGGCCCGACGACCTCGCCCGCCTGGTGCGCCAGTTCGCGGGCGGCACGGGTGATCCTGCCCCCTCCCCCGTGGCGCGCGCGCTCTTCGCGGTCCGCTGGAAGCTCGGCAAGCTGTTCGGCTGGGACGACCCCGACGGCGGCATCGGCGCCCGGGTACCGACCCTGCGCGACCGGCTTCCGGCCGACCTCCGCGAGGGCGAGCGGGGCCCCGACCTCCGGTCGGCCCCGTTCACCTCGGTCTTCCAGACCCACGACGAGTGGGTGGCCGAGAGCGCCAACCGGACCATGCACGGGCTGCTGCACATCGGCTGGGTCCCGGACGGCACGGGCGGCTACCACGGCCAGCTGACCGTCCTGGTGAAGCCGAACGGCCACCTCGGCTCCCTCTACATGCTGGGCATCAAGCCCTTCCGGTACCTCGGCGTCTACCCGGCCCTGCTGCGCTCGATCGGCCGCGAATGGCGGGAGAACGCGCCCACCCCCGCCCCCTGAGCCGGGCGGCGACCGACGGACGACGGGGAGTCCGGGGCGCTCACCCGGCCGGGGGAGGCGGATCGTTCGGGCGGCTGACGCCACCCTGTGGCGGTCGGTGCGACGTTTCAGCACATGACCAGTGCTGAACGGACTGAACGGACTGAACGGGCCGACCGGGCTGAACGGACGGCGAAGGCGCTCTGGAGCACCCGGTGGCGGCGACGACCGCACGCGGTGGCCCGAGCGACGATGCTGTGGGCCGTGTCGTATGCCGGCTTCGGCCTGGCGTGCGCGCTGAGCGGAACCTCCTTGCTCCACCACGGCGGTGACTCCATGGCCTCCGGGCCGGGCTGGGCGGTCGCGGGGGTGGGTGTGCTGGGGGCGTTGGCCAGCGGAGCAGTGGTGCTGCGCGGGCCGCGCCCAGCGCTACGGGTGCTGCTCCGGGTGGTCTGCGGGCTGGCCGGGATCGCTGCGTTCAGCCTGCTGATGGACGTGATCACGCTGGTGCTCGGTCAGGGAGTGGACAGCTGGGCCTCCGCTGCGCACAAGGTCCTCGCGGCGGTCGGGGCGGTCCTGCTCGCGGCCACGGCCCGGTCCGGCCGCAGCCGCGAGCCCGCCGGGACCGCCGTACGAGCGCCGTCCGCTGCCCCGCGGCCCGTCCAGCTCGGCGCCTGGGCCGCAACCCTGGCCTTCGTCCCGTACGCGGCGATGAAGCTGGTCTGGGCGTCCGGCGGGACGTTCGCGGGGATCACCGGCGAGGAGATGCTCGCGGTCTCGGAGCGCAACGGCGCCTCGGGGCTCTTCCTCGCGCTGGAGTCCTGGGGTCTGGACCCCACCGCACTGCTGGCCGTGCTCGGCGTGTTCCTGCTGTGGGGCCTGGTCCGCCCGTGGGGGCAGGTCTTCCCGCGCTGGACGCCGTTCCTGCGCGGGAGACGGGTGCCGCGCTGGCTCCCGCTCGCCCCCGCCCTGCTCGGCGCCGCCACGCTCGCCCCGTACGGCGTTGCGGGAGTCGGGTACGTGGCCCTGGCCACGTCCGGCGCAGTGACGATGCGGCGCGGTGACTTCCACTCCTCGGGCGACGCGCTCCTGGTCGGCTGGATCGGGATGGTCGCCTTCGCCGCTTACGGAATCGCCCTGACCATCGCGGCCCGCTCGTACTGGCTCCGGACGCGTCCCGCCCGCCAACGGCCCACGGACGGGCCCAGGGACCCGACTCGCGCACGGTGACGCTCCCGGAGCGTTGGCGCCGGGGCGGTCTGAGGCAGCGCGAGATCCTGGGGCTGTCGTGAAGAGCTGGACTTCGAGAACCACACGCTCCACGTCGTCCAGCAGCTCAAGCTGAGCCTGCGCGTGCCCGTGTTCGCCCCGCCGAAGGGCGGCGAGCTGCGCGATGTGCCGCTCCCGAAGGCCAGGAGCCGCGAGCACGCCGCGCGTGAGCACGGCATGCACGCCCTGCGCCACTTCTATGCGTCCGTGCTGCTGTGCGCGGCAGGAAGGGGGCCGGTCCGGCCGGACGGGGGGTCGGGCCGGGCTGAACGGGGGACCGGTGGAGCGGGGAGGTAACCGGGGGGACGGGCGGGGCGTTCCCCGCGCATGAAGCTGAATCGAACCTCGCTCGTCGGCGCTCTCGCCGGCGCCGTCCTGCTCCTCGGCGGTGCGCCCGCCCAGGCCGTCGACAACCCGCTGATCTCGCTCCTCGACAACCTCAACATCTCCGACATCTCGGAGGTCGTGCACGTGCCGGTCGAGCGCGTCCTGAACCCCAACGTCGTCCTGTCCAACGGCAACGTCGCCGCGCTCCAGGACACGGCCGAGTCCCTGCTGGCCAAGCCCGCCGCACCGGCCGCCGCACCGGCCGCGCCCGCCGCACCGGCCGCCGCCAAGCCCGCCCGCTGACCCCCCGCCACGCGAGAGGGCCGTTACCCCGGCCAAGGCGGCCGTCACGCCGCCGAGTCAGCACGAGGGCCCTGCTCCGCGCACGGGCTCGGGTCAGCCGCCGCACCTGCACGGCGCGCCCGACTCGCAGCCGCAGCCGCAGGCTGCGAGGAGCGGAAGCCGAGTACCTCGGGCACTCCGACCCCGGGCCGGCTCCGAAGGTGTACGCACACCTGATGCCCGGCAGCCGGGACCGGGCCCGGAAGGCCGTGGACCCAGGGCATGAGAATGCCTCCCGCCCGCGCCGTACGCGCAGGCGGGAGGCATGATCACGAAGGTTACTTCTTCTTGCCCTGGTTCTTGACGGCCTCGATGGCGGCCGCCGCGGCGGCCGGGTCGAGGTAGGTGCCGCCCGGGTTCAGGGGCTTGAAGTCGGCGTCCAGTTCGTAGACGAGCGGGATGCCGGTCGGGATGTTCAGGCCCGTGATGTCGGCGTCGGAGATGCCGTCCAGGTGCTTGACCAGACCGCGCAGGGAGTTGCCGTGCGCGGCGACCAGGACCGTGCGGCCGGCCAGCAGGTCCGGGACGATGCCGTCGTACCAGTACGGCAGCATGCGCTCGACGACGTCCTTGAGGCACTCCGTGCGCGGACGCAGCTCGTTCGGGATCGACGCGTAGCGCGGGTCCGCGGACTGCGAGAACTCCGTGCCGTCCTCCAGGACCGGCGGCGGGGTGTCGTACGAGCGGCGCCACAGCATGAACTGCTCCTCGCCGAACTCCGCGAGGGTCTGCGCCTTGTCCTTGCCCTGGAGCGCACCGTAGTGGCGCTCGTTCAGGCGCCAGGAGCGGTGCACCGGGATCCAGTGGCGGTCGGCGGCCTCCAGCGCGAGCTGCGCCGTGCGGATGGCGCGCTTCTGGAGGGAGGTGTGCAGCACGTCGGGCAGCAGGCCGGCGTCCTTGAGCAGCTCACCGCCCCGGACCGCCTCCTTCTCGCCCTTCTCGGTGAGGTTGACGTCCACCCAGCCGGTGAACAGGTTCTTCGCGTTCCAGTCGCTCTCGCCGTGGCGGAGGAGGATCAGCTTGTACGGTGCGTCGGCCATGCGTACGAGCCTAGTGGACGCCCGGGGGCGCTCGCGCGCGGTGCGGGGTCCCGCCGGATTGACGGTGCGCGTCAATCGAGTGGCGCCCCGACGCCCGCCGCTCGTAATGTGCACGGCGTACGAGTGATGCTTACACCGCCGGGGGGATCCCTTATGTCCGCTGCCCGTTTGGTACAGGTCGTCCGGGAGAGCGTCTCCGGGCTGCCCCGGGCCTTCTGGTGGCTCTGGACGAGCACCCTGGTGAACCGGCTCGGAGCGTTCGTCGCCACCTTCATGGCCCTGTACCTGACCCTGGACCGGGGCTACTCGGCTTCCTTCGCGGGACTGGTGGTCGCCCTCCACGGGCTCGGCGGTGTCGCCTCCTCGCTCGTCGCGGGCGTGATGACCGACCGGCTCGGGCGCCGGCCCACGCTGCTGGCGGCCCAGGCGTCGACCGCCTTCTCGGTGGCGCTGCTCGGCTTCATGGAGCACCCGGCGGCGATCGCGGCCGTGGCCCTGCTGGTCGGCATGACCTCGAACGCCTCCCGGCCGGCGGTCGCGGCGATGATGGCGGACATCGTCCGCCCCGAGGACCGCGTACGGGCCTTCGCGCTCAACTACTGGGCCATCAACCTCGGCTTCGCCGTCAGCGCCACGGCGGCCGGGTTGATCGCGGAGTACAGCTACCTGGCCGGCTTCCTGGGCGAGGCCGCGCTGACGCTGGTCTGCGCGGTGCTGGTCTTCGTCAAGCTGCCCGAGTCGCGGCCGGACCGGCCCGCCCGGGCCGAGGGCGCGTCGGCCACCACCGGCGAGGAGCCGGAGATCGGGCTCGGGACCGTACTGCGGGACGGACGGTTCATGGGTGTCGTCGGGCTGTCGTTCCTGATCTCGCTGATCTTCACGCAGGGCTCGGTCGGCCTGCCGGTCGCGATGGGCTCCGCGGGCTTCTCGCCCAGGGACTACGGGCTGGTCATCGCCGCGAACGGGCTGCTCATCGTGCTGCTGCAGATCCCGGTCACGGCGTTCATCCAGCGGCGCGACCCGCAGAAGCTGCTGGTGGTCTCGGCACTGCTGGCCGGGTACGGGTTCGCGCTGACGGCGTTCGCCGGGCCGGTGTGGGCGTACGCGCTGACGGTGTGCGTGTGGACGCTGGCCGAGATCGTGAACTCGCCGACCCAGATGAGCCTGGTCGTACGGCTCTCGCCGGTCCACGGACGCGGCCGCTACCAGGGGGTCTACAACCTGTCCTGGGCGGTGGCCGCGCTGGTGGCGCCGCTGATGGCGGGCTTCCTGATCGACCGGTACGGGGCCGACTGGCTGTGGGGGGCCACCGCCGCCCTCGGCACGGTCGCGGCGGCCGGCTACTGGCTGCTGATGCGGGGTCTCTCCGAGGGTGACGCGAGTACGGGCGGTACGACTGTGGCCGGTGGTGCTCCCGCACCGGCGGCCAAGCCGGTTCCGGCTGACGCCGAGGTGTAGCGCGGCCTGGGCCGCATGCCGGGGCTCCGCCCCGGACCCAGCGCCTCAAACGCCGGCGCGGCTGCGTTTCACCCGTTACGACGGCTGCGTCAGGTGCTTGAACGCGTCGAGGTTGAAGGTCGGCTCGCCGCGCGAGACCCGCCACTCGTACTCGCGCCGGATCGCGCTCGCGAAGCCCAGCTCCAGCAACGTGTTGAAGGAGCCGTCCGCCGCCTCCAGCACGGTGCCGAGCAGCCGGTCCAGCTCCTCCGGGTCGACGACCGACAGCGGGAGCCGGGCCGTCAGGTAGATGTCGCCGAGGCGGTCCACCGCGTACGCCATGCCGTACAGCTTGAGGTTGCGCTCCAACAGCCAGCGGTGGACGCCCGCCTCGTTCTCGTCGGGGTGGCGGATCACGAAGGCGTTGACCGACAGCGAGTGCCGTCCGACCTTCAGCGAGCAGGTGGTGCTCAGCTTGCGGGTGCCGGGGAGCTGGACGACGTAGGACCCCGGCTCGGGGCTCTCCCAGCTCAGCTCCGCGCCGGTGAGCGCGCTCTCGATGATCTCGGCGGTGTCAGCCATGGTGGGAGCGTACGCGACGGCGATGATCATGCATGGCCGCGGTGTAGACGTCGGCCGTGCCGCCCGCCGCGGTGTCCCAGCCGAAGAACTGCGCGTGCCGCGCCGCCGCGGCGCCCATCCGGTCCGCGAGCGCCGGCTCGTCCACGAAGCGCCGCAGCTCCCGCGCGTAGTCCACCGGGTCGTGCCCAGGTACGAGGATCCCCGTGACCCCGTCGTTGACGGCGACGGGCAGCCCGCCGACCTCGGCGGCGAGCACCGGCGTGCCGGCGGCCTGGGCCTCTATCGCGACGAGCCCGAAGGACTCGTTGTAGGAGGGCATGACCAGCACGGACGCCGCCCGGAACCAGTCCGCGAGGCCGTCCTGCGCGACCGGCGGGTGGAAGTGCACGAGGTCGGCGATGCCGAGCTTCGCGGCGAGCTTGTGCAGGCCTTCCGGCTTGGCGAGGCCGCTGCCGCTGGGCCCGCCGACGACGGGGACGAAGAGGCGGCGGCGCAGCGAGGGGTCCTGGTCGACCATGACGGCTACGGCGCGCAGCAGGATGTCGGGGGCCTTCAGCGGCTGGATCCGGCCGGCGAAGAGGGGGATGACGGCGTCCCGCGGGAGGCCGAGGCGGGCACGGGCGGCGGACCGACCGTCGCCGACGGTGAACCGGTCGAGGTTCACTCCGGGGTGGACGACGGCCACCTTGGCGGGGTCGGCCTCGTAGTGCCGGACGAGCTCGTCGGCCTCCTCGGCGGTGTTCGCGATGAGCCGGTCGGCGGCGGCCACGATCTGGGTCTCGCCTATGACGCGGGCGGCGGGCTCGGGCGTGTCCCCCTCGGCCAGCGCCGCGTTCTTGACCTTCGCCATGGTGTGCATGGCGTGCACGAGCGGGACGCCCCAGCGCTGCGCGGCGAGCCAGCCCACGTGGCCGGAGAGCCAGTAGTGGGAGTGGACGAGGTCGTAGTAGCCGGGGCGGTGGCCGGCCCAGGCCTGCATGACGCCGTGGGTGAAGGCGCACAGCTGGGCCGGGAGCTCCTCCTTCGCGAGGCCTTCGTAGGGGCCCGCGTCCACGTGCCGTACGAGGACTCCGGGGGCCAGGTCGACCACGGGTGGCAGCCCGCCGGTGGTGGCCCGGGTGAAGATCTCGACCTCGATGTTGATCGCGGCGAGCCGCTTGGCCAGCTCGACGATGTAGACGTTCATGCCGCCGGCGTCGCCGGTACCGGGCTGGTGCAGCGGTGAGGTGTGCACGCTGAGCATGGCCACGCGGCGCGGCTTGCGGTGGTGACCGACGGCGGGAAGGCGCAGGCGGGGCGGGTCGTGGCGGGTGGCACGGGCGGCGGCGAGGCGGCCACTGAGGCGGGACACGTACTGGCTCAAGGGACCAGTCCTCTCGGCTCGGACGGCGCACGCACGACGCTCGGACGGCATGACGGACCGCATGCCGGACGGCATGACGGCGAGGGCGCGGAAGACGCCCTGCAAGGAGTGCAACCCGGATGGCCGTCCCGCGCATTCCGGGGTGTCCGGTTTTCCCGGAGGATTCCTCTTCTCCAGTGGTGCGCAGCGGGATTTTCCCGGTGCGCGGGCCCTCCGCTTACCCTCGGCTCATGGCCTCCCGCAGTACCCCGCCCTCCAGCCGCGCGCCCGGCCGCCCCGTGGGCTCGGTGACCCGCGGGACGACCAATCCGAACCGGTTGCGCCGGATGGACCGCTGGATCGCGGCCACCCACGGGGCCGCGCTGCGGCGCGCGGAGGCGCCGATCGCGGTGGACCTCGGCTACGGGGCCGCGCCCTGGACGGCGGTCGAGCTGCTGGCACGGCTGCGGGACGCGGCGCCGCGGGTACGGGTGGTCGGCATCGAGATCGAGCCGGCGCGGGTGGCGGGTGCGAAGCCCTACGAGCGGGAGGGGCTGAGCTTCCGGCACGGCGGTTTCGAGGTGCCGCTGGACGGCGGGGCCCGGCCGACACTGATCCGCGCGGCGAACGTATTGCGCCAGTACGACGAGGAGCAGGTCGCCGAGGTGTGGGCGCGGCTGTGCGGGCGGCTGGCCCCGGACGGGCTGCTCGTGGAGGGGACCTGCGACGAGATCGGGCGGCGGCACGTGTGGGTGGCACTGGGCCCGGAGGGGGCGCGCACGGTGACGTTCGCGACCCGGCTGGGCTCCCTGGAGCGCCCCTCCGACCTGGCGGAACGGCTGCCGAAGGCGCTGATCCACCGGAACGTGCCGGGCGAGCCGGTGCACGCGTTCCTGCGCGACTTCGACCGGGCGTGGGCGGCGGCGGCTCCGTACGCCGCGTACGGGGCGCGGCAGCGCTGGATCCGGACGGCGCGGGCGCTGTCCGGCGACTGGCCTCTGGTGGACGGGCCGCGGCGGTGGCGGCAGGGGGAACTGACCTTGCCCTGGGAGGCGTTGCGCCCGGCGGGGTGAATGCGGCGTGCGGGGGAACCGGGGGCGGGGGCGTTCCGTTGAACCGTGCGGGGTCGGGAAGGTCGTCCGTTGGGGCGGACAAGATCGGATTGCCGTCCACAAGGGTGTTGGAATTCATCGACTCGTGGCACCATCCCGATGGCAGCGATAAGTTACTGATGAATAGTCAGATCTGATGCGAGGTCTGGCTCGGGTGCCTGGGGGGACCATGGGAGCCGCAAGGCGACGGCGAGGCGCAAGTTCTCTCGTGCTGCTGTGCACGATGGCGATACTGACGGCGCCGGGCCTCGCCACGGGCATGGCGTACGCCGCTCCGGCGGCCCCGGTGGCTCCCGCAGCACCGGCCGCGCCCCTCCCCGAACCGGGCGGCAAGTCCCTGGAACAGGTCCGCAAGGAGATCGAGGAGCTGTACCGGCAGGCCGGTACCGCCACGGACGCCTACAACCTCGCCGAGGCCGAGACCAAGGCCCAGTCGGACAAGATCGTCGAGATCGCCAATCTCGTCGTCGCCGGCAAGGAGCGGATCACCGCCCTGAAGAACCGGGCGGGCGCCGCCGCCCGCGCCCAGTACCGCACGGGCGGAATGCCGCCGGGCGCGCAGCTGGCGCTGAGCGACGACCCGAACCACTACCTCGACGGGGCGGGTCGGCTGCGCGAGGGCGAGAAGGCCACCTCGGGCATGCTCTCCGAACTGGACCGGACCCAGGCCGACTTGCAGCGCTACGCCGAGGAGGCGAGCGAGCGCTGGGCCACCCTGGAGGCCAACCGGGTCAAGTCGGAGGACGCCAAGAAGCAGATCGAGGAGAAGATCAAGGCCGCTGAGGAGCTGGAGAGCAAGCTGGAGGCCGAGGAGAAGGCCCGGCTGATCCAGCTGGAGCAGGAAGCCCAGTACAAGGCCCAGACGGCGTGGCTGTCGACGGGCGCGATGAAGGACGTCAAGGGCACGGCCACGGATGCGGGCAAGCGGGCCGTGCAGTTCGCCACCGCCCAGATCGGCAAGCCGTACAAATGGGGCGCCGTGGGTCCGTCGTCGTTCGACTGCTCCGGGCTGACCTCCCAGGCCTGGCTGGCGGCGGGCCGGGGCATCCCGCGCACCTCGCAGGAGCAGCTGCGGCTGCTGCCGAAGGTCGCGCTGAAGGACATGCGCCCGGGCGACCTGATCATCTACTTCGACGACGCGACCCACGTCGGCATGTACGTCGGCGACGGCGCGATGGTCCACGCCCCGCGCCCCGGCCGGAACATCACGCTGGCGGGTGCGGGCTCGATGCCGATCAAGGCCGTGGTCCGCCCCGACGCGTAGCCCCTGCGGGGTCGCTCGGCGGCGGAGCCGGGGCTCGGCGGCCCCTGCCGGGGGGGTCCCCGCCGGGGCTCCGCTCCTCAAACGCCGGAGGGCTGGAAGGCACGCCGGCCGGCCGGAAGCTCGGAGCGGGGCGAAAACCCGGCCTCGCCGGCGTTTGGGGCGCGGGGTCCGGGGCGGAGCCCCGGTCTTTCGGCCGCGCCGGCCCGGGACGGAGGCAACCTCCGGGGGCCCGGACACGTCTCGCTGAACGGGACGGAACGCGGCCCCGCCGTGACCTTTGTCATCCAGTGAGCCGATTTTCCCCCGCGATAACCGCATATGACGGAGGCCCTCGCCAAGAACGGCATTCCGTTCGTCGGGCCGGGACCGCTAGGGTCTGCCGGACGAGCGCACCCTCGGGGGGAGGGAAGGAACCGGAGACGATGCCCGTACCCGTACCGCGGCAGAGGGACACCTCGGCCACGGAGAGCGGTCAGGCCGTTCTGCACACCGCCGCCCCGGCCGTAGCCGCCACGGGCGTCGCTCAGGCGACCCCTCACGCGACCCCGCTGACCCTCCTGGTCATCGAGGACGACCCGGCCGGCGGCCTCACCATCCCCGAGATCCTCGACGCGGACGGGCACCGCATCCGGGTCCGCACCGCCCGCAACCTCACCGAGGCCGAGCGGCTGCTCACGCCCGACGTGCACTGCATCCTCCTCGACCTGTCCCTCCCGGACGCCAGCGCCCGTACGCCGGGAGCTGCGGCCAATGGCTCGGCCAACGGGACGGCCAACGGGACCGGCACCGCCGCCGGCACCGCCATCGCCGTGGACGAGCTGGTCGCCCTCCGCCAGGTGCTGCGCATCGCCCCGCGCCACGCCGTCCTCGTCCTCACCGGCGAGGACGATGCCGAACGCGCCGCCGAGGCCGTCCGGGTCGGCGCCCAGGACTTCCTCTTCCGGGACGAGCTGGACGGCCGGCTGCTGAGCCGCGCCATCCGCTACGCCGTGGAGAGAAAGCGGGCGGACATCGCCCAGTACAAGCTCGCAGAATCGAAACTGCGCGCCCAGGAGAACGCCCGCCTGGAACGCGGCCTGCTCCCCACGCCCCTCCTGGAGGGCTCCGACCTCCGCTTCGCCGCCCGCTACCGCCCCGGCCGCAGCCGGGCCCTGCTCGGCGGTGACTTCTACGACACCGTCCGCACCCCCGACGGCACCGTCCACGCCATGATCGGCGACGTCTGCGGCCACGGCCCCGACGAGGCCGCGCTCGGCGTCGAGCTCCGCATCGCCTGGCGCGCCCTGACCCTGGCCGGCCTCTGCGGCGACGACCTGCTGGCCACCCTCCAGGAGGTCCTGGAGGTGGAGCGACCGTGCGAGGAGATATTCGCGACGCTGTGCACGGTCGACATCGCCCCGGACGGACGCCGCGCCGGTCTGTGCCTGGCCGGCCATCCGGCCCCGCTGATCTCCCGGCCGGGCCGCCGCGCGCGGCTGCTCCCGTACGAGAACAGCGGCCCGGCCCTAGGGCTGCTGCCCCGGGCCCGCTGGCCGCGCCGCCAGGTGGAGCTCGGCGGCACCTGGAGCCTGATGCTCTACACCGACGGCCTGATCGAGGGCCACATCGGCGAGGGCAAGGAACGTCTGGGCCAGGACGGCATGGTCGACATGATCAACCGCCACCTGGACCTCGGTCTGAGCGGTGAGGGCCTGCTGGAGGCCTCCGTCACCGAGGCCCGCCGGCTCAACGGCGGCGAGCTGACCGACGACGTGGCCGTGGTCCTGCTCTCCCGCGCCGAGGGCTGAGCCCGCCGCGCTCCGGCGCCGCGCCCGGGCCCCCACGGGCTCAGGCCCGGCCAAGGCTCCGGATCCGGCTCCGGTCGCAGTGCGGCTACCGTCCGCCGTTGTAGGGCCCGTACGGCCCGTCGCTGCTGCTGCCGCCGCGCCGGCCGCCACCACCGCCGCCCGAGACCTGCTTGAGGGCCGGGCGCACGTCGACGAAGAACACGATCGTCGCGACGAGACCGGCGATCTGCAGGAACAACATCCCCAGGAAGAAGTCCACGGCCACGGTGACGCCGAGGATGACCAGCCAGAAGGTCTTGCTCTGCTTGTCGGCCGCCCGGTACGCGTCCTCCCGCGCCACCAGGGCGAAGACGAAGGCCACGACGGCGAGCACCAGCATGACGAGCCCCAGGAACGGGATCACGCCTCGATCGAACCCTTCCATCAACATCGCTTCGACCGCCTTCTCAGCTTCTGCTTCGCACTTCCTATGCCGCCCGACTCCACGCTACCGGCACGGGCCCCTCCATGAACCACAACGGGCCGGGCACCTGAAGGGTGCCCGGCCCGCCGTCGCTCATGCGGCCGCGTATCAGCTCGCGTCGCCCGCGGTGACCGCAGCCTTCTTGGCCGTGCTCTTGCGCGCGGTGGTCTTCTTCGCGGCGGTCTTCTCCTCGCCGGCGGCCTCGGCCACCGGCTCCGACGCCGGCTCGGCCGCCGGCTCCGCCCCGGCCTCGGGCTCGACGGCCACGGCGATGTCGACGATCTCGGCGGAGACCTCGCCCCGCCAGGTCCGCACGGCCTGCTCGCCGTGCACGGCGACCTTGTCGTACGTCTCCTTGGCGCGCACCGCGTACTCGGCGGCCACGCCGACGCCGCGCAGCGCCAGGTCCTGGGCGGTCTCCCCGAGCTTCTTCGGGTCGATCGCGCCGAGCACCTCGGCGAACTTGGCGGTGACCGCCTCCTGGACAGCCTTCGGGTCCGTGTTCTTCACGGCCTCGATGCGCGCGGGAGCTTCGGCGCGCAGCTGCTCGATCAGGTCGGGCACCTTCTTGGCCTGCTGCACGGCCAGATCGGCGGTGCCCGCGGCGAAGTAGAGGGGAGTGGGGTCGGTGAGGGTCTTCTTCAGGTCATCGGCGATGGCCATGTGCTGGTCCTCCCGGATCAACTTCAGTTCGTCTTCGACGGCATCTCGTCGGTGGGCACGTCGAGCGCGTTCTCCTTGCGGAACGACTCGTAGATCTGGAGCAGCACCTGCTTCTGCCGCTCGTTGATGGAGGGGTCGGCGAGTATGACGGCTCGCGTCTCCACCTCGTCCGGGTCCCGCTCATCCAGGATCCCGGCCTGCACGTACAGCGTCTCCGCGGAGATCCGCAGCGCCTTGGCCAGCTGCTGCAGGATGTCCGCGCTCGGCTTGCGCAGCCCGCGCTCGATCTGGCTCAGGTACGGATTCGACACCCCCGCCTGCTCGGCCAGCTGCCGCAGCGAAAGCTGGGCCTGCCGGCGCTGCTCACGGAGGTATTCGCCGAGATTTCCGACGTTGAGCGATGCCATGCTCAGATCCTGCCCGACCTTGCTAACTATTGCAAGCGACTTGCTTGCAGCATCTCCCACCGGTCACCCGCGCGGAACGGCGTACCAGCGGCGGTGCACGAGCGGTTCGACGGACAGCACCGCGGCGCCCGCGACCGCGCCCACCAGGAGCGCGGACACGCCCGCGCCGCGAACGAGGACGCCGGCGCAGGCGGCGGCCACGGCCAGCGGCCGCAGCAGGGTCAGGGGGCCCAGGCCCGCCACCATGGCCAAGGTGCTGGCGCGGAACGGCAGCACGAGGTACGCGGCGAGCGACAGCAGCACGGCCGTGGCGTAGCAAGCGAGGGGGACCAGGAAACCGATGCCGCCCTCGGCGAGCGCCGCGTACGCCCGGTGGCGGTCGGCGGCGGCCAGCAGGACGGCGCCGGCCGTGAACACGGGGGCGAGCAGCAGCCCGCCGCCGACGGCCAGGCCGCGCAGGGACGCCCGTACGACGGCGCGGCCCTTGCGGATCCTGGCGTCCCGCCCGGCGTACGCGCGGAAGCCGCTGAACGCCGAGTCCACCAGGCCCAGCGCGATGAGCGCCCCGGCCAGGGCCGGCGCCGCGTCCTGCGGGGTCACCGCGCCGCTCCGACGAGCTGCTCGGGGCCCACGAGGCGGCGCGCGGCACGGCCCAACGCCCTGCGCAGCGGCGCCTCCAGCTCGGGCCGGACCCCGATGATCGGGCGCAGGGTGGTGCAGAACGGGTTCGCCAGCCCCCGGGGTTCGTACAACAGCGGCCGCATCCCCGGCGCGGCCGCCGCGTGCAGCAGCGTCTCGTCGGTGTGCGCCCGGCGGGCCGAGGCGACACCGTCGTGACGGCCCAGCGGGTGGCGCATCCGGGTCCGGTGGAACACCCAGGCCCCCACGGGCGCGAGCCGGGTGGCGGCGATGTCGAAGTGGCAGAAGGCGAGCGCGGGCGAGGCGGCCTGGGCCCGGAAGAACTCCGCGAGGTCGGGGCCCCGGAAATGGTGCAGCACCCCGGTGGACACGTACACGGTGGCCGCCTCCGGCAGGTCGAAGGCGTTCCCGTGGACGAAGCGGCAGTCCAGCTCCTCGGCCCGGGCCAGCCGGTCGGCCTCGCCGACGAGCGCGGCGTCCAGGTCCACGCCGACGAGCTCGACCTCCGGGCCGAGCGGGCCGTGGGCGGCGAGCCAGCGCACGACGTAACCGAGCCCGGAACCGACGTCGACCAGTCGCAGCGGGCCGGGGACCGTCGCGCGGACGGCCTCGAAGAGCGGGCCGAGCACGTGGACGAGCCGCTCCCCGAGGCGCAGTTCCTCGCTGAGCCGCTGTAGTTCGGTGTGTACGCCGATCATGAGCCGGTCCACGGCGCGCGGGTCGAGCACGTCGTGCCGGTCGGCGGGCAGCGCGGCGACGATGCGTGCGGCGCGCCGGTCCCCGGCCTCACGGAGCCGGTGCACGACCTCACCCCGGTGCACGGGCAGGCGCGCTCCGCTGCGCGGGTCCGTGACGGTGATCAGGTCGGATATTTCGAGGTGGGGCACGGTCGAGACCCTAGCCGCTGGCGCCCGGCCCCCACCGGTCCGCACGACCGGCCGCCGCCGCGATACTCGGTGGATCCGGTCGGGCGGGCGCCACAGGATGGGGCGCATGAGTCCGTCGAACGTCCCTCCCGTCCCGAACGTCCCTCCCGTCCCGCATCGGGTGGAGTTCCTGCGCCACCCCCACCCCGGTCTCCCGCACCTCACCGCCTGGGGCATCCGCATCGACGGCACCGACCTGCGCGTCCTCGTCGCGGAGGCGACCCGCGCGCTCTGGGGCCAGGAGATCGACGAGGACGACGACACCCCGCAGGAGCGCGACGAGTTCCTGCTGCGCCAGCACGCCCCGCTGCACCTGGTCGACGACCACGACGGGGCCCGGGCCCGGGCCCACTTCCTGGGCGAGGCGCCACCGGAGCTCCGCGACCGCAACACCGGCGCCCTGTGCCTCCTGAGCTGCCCCTGCGGGATCGACGAATGCTGGCCCCTGCTCGCCGCGGTCCGCGTCACGGAGAGCGCAGTCACGTGGTCCGGCTTCTACCAGATCCACCGGCCGCAGTGGGGCGAACTGCCCCTGGGCCCGTACGTCTTCGCGCGCCCGGCCTACGACGAGGCCCTGGCCGCGCCGATCCCGCTCGCCGAGGATCCGCTCGCCCCGCTGCTCGGGATGGAGTAGCCCTACGGGGTCGAGAGCCGCACCTCCGTCAGGTAGCCGGTCGGAGATCCGGCCCGCGGCAGGCTCACCCCGGGGTGCGGGCCCGGTCCGAGTGCCTCCAGCACCTCGGCGGCCGGGTACCCGAACAGGTCGACGTCATGGAGGACCACCGCAACGGCGGCCGGCCCGGTCGGTCCCGGCCCGCACCGGCCGAGGTGGACGGCTGCCAGACCCTGCCGGTCGTGGTCGGTCCTGCCGAGGCGGTCCGGGCAGTCGCCGTAGACGAGCAGCTCCAGGCCTTGGTAGCGGGCGGTGAAGGCCCAGCCCGTCCCGCAGACCCAGGTCTCCCGCACGTCCGCCAAGGTCGCGACGGCCCACCGGGCCTCCCGCTCGGACAGGCCGAACCGCAGGACGCCGGCCCGGTGCGGCAGGGCCAGACCCGTGGACGGCAGCACCTCGAACACCCCTAGGCACCGACGACGAGGTCGAAGTGCCCGGCCCCGCCGAAATCGGTGACGCTCAGGTCCCGGGCGA
The DNA here is from genome assembly GCF_036178145.1 of Streptomyces sp. NBC_00273. Taxonomy (NCBI): domain Bacteria; kingdom Bacillati; phylum Actinomycetota; class Actinomycetes; order Kitasatosporales; family Streptomycetaceae; genus Streptomyces; species Streptomyces sp. NBC_00273. Next base: position 5,484,253 of record NZ_CP108067.1, on the reverse strand, counting down.
TCAGGTCCCGGGCGATCAGGTCCCGGGCGAAGGAGTCGCCCGCGGCGGCGTGGCGGGCGAGCCGGAGCTCCAGCTCCGGCCGCAGGAAGGCGGCCGCCGGTGTCCCCGACCGCTCCACCAGGGGCGCGAGGCGACGGCGGGCGCCGAACCCCCGCCCGGCGTCCCCGGCCGCCGCCGCAGGCCTCTCGCTCCCCGTCATGCCCCCACCCTACGAAGGCCCGAAGGGCCGCGTCAGGCCGTGCCGATGACCACCGTCGCGTACAGCTCCTCCGAGCTCACCGCCCGGACCGCGAGGCCCGCCGACGTCAGGGCCGAGGCCGTCGACGGGGACTGACGGGCACTCGTCTCGATCAGCAGGTGGCCGCCCGGGGCCAGCCAGGGCAGGGCCCCCGCCGCCACCCGGCGGTGGATGTCCAGGCCGTCGGCCCCGCCGTCCAGGGAGACCAGCGGCTCGTGGTCCCGTGCCTCCGACGGCATGAGGACGATCTCCTCCGTCGGCACGTACGGGGCGTTGACCACCAGCACGTCCACCCGGCCGCGCAGCGAGGACGGGAGCGCCGCGTACAGGTCGCCCTCCCACACCCGGCCGCCGTACGGGGCCACGTTGCGCCGCGCGTACACCAGCGCCGACGGGTCGATGTCCGCCGCGTGCAGCTCCGTGCCGTCCGGCAGCCCCGCGGCCACCGCCGCGCCCAGGGCGCCGACACCGCAGCACAGGTCCAGTACCACCGCACCGGGCCGGGCCAGTGCCAGCGCCTCCCGCACCAGGAACTCGGTGCGCCGGCGCGGCACGAAGGCCCCCGCGCCGACCTCCATCCGCAGCCCGCAGAACTCCGCCCAGCCGACGACGTGTTCCAGCGGTTCACCGCCCACCCGACGGGCCAGCAGCTCCGCCAGGTGGTCCGCGTCGGTGGCGGCCCCCGTCAGGAGCTCCGCCTCCTCCTCCGCGAAGACGCAGCCCGCCGCGCGCAGGGATTCCACAAGTGATGTCACAGAGTTCAGTGTCCTCGGTACTCGGTACTAGGTACTCGGTCTTCGACAAGGGGTGCGCAGTCGTCCCGGGCGGTCAGAAGATGTCCGGGCACCACGGGCGGCGCGCGGTGCGGAACACCGCGTCCGCCAGCGCGGCCGCCCCCGGCCGTTCCTCCGTGACCCGTCCCAGCGCGGCCAGCCGCACCGCGGACGCGTCCCCCAGGTACAAGGAGCCCAGCACGGCCACGTCCAACCGCAGGTCCGCCGCCTCCTCGGTCCGCTCGCACGCGCCGGTGCCCGCGTCCAGCCGGTAGCGGCCGGCCGCCGGCCCCGTCCCGTCCGTGACCTCCAGGACGAGCACCCCGGGCACCTCGTACGTCCGCGCGCCCAGCGCCCGTACGACGTCCAGCACCCGCACCCACATGAAGTCCACGGCGGAGACGACCCGGGCCGAGCGCGGGTCGGGCAGCAGCTGCGGGACGAGGTCGTCGGGGGCCCGGTAGCCGGTGCGGACCTTCAGCACCCAGTCGATCGAGCACAGGAACTGCCACAGCGCCCGCTGCGCCTGCGGGGTGACCGCCAGCAGGTCCCTGACCTGCACGGTGCTTTGCGGAACCTTCGCGTCCGTCCAGTGGTCGTCGGCGCTGTAGACGGCGAGGCCGGCCACCTCCCCCTCCGCCGTGCGGTACACGGCGTAGAACTTGTCCTGGTAGGGGCGGTACGACCACTGCTCCAGGCCGGTCGCCAGGCTCCACCAGCGCTCGTCCCGGTTCACCGCCCCGGGCGTCAGCGCCCGCAGCCGCTCGTGCAGCTCGGGCCCCACCCGCCGCAGCTCCTCGACGTCCACCAGATCGATCCGCCCGCCGTCCACGGGCGCCGACAGCCGCCGGTCGAGCCCGGTGCGCGCGACGTCGATCTCCCACTCCACGAGGGAGGTGGCGGGCCCGAACCCGTACCGCCCGTAGATCGGGTACTCGGCGGCGATCAGCGTCGCGATCGCGTCGCCGCGCGCCTGGGCCGCGGCGAACTCGGCGGCCATCATCCGGGTCAGCAGGCCCTGACGGCGGTGGGTGGGCAGCACGCCCACGCTGGAGATCGCGGTCGCGCGGACGGCTGCCCCGCCGGGCACGGTCAGCTCCTGCGGGAAGGAACGCAGGGCCGCCACGCAGCGACCGTTGTCGGGGTCGAACGCCCCCTGCATCCGGGAGAAGTCGCTGTACTTGGCGCGCTGCGCTATGTCGGCCTCGGTCACCCGCGAGGTGGTCAGGAAACCGGTGTGCACGGCGCGCACCCAGTCGGGGAGTTCGGATTCGGCGATCGGCCGGACGTCAGCACTCATAGCCGCCCACGCTAATCTCCCGGCCGCCCGCGGTCGCCCCAATTTTTCTACGCCAGCAGGTCGTCCACCTGCGCCTCTCCCTCCCGGTACCGCCGGGTGATCTCCGTACTGCAGTCGTCCACCGTGCGCTGGAGCTGCTGGCGGCGCCGCGAGACCTGCTGCTCGTAGCGCACCAGCCGCCCCAACCCGTCGTGCAGTTCGCCGTCCGTGCGGGCGCCCAGGTCCGAGAGCTCCACGTCGGCCAACATCTCCGCGGCCAGCAGCCGGTACTCCTCGCTGTGCGGGGTGCCGAGCGTGACGTGCCGGGCAGAGGCGCTACGGCTGGAGGGGGCGTCGGCGAGGATCACCGAGAGCCGGTCCACCACCGGCGTCTCGGGGTCCGTCCGCCGGGCCAGCTCCGCCCGCAGGATGTCGATGCGGCCCTGGAGCAGTCTGCGCACGTAGCTCAGATCGGCCTCGTCGCGCTGCGCGTCGCGGCGCAGCGCGCGCAGTTCCGGCAGCCCGAGCGCGGTGGTCGCGCTCGGCGGCCCCTGCGTCTCGGCCGTGCGCTGCGCGGGCGGTCGTACCGCGGCAGCTGCGACGGAAGCGGGTGATGCAGGTACGGAGGTACCAGATGTATTCATACGAACGGGTCCGTCCCCTCGACCGGTGCGGCGCACCCGCACCGCCTGCTTGCATCGTGCCACTCCCCGTAGCCCCCACGCAGTCCCACTCCACCCGATCGGCCCCGGACGGGTGCAAGCCTGGTACACAGGTGGTATGCGAGCAGTGGTGCAGAGGGTGGACGGCGCGAGCGTCGTCGTGGGCGGCGAGACCGTGGGCGAGATCGTCGGCGAGGGGCTGTGCGTGCTGGTGGGGGTGACCCACGACGACACCCCGGAGAAGGCGGAGCTGCTGGCCCGCAAACTGTGGTCCGTACGGATCCTGGAGGGCGAGAAGTCCTGCAGCGACAACGGCGCGCCGCTGCTGGTGATCTCCCAGTTCACGCTCTACGGCGACGCCCGCAAGGGCCGCCGCCCCACCTGGAACGCGGCGGCCCCCGGCCCGGTGGCCGAGCCGCTGGTCGACGAGGTCGTGGCGCAGTTGCGCGCGCTGGGTGCGACGGTGGAGACGGGCCGGTTCGGCGCGGACATGCGGGTCTCGCTGACCAATCACGGCCCGTTCACCATCGTCATCGACATCTGAGGCGTCTGAGGCGTCTGACCGCAGCGGTCAGGGGGCTACGACGACCTCCTGCGCGGCGGCCGTCTTCCCGGCCAGCAGCGGCGCGTCGACCGGCACGTTCCGCTTGACCAGTGCGAGCGCGATCGGACCCAGCTCGTGGTGGCGGACGGCCGTGGTCACGAAGCCCAGCTGACGGCCCTCCTCCCCGTCCGAGGCGAGCCGCACCGGCGTGCCGTGCGCCGGGAGCAGCACCTCCGAGCCGTCCAGGTGCAAGAAGACCAGGCGGCGCGGGGGCTTCCCCAGGTTGTGGACGCGGGCGACCGTCTCCTGGCCGCGGTAGCAGCCCTTCTGCAGGTGCACGGCGGTACCGATCCAGCCCAGCTCGTGCGGGATGGTGCGGTGGTCGGTCTCCAGGCCGAGCCGCGGCCGGTGCGCCTCGACGCGCAGGGCCTCGTACGCGAGCAGGCCCGCGGCCGGGCCGTGCGCGGCGGCGAACGACTCCAGCTCGCCGCGGGGCAGGAAGACGTCCCGGCCGTACGCCGTCTCCCGGACGATGTGCTCCTTGTCCGGGGTGACCTCGGCGATGGAACCGGCCGGCAGGTGCACGACCGCGAACTCCTCGGTGCGGTCGGCGACTTCGACGCGGTAGAAGAACTTCATGGACTCCAGGTAGGCGATCAGCTCGCCCTGGGTACCCGGCTCCACGTGCGCCCACGTGGTCTCGCCGTCGTCGACGAGGTAGAGCGCGTGCTCGATGTGCCCGTTGGCGGAGAGGATCAGCGCCTCGGTCGCCTGCCCGGCCGGCAGCTCGGTGAGGTGCTGGGTGAGCAGCAGGTGCAGCCAGCTCAGGCGCTCCGGCCCGCTGACGGTGACGACTCCGCGGTGCGAGAGGTCGACGAATCCGCGCCCCTCGGTGAGGGCGCGCTGTTCGCCGTACAGCTCGCCGTAGTGGGCGGCGACGCCCTCGTCACGGCCTTCGGCCGGTACGGCGCCGGGGAGATGGAGCAAGGGGCTGCTGGTCATGGGACCAAGCGTACGACCCTGCTACGACTGAGCGGCACGCTGCTTGGCAGCGCACTTGCGGCACAGACCGAAGATCGCGAAGTGCTTCATGTCGGTCTCGAAGCCGAAGGTGCTACGGAGCTTCGCCGTGAACTCGGCGGCGATGTCCACGTCCGCCTCGATGACCTCGGCGCAGTCCCGGCAGACCAGGTGGATGTGGTGGTGCCGGTCGGCGAGGTGGTAGGTGGGGGCCCCGTGCCCGAGGTGGGCGTGCGAAACCAGCTTGAGCTCCTCCAGGAGCTCCAGGGTGCGGTAGACGGTGGAGATGTTGACCCCGGAGGCGGTCTTGCGCACCTCGACGAGGATCTCGTCCGGGGTGGCGTGCTCCAGGGCGTCGACCGCTTCGAGCACGAGCTGGCGCTGCGGTGTCAGCCGGTATCCGCGCTGCCGCAGGTCGCTCTTCCAGTCAGAGCCTTCGGTGTCCACGCTGCTCCCCACCCGGCCAGTGTATGCGCGCGAAGGGGACCGCGGGCGGTCCCGCGGTCCCCTTTCGCACAGCCTTGCGTATGGCGCTGTGTGCAGCCGGTGGGCTCAGCGGAAGAAGGCGATGCCGTCGTCCGGCATGTCCGGGAGGTTGCGCGCCATCTCGGCGACCTCCTCGGGCGTGACGACCTTCTTCAGCTGGGCCGACATGTACGGGCGCAGCTCGACGTCCGGGGTGGCCTTCTCGCCGACCCACATGAGGTCGCTCTTCACGTAGCCGTAGAGCCGCTTGCCGCCGCTGTACGGGCCGGAGGCCGCGGTGCGGGCGACCGCGTCGGTGACCAGGTCGATCTGGGGCTTCTGGTCGGCGAGCTCGCCGTACCAGACCTCGACGACGCCCTGGTCGCGGACCATGACGATCTCGACCTTGCGGTCCTTGTCGATGCGCCAGTAGCCCGACTCGGACTCCAGCGGGCGCACCTTGTTGCCCTCGGCGTCGAGGACCCAGGTGTGGGAGGTGTACTCCAGGAAGTCCCGGCCGTCGTGGCTGAAGACGACTTCCTGGCCGAAGTTGCACTTCTCCTCACCGGGGAAGTCGAAGACTCCCGCACCCTCCCAGTTGCCGAGGAGGAAGGCGAGGGGGACGAGGCCCGGGTTCAGGTCGGACGGGATCTGGATCATGAATGGCTGCTCAGGCGATCTGTCGGAGGGGTTCCGGGGCGGTCTGCTGGGCGGATGCTCAGCGCTGACCCTGGTACAGCTTCTTGACGGCCAGGCCGGTGAAGGCCATGACGCCGACGCAGACCAGGACCAGCAGGGAGGTGAAGACTGCCTCAAGCACGGGGTGCTCCTCGGAATTCGTTCGGGGGGTACGGGCCGGTCCCCAAGCCTACTGTCCCGGGGCCGGGCGCACTGTGTGAGGTGGCCCGTAGACCCGGGCCGGCCCGGGTCCGGCCCGGGTCCGGCCCGGCGGGTCAGCTCAGCAGCTGGCTCTGCAGGATCACCGACTGGTGGAAGGTGACGGGGGCCACCTCGCCCTTGTGGGTCTGGATGACCATGCCCAGGACATCACCCGTCCGGAGGCACCCGATCTTGGTCTGCTCGTCCCCGAGGACGGGCTTCACTTCCTGGTAGATGCTGAGTTCGGTGCCGTCGAAGTTGGCCGCCCCCGGGAAGTCCAGCGTGGTGCTGTTCATCTGGGTGTTCTTGGCCTTGCTCCACACGTCATCCAGGTCGAGGGCCGAGACGCCGTTCAGCTGGGCGTTGCTGTCGCAGCCCTTGAACGCGTCCACGAAGCCCGAGGAGTGGAAGCGCAGCAGGTACACGTGCGTCCGCGTGCCGTCCGCCGTGGTCCAGCCCCGACCGGTGATCTGCCGCAGCCCGTCCCATTCGAGGGACTGCTTCAGCTTCTCGCGGGCCTCGGGCGTGTACTCCTCCAGGAAGGCGTCGGCCGACACCGCCCCGTCCTTGTCCGCCTTGACCGTGTCGTCGGTCTTGGCGCCCACGGGGGCGGGCAGCAGCAGGCCGCCCAGCTGCGCGTAGTGCGTCCCGTCCTTGTTGTCCGGGCCCTGGGGCACCGGGGCGCCGGCGGGCAGCGCGGGCCGGGACAGCTCCGGGAACGTCCAGCGGCCGTCGTCCTCGGTGGACAGGCCGGGGATGTCGGTGCGCTCGGGCACCGTGATCCCGTACGCGACCCCCGTGCCGACGGCGGCGAACACGGCGACGGCGGCGGTCCAGCGCAGGGCGGCGAACAGGCGCCGCCGGTCCTTGGGCGGGGCGGGCGGGACGGGCGGGGAGCCGGCCTCGGGCGCGGGCGCGGCCTCGGGCGCGGGCGCGGCCTCGGGCGCGGGCGCGGCCTCGGGCGCGGGCGCGGCCTCGGGCGCGGGAGCAGCCTCGGGAGCAGCCGTGGGCGCGGGCGGGACCGAGGGCGCGGGCGCCGCCTCGGTCACGGCCACGGTCACGGCCTCGGTGGCAGCGGTGGCCGCGGGGGCCTGCGGGGCGGGCGCGGGCTCGGCGGCGGGCGCGGGCACGGCCTCCCCCTCGGTGCCGGTGGTGGTCTGCTCGCTCACGCGGACTCTCCGGGGGACTTGAGGTGGTCGAGTTGCTGCTTGAACAGGCCCGCGGCGTCCTTCACCGCGAATCCCTTGCTCCCGTACATGCGGAAGGTCACGAGGACGTCCCCTTCGACGGCCACGCAGTCGAGGGCGTCGATCTTCTCCTTGCCGTCCTTCCCGCCGGTGAGCGAGTCGTCCAGCCCGCACTTGGCCTGCGGATAGCCCTCGACCTGGGGCGCCTTGCCGTCGGCACCGGTGAACTCGATGAGCTTCTTGGCGAACTCCCCGAACGTGGCGAGCTGCTGCGGATCGGCCTGGACGAGCCGGATCTCGGCGACCGCGCCGCCGTAGCCTTCGGCGCGGGCGTAGCTGCGCCCGGCCATGCCCTTGAGCTTCAGGTCCGCCAGCGCCTTGTCCCGCTCGGTGCGCTCGCTGCTGGAGAGGCCCGTACGGGCGTCCTTGAAGCTCTGCAGCGCCTTGTCGCTCGGGAGGTAGTAGAAGTTGCCCTCGAGGTCGAGGTCGGGACCGGCCCAGTAGTTGGCGGGCATCGGCATCAGCTTGGCCGTCAGCTCGTTGGGGGGCACGGACGGCACCGGGGCCGCCGAGCCGCCGGTCGTGTGCTCCTCGGGCACCCAGTACCGCGTCGGCGAGGTCCGGTCGGCGTCCGCGAGCGCGGCCGCGGCGGCGACACCGGCGCCCGCGAGGACGACGACGCCCACGGCCGCCGAGACCAGTGCGAGCGTCCTACGGTTCGTCTTGCGCGCGGGCGCGGGCGCGGCCGTCTCGGCCGCCGCGATCACGGGCTCGGTGGGCTGCACGGCGTCCGGCACGGCGTCGGTTGCGTTCTGCTGCTCGCTCACAGCCGCTCCATCTGTCGCTTGGCCAGCTCGGCCACGGTCTTCTCGTCGATCTCGCCGCGGTTGTTCGCGTACTCGACGATCGCCACGATGTCGCCGCGGCGGATCACGGCACGGCTCTGCCGGACCGGGTGGTAGCCGGGCTTCTCGCGCGCCTCGGAGTCGATCCACATGTGCCCGAAGTCCGCCGGAGCGCCGGGGAGATCCTTGCCCGTGTTGCCCGCGAAGTCCTTGTTGGGCATGTACTTCACGATGTCCGTGTAGAAGTCCTCGGCGCCGAGGCGGTCGCGGAACTGGATCAGGTTGATGTCGACGAAGTTCCGGTCGTTCTCGGTCCAATGGACGGCGGCGATGCGCTTGGCCTGCCGGACGAGCGTGCCGACACCCGCGGAGGGCTTGTTGAAGTAGTCCACGGAGAAGGCGTCCGGGGACACGGGTCCCGAGGAGCCGTTCTGCCCGCCGCCGGGGATGTCCACCAGCTTCTTGGCCAGGTCCTCGTCCGCCTTGTTCCAGCGGTTGGCGTTGATCGAGCGCTTGGTCGTCGCGTCGTTCATCGCCTGCGGCTTCGGCGCGGCCATCTCCTGCTGGGCCAGCGGCGGCAGCGGGGTGGGCTCGCGGTGGTACTGCACCGCGTAGCCGGTGATCGTCCCGGCGAGGACGCCGAGTACGGCCGCGCCCGCGATCAGGAGAACCGTGCGCCTCACCCGGCGGCGCGGGACCGAAGTGTCCGATTCCGGTGCGCCCTCCCCCTCTTTCTGCGACTCCGGGATGGTCTGTTCGTGTTCCAAAGGGGCCCCCCACAGGACTGCAGGCGCGGGTTGGTTACCCGCGCGTACCCCTTGACCCACACCGCGACGGACCAGTTGTACGAGGGAAGATCACATTCTCATCTCGTGAGGTTTCAATCCTCGTGACGCCGCTTTCCATCCAGTTCGTCCCACCACTCATCGGACTTCGGATCGCCCGAGGGGTCGTCCCACCAGCGGTCGTCCGGGCCGCGCCGGTTGGCGATCATCGCGGCGACCGGTGGGATGACCATCGCGACCACGCACATGGCCACCGCCGCCTCCACCGACAGCAGGCGCACGAAGGTCCAGGCGGAGACGAAGAGGACCAGGCATCCGCCCATGAGCAGGAAGTAGGCGCGTCGGCGCCGGGCGTACATGCCTCCAGCGTAGATCCGGCGCGCCCGCCCGCAAGGGCGCGGACGGCACGAAGGGCCGCACCCCGTTCCAGTGGCGTCCAACCCCCGGGGGTGCGGCCCTTCGGCCGTTCGATCAGGCGATCACATGTGCGGTGCTCAGACCGCGATCGCCACGTCCGTCACGCCGCCGGCCTCGGCGACGACCACGGCGCGGTCCGCCTGGGCGCCCGGGACGAGCGCCCGCAGCGTCCAGGAGCCGGTGGCGGCGTAGAAGCGGAACTGGCCGGTCGCCGAGGTCGGGACCTCCGCGGTGAACTCGCCGGTCGAGTCCAGCAGGCGGACGTAGCCGGACACCGGCTCGCCGTCCTTGGTGATCTGGCCCTGGATGGCCGTCTCACCGGGCTTCAGCGTCGCGAGGTCGGGCCCGCCGATCTGTGCTCCACACATGTTCTCTGTCCTGTCCTAGAGAGGTCGTACTACGAGGGCGTCGCGTGCCCGGTCGTCCGTCTGGTTACTTGTTGGCGCCGAGCTCGATCGGCACGCCGACGAGCGAGCCGTACTCGGTCCACGAACCGTCGTAGTTCTTGACGTTCTCCTGGCCCAGGAGCTCGTGCAGCACGAACCACGTGAGCGCGGAGCGCTCACCGATGCGGCAGTAGGCGATGGTGTCCTTCGCCAGATCGACCTGCTCCGCCTGGTAGAGGGCGGTCAGCTCGTCGTCCGACTTGAAGGTGCCGTCGTCGTTGGCGTTCTTCGACCACGGGATGTTGCGGGCGCTCGGCACGTGGCCGGGGCGCTGCGACTGCTCCTGCGGGAGGTGCGCCGGGGCGAGCAGCTTGCCGGAGAACTCGTCGGGCGAACGGACGTCGACCAGGTTCAGGGAGCCGATCGCGGCCACGACGTCGTCGCGGAAGGCGCGGATGGAGGTGTCCTGGGGCTTGGCCTTGTACGCGGTGGCCGGGCGGTTCGGGACGTCCTTGCCGTCGACCAGGTCGCGGGAGTCGAGCTCCCACTTCTTGCGGCCGCCGTCGAGGAGCTTGACGTCCTGGTGGCCGTAGAGCTTGAAGTACCAGTAAGCGTAGGACGCGAACCAGTTGTTGTTGCCGCCGTAGAGGACGACGGTGTCGTCGTTGGAGATGCCCTTGGCGGAGAGGAGCTTCTCGAAGCCCTCCTGGTCCACGAAGTCACGGCGGACCGGGTCCTGGAGGTCGCTCTTCCAGTCGATCCGGACGGCGTTGGTGATGTGGTTCTTGTCGTACGCGGACGTGTCCTCGTCCACCTCGACGATGACGACATTGGCGTCGTTCAGGTGGGCCTCGACCCAGTCGGCGTCTACGAGGACGTCGCTGCGGCTCATGGTGTTCTCCTCCGGGGCAGTGTGCGGCGGGGCTGTGCTGGTAACGCGTGCTGCGTGCCTGTGGGTGCGCTCGAGGTCCTGCGCGGGGAGGCGTCAGGTGATCAGGAGGCTGGTGCGGTCACGCGGGAAGGGCCGTGAGGCCGTCGTCCGGTCGATGGAGCGGATGCGCTCACAGTTCACATGGATCGACAGAGCATGGCGGCGACGCGACACAGGTCTACTGCCCGTCGCTTCGTGAGGTCCGCCTGCTGATGCTTCATAGCCATGGATCGTAGGGACGAATCAGCCGCCCTGTCACCGGCGTGTCATATATCGAGACAGGATCGTCCGAATATTGGGATCCGTGGGCCATGCGCGGCCGCCGCACCGCCCCCGGGACCCGCCGCGCGGCCCGTCCTCCTAAGGATCGGACCGCGCTGTCTCACGATCCGGCCACCACCACGTTCGTGCCGCCCAGCGTGAGGTGCACACCGGCCTCGTCCGAGGTCAGGGACGAGAGCTGGAGCCCGGCCGGCATGCCGCTGCCGAGATCGCGGTCGAAGTCGGTCTTCTTGCGGATCTCCCGCTCGACCACCGCGACGCCCCCGCTGGGCACCGCGTCGGCGCGCACGCGGACGATCTTGCCGTCCTTGCCGCTCTTTCCGCCCGGCGCGTCCTCGAGGGTGACGGTCGCCACCACGCTGTGCGTCAGGACCTTGCCGAGGACGTTCACCGACGCGGTGACCTTCACCTTGCCCGGCGCCCCGCCGTAGGAGAGGGTCGCGCCGCTCTGCGAGGCCGCCGTCAGGTCGGCGTACGTGATGAGCGCGGTGCCCTCGGCCCGGTCGGCGGTCCCGCCGTTGTAGTCACCGTTGAGCTTCACGCCCCAGAAGCTCGCGTCCAGCTCCGACAACCGCGTCTTGCGGTCCTCGGCGGTGACCTCCACGCCCCGCAGCTTCAGGTCGACACGGTCGAGGTCGCGGCTGAGCACCTGGGTCAGGAAGGGGAAGCCCTGGACTTCCACCTCCGAAGAACCGGCCGGGCCCTGCCGCGCCTGTATTCGGTCGGCCAGCCGGTTCTCGGCGTAACTCGCGGCCCAGCGGTCCACCCCCACGAACAGGGCCCCCAGAACCACTCCGATGATCACAACGACACGCAGGAAACGCACGTTCCCTCCCCCTACTAATCGGTACGTGCGTTCTAGTTGACCATGCCCGTCGTCAGGCAGGGATCAGCCCACCACCCGGCCGATCAGGTACACGGCGGGGGCGGCCGCCGCGAGCGGCAGGGCCACACCGGCCGTCATGTGCACGAACTTCGACGGGTAGTCGTACGCCGCCACGCGCAGCCCGACCAGCGCGCACACCCCGGCGGCGAGGCCGATCAGCGCCCCGCCCGCACCGACCGGGGTCAGCCCGCCGACCGCGATACCGGCGCCGGCGGCAGCGGCCAGCGAAACGCCGACCGAAGGGGCGGTGGGCAGCGGCAGCGCACGGGCGAAGACGGCGACCGCGACGGCGGCCGCGCCGACCGTGGCGGCGGCGGAATCGGCCGCGAGGTAGCCGGCACAGATGATGGCGAGGGCGGCCGAGGCCACCGAGGCCATCAGCCCGTACATCCGCTCGTCGGGATCGGCGTGGCTGCGCAGCTGGAGGACGAGCGTGAGCAGCACCCAGGCACCGAGGGTCCCGACGATCGCGCCGGCCCCGTACAGGGGGTCGACGGCGAGCACGGCCGCGTCGGCGACGACGGCTCCGGCGAAGGCGAGGGCGATGCCCTGGCGGGCGGGCCACATGCCGTTGAGGCGGAACCAGCCGGCCGCCGTGAGCCCCTGCAGGGCGATCAGCGGCAGGAGCAGGGCGTACTGGCCGAGGGCGGCGGCCGCGGCGAGCAGCAGCCCGAGGACGGCGGTGAGTATGGCGGACTGCGGACCGGGGTCGATGATCGGCGACCGGCCCTCGGCGCGCGCCTGGGCGGGGTCGACGGCACGCAGGGTGTTGCCGGCGAGGGTGGGCGGGGACCAGGAGGTGATCTCCTGCGGCTCGCCGGGGGCCCCGGCCGGGTCCTCGGCCGGAGTGGGCGCCGCCTGGGGCGGCATTCCCCCGGCTACCGCTGGGCGGTACCCCCGGGCCGGCTGCTCGGCGGCGGACACGTCGACCACCGGCGGCATGTACGCCGTCTCCTCGACCGGCGGCGACTGCCGGTGCTGCTGCTGGGCCTGCTGCTGGGCGTGCTCGGGGCCCGGGTAGGGCGGCAGGTAGGCCGTCTCGGCGCCCTGCGGCCAGCCCTGCACCGGAGCCGCGGCGGGCGCCGGAGCCTGGGCCCCGTCCCGGTACCAGCCCTCCGGAGCCACCGACTGCTGGGACTGCTGGGACTGCGGCTGGTCGTGCTCGGGGCCCGGGTACGGCGGCAGGTAGGCCGTCTCGGCGCCCTGCGGCCAGCCCTGCACCGGAGCCGCGGCGGGCGCCGGAGCCTGGGCCCCGTCCCGGTACCAGCCCTCCGGAGCCACCGGCTGCGGGTACGGCTCCGGGGCCGGGGCGTAGCCGCCGACGGCTCCGGAACCGTCCGGCCAGGGGCCCGGGGCGGCCGGGGCCGGGGCCGCCGGGGCCACTGCGGCCTCGTCGCGGAACCAACCCTCCGGCGCCACCTGCTGCCCGGGCACCGCGCCCAGCGGCGGGTGCACCGGCTGGTAGCTGGTGTCCCAGGTGTCGGACTGCCAGGTCTGGGTCCCGTACGGGTCCTCCTGCTGCTGGTTCTGCTGGTGCTGCTGCTGCGCGTACTGCTGGCGCTGCTGTTCCTCAGGCGTACTCATCGGCTTCCGCTCACCCGCCCGCGAACGGCGGGAGCACCTCGACGGTGCCCCCTTCGGTCAGCGGGACGGAATCATGCGGGCGCTTGCCCACAGGCTCGTCGTTCACGAGGAAGGAGCAGCGCAGCAGGACCCGGGTCAGCTCCCCGGGGTGGCGCTCCCGCACGGCGTCGAGCGCCTCGGCCAGTGTGCGCGCCGAGTACGGCTCCTCCGCCGTCTTGGCCGCGGCCTTGGCCGCCGCCCAGTAGCGGATGGTTCCGGTTGCCACTGCTGCTCCTATCGTCGGCTCTCTACCGTCGGCCTCCATGATGGCCCCTCCCACCACTGCCCCGGGCGTGCCCCGACGCGCCGGGTGTGCGCCCGGGCGGCCCCGAAGCACCGGTCGGCGGGCCCCCGAACCGGTGAATCCCGGGCATACGCAGGGCAGGGGCGTGGCATGAACCACAGAAGTGGAAGCGGAAGAGGCCTCGGCCACGCATCGACGGGTGGGCTATTCTGCTTGGCGAGAGGATCCGGGCAACGTTGCCCCCGGGTCCTTTTGTGCTTTCAGCACGTTGAACGAACCGAGAACAGTGGTATCCATGCGGACCCCAGGGCGCGGGGACCGCGGGGACGCCGGGCAAGACGTACGAAGCAGTACCACGCATGTCCTCGACGGGACCGAGGAGGAACCGACGTGATGGACCAGCGAACCGTGCACCACCGTCCGACCCGGGCAGGTGGTCGGTCGTGAGCTCACTCCTGCTGCTCACCAACGCCCTGCAGCCGTCCACCGAGGTGCTGCCCGCCCTCGGCCTGCTGCTGCACAACGTCCGGGTCGCCCCGGCCGAGGGCCCCGCCCTGGTGGACACCCCGGGAGCCGATGTCATCCTCGTGGACGGCCGCCGCGACCTGCCGCAGGTGCGGTCGCTGTGCCAGCTGCTCCGCTCCACCGGACCCGGCTGTCCGCTGATCCTCGTCGTCACCGAGGGCGGCCTGGCGGCCGTCACCGCCGACTGGGGCATCGACGACGTCCTCCTGGACACCGCGGGTCCGGCCGAGGTCGAAGCGCGGCTGCGCCTGGCCACCGGCCGTCAGCAGCTGGGCTCGGACGACTCCCCGATGGAGATCCGCAACGGCGACCTGTCGGTGGACGAGGCCACGTACTCCGCCAAGCTCAAGGGGCGGGTGCTCGACCTCACCTTCAAGGAGTTCGAGCTGCTCAAGTACCTCGCCCAGCACCCGGGCCGGGTCTTCACGCGCGCCCAGCTGCTCCAGGAGGTCTGGGGCTACGACTACTTCGGCGGCACCCGGACCGTCGACGTGCACGTACGGCGGCTGCGCGCCAAGCTCGGCCCCGAGCACGAGTCCCTGATCGGCACGGTCCGCAACGTCGGCTACCGCTTCGTCACGCCGGAGAAGGTCGAGCGGGCGGCGGCGGAAGCCGCGGCCCAGGCGGCGGCCAAGGCAGCGTCCCAGACGGCCGCGCAGTCGGCCTCACAGACTGCCGCGCAGTCGGCTCAGGCCGTCACCTGATCGGCCGAAGCCGCTGTGAGCATCCACTCGGCAGGATGCCCTGCCCAGCGGTAGGTCACCCCGCGTAGACTGCCGCGCGTGGCCAAGGTGACGCGGGATGACGTTGCACGACTTGCGGGTACGTCGACCGCCGTCGTGAGCTACGTCATCAACAACGGACCCCGGCCGGTCGCCCCGGCCACGCGCGAGCGTGTCCTCGCCGCGATCAAGGAGCTGGGCTACCGCCCGGACCGGGTCGCCCAGGCGATGGCTTCGCGGCGCACCGACCTCATAGGCATGATCGTCCCGGACGCCCGGCAGCCGTTCTTCGCGGAAATGGCGCACGCGGTCGAACAGGCCGCCGCCGAGCGCGGAAAGATGGTCCTGGTCGGCAACTCCGACTACCGCACCGAGCGCGAGGTCCACTACCTGCGGGCCTTCCTCGGGATGCGGGTCTCGGGCCTGATCCTGGTCAGCCAGGGCATGAGCGAGCAGGCGGCCAGCGAGATCGAGGCGTGGGACGCGCGGGTCGTGCTGCTGCACGAGCGCCCGGAGGCGATCGACGACGTCGCCGTCGTCACGGACGACATCGGCGGCGCCCAGCTCGCCACCCGCCACCTGCTGGAGCACGGGCACGAGTACGTCGCCTGCATCGGCGGCATCGAGAACACCCCCTCGGTCGGCGACCCGGTCGCCGACCACGTCGAGGGCTGGCGCCGGGCCATGCTGGAGGCCGGCCGCTCCGTCGAGGGCCGGCTCATCGAGGCCCCGTACAACCGCTACGACGCGTACACGGTCGCCCTGGAGGTCCTGGCGCGGCCCGACCGGCCGACGGCCATCTTCTGCGCCACGGACGACCAGGCGATCGGTGTGCTGCGCGCCGCGCGCGAGCTGCGCATCGACGTGCCCGGGGAACTGGCCGTCGCGGGCTTCGACGACGTCAAGGAAGCCGCCCTCACCGACCCGCCGCTGACCACGATGGCCTCGGACCGCCCGGCGATGGCCCGCGCGGCCGTGGACCTGGTCCTGGACGACGGCCTGCGCGTGGCCGGCTCCCGACGGGAACGGCTCAAGCAGTTCCCGTCGGCGCTGGTGATCCGCCGCTCCTGCGGCTGCCGCTAGCGCGGGTCACGCGTCCAGCGTGCACGGCATCAGCAGGGAGAAGGCGTCCTCGGTGTCGGGGCGCAGGAGCACCAGCGGGGCCTTGGGGCCGACGTACTCCAGCAGCATGTCGTCGCCCACGGCGAGTGCGTCGAGGAGGAAGGCGGGGTTGACCCCCACCCGGTCCCCGTCGGAGGCGGATCCGGTCTCGTAAGCGTCGTAGGCGTCGTAAGCGTCGTCGGCGACGGTCGCGGTGTCCGTCAACACGAGGGCGCACCGCTGACCCTCCTGCCCGGCCAGGGCCTTGCGCAGCGCCGGCACGTCCAGCGGGACGCGGCGGCCCTCGGGGAGCTGCATCAGGCGGCGGTGGTCGGGGAACCCCTCGCCCAGGCCCTGCCCGGCGACCCGGCGGCCCTGCGTCTCCAGCTCGACCGCGTCCCCGTCCACCGTGAGCAGGGCCGGGGAGCCGTCGGTCAGCAGGGCCCGCATGGCGTCCACGAGCGGGGCGGGCACGGTCAGCTGGACCCGCTCGCCGCCGTGGCCGGTGGTGGACGCGCGGGCCACGGCCATCCGGTAGCGGTCGGTGGCCACGACGTGCAGGTCCGCCCCCTCCACGTCGAAGTGGATCCCGCCGAGCACCGGCAGCTCGGGGTCGGTGCCGACGGCGAAGCGTACGGAGTCCAGCGCGGCCGCGAACTCCGTGGCGGGCACGGTCAGCCGGGCGGTGCGGGTGGTGGTGGTCATGGTGCTCTCCTTGTGTCCGAGTCGTGCGCGTACCGCGGAGAGCGCGCCGCGCGCATCGGCGAGCTCGCGTTCGAGCCGCCGCAGGTGCCCGTCCAGCAGCCGGGGCACCAGGCCGGTGTCCCCGCCGGACCAGGCCGCCAGGACCAGTCGGACGTCCGCGAGCGGCATCCCCGCCTGCCGGAGCCGGGCCAGCAGCCGGGCCTCGTCGAGCTGTTCGGGCGCGTACCAGCGGTATCCGGTCGCCGGATCCACCCGGGCGGGCGGCAGGACGCCCGCCCGGTCGTAGAAGCGCAGCGCGCTCACGCCCAGCCCGCTGTCGCGGCCCATCTCGCCAATGCTGTGCATCTCGCTCTCCACACCCGTGACTCTGGGACCTCCACCAGGTCGAGGGTCAAGACCGGTTCTCAGGTCGGTCGTAGGCGGTTCTGTCGGGCTTCTCAGGCCTGACTCAGGAAGCTCTCATGATCTGCGGCCAGAGTCGGTGTCATGACCGACAGCTTCCGCCGCGAAGGCGCGTACCCGCAGGAGAACAGCCCGGCCCAGCACGCGCCGTTCGGCGAGGACTGGCAGCGCGGGCACGACGGGCTGACACAGGCAGCCGGGGCCGGGGCGGGGGCCTACCCGCCGCCGCCCCCGTACCCGCCGGCCGCGCCCGGCTGGCACGAGGCGCACCTGCCGCCGGTCATCCAGGGCGAGACCGTCCCGGCGGCCGCGGGCGGCGTCGGCGGGGGTGAGGGCGAGGGCGGCGGCCCCCACCAGCCCGCCCACGCCGCGGCCCCCGCACCCCGGGCCAAGCGGCCCGTCGCCCTGCTGGCCGCCGTCGCGCTCGCCGCGGCCCTGGTCGGCGGCGGCACGGCGGCCGCCGTCCAGCAGCTGATGGACCGGCAGGCCGGCAGCACCGGCGGGGTCAACGGCACCAACGTCTCGCAGTCCAGCTCCGGCACCGTCGCGGGAGTCGCCGAGCAGGTCAGCCCCTCGGTCGTGCGCATCGACGTCCGCACCGGTTCGGGCCAGGGCACCGGCTCCGGCATCGTCCTCACCGCCGACGGCGAGATCGTCACCAACAACCACGTGGTGAGCGGCGCCGCCCAGGTCCAGGTGACGATGAGCGACGGCAAGAAGTACCCGGCCAAGATCGTGGGCACCGACCCCGACAAGGACCTGGCCCTGATCAAGCTCCAGGGCGCCTCCGGGCTGAAGCCCGCCGTGCTCGGCGACTCCGGCGGCGTCAAGGTCGGTGACCAGGTCGTCGCCATCGGCTCGCCCGACGGCCTCACCGGCACCGTCACCAGCGGCATCGTCTCCGCGCTGAACCGCGAGGTGAAGGTGCCGAAGTCGGAGCAGCAGTCCCCGCAGGGCCGCCAGCAGGGCGAGGACAGCTGGCCGTTCTCCTTCGGCGGCCGCCAGTTCAACGGGGACACCGGCTCCGACACCACCGCGTACAAGGCCCTCCAGACGGACGCCTCCCTCAACCCCGGCAACTCCGGCGGCGCCCTCGTCGACATGAACGGCCGGATCGTGGGCATGCCGTCGGCGATCTACTCCCCCGCCTCCGGCAACTCCGCCGCCGGCAGCGTCGGCCTCGGCTTCGCCATCCCGGTCGACACGATCAAGGCCGCCCTGGACTCCCTGCGCAAGGGCGGCCCCGGCGGCGCGGGCTCCTCCGGTACGGGCACCGGCTCCGGCGCCGGGGCCGCCGCCGACGGCTTCGGCACCAGCTTCTGACCCGCCCGTGCGAGGCTGGAGGCGGCCCTCCGGGCCGCACTCCACGGCCGACCACCACTCCTGGGAGACCCATCCATGAACGCCGCCGAAGGCGAAGCGCGGATCCTCGTCGTCGACGACGAACCGGCCGTTCGCGAGGCCCTGCGCCGCAGTCTCGCCTTCGAGGGGTACGCCGTGCAGACCGCCGTCGACGGGCTCGACGCCCTCGACAAGGCGGCCTCGTACGCCCCCGACCTGATCGTCCTGGACATCCAGATGCCCCGGATGGACGGGCTCACGGCCGCCCGCCGGCTGCGCGCCTCCGGCAGCGTCACCCCGATCCTGATGCTCACCGCCCGCGACACCGTCGGCGACCGCGTCACCGGCCTCGACGCGGGCGCCGACGACTACCTCGTCAAGCCGTTCGAACTCGACGAGCTCTTCGCCCGGGTCCGCGCCCTGCTGCGCCGCAGCTCCTACGCCACCGCACAGGCCGCCGGCGAGAGCCATGAGGACGCCCTGACCTTCGGCGACCTGCGCATGGACCTCGCGACCCGCGAGGTCACCCGGGCCGGGCGGCCGGTGGAGCTGACCCGGACCGAGTTCACGCTGCTGGAGATGTTCCTCGCGCACCCGCGCCAGGTCCTGACCCGCGAGCAGATCCTCAAGACCGTGTGGGGCTTCGACTTCGAGCCCAGCTCCAACTCCCTGGACGTGTACGTGATGTACCTGCGCCGCAAGACGGAGGCCGGCGGCGAGCCGCGCCTGGTCCACACCGTGCGCGGGGTCGGCTACGCCCTACGCGCCGGCGAGAGCGGGCCCGAGTGAGCCCGACGGCCAGATTCCGCGCGCTGCCGCTGCGCTCCCGCCTCGCCCTGCTGGTCACGGTGGCGGTGGCGCTCGCGGTCGCGGCCGTGGCGGCGGTGTCCTGGGTGATGGTCCGCACCCAGCTGCGCGACCAGCTGGACCGCTCCCTGATGGCGACGAACGTCAGCGTCGAGGTGAGCCGGACCCTGGTGCAGAACGACTGCCTCCCTCCGCCGCAGCAGCCCCTGCAGCAGATCGCCGGGAACCTGGGCGCGACCGTCCAGCTCGTCCTGCCCGGCGGCAGGCACTGCTGGATCGCCGGGCCGACCGCCCTGCCCGTGACCGAGGCCGACAAGGAGATCGCGGTGGGCAGGCGGGGCAAGACCCTGCAGACCGTGACGACCTCCGAAGGCGTCGAGATGCGCGTCTACACGCTCCCGGTGGTGACCCCCAACACCGGCCAGGTCTGCTGCGGCGTCTCCATCGCCAAACCGCTCGCCGACATCGACAAGCCGTTGTCCACCCTGGCCTGGGTGCTGCTCCTGGTGTGCGGCATCGGAGCCGTCGGCGCGGGCGCGGCCGGCCTGTGGGTGGCCCGAACGGGACTGCAGCCCGTCGACGAACTGACCGACGCGGTCGAGCACATCGCCCGGACCGAGGACCTGACGGTACGGATCCCGCATACGGGCGACGACGAGATCGCCCGCCTGTCGCGGTCCTTCAACTCGATGACGGCGGCCCTCGCCTCCTCCCAGGAACGCCAGGCCCAGCTGATCGCGGACGCCGGCCACGAGCTGCGCACCCCGCTGACCTCGCTGCGCACCAACATCGAGCTGCTCGCCCGCAGCGAGGAGACCGGCCGGGCCATCCCGCCCGACGACCGGCGGGAGCTGCTGGCCTCGGTCAAGGCGCAGATGACGGAGCTGGCCTCGCTGATCGGCGACCTGCAGGAGCTGTCGCGACCGGACGCCGGAGCGGGGAGCCCGCTCCAGGTGGTCGCCCTGCACGAGATCGCCGGGGCCGCGCTGTCCCGGGTCCGGCTGCGCGGTCCGGAGCTGCGCTTCGACTCGGACCTGCGGCCCTGGTACGTACGGGGCGAGGCGGCGGCGCTGGAGCGGGCGGTGGTCAACGTCCTGGACAACGCGGTGAAGTTCAGCCCGCAGGGCGGCACGGTCGCGGTGACGCTGCGGGCGGGCGAGCTCACCGTACGGGACCACGGTCCGGGCATCCCGGACGAGGACCTTCCGCACGTCTTCGAGCGGTTCTGGCGGTCCGAGTCGGCCCGTGCCCTGCCCGGCAGCGGGCTGGGCCTGTCGATCGTGGCCCGTACGGCGGCGCGCGCGGGCGGCAGCGCCGAACTGCGGGCGGCGGCCGACGGCGGCCCGGGCACGGAGGCGGTGCTCCGCATCCCGGGGGCGCCGACCCCGCCGCCCTCCGATCCGTCAGTTGTGCCGGATCAGTGAGGCGACCAGGCCGGAGCGGGTGTTCGGGAAGTCCATCGGGACGACGCCGAGGCCGGTCCGGCCGGTCAGCTCCCCGCCGTCGACGAACGAGTGCACCTGTGGGTTGAGCCGGTCGGAGTTCCAGCGCGGCGGCATGTACGCCGCGGTGCTGACGTAGTTCACGAAGAGCTTGCCGGGCTGCTGGACGGCCTTGCGGAAGTGGTTCTCGATCCGGCCGCGCTTGGCGAAGGGCTCGGTGTTGTAGTCGTCCTGGATGTCGAAGACGTTGCCGTCGCCGTAGCGCAGGCCCGGCAGGCCGCCGTTGTCGGCGAGCAGGACCACCTTGCCGCGGGCCTGTCCGAGGGTGGGCAGGGTGTCGGCGATCCGGAACAGGGGTCGCCAGCCGCGGTTGTTCAGGTAGTCGTCGAAGACGGCGCGGAAGGTGGCGTCGCTCTCCCCGGAGTACTCCTGCTTGACGCGCATCAGGACGGTCTCGGAGGGGTGCGCGGCGAGGAAGTTCCAGCAGGCGACGAGGACGTCCCCGAACATCAGGTCCTGGAAGAAGGCCGCGTGGTGGATGGCGAAGGAGCCGCCCGTGACCCGGCAGCGGACGTCGAGGAAGCGGATGCCGAAGTCGAGCTGCTGGGCGATCGAGGTGTTCTGGCAGGCGACGTAGAGGCCGCCCTTGGTGGCACCGGAGTCGTGGGTGCCGGGGATGGTCATGCGTTGGAGGGCGGTGGAGTCGCCGAGGCCGGCCATCCAGTCCTGGGTGCCGAGCGTCGCGGCCGAGGCCGGAGCGGCCCCCAGTCCGAGGGCCGTGCCGGCGGCCAGTGCTCCGGCCAGGAACGCCCGCCGGCCCATGCCCGTGCCCGTCTCCGTGCGCATGCCCGTGCCCGTGTCCGTGCGCGTGCCGATGCCCATGCCCGCCCCTCCGCCGACCCGATGATGGCCGGATTATGGCGTGCACACGTCAGCATTACTACCTGTCGGTAGCGGTCAGCTTTCGAGCAACTCGACCATGGACCGCAGCCCCTGGAGGAGGTCCCGGCCGTCGGGAGCCTGCTCCGGATCGGTCAGGGTCTGCACCATCACCCCGCTGAGCAGCGCGATGTGCATCGAGCCGAGGGCCCGTACGTCCGCCTCGGAAACCTCTTCCAGCGGCACCCCGCGCAGGGCCGCGGCCACCATCCGCCGGTTGCGGCGCTGCCCCTCGGCGAGGATCGCGAGCAGTTCGGGCGAGGACTGCGCATGGACGAAGGCCTCCACGGAAGCCAGCCAGAGCCAGCGCATCTCGCCGAAGTCGCGGATCTTGCGGTCCCAGGTGTCGGCGTAGCGCTCCCCCGCGGTCTCGCCCTCACCGGTGAGCCGGCCGGACCCCGCTGCCCACTCCTCCATGGCGGCGAACAGGGCCTGGTTGAGGAGAGCCTCCCGGGATCCGAAGTGGTAGCCGATCGCGGCCATGCTCACCCCCGCCGCCGTGGCGACGTCCCGCACGGTCGTGCGCAGGTAGCCCTTCTCCTCCAGGCAGCGCCGCGCTCCGGCCAGCAGGTCCTCGCGATTTCCCATGCCGGGATCGTAGCCGCGCCCCAATTTGGGCAAGCGCGCAAGACGATTGTATTGCGCGCTTGCCCAAATACTGGCAGGCTTCGAGCACCGGCAGATCAGACGATCGACGAAACGGGGAGGACCACCATGCAGCGCCACGAGATGAAGATCGACGACCGCACCCTGTCCTACGTGGACTCCGGCGGCACCGGCCGCCCGCTGCTGGCCCTGCACGGCGGCCTGTCCGAGGGCCTCGCCTTCGCCGGACTCGCCGCGCACCTCGGCGACGCCTGGCGGGTCATCGCCCCCGACCAGCGCGGCCACGGCAGCTCCGACCGGGCCCCGCACTACCGCCGCGAGGGCTACGTCCGCGACGCCGTCGCCCTCCTCGACCACCTCGGCCTGGACGCCCCCGTGGCCCTCCTCGGCTACTCCCTCGGCGGCCTCAACGCCTACCACCTCGCCGCCGCCCACCCCGACCGGATCTCCGCACTCATCGACGTCGACGCCACCGTCGAGATCCACCCCACCACCGAGGGCCCCCTCTTCGACTTCCTGCACGGCATGCGGTACACCGCCCCCACCCGCGAGGAACTCCTCGAAGCCGCCGGTCCGGTGGGCGCCCAGTTCGTCGAACAAGCCCTGCGCCCGCTCCCCTCCGGCGAGGGCTGGCGGCTGCCGTTCCACCCCCGGGACATGCTCGACTCCATCGAGGCCTGCCGGGGCGACCACTGGGACACCTGGCTCGCGAGCACCTGCCCGGCCGTACTGATCCACGCCATCCACAGCCAGGCCCTGCGCCAGGACACCGCCGACGCGATGGTCGCGCGCCGCCCCGAGACCTCGTACACCCCCCTGAACGGCGACCACTTCGTGCCCTTCACCGACCCGGACGCCTTCCACACCGCGGTCGGGACGTTCCTCGCCACCCTCTGATCCGTCCGGTCCCCGCGCCACGGGGGTGCCCGGGGAAACGCCGAAGGGGCGGTGGGCCGACCGGCCCACCGCCCCTTCGGGCGCGCTGTGTGCGGGGGTTACTTGATGACGGTGATGCGGTTCGCCGCCGGTGGGGCGATCGGGGCCGCCGCCGTCGACTTGCCCAGGAAGGCGTTGAACGCCTCCAGGTCGGGCACGCCGACCAGCTTGTTCTTGTGGTCCTTCAGGACGGTGAAGCCGTCACCGCCGCCCGCGAGGAACTCGTTCATCGCGACCCGGTAGGTCTTGGCGGGGTCGATCGCCGCGCCGTTCAGCTTCACCGAGTCCACGACGATGCGGTCCGCGCCCGTCTTCGTCATGTCCAGGGTGTAGGTGAATCCCTTCGAGACCTGGAGGATCTTCGGGTTCGGGCCGTTGACCGGGCCGGTCACCTGCTGCTGGAGCGCGGTGATCAGCTGCGCGCCCGTCAGGTCCACGATGTTCATCAGGTTGTTGAACGGCTGGACCGTGTAGGACTCGCCGTACGTCACGACGCCGTCGCCCTCGGCACCCGCGGCCTTGTAGGCCAGGTCGGCACGGATGCCGCCCGGGTTCATGAGGGCGAGCTGCGCGCCGCCCTTGGCTGCCGGGGCCGTGGCTTCCAGCTGCGCGTCGGCGATCAGGTCGCCGAGCGGCTTCTCCGGGGCCTCGGAGCCGCGGCCCGCGATGTCCGCCGAGATGTAGCCCATCGGACGGCCGGCGACCGGGGCCGCGAGCGCGTTCCAGCGGGTGATCAGCTCGGTCATGTCCGGGGCCTTGGGCACGTCCCGGGTGACGGCCTTGGTGACCGGCTTGGGCGCGGAGACCGCGGTGCGGACGATGTCCTTGGTCTGGCGGTCGTACGTCAGCGTGGTGTCCGTGAACGCGCGGCCGTAAGAGGCGGCCGAGGTCACCATGCGCGGGTTGCCGGCCGGGTCGGGGATGTTACACGCGTACGCCTGGTGCGTGTGGCCGGTGACCAGCGCGTCGACCTTCGGGTCGATGTTCTTCGCGATGTCCACGATGGCGCCCGAGACGCCGGCGCCGGCCCCCGGGACGTTGCAGTCGTAGTTGTACGCGCCGCTGGCGGGCAGGCCGCCCTCGTGGATCAGCGCGACGATCGACTTCACGCCCTGCTTGTTCAGCTCGGCGGCGTACTTGTTGATCGTCTCGACCTCGTCGCCGAACTTGAGGCCCTTGACCCCGTCGGCGGTCACGACGTCCGGAGTGCCCTCCAGGGTGACGCCGATGAAGCCGATCTTCACGTCGCCCTTCTTCCAGATGAAGGTGGGCGACATCAGCGGACGCTTGGTCTTCTCGTCGGTGACGTTCGCGGCGAGGTACTTGAACTCGGTGCCCGTGTACTCCTTGCCGAACTCGAAGCAGCCGTCGACCGGGTGGCAGCCGCCGTACGCCATGCGGCGCAGCTCGGTCTTGCCCTCGTCGAACTCGTGGTTGCCGACGCTGGTGACGTCCAGCTTCAGCTTGTTCAGCGCCTCGACGGTGGGCTCGTCGTGGAAGAGACCGGACAGCATCGGGCTGCCGCCGATCATGTCGCCGGCCGCGGCCGTGACGGAGTACTCGTGCCCCTTGCGGGCCTCGCGCAGGCTGGTCGCGAGGTACTCGACACCGCCCGCGGGTATGGCCTTCGTGGTGCCGTCGGCCTGACGCTCGGTCACGGTGCCGGACGAGCCCTGCGGGGGCTCCAGCGTGCCGTGGAAGTCGTTGAACGACAGCATCTGCACATCGACGGTCCGGCTCTTGGCCGCACCGCCACCACTCGCGGCACCGGCCGGAAGTGCGGCGGCGACCATGGCCCCGGCCCCGGCCGTGACGGCGAGGGCGGTGAGGGTCAACCGGCGGGTTCGGCGGTGCCGTTGTGGCGTCACTGACATGTAGTCCCCTTATGCGACAGCGGTAGAACGTGGGAGGTCCGCCGAAGCCTAAGGTCAACGCGCGTAGCTCTACCAGGGGGTAGGGGTATCGCGTTGGTTACGTACAAAAGAAGGACTCGCGCCCGCACTCCGCCCGTCACCCACAGCGGTCGTAGGCTCGTGCCATGACTGACGCAGCAGCGGCCCTGGAGCCGGGACGGCAGATTCACACCCTCGACGAGTTGACGGAGGAACAGGCGATCGCCGTGCTCGACCTGATCGAGGACGCGGCGCGCACCGACGGCACCACCGCCGTGTCCGAACAGGGCCGGCTCCAGCTGCGCGGCGGACCGCGCGAGGGGATCCGGCACTTCCTGCTCACCGAGGGCGGCCGGCTCTCCGCCTACGGGCAACTGGAGGACACCGACCCGGTGGAGGCCCCGGCCGCCGAACTCGTCGTCCACCCGGCCCTGCGCGGTCGCGGACACGGGCGGGCCATGGGCACGGCCCTGCTGGCCGCCTCCGGCAAGCGGCTGCGGGTATGGGCGCACGGCGGCAAGTCGGCCGCCCGGCACCTCGCACAGGTGCTCGGCCTGACCCTCTTCCGCGAGCTGCGCCAGCTGCGCCGGCCGCTGGCCGGCGGGGACCCGCTGCCGGAGCCGGTGCTCCCGCCGGGGGTGACCGTACGGACCTTCGTGCCCGGCACCGACGACAAGGCCTGGCTCGCGGCGAACGCGGCCGCCTTCGCCCATCACCCCGAGCAGGGCTCGCTGACCCAGCGCGACCTGGACGACCGGATCGCGCAGCCGTGGTTCGACCCCAAGGGCTTCTTCCTCGCGGAGCGCGACGGCGAGCTCGTCGGCTTCCACTGGACGAAGGTCCACGCGGCGGAGCAGCTGGGCGAGGTCTACGTGGTCGGCGTCCGCCCGGGCGCCCAGGGCGGCGGCCTCGGCAAGGCCCTCACCGCGATCGGCCTGCGCCACCTGGCGGCCCAGGGCCTGCCGACGGCCATGCTCTACGTGGACGCCGACAACCCGGCGGCCCTGGCCGTATACGAGGGCCTCGGCTTCACCACCCACGAGGTCGACCTGATGTACCGCACCGAAAGCTGACTGCCCCTGCCGCGCCGTTTTCAGCCCCGCCGGCGTTTGAGGCGCGGGTCCGGGCAGCGCCCGGCGGGGGCCCGGGGGCGGAGCCCCGATCTTTCAGCCCCGCCGGCGATTGAGGCGCGGGTCCGGGCAGCGCCCGGCGGGGGCCCGGGGGCGGAGCCCCCGCACCGGCGCCGACCCGCGCGCATGCGGAGCCACCCGCACCCGCGCACGCGGGAGCGCACCATCCCCCGCCACCCCGCCGGGAGGCGACTCGTGCGCCATCCGGACCCGGGAAGCCACACGCCATTAACCAGGCATTCAGAAGCGCTTGCGACTCTCCCCCAATGCAGCCCCGACTCCGACTGACGGCCGACGCTTCCGACGTGCCTGTCCTGCCGCGTGCGCGGAAGAATGGAGTCATGAGCCACCAGCCCAGCGCAGGCCCCACCGAGGTCCCCGCCCAGCACCCGTCTCACACCCCCGCCGCCGCCCCCGGCCGGTCCGTCACCGGAGCCCACGCCCGCATAGGCTCCATCTCCGCGCACCGCCCGCACGTCGACCTGGAGCCCGATCTCGACGCGGATCTGGACGCCTACGACGACGACAAGGACGGCGACGAGCTCCCGCCCGGACGCTTCCTCGACCGGGAGCGCAGCTGGCTCGCCTTCAACGAACGGGTGCTGGAGCTCGCCGAGGACCCCACCACGCCCCTGCTGGAGCGCGCCAACTTCCTGGCGATCTTCGCGAGCAACCTCGACGAGTTCTTCATGGTGCGCGTGGCCGGCCTCAAACGGCGCATCGCGACGGGTGTCGCCACCCGCTCGGCCTCGGGCCTGCAGCCCCGCGAGGTGCTGGACCTCATCTGGACGCGCTCGCGCGAGCTCATGGCCCGGCACGCCGCCTGCTTCCAGCAGGACATCTCCCCGGCCCTCGCCGAGGAAGGCGTCCACCTGATCCGCTGGCCCGACCTCACCGAGAAGGAGCAGGCCCGCCTCTTCACCCTGTTCCGCAACCAGATCTTCCCGGTGCTGACCCCGCTGGCCGTGGACCCCGCGCACCCCTTCCCGTACATCTCCGGCCTCTCCCTGAACCTGGCCGTGGTCGTGCGCAACCCCGTCAGCGGCCACCGCCACTTCGCCCGGGTCAAGGTCCCGCCGCTCCTGTCCCGCTTCCTGGAAGCCTCCCCGCAGCGCTACGTCCCGCTGGAGGACGTCATCGCCGCGCACCTGGAGGAGCTGTTCCCCGGCATGGAGGTGCTCGCGCACCACATGTTCCGGGTGACCCGCAACGAGGACCTGGAAGTCGAGGAGGACGACGCCGAGAACCTGCTCCAGGCCCTGGAGAAGGAGCTCATGCGGCGCCGCTTCGGCCCGCCCGTGCGCCTGGAGGTCGAGGAGTCCATCGACCCGGGCGTACTGGACCTGCTGGTGCAGGAGCTGAAGGTCAACGCATCCGAGGTCTACCCGCTGCCCGGCCCGCTGGACCTGACCGCCCTCTTCGGGATCGCCTCGCTGGACATCCCCGAGCTCAAGTACCCGAAGTTCGTCGCCGGCACCCACCGCGACCTCGCCGAGGTCGAGTCCGCGTCCGCGCCCGACATCTTCGCCGCGCTGCGCGAGCGGGACGTCCTGCTGCACCACCCGTACGACTCCTTCTCCACCTCGGTGCAGGCCTTCCTGGAGCAGGCCGCCGCCGACCCGGACGTCCTCGCCATCAAGCAGACGCTCTACCGCACCTCCGGCGACTCCCCGATCGTGGACGCCCTGATCGACGCCGCCGACTCCGGCAAGCAGGTCCTCGTACTCGTCGAGATCAAGGCCCGCTTCGACGAGCAGGCCAACATCAAGTGGGCGCGCAAGCTGGAAGAGTCCGGCTGCCACGTCGTCTACGGGCTCGTCGGCCTCAAGACCCACTGCAAGCTGTCGCTCGTCGTCCGCCAGGAGGGCGAGACGCTGCGCCGCTACTCGCACGTGGGCACCGGCAACTACCACCCCAAGACCGCACGGCTCTACGAGGACCTCGGCCTGCTCACCGCCGACCCGCAGGTCGGCGCGGACCTCTCCGACCTCTTCAACCGGCTGTCCGGCTACTCGCGCCGCGAGACCTACCGCCGGCTGATGGTGGCGCCCCGCTCGCTGCGGGACGGACTGATCGCGCGGATCGACAAGGAGGCCGCCCACCACAAGGCCGGCCGCCCCGCCTACGTCCGGCTCAAGATGAACTCGATCGTCGACGAGGCCCTCATCGACTCGCTCTACCGGGCCTCCCAGGCGGGAGTGCCCGTCGACATCTGGGTGCGCGGCATCTGCGCGGTGCGCCCCGGAGTCCCCGGGCTCTCGGACAACATCCGGGTGCGCTCGATCCTCGGCCGCTTCCTGGAACACTCCCGGGTCTTCGCCTTCGGCAACGGCGGCGAACCCGAGGTGTGGATCGGCAGCGCCGACATGATGCACCGCAACCTCGACCGCCGCATCGAGGCACTGGTCAGGGTCGCCGACCCGGCCCACCGCGCGGCACTGGACCGGATGCTGGAAACCGGGATGTCCGACGCCACCTCCTCCTGGCACCTGGGCCCGGACGGCGAGTGGACCCGGCACAGCACGGATGCGGACGGCCAGCCGCTGCGGCACGTACAGGAGACGCTCATAGACGCCCGGAGGCGCCGGCGTGGCTCAGCCAAACCATGACCCGATTACGGCGACGGCGGACGCAGGTGCCGTGCTCGGCGCGTACCTGCGCGCCCAAGCCACCGCCTTCCTGCGCGCGCTGCGCCTCCACGGTGAAAGCACGACGAGCGGGGCCGATGCCGCCGAAGGAAGCCACGCGGCGCGCAGCCTGCGGGGGGCTGCGCGCCGCATCAGCGGATCCCTGGCCACCTTCCGGGTGGTGACCGAGTCCTCCTGGGCCGACGGGCTGCGCACCGAGCTGGTGTGGCTGTCCTCGACCCTGGCCGACGAGCACGCGTACGCGGCCCGGCTGACCCGGCTGATGGACGCCCTGCACCGGCTGTCGGGGTCCCCGGAACTGCCGGCGCCGCGCAGCTCGGCCGGCGCGCTGACGGTGGGCTCGGCACGCGCGGGCGCACTGCTGGAACGGCAGCTGACCCTGGCCCGTACGCGCGCCCACTCGGCCACCCTCCAGGCGCTCGGCTCCTCCCGCTTCCACGCGGTGGCCGACGCGGTGGCGGTGCTGGCCTCGGAGGTCCCGCTGGACGCGGTCGCGGCCCGGGGTCGGGTGCCGGAGGTGCTCGTTCCGCTGGCCGCCGTGGCCGAAACCCGACTGTCGGCGGCGGTCGCGGCGCTGCCCCCGGTCGACGGGGCCCATCCGTACAACGCGGACCACGACGGGCCCTGGCACGAGGTACGCCGCCTGCTGCGGGTCCACCGCTACGCGCGGGAGGCGCTCGGCGAGGACGTGACCCGGCCGGCGGCCGCGGGCGAGGCCCTCGACCGCCACCGTGACGCGGCCGAGGCGGCGACCGCCTCGGCGACGGCGGCCCGCACCCCGCGCATCGCCCCGGCGACGGCCTACGCCCTGGGCGTCCTGCACGCCGACCAGCGCCACGAGGTCGAGGCCGCCCGTCTCGAGTTCCAGCACATCTGGCTCCCCGAACCCGCGGTCACGCCGCGATAACGTACGGATAACGGATGATGACGGCCATGGGTGACCGGACCGGAACGCACCGGGTCGTCCGCCACGGTTCACCATCCGTTCACTCTCCCCGGTCGGCTGCTTCACCTGTTCTGCCTAATTTCGGTGATGCACGGAGCGAGTCGCCCGGAAGTCGAGCCGCTCAGCCGCGCACAACCGACGCAGTCCTCTTCGCACGCCGCCCCGATACAGAAAGCGGCCGGCGGCTTCTGGAAGGAACACCCGAAAAGTGAAGCTTCAGCGCAAGAACATGCTTCGTGCCTCCGCCCTCGGTGCGCTTGTCGTGTCCGGCGCCCTGGTCCTCACGGCGTGCGGCTCGGACGACAACACCAAGACCGCCGACGGCTCGGCGAAGCCCTCCGCGGCCGCCGCGGGCGACATCAAGTGCGACGACGCCAAGGGCAAGCTGCTGGCCTCCGGCTCCTCCGCGCAGAAGAACGCGATCGAGCTGTGGATCAAGAACTACATGGCCGCCTGCTCCGGCGTCGAGGTGAACTACAAGTCCTCCTCCTCCGGTGAGGGCATCGTCGCCTTCAACCAGGGCGGCGTCGGTTTCGCCGGCTCCGACTCGGCGCTGAAGCCGGAGCAGGTCGAGGAGTCGAAGAAGATCTGCACCGGTGGCCAGGGCATCAACCTGCCGATGGTCGGCGGTCCCGTCGCCCTCGGCTTCAACGTCGCCGGCGTGGACAAGCTGAACCTGGACGCCGCCACGGTCGCCAACATCTTCAACGACAAGATCAAGAAGTGGGACGACGAGGCGATCAAGAAGCTGAACCCGGGCGTCACGCTTCCCTCCACCGCCATCCAGCCCTTCCACCGCTCCGACGACTCGGGCACCACCGAGAACGTCACCAAGTACCTGAAGGCCACCGCCCCCGACGCCTGGCCGTACGAGCCCGCGAAGAAGTGGGCCGCTCCGGGTGGCCAGGCCGCCTCCGGCTCCGCGCAGGTCGCCGCCCAGGTCAAGCAGGTCGACGGCGCGATCGGCTACTTCGAGCTCTCCTTCGCCAGCTCGCAGAACATCAAGACCGTCGACCTGAACACGGGTGCCTCCGCCCCGGTCAAGGCCAGCGGTGAGAACGCCTCCAAGGCCATCGCCGCCGCCAAGGTCGCCGGCACCGGCTCCGACCTGGCCCTCAAGCTCGACTACACCACCAAGGCCGAGGGCGCCTACCCGCTCGTCCTGGTGACCTACGAGGTCGTCTGCGACAAGGGCAACAAGGCCGAGACGCTCCCGACCGTCAAGTCCTTCCTGAACTACGCCGCCTCGGACGCCGGCCAGAAGGTCCTCCTCGAGAACGGCTACGCCCCGATCCCGGCCGAGATCAACACCAAGGTCCGCGAGGTCATCAACACCCTCGGCTGATCCTGACCCCGGGTCCGGTCCGCTCCCCCGTCCGGGGGCGGCCCGGCCCCGGGACCCTCCCCTTCACCCGGGGGAATCCGGTGCACCGCCGCCAGGGGGCCTGCCCCCCACACAGACCGGAAAGACCATGGCTTCCACCACACCCACCCAGATAGACACGGCTCCGCCTGTCACCCGTAGCGGAGGATCCACCGGCCGCGCCGGTGACAAGATCTTCGCCGGGCTCTCCAAGGGCTCCGGCATCCTGCTCCTGGTGATCATGGCGTCGATCGCCGTCTTCCTCACCTACCGCGCCTCGACCGCCCTGTCGAAGAACGAGGGGAACTTCCTCACCACCTTCGACTGGAACGC
Source organism: Streptomyces sp. NBC_00273 (assembly GCF_036178145.1). NCBI lineage: Bacteria > Bacillati > Actinomycetota > Actinomycetes > Kitasatosporales > Streptomycetaceae > Streptomyces > Streptomyces sp. NBC_00273. Next base: position 5,452,969 of record NZ_CP108067.1, on the reverse strand, counting down.
GTCGGCCAACCCGCCCGTCTTCGGCATCGCCGTCCTGCTCTTCGGCACCGTCGTCAGCTCGATCATCGCGATGGCCATCGCGGTTCCGATCGCCGTCGGCATCGCCCTGTTCATCTCGCACTACGCGCCGCGCAAGCTGGCCGCGCCCCTCGCTTACGTGGTCGACCTGCTGGCCGCCGTGCCGTCGATCATCTACGGCATCTGGGGCGCCCTCTTCCTCGTCCCGCAACTCAACGGCCTGAACCTCTGGCTGGACGAGTACCTCGGCTGGACGTACGTGTTCGAGAAGACCCAGGTCGGCGTGGCCCGTTCGCTCTTCACCGTCGGCATCCTGCTCGCGATCATGATCCTGCCGATCGTGACCAGCGTCAGCCGCGAGGTCTTCCTCCAGGTCCCGCGCATGAACGAGGAGGCCGCCCTGGCCCTCGGCGCGACCCGCTGGGAGGTCATCCGCATGTCGGTGCTGCCCTTCGGCCGCTCCGGCGTCATCTCCGCCTCGATGCTCGGCCTCGGCCGCGCACTCGGCGAGACCATGGCCGTCGCGACCGTCCTCTCCCCGAGCTTCCTGATCTCCGGCCACATCCTGAACCCGGGCGGCGGCACGTTCGCACAGAACATCGCCGCCAAGTTCGACGAGGCCAACGAGTTCGGCCGCGACGCGCTGATCGCCTCCGGTCTCGTCCTCTTCCTGCTCACCCTGCTGGTCAACGGTGCCGCTCGCCTGATCATCGCTCGCCGCAAGGACTTCTCGGGGGCGAACGCCTGATGAGCCACGCAATCCAGGACCAGCGGCCCACCCGGGACCGCAAGTCCGCCGCCCCCGCCGGCCTCACCCGCGGCGGCCTGCCCCGCTGGGCCCCGTCGGCCATCGCGGCCCTCTCGATCGCCCTCGGCTGCGGCATCGGCCTCGCCTTCGGCCTCCAGAGCAAGATCCAGTGGGGTCTGCTCGCGGCGCTGCTCTTCATCGCCGTCACGTACACCGCCAGCGCGGTGATCGAGAACCGCCGCCAGGCCAAGGACCGCGTCGCGACCTCCCTCGTGTGGGTCTGCTTCGTCCTCGCGGTCATCCCGCTGCTCTCGCTGATGTGGACCACGATCAGCCGCGGCCTGAAGCTCCTGAGCGGCAACTTCCTCAGCCACTCCATGAACGGCGTGACCAGCTTCGACGAGGGCGGCGGCGTCTACCACGCCCTGCTCGGCACCATCGAGCAGGTCGCCCTCGCCACGCTGATCGCGGCCCCCATCGGCCTGCTGACCGCCGTCTACCTGGTCGAGTACGGCAAGGGCCACCTCGCCAAGTCCGTCACCTTCTTCGTCGACGTCATGACCGGCATCCCCTCCATCGTCGCGGGCCTGTTCATCCTGACGACCTGGAACCTGATGTTCGGCTTCGGCCCGTCCGGCTTCGCCGGCGCCATGGCCCTGTCGATCCTGATGATGCCGGTCGTGGTCCGCTCCACCGAGGAGATGCTCAAGCTCGTCCCGAACGAGCTGCGCGAGGCCGCCCTCGCCCTCGGCGTGCCGAAGTGGCGCGTGATCCTCAAGGTCGTGCTCCCCACCGCCATCGGCGGCATCTCCACCGGCCTGATGCTGGCCGTCGCCCGCATCGCCGGCGAGACCGCCCCGATCATGCTGCTGGTCTTCGGCTCCCAGCTGATCAACGGCAACCCCTTCGAAGGCGCCCAGTCCTCGCTCCCGCTCTACATTTGGGAGCAGTACAAGGTCGGCAGTGAAGCCTCCTACGACCGGGCATGGGCCGCAGCGCTCGTCCTGATCGCCTTCGTCATGATCCTCAATCTGGTGGCCCGCGGCATCGCCCGCTGGAAGGCCCCGAAGACCGGTCGCTGACGCGACTCATGAAAGCGAAGTGACCCCCTCATGGCGAAGCGAATCGACGTCTCCGGACTGTCCGCCTTCTACGGCACCCACAAGGCCATCGACGACATCTCGATGACCGTGGAGCCCCGCTCCGTAACGGCCTTCATCGGCCCCTCCGGCTGCGGCAAGTCCACCTTCCTGCGCACCCTCAACCGCATGCACGAGGTCACCCCCGGCGGCCGCGTCGAGGGCAAGGTGCTGCTGGACGACGAGAACCTGTACGGCACCGGCGTCGACCCCGTCGCGGTCCGCCGCACGGTCGGCATGGTCTTCCAGCGCCCGAACCCCTTCCCCACCATGTCGATCTTCGACAACGTGGCGGCGGGCCTGCGGCTGAACGGCAACTTCAAGAAGTCCGAGCTCACGGACATCGTCGAGAAGTCGCTCCAGGGCGCCAACCTCTGGAACGAGGTCAAGGACCGCCTGAACAAGCCCGGCTCCGGCCTCTCCGGCGGCCAGCAGCAGCGTCTGTGCATCGCCCGCGCCATCGCGGTCGAGCCCCAGGTCCTGCTGATGGACGAGCCCTGCTCCGCCCTGGACCCGATCTCCACCCTGGCGATCGAGGACCTGATCGGCGAGCTCAAGGAGCGCTTCACGATCGTCATCGTGACGCACAACATGCAGCAGGCGGCTCGCGTCTCGGACCGCACCGCCTTCTTCAACCTCTCGGCCGTCGGCCAGCCCGGCAAGCTCATCGAGCTCGACGACACGGACCGGATCTTCTCGAACCCGTCCGTCCAGGCGACCGAGGACTACATCTCGGGTCGCTTCGGCTAGACCGGGACAAGCGTCCTGCGGTGCTGCATGGCGGTGCCACCGCAAGGCGAAAGAAAGAAAGAGGGCCGGCTCCCCCTGGGTGGGGGGAGCCGGCCCGCTTTTCGTCCGCAGACCGGTCCGGGGACTACACGAACGCCAGGTCCACGACCCAGAAGCACAGCGCAGCAACCACGGCCGCGGCCGGCATCGTGATACTGCATCCCCCGGGGGACGACCCCCGGACCCCCAGCAAGGGACGGCTCCGGCTACACGAACGCCAGGTCCACGACCCAGAAGCACAGCGCAGCAACCACGGCCGCGGCCGGCATCGTGATACTGCATCCCCCGGGGGACGACCCCCGGACCCCCAGCAAGGGACGGCTCCGGCTACACGAACGCCAGGTCCACGACCCAGAAGCACAGCGCAGCGACCACAGCCGCGGCCGGCATCGTGATACTGCATCCCCCGGGGGACGACCCCCGGACCCCCAGCAAGGGACGGCTCCGGCTACACGAACGCCAGGTCCACGACCCAGAAGCACAGCGCAGCGACCACGGCCGCGGCCGGCATCGTGATGAACCAGCCCAGGATGATGTTCTTGGCGACGCCCCAGCGGACCGCGTTCACGCGCTTGGTCGCGCCCACGCCCATGATCGCCGAGGTGATCACGTGGGTGGTGGAGATCGGCGCGTGGAAGAGGTACGCCGAGCCGAACATGATCGAGGCGCCGGTGGTCTCGGCCGCGAAGCCCTGCGGCGGGTCCAGCTCGATGATCTTGCGGCCGAGCGTACGCATGATGCGCCAGCCACCCGCGTACGTACCCAGCGACAGCATCACCGCACACACGACCTTGACCCAGACCGGGATCGGCGCGTCGGCGCTCTGCACATCGGCGATGACCAGGGCCATCACGACGATGCCCATCGTCTTCTGCGCGTCCTGCAGACCGTGGCCGAGCGCCATCGCGGCCGCCGAGACCGTCTGCGCGATACGGAAGCCGTGCTTCGCCTTGTGCGGGTTGGACCGGCGGAACATCCACAGGATGGCCACCATCACCAGGTAGCCGACGACCAGACCGACAACCGGCGAGACGAACATCGGGATGACGACCTTGTCGAGGACCCCCGACCAGATCACCTCCGTGCCGCCGGCCAGTGCCGCACCGACCATGCCGCCGAACAACGCGTGCGAGGAGGACGAGGGCAGCCCGAAGTACCAGGTGATCAGGTTCCAGACGATCGCGCCGACCAGCGCCGCGAAGAGGATCCACATGCCCGTGGAGCCGGTGGGCGTCTCGATCAGGCCCTGGCTGACCGTCTTGGCCACGCCGCTGCCCAGGAAGGCGCCGGCGAGGTTCATCACGGCCGCCATCGCCAGCGCCGCCCGCGGGGTCAGCGCCCGCGTCGAGACCGACGTCGCGATCGCGTTCGCCGAGTCGTGGAAACCGTTCGTATACGTGAAGCCGAGCGCGACACCGATGGTCACGACCAGAGCAAAGGTGTCCACGAGGTTCAGGACTCCTTGACCGCGATGGTCTCCACCGTGTTCGCAACGTGCTCGAACGCGTCGGCCGCCTCTTCGAGCACGTCGACGATCTGCTTGAGCTTCAGCACCTCGATGGCGTCGTACTTGCCGTTGAAGAGCTGGGCGAGCAGCTTGCGGTGGATCTGGTCGGCCTGGTTCTCAAGGCGATTGACCTCGATCCAGTACTCGGTGAGGTTGTCCATCGTCCGCAGGTGCGGCATGGCCTCCGCGGTCAGCTCGGCCGCCCGCGCCAGCACCTCGATCTGCTGCTCGACACCCTTGGGGAGCTCCTCCACGTTGTAGAGGACGACGAGGTCGACGGCCTCCTCCATGAAGTCCATGATGTCGTCGAGCGACGAGGCCAGGTTGTAGATGTCCTCGCGGTCGAACGGCGTGATGAAGGAGGAGTTCAGCTGGTGGAAGATCGCGTGAGTGGCGTCGTCCCCCGCGTGCTCCGCTGCCCGCATCCGCTCCGCGATCTCGGCCCGGGCGGAGGAGTCCGCTCCGAGCAGTTCCATCAGGAGCTTGGAGCCCGTGACGATGTTGTCCGCGGATGCGGCGAACATGTCGTAGAAGCTCGTCTCCCTGGGGGTCAGACGAAATCGCACGTGAGGTCCTCGGGGTGCATTGGATTCGGTCAGGCTGATGCTAGGCGCATCCCCCTGCCACGGCTAACCGGCCGTTCCCCAGTGTGCTCCATCGGGCAGAGTGAGGACCATGGCCCCCTGCCCTGCACGGCGGAGCCCAGTATCCTATACCCATGAGGGGTATGCGTTCGGCATGCACCCCTCGTTCCGGACCACGGGAGGACGTATGACGACCATCGAGGCGGAGGGCTCCGGAGCCGTCCACGGCTATCACCACCAGAAGGACGAGCACCTCAAGCGGCTGCGCCGGATCGAGGGCCAGATCCGCGGCCTCCAGAGGCTCGTCGACGAGGACGTCTACTGCATCGACATACTCACCCAGGTCTCGGCGAGCACGAAGGCACTGCAGTCCTTCGCGCTCCAGCTGCTGGAGGAACACCTTCGGCACTGTGTCGCCGACGCCGCGGTCAAGGGCGGCACCGAGATCGACGCCAAGGTCGAGGAAGCCACCAAGGCCATCGCCCGCCTCCTGCGCACCTGACCGGCGAACCCGAGCCCCGCCATTCCCGACCCCGCGCACCCTCCAGCCCCGCCGGCGTTTGAGGCGCGGGGTCTGGGGCGGAGCTCCAGCAGCGGCGCGGCAGCCTACAGACGGCGCGGCACACCCGCACCCCCGCCGGGAGGCGAGGACCGACTACGACCCGAGCAGGACCTCGTCGATGCGGTCCAGGCTGAGCCGCTCCTCCGCGGCCGCCGAGGCGGCGATGATCAGCTCACCGCACAACTCGATCTCGGCGAGAGCAACGTGGTCCTGCACCGTCGTACCGCCTGCGGGAGTCACGCGTGTCACCTCAATCTGCCACCGGCCACCGGCCGTCATCGGTCATACCGCACCGCACCACGCGCCGGCGCCCGGCTTCTCAGCGTAGGGAGGCCGTGCCGTCCCCCGCATGACACGGATGGACCATTTCCGGATACCGGGCCGTGGCCCGATCGCGCCGCCCGTCCCCCGCCCGCCCCACTAGTCGGAGATCTTCCCGGCGTAAATGTCCTCGTTTGCGGGCAATACAACGGTCACCGGCGTCCCGAACCCGTACAGCAGCGTGGTCGAGGACACATCGATCACGCCATTGTTGACGTACGTGAACCGGTGCCTGACCTTCCGCAAGCGCCCCTCCTCGTCCAGGTAGGCGTCGAACGGCACCGTGTCCGTGCTGAACCCCTTCGCTGCCGCCTCCAGTGCACCCCTCACCTCCGGCGACGCGCTCCGCGCGGCCCGCCCGATGTCGGTGGTCCCCCGGTAGTGCCGCACCTTGGTGCCCGCCACCTCGGTCTCCCCCACGTACGTCACCTCCTGCGCGCCCTTCAGCAGCTCGGCCGCGACCAGCGGATCGGTGGCCCCGCCCGTGACCAGGTTCCCGTCGTTCAGGGTCGTCGTGTCGACCCTGACCCACTTGTCGTCCGGAACGCCCGCGCCGCGGTTCTTCATGTAGAGCGCGCCCGGTACGAGCAGCTCCGTGATGGGCCGGTGCTCGGCCTTGCCCTTCACATCGGCCGGGAGCATCACAAGGAGCTGGCCCATCCGCTTCTTGAAGTCGACCCCGCCCTCACCGCGGATCGTGACCCGGGTGCCGCCCGTCGCCATCTCCATGGCCGTACGGGCCCGGGCACTGCCGGTTCTCGCCAGTGCGTCGGCGGCCCCGCGGACCACCGCCGCCGCGTCTACCGGAGGCCGGCCGTCGCCCGCGTCGCCCGCGCACCCGGTCATCGTCGTGACGGCCAGGGTGACGCCGGCAGCGAGCACCGCCTCACCCGCACGCCCGCGCGGCCGCCTGAGCTGGTGATCCACCATCGCCTGCCAACCCCCAACGCATGACCGCTGCTTGCCCGAGGCCCCCACCCGCTCCGCTTAACGAGGTCCGGGGTTTCCCGTCACGGGGGCGCACCCTCCCCGCGCGCCGCCCGCCCCGGTACCGTGGACCTGTGGAACCGCACACCGAAGCGAGACTGGTCCCTCCGCTTGACTCCCTGCCGCTCCCCCGGCCGCACGCACAGCCGGAGCCACCGGCCGGCCACACCACATCCACCGCCGACCGCGGATCGTTCTGTCTGGCCGTCTGCACGTGCGGCTGGAGCGGTCCGGCCCGCCGCTCCCGCGACCTGGCCCGCAGGGACGCGACCCGCCACGCGGAGGCGTAGCTAGACCGTTCGGACCGCCCGGCTGGCCGGAGCGCGCCGCAGCGGATGCCCTTGATCCATGCCAGGTTCCGCAGCCCGCCTCGCGACCCTTCTCTGGGCCCTGCTCATCGTGTCCGCCCCGGCCGCCGCGGCCTGGGCCGGCCCCGTGGGCTCGGCGGACAGCCCGGCCGACGTGGCCCTGGCCGTCGGGCTCACCTCGGCCGCCGCAGCGGCGACCGGCTGGTGGCTGCGTTCCCGCTACCGCCGCGACACCGACGGCGGCGATCCCTGATGCCCCGGACCCGCGCCCGGACCCGCGCCCGGTCCCGTACCCGGTCCCGGACGCGCTCCCGACCGAAGGCGGTGCGGGTGTTCTTCGCTGCAGCGCTGCTGTGCCTGCTGGCGGCCGCGCTGCTCGTCGTATGGAATGCGTACGCGCAGAGCTGATCCCGGCCGCACCGGGTGCACCGTCAGGCGGCGAGGTCGCTCTCGTGCGTACGCTGCCCCGCGGGCGGCGTCGGTGCCTGCGGGAGGCCGACCGGCCGGGGCAGCGCCGGGTTCTTGGCCCGTACGAGCCAGCCACCGCGCCGGGACCGGGCCACCGCCCGCACCAGCGGGGTCAGCGCCGCCATCGCGAGCGGCGCGAGCAGGAGCACCACGGCGGTGCCGAGCGCGAGGCCGCCGATGACGTCGGTCGGGTAGTGGATGCCCATGTAGACCCGGCACAGGCCCTCGGCGAAGGCCAGCCCGATCCCCAGGAGGCCGAACTTCCGGTTCGCCACGAACAGGCCTACGCCCAGGGCCATCGCGAGCGTGGTGTGGCCGCTGACGAAGGAGAACTCGGTGCGCCCGAGCCCCCACCCGAAGCTGGGATCGATCACTTGCAGGCCCTCGTGCTGGCGGAACGGCCGCGACCGCCCCACGAATTCACGCAGCGGCACGTTCACGAGCAGCGCCATTCCGGCGGCCAGCGGGGCCCAGACGAGCGCGGCGAAGGTCTCGACGGTGCCGGCCCCGTCCTGTCGGCGGGTTCCGCGCCAGCACCACAGGACCAGGAGCACCAGGGCCAGCAGGATCCCGTACTCCCCGGCCAGGCTCACCACCCGGTCCAGCCACGCGGGGGCGTGCCGGGCGACTCCGTTGATCTCGTACAGCAGGCTGACATCCACGTTCGGCCCACCTGTTGTGAGTCCAGCCATGGTGATGCGGCCCCTTGCCCTTGCCGTGGTCCCCTGCGGAACGCACCCCTGTGTGCGCCCCTCCGCCCCCCACTTGATCAACCCCCGCGTTCATGGAACGCCCGTTCTGGCTCCTACGTTCCATTCTCCACGCAATGATCACTCCAACGTTACCGAAGAGTGACCCATCGTCGCAGCTCAGGGCCTTTGCATTACGGAGAGTTGCTAAGCCGCCGGGCTGGCGGCGGGGCGCGTCGGAAGGGCCTCCGCACCGTCCTTGGTCACGCGCGTCGCACCGAAGTAGTCAGGGGTGTCGATCTTGTCGAACCGGATGACGGCGCCGGTGTAAGGGGCGTTGATCATGTACCCGCCGCCCACGTAGAGCCCGACGTGCCGGATCTCCCGAGAATTCGTCAGATCATCGGAGAAGAAGACGAGGTCACCGGGCAGGAGTTGATCGCGCGTAGGGTGCGCCCCGGCGTTGTACTGGTCGTTCGCCACCCGCGGCAACTCGATCCCCACGGTCTCGTACGCGGCCTTGGTCAACCCGGAACAGTCGAACCGCCCGTCCTGATCGGGCGTCCCGTTGCCGCCCCACAGATACGGCGTCCCGAGCTGCTTCTGCGCGAAGTAGATCGCCCCGGCGGCCTGTTGCGAGGGCGCCACCCGCCCCACGGGCCGCGCGAAGCTCTTGGCCAGGGTGGTAATGGCCTTCACGTACCCCTGGGTCTCCGTGTACGGGGGCACTCCGCCGTACTTGATGACCGCGTACGCCCCCGCGTTGTAAGCCGCGAGCATGTTCGACGCATCGTCCCCGGGCACGCTCGCCACGTCCTTGGCCAGCTCGCAGTCGTACGAGGCCGCCGACGGAATCGCGTCGTTCGGGTCCCAGATGTCCCGGTCACCGTCCCCGTCCCCGTCGATGCCGTGGCCCGCCCAAGTGCCCGGAATGAACTGCGCGATACCGCGCGCGTCCGCCGGACTCACGGCGCTCGGGTTCCAGCCGCTCTCGGAGTACAGCTGAGCAGCGAGCAGGGGCGGGTTGATGGCCGGGCAGAGATTGCCCCACTTCTCCACCAACGCCTGGTACTTGGCGGGCACGGCACCCTTCGTCAGCCCTACCGCGCGACCACCCGCGCCGGCCCCCCCGAGGCCTGCCGCGGCCGAGTACGTCCCCACGACGAGGAGCGCCACGAACGTCAGACACAGCCCGATCCCGATCCCGCCGACCATCCAGAATCTGCGCACGCGTCAACCCTCCCCCATCCACGTCACTTCAACGTGCGATTCCGCCGTGTCGCATGTCCTACTACCCCACTCGGAAGCCGGAACAGGCGATGCTCGCGTACTTCGTAGGATCATCCTCAACGTGGTAGAAGACCACCGTCCAGTCCCCGGGGTCGGCGGACAGGGGCACAGCGGGCCACGTCTTGCCCGCGGCGTGCATCGTGAAGTCGTCCGGGTAGGTGAGCGTCACGTCGCCACCCGACTTCCAATGCGTGTAGACGTCGACGGGCTTGCTCGTGTAGCCGACGGCCCGGTTGTCCATGGGGAAGGGCTTGCCGGTGGACGGTTCGATGTCGTGGGGGGACTTGACCGCCACGGACACGTAGTACGGATCCGGCGCGGACTGGCCCATCTCCGCGTACTTGATCCGCATCTTGACGGACGCAGACGTGCCCGGCTTCCCGTTGGCGCTGGTGGTCGACACGGCCGACTGGAAACCCGCGCCGGGAGACTTCTCCTCGGCCGGCTGGTTGCACTGGCCGACCCCTCGTACGGCCAGGTCCAGATCGGGGGAGCCGGTCCACACGTAGCGCGAGATCTGGTTGTTGTCGATGTACTCGGCCGGCGGCTTCGCCGCACCCTTGGAACCGGTGGCCTCGGGCGGCTGCCCGCCCTGCGCCGCGGGCGGCGTGGCCGTGGTACCACCCTTGTCGGCCGCGTCCCGCGCAGCAGCCCCGCCGCCGTTACCACCGCTGCCACCGGCACCACCGCTGCCACTGCCGCTGCCGTCGAACGGGATCAGCTTCCAGGCCGTCAGGGCGAGCGCCACCGCCACGGCCACCCCCGCCCCCACCACGGCACCGCGCCGCAGCCCCCCGCCCCGCACGGCCCGCGGCAGCTGCCCGGCCGCCGTCGGAACGTACGGATATCCCGGGCCCTGCGTCCGCATCTCGTGCACCGGTACGGCCTCACCCAGCGCACCGAGCCCCAGGTACACCGGATCGTCGATCAGCGCGTCCCGGACCCCGCACCGGGCGATGACCTCGCGCAGACCCGGCCGCACCGCCGGATCCTTCGCCACGCACGCCTCGATCAGCCCCGCCAGAGCCGGCTCCACCCCGGCCACGTCGACCGGCTCGTGCACCGCCCGGTAGCTCACCGTCGTCGCCACGCCCGTACCGAACGGCGGCCGCCCGGTCGCCGCGTACGCAAGGGTCGCGCCCAGCGCGAAGACGTCCGCCGCGGCCCCGGCCTCCGCACCCAGCAGCACCTCGGGCGCGGTGTACCCCGGCGTCCCCGGAGCCTGCCCGTCCTGCGTGAGGGCCGTCTCGCCCACGCCCCGCGCGATGCCGAAGTCGATCAGCTGCGGCCCCTGCGCGCCCAGGATGACGTTCTGCGGCTTGAGGTCCCGGTGCGTCACCCCGTACGCGTGCACGCTCGCCAGCCCCTCCGCGAGGGCCGCGAACAGCCGCCGGCAGGTGTCGGCGGGCAACCCACCGCGCTCCGCCACGGCATGACCGAGCGTCGGGCCCGCCACGTACTCGGTCGCCAGCCAGTACGGCGCCGCCGCCAGCGAGGCGTCGATCAGGTTCGCCGTGTACGCCGACCGCACCGCACGCACGGTCTCGGCCTCGCGCCGGAACCGGGCCAACGCCTCCGGATGCCCGGTGATCTCGTCCCGGATCACCTTCACGGCGACCAGGCGCCCACCGGGCGACCGTCCGAGGTACACCTGCCCCATCCCCCCGGCACCGAGCCGGGCCAACAGCGCATGCGCCCCGATCTGCGCGGGGTCGACGTCTCTCAGGGCTTCCACCGGCACGAGCCTGCCACACCGACTCCCCCGCCACCGCGCCGGGTTGATGCAGAAGGCCGGCTAGGAACGCGGCGCCACGAAAAGACTCTGCGCGCTCCGCCCGATGGGCCCCTTCTCGTCGTGCAGCAGCGCGTCCGCGAGCCCGATCCCGGCCGCGTCCACACTCGTACGGGCCTCCACGCACGCCCACTCGCCCACCGGATGGCGGTGCAGATGGACGGTCAGGTCACCGTTGATGAAGACGTACCGCGCGAAGTCCATCACCGAGCTGATCCCGTTCCCCGAATCGGCGGCGATCAGCACCCGGTCCAGCGGCCTGGTCTCCTCCCCGACGACGAGCGGCACCTTCATCCGCATCCAGCAGGTACCGGGACCCAGCTCGACGAAGGCCCCCTCGGTGAACCGGGTCTCCATGGCCGAGTGGTAGCCCGTCTCCCACGGCACCGGGAAGAACGGCGTCACCTCCACCTCCCCGGGCGGCGGCAACTGCGGCCCCGGGACCACGGCCGGCACGGCCTCCTCCGCGACCCGGATCCGCAGGGCCCGCGCCAGCATCACGGGCGCGCCGCCCGCCGGCGCGAGGGCCGCCTCGACCACCTCGGTCCCGCGCCCGGCCCGCAGCACGCTGGTGGTGACCTCCAGCTCGCCGATCGGCACCGGGCGCAGGATCTCGTACGTGATCCGGGCGGTCCGCATGTCCGTCCGCGCCCCCGGCCGCTCCTCGACGGCCCGCCCGAGCAGCGCGGCCGGCGGCCCGGCGTGCTGCGAGCCCGGGTCCCACGGCCCCCGCGTGTACTCGGTGGCCAGGAACCGCCCGGCGTCGACCCTCTCGAAGAACCCCTCGGCAGCACCCATACCAGCCACGCTACCGACAGGTAACTCCGTGCACCAGACCCGGCGGTCCACTCAGCGGGCGAACCCCAACCCCACCCCCAGCCCCACCAGCACCGACCCGATGGCCCGGTTCAGCGCCTTCTGCGCCTTCAGCATCCGGTCGCGCAGCCGTGAGACGGAGAAGAACAGCGCCACCGCCCCGAACCAGCCCAGGTGCGCCGCCGACATGAACAGCCCGTAGCCCACCTGCTGCCACACCGGCGTCTGCGGGTTCACCACCTGCGTGAAGGTCGACACCACGAACAGCGTCGTCTTCGGATTGAGCACATTGGTCAAGAACCCCGACCGCATCGCCCCCAGCCGGGTCAGCTGCGGCTTCGACTCCAGGTCGACGGTCACCTCGGCCCGCGCCCGGAAGGTGCGTATCCCGATCCACACCAGATAGGCCGCACCCGCCAGCTTGATCGCGGTGAACAGCGCGGTGGAGGAGGCGATCAACAGACCGACCCCGAGCATCGTGTAGGAGACGTGGACCAGCACGCCGGCCGCGACCCCGGCGGCGGCGAACAGCCCGGTGGGGCGTCCGTAGAGATAGCTGTTGCGGACCACCATGGCGAAGTCGGCACCGGGACTGATCACGGCGAGGAGGGTAATAACAGCGACTGCGATCACTTCTGTCATACCGGGATGCTCACCGCCGCCGCCCCGCCGATCAAGACCCCGAGCACCCGGCGCGACGGGGGACAATGGACGGCGTGCCGAATACCCCCGCCGCCGACCTCCCCGCCCCCCTGCCCGTCCTGCAGGCCGACTGCGCGAACTGCTTCGCGCTGTGCTGCGTGGCGCTGCCCTTCGCCAAGTCCAACGACTTCGCCGTGAACAAGCCCGCCGGGACCCCCTGCAAGAACCTCCAGCAGGACTTCCGCTGCGGCATCCACACCCGGCTGCGCGACAAGGGCTTCCAGGGCTGCACGGTCTTCGACTGCTTCGGCGCGGGCCAGCAGACCTCCCAGGTCACCTTCGGCGGCCGCGACTGGCGCACCCACCCGGGCACGGCCCGCCAGATGTTCGAGGTCTTCCCGGTACTGCGGCAGCTGCACGAGCTGCTCTTCTACGTCAGCGAGTCCCTGACCCTCCCGGCCGCCGGCCCGGTCCACGCGGAGCTGCGCCGGGCCCTGGCGGAGACGGAGGAGTGGACCCGCGCCGACGCGCAGGCCCTGGCCGACCTGGACGTCGGCCCCCTCCGCCAGCAGATCAACACCCTGCTCCTGAAGACCAGCGAACTCGTACGGGCGAAGGTGCCGGGCCGCAAGAAGAACCACCGCGGCGCCGACCTGATGGGCGCCCGCCTGGCGGGAGCCGACCTCCGCGGCGCGAACCTCCGCGGCGCCTACCTGATCGCCGCCGACCTCTCCCGCGCCGACCTGCGCACTGCGGACCTGATCGGCGCGGACCTCCGCGACACCAACCTCCGCGGAGCGGACCTCCGCGACGCCATCTTCCTCACCCAGCCCCAGCTGAACGCGGCCCAGGGCGACCCCACCACCCAAATCCCCCCCACCCTCACCCGCCCCACCCACTGGACCTAACCCCCCAGCCCATCAGCTTCAGCCCCACCGTTCTCCCAGCCCCGCCAGCGCTTGAGGCGCGGGGTCCGCTCTTTCAGCCCCGCTGGCGCTTGAGGCGCGGGGCCCGGGGCGGAGCCCCGCTCATTCAGCCCCGCCGGCGTTTGAGGCGCGGGGTCCGGGGCGGAGCCCCGGCATCGGCCCCGCACCCGGCCGCGCCCCTCACACCCGCGCCAAAAAACCCCGCACGGCAGCGCAGAACCCCTCCGGGTCCCCAACCCGCACCGCATGCCCCGCCGGCAACTCCACCAACCGCACCCCCGCCCTCCGCACCGTCATCTCCCGCGCGTGCTCCGCCGACAGCACCCCGCTCCGATCCCCCCGCACCAGCAGCGTCGGCTTCCGCACCCCCAGCCAGTCCCCCCAGTGGTCCCCGTTCAGCCCCCGCTGGGACTCCACCATGTCCTCCACCTCGAACGCGGTCCCCCACCCGTCCGGGTACTCCTGCAGGGACCCCTCCAGGTACGGCGCCGAACTCCCCGCCCCCGCCAGGAACCCGGCCCGGGTCGCGGCCCGTCTCGGCCACTCCCGCGCGAACGACAGGTCGCCGTCGACCACCGCCCCGATGTCCTCGACCACCACCGCCCGCACCAGATCCGGCCGCCGCGCCGCGAGCTGGTACGCAGTGACCCCGCCCAGCGAATGCCCCAGCACCACCGCCGGCCCCAGCCCCAACTGCTCCAGCAGGGCCGCCGCATCCGCCACGTACCCGTCCCGCGTGTACTCCCCCGCCCGGTCGGACCTCCCGTGCCCCCGCTGGTCCAGGGCGATCACCCGCCACGCCGGACCCAGCTCCCGGGCCAGGTGCTCGAAGGCCCCCGCCCCCTCCTGGAAGTGCCCGTGCAACGCCAGCAGCGGCGCCCCCGGCCCCCCGAAATCCGTATAGGCGAGCCGCCGCCCGTCCGGCATCACCATCGCCCCCGGCAACGGCCCCAGCTTGTCGATGACCCGCTGCCGCAGCAGCTGGTACTCCTCCCACCTCCTGCGCAGCCGTCCGCCCGGCCGCTTCACGATCCGCCCCGGCGTGACCGTCTCCCCCCGCCGGAACTGCTCCCGCGTCAGATCGATCCGGATCCCGCCGGGCAGCAGGTTCCACCAGTGGTAGCCCTCCTGCCGGCCGCCGTGGAACACCTCGCCCAGCATCAGGTCCCCGCCCACGAGGTCCTGCACCACGAGGGCCGTGATGTCACAGTGCCCCCACGCCGGATTCTCCGGATTCCAGGGGATCTTCGTGATGTCGGAGGGCTCGCAGGTCTCGGCCGACCATCCCGCCCGGATGGCCGCCTCGAGGTCCGCGAGAGTCCATGGAGTCGTCATGCTCCCCAGCCTGCCGCACCCCACTGACAACCCCGCCGCCACGCGCTCGCGCACCGATGAAACGACGGGAAGAGGATCGGACGCATGTCGGCGGGCCGGACCAACGACACGCCACACCACTGCTCCGAACGGCGGCCCCTCACCCCACCCCCCGTACGTCGAGACGACAATCATTGCCCGGCGTCACCCCCCGTGATACACAGAGTGACCGCACGTTCTCGCGCATACACCCCGCACCCGCCCAGGTCAGAGCGCGGAAGCGGAGCGCGGGCCGCGAGATCGGGTAAAGAGAGCCGTCAAGTCGACGACGGCGGCGGTTTCATCAGCGAAGATAGTGCGTGACCCCTGCCGTCGGGCGAGGGGCGTCCGGAACTACCCATACAGGGGCGGTGAGTTACATGATCCTGGCAGCTGAAAAAGGCGACATCACCACCATCATCGGCGGAATCGCCCCGAACTGGGGGCCTTTCGGCAGTCTCGGCAACGAAGCGAAGGTCATGATCGAGGTGGTCATGGCCGTCGCGATCCTGCTCTGCCTGGGCATCGCCATCTGGGGGGCGGCCAAACAGCGCATCGGAGCGACCGCCCTGCGCGACACGTTCAGCGCGGAACAGGGCAAGGGCCTGATCGTGGCCGGACTCACCGGAGTCTTCATCATCGGCTCCCTCGGGACGCTGTTCACGATCGTCTACGGGATGGCCGTCTAGCCGGGGCGCGCGCCGGACCCCGTAGCCGATGACGCATCACCACACCACATCCACGCGGGAACCAGCGCTACCGTCGTACGACGCGGAGGGGGCGGACAGGCAATGAGCAACGACGACGACCAGTACGGCGGCGCCGGCGGCTACGGCGAGGTCGGCGGCACCGGCCAGACCCGCACCCGCCTCCCGGACCCCCCGGCCGACCCCTACGGCCCCGTCCGCCGCACCCCGCGCACCTCCCGCAGCCTCATCACGGTGGTCGGCGTGGTGGTCCTCCTGATCGCCGCCATCGCCTTCGCCAACTCGGCCCCGGACACCCCCTCGGACCCCGCCTCGGACAAACCCCCGACGGACTCCTCCACGGCAGCCACGGGCGCGAACCCGGTGACGGGCAAATCGGCGGGCATCCCCAAGGGCTTCGCCCACGACGAACAGGGAGCCCAGTCGGCCGCCGCCAACTTCGCGGTGGCACTCGGTTCTGACGGCATGTTCAAGAAGAACTCCCGGCACGCCCTGGTGGAAGCAATCTTCGCGCCCGACGTCGCAGCCCGCGCGAAGGCCCCACAGGACGAGGCCTACTCGGCCGACTTCCTCGCGAAGATGGGGCTCGACGCCAACGGCAACGCCCCGCAGGGCAGCACCTTCGTCACCCGTACCGTTCCGATCGGCACCCGCGTGGAGAGCTACACGCCGACCAGAGCCAAGATCGCCGTCTGGTACACCGGTCTGATCGGCATGTCCGGCACCAAGTCCACCGACCCGGTGCGGACGCTCTGGGGGACCTGGACCTTCGAACTGAGCTGGATCGGCGAGGACTGGAAGGTCGTCGACGACACCCAGCAGGACGGGCCCGCCCCGGTTCCCGGCGATGTCCCCGTGTCGACGTCCGACGACATGAGCAAGGCCATCAAGGAATTCGGGGGATTCACCTATGCCCGCTAGCCTCCGGCTGCCCACCCGGCTAGGCCTGATCGCCTCGGCCCACGTGGCCGTGCTAGCCCTGGCCACCCGCGCCCACGCCGCTCCCGTACCGACGCCGACGCCGACGCCCACACCCTCCTCGACCGCTGACCCCTGCGCCCTGCTCGACGGCCCCTCCAAGCAGTACTGCCAAGGCGGAACGGGCACATCCGGCAGCACCCCCGGGACAGGACTGGCACCCAGCGACGGCGGAGACGCCCTCAACCCCCTCGCCTCCCTGGCCCGCGGCTGCGCCGACGCCGCCGCCTGGATCGTCACCAAGCTCAGCGAAGCGGTCAAGGGCTCGGCCGAGGTCGACTTCACCAACCCCGCCTTCCTCAAGCAGTACTCCGTCGTCTTCGCCGCCTCCACCATCCTCACCCTCGTCCTGTGGCTCTTCGCCGTCGCCAAGCGAGCCGTCCGCGGCGTCCCCCTCACCACCGCCATGTCCGAAGCCATCGGCTTCCTCTGGCTCACCGTCCTCGCCTCCGCCTTCACCCCCCTCATCCTCTACACCGTCGTCTCCGCCACCGACGGCGTCACCGCCGTCATCGCCTCCGCCACCGGCGGCCAGACCGACGTGTTCTTCGGCTCCTTCACCGAAGCCCTCAAGAAGGGCGACGACATCGGCGGCGGCCCGATCATGCTGATCGTCGTCGCGCTCGTCACCGTCCTCGCCGCCGGCGTGCTCTACCTGGAACTGTTCATCCGGGCCGCCCTCCTCTACGTCGGCGCCCTCCTCGGCGTCGTCGTCTACTCCGGGCTCGTCGACCGCAACCTCTGGGGCCACGTCCGCCGCTGGGCCGGCATCATGATCGCCGTCATCCTCGTGAAGCCGGTCATCGTCATCGTCCTCGGCCTCGCCGGCGCCCTGACCGGCGAAAAGGGCCCCAACGCCTTCTCCGCCGTCGTCACCGGCCTCGCCATCATCCTCCTGGCGATCTTCGCCTCCGCGATGATCTACCGCTTCGTCCCCGGCTTCGGCGACGAAATCGCCACCGCCCACTCCAACCGCAGCAAGGCCACCGACGGCGCCCAGGCGGCCGCCGTCATCAGCTCCCCGGCCTCCCTCGTCTCGCAGGGCATCAAGACCCACAGCAGCCGCGGCGCCCACCGCGGCGACGGCGGCAGCGGCGGCAACAACGCGCCCCGCCCCGCCAACCCCATCTCCGGAGGCGTGGCCGCCCACAGCAGCCGACCCACCTCCGGCGGCGGAGCCGGCGGCGGATCTGTCCCCTCCGCCGCACCCCCGCCCCGCACGAGCTCGAGCACGAGGAACACAGGAGGTGACGGGCGTTGACGACCCAGTCCCACCAGCTGCACCCGGTCGCGCCCCGCCGCACGTATCTCATCGGCCGGGCCCGGCCGAACGCGATCGTCGGCAAGAACCGCGAGACCGGCGAGATCGCCCTGATCATCGCCGGGGCGTTCTTCGGCATGATGGGCGGACTGCTCGTCCCCGACCTCACCCTGCGCATCGTCAGCCTCGCCGGCTTCCCCATGGTCGCGCTCGCCGCCGTGTACGTCCCGTACAGGGGCCGCACCTTCTACCGCTGGTTCGAGATCAACCGCAGCTACAAGCGGACCCTGCGCCGCGGTACGACCTACCGCTCGGGCGCAATGGAAGCCGGCATCCGCGGCTCCGACGGCCGCGAGGTCGAGGTCGGCCCGCCCCCCGGCATCGGCCGCATCAACTGGCTCGCCGCCCCCTTCGGCCCCGACGAGATCGCCGTCCTCCTCCACGCGGACCGCCGCACCGTCACCGCCGCCATCGAAATCGAGGGCCCCGGCGTCGGCCTGCGCGACAGCGAGGACCAAGAAGCCCTCGTCGACCGCTTCGGCACCCTCCTCAAGCACGTGGCCAACGGCGACGGCTTCGTCACCCGCCTCCAGATGCTCGCCCGCACCCTCCCCGCCGACCCCGACGCGCACGCCAAGGACGTGGCCCAGCGCGGCGACACCCAGGCCCCCGGCTGGCTCCGCGACTCCTACGACCAGCTCCAGTCGATGGTGTCCACCTCCTCCGAGCAGCACCGCGCGTACCTCGTCGCCTGCATGCACTACACGCGCGAACTCGCCGCCGAAGCCAACGCCATCGCCCGCGCCGGCACCCCCCACAAGGGCCGCAAGCTCGACCGCGACGCCGGCCTCGCCATCGTCATGGCCCGCGAGCTCACCGACATCTGCGCCCGCCTCGCCGAGGCCGACATCCGTGTCCGCCAACCCCTCGGCCAGGGCCGCCTCTCCTCCCTCGTGCACTCCATGTACGACCCGGACCACCCCATCGACCACATCCAGGCCATGACCAAGCGCAACGCCTGGCCCGCCGAGCTCGACGCCGTCGAGCCCACCTTCCTCCAGGCCAAGACCCGCGAATCCTCCACCCGCGCCCCCTGGTGCCACGCCACCGCCTGGGTCAAGGAGTGGCCGATGACGCCCGTCGGCGTCAACTTCCTCGCCCCGCTGCTCGTCCACACCCCCGACGTGATCCGCACGGTCGCCGTCACCATGGACCTGGAGCCCACCGAAGTCGCCATCGAGCGCATGCTCACCGAGAAGACCAACGACGAGGCCGACGCCTCCCGCGCCGCCAAGATGAACCGGACCGTCGACCCCCGCGACATCGCCGCGCACGGCCGGCTCGACCAAAGAGGTGAAGATCTCGCCAGCGGTGCGGCGGGAGTCAACCTCGTCGGGTACATCACGGTGTCCTCGCGTTCGCCGGAGGCCCTCGCCCGCGACAAGCGGACGATCCGCGCCTCCGCCGGCAAGTCCTACCTGAAGCTGGAATGGTGCGACCGCGAGCACCACCGCGCCTTCGTCAACACCTTGCCGTTCGCCACCGGCATCCGACGCTAGCTGGAGGGAAGTGCCGCCCATGCGAGATCCCATGTCCGCCCTGACGGACGCCTTCACCAGCTTCCTCTTCGGCAAAGTCGAAACCACGCGCCTGCCCGTCCGCACCTCCACCGGGCAGGCGCAAGCCGTCTACCTGCCCACCGCCGCCCCCGGCCTCGGCGACTCCGGCGTCATCATCGGCCGCGAGGTCTACAGCGGCAAGGGCTACATCTACGACCCCTTCCAGCTGTACGGACAGCAGCTCCCGGCCCCCCACTGGCTGGTCCTCGGCGAATCCGGAAACGGAAAGTCAGCCCTCGAAAAGACCTACGTCCTGCGCCAGCTCCGCTTCAAGGACCGCCAGGTCGTCGTCCTCGACGCCCAGGGCGAGGACGGCGTCGGCGAGTGGAACCTGATCGCCCAGCAGCTGGGAATAACCCCCATCCGCCTGGACCCCATCGCCGCCAACGACGACGGGATCCGCCTCAACCCCCTCGACCCGGCCATCACCGCGACCGGCCAGCTCGCGCTGCTCCGGACCATCATCGAGGTGGCCATGGGCCACGGCCTCGACGAGCGCGCCGGCTTCGCCCTCAAGGTCGCGCACGCCTACGTCGTCGACACCATCCGCGACCGCCAGCCCGTCCTCACCGACATCGTCGAGCAACTGCGCCACCCCGAGCCCGAATCCGCGCACGCGATGAACGTCGACATAGACGATGTCCGGGCCTGGGGCCTCGACGTCGCGCTCGTCATCGACCGCCTCGTCGACGGCGACCTGCGCGGCATGTTCGACGGCCCCACCACCGTCGGCATCGACCTCGACGCGCCCCTCATCGTCTTCGACCTCTCCCACATCGACCGCAACTCCATCGCGATGCCGATCCTCATGGCGATCGTCGGCGTCTGGCTGGAGCACACCTGGATCCGCCCCGACCGGAAGAAGCGCATCTTCCTCGTCGAGGAGGCCTGGCACATCATCAACAGCCCCTTCGTGGCGCAGCTGTTCCAGCGCCTGCTGAAGTTCGGCCGCCGCCTCGGCCTGTCCTTCGTCGCCGTCGTCCACCACCTCTCCGACGTCGTCGACGGCGCCGCCGCACGCGAAGCCGCGGCCATCCTCAAGATGGCCTCGACCAGAACGATCTACGCCCAGAAGGCGGACGAGGCCCGCGCCACCGGCCGCGTACTCGGCCTCCCGCGCTGGGCGGTGGAAATCATCCCGACCCTCACCCCCGGCATCGCGGTCTGGGACGTCAACGGCAACGTCCAGGTGGTCAAACACCTGATCACCGAAGCCGAACGCCCCCTCGTCTTCACCGACCGCGCCATGACCGAGTCCTCCACCCCCAGCCGCCTCCCCGCCGATCTGCTCGCCGCCGAACTGGAGGCTGAGGAACGGGCCCTGTCCATCGAACGCCGCCGCGGCGGCCCCGGATCCGCGACCACGGTGGCCTGACCATGCACGAGGCACGACGTACGGAGCCCCCCGCTCGCGGCGGCGGCATCCCGGACGGCCTACTGGTCGGCCTCCTGGCCTTCCTCGTGGGCCTCGCCGTCCTCGTCTGGTCGGCCACCGGCCTCGCGGCCGTCTTCGCGAACGGCACCTGGCCCGACACCGTCACCTTCACCCGGACCCCGGGGGCCGTCCGCGCCCTGATAGCGCAACCGCACGACATCCCCGCCGCCTGGCCGGACACCGACCCGGCGGCCCTGTCGGGCTGGGGCCTGTTCTGGGGCCTGTT
Organism: Streptomyces sp. NBC_00273; assembly: GCF_036178145.1. Taxonomy (NCBI): domain Bacteria; kingdom Bacillati; phylum Actinomycetota; class Actinomycetes; order Kitasatosporales; family Streptomycetaceae; genus Streptomyces; species Streptomyces sp. NBC_00273. Next base: position 5,431,804 of record NZ_CP108067.1, on the reverse strand, counting down.
CGTCAGCCAACTGCTGGTCCTCTTCGTCCTGACGGTCTTCGTCATCGGCGTCGTAGCCCGCACCAAGTCCCGCCACGCCCTGGCGAAGCAGGAAGCACAGGTCCCCGCACCGTCACCAGCACCGGGACCCGCTTCCCCACCAGCCCCCACCCGGCCTGCGGCGGCCACCACCAACCCAGCCCCGCCGGCCTTTGAAGCACGGGGGTCCGGGGGCAGCGCCCCCGGCACCCACACCGAGGCCTACCGCTACGGCTTCGGCAACGCCCCCCGGCCCGCAGCCACCGCCGTCACCCCCGCCCCGCACGGGATCGCGTACGGCGGCCCGAACGACCGCCTGCGCGCCGCGGCCCACCGCATCGGCGAGATCGAGGGCGCGGCACTCGTCGTGACCTCCTCCCCCACCCTCTGGGCCGAAACCAAGGACGCCCGCGCCAAACTCGGCCCGGTCCTCCTCTACGACCCCTCCCACCTGTGCGACACCCCGGCCCGCATGCACTGGAACCCGACCGAGGGCTGCGCCGACCGCGACACCGCCGCCGCCCGAGCGATCGCCCTGCTGGCCCCCGTACGCCCCCAGGCCCGCATGGACGCGGCGGTGGCCGACACCGCGGAAACCCTCCTGCGCAGCTGGCTCCAGGCCGCCGCCCTCGACGACCGCCCGTTCAAGCTGCTCCACCGCTGGGCCCAGGGCAACAGCGCCCAGGACCCGGTCCGCGTCCTGCGCACCCATCCCCAGGCCGCCCCCGGCGCGGCCGGCGAACTGGAGAGCGCCCTCACCGCCCACCCCGAACGCCGCGAACTCGCACAGAACCTGACGGCCCGTGCCCTGTCCTGCCTGACCTCGATCCACATCCGCGAGGCCTGCAATTCGAACCGAGCCGACGCCCTCGCCCTGGCATCATTCGTCGCCGAAGGGGGCACCCTCTACCTGGTGGGTGAAGCTCTCGAGGATCCCCGCACCCACCCGGGTGCGATGCCCCTGCTCACCGCACTCGCCTCTCACGTGGTCGAGCACGGCCGCCGCATGGCCGCACGGTCATCCCACGGTCGGCTCGACCCACCACTGACCCTGGTGCTGGACGACGTGGCCGCCGTGGCCCCGATCCCCCAGCTCCCGGAACTCCTGACCGAGGGAACGCTCCCCCTGCTCGCCCTGTGCCGCAGCCGCGAACAGGCCCGCTCCCGCTGGCCGGAAGCCACGCTCCCCTAGAGCGCCGGCTCCCCGGCGACGAGCGGTTCCCACGTGTCCGTCGCGTCGTCACGCCGGAAGCGGCACGCGTACCGCCTTCCCACCGGGGCGTCCTCTTCCTTCCTCACACGCTCGCGCCGGGCCCGCCCGGCCGCACGTAGACGTACTCCCGCTCCTTGGCGCCCGTCTCGAGCGGTATCAGCAGGCCGCTCGGCTCGAAGCCGTACCGCCGGTAGAAGCTCTCCGCCCTCGAGTTGTCCTCGTGCACGAACAGCCGCACCCGCTCGGTCGCCGGCTCCTCCAGTGACCAGGCCCAATCGAGCCCGGCGTCGAACAGCCTCTCCACGAGCCCGCTCCCCCGCTGCTCGGGCCGTACGAACACCCCGACCACGTGGCCCTGCTGCTGCTCGATGGGCTCACCGAAGTAGTCCGTACCGCCCTGCGCCTCGATCAGCACGGTCACGGAGCCGACCCACCGCCCGTCAGCGGCCTCGGCGATGAACTGTCGGGCACCGCGCCCCTCGGCAGCCCCCGCGGCACGCTGCTGCCAGTACTCGTCGCCCTGGGCGAGGGCCCCCTCCTCGGTCTCCAGGAAAGCCACGGCCGCGGCCGGATCCCGGAGCGCCACCAACCGCAGCTCCTTGACCTTTTCCCACTCGTCGCCCCGTATAGCCCTGATCACATAGTCATCGCTCATGCCGGGATCCTAACGACGTACCACCGCCCGCTCACCTGCGTTTCCCGGCTCCGAACACCGGGCCGTAAACGCAGAAAAGCCCCGCACCGAACCCGTAAGGGTTGGTGCGGGGCTTTCCCACAATGATTGTTCGGCGGCGTCCTACTCTCCCACAGGGTCCCCCCTGCAGTACCATCGGCGCTGAAAGGCTTAGCTTCCGGGTTCGGAATGTAACCGGGCGTTTCCCTAACGCTATGACCACCGAAACACTATGAAATTTGAACGCTGGTGTTGACACAGCTGTTCGTTATTTCAGAACTAACACAGTGGACGCGAGCAACTGAGGACAAGCCCTCGGCCTATTAGTACCAGTCAGCTTCACCCGTTACCGGGCTTCCACATCTGGCCTATCAACCCAGTCGTCTACTGGGAGCCTTACCCTCTCAAGGAGGTGGGAATACTCATCTTGAAGCAGGCTTCCCGCTTAGATGCTTTCAGCGGTTATCCCTCCCGAACGTAGCCAACCAGCCATGCCCTTGGCAGGACAACTGGCACACCAGAGGTTCGTCCGTCCCGGTCCTCTCGTACTAGGGACAGCCCTTCTCAATATTCCTACGCGCACAGCGGATAGGGACCGAACTGTCTCACGACGTTCTAAACCCAGCTCGCGTACCGCTTTAATGGGCGAACAGCCCAACCCTTGGGACCGACTCCAGCCCCAGGATGCGACGAGCCGACATCGAGGTGCCAAACCATCCCGTCGATATGGACTCTTGGGGAAGATCAGCCTGTTATCCCCGGGGTACCTTTTATCCGTTGAGCGACGGCGCTTCCACAAGCCACCGCCGGATCACTAGTCCCGACTTTCGTCCCTGCTCGACCCGTCGGTCTCACAGTCAAGCTCCCTTGTGCACTTACACTCAACACCTGATTGCCAACCAGGCTGAGGGAACCTTTGGGCGCCTCCGTTACCCTTTGGGAGGCAACCGCCCCAGTTAAACTACCCATCAGACACTGTCCCTGATCCGGATCACGGACCGAGGTTAGACATCCAGCACGACCAGAGTGGTATTTCAACGGCGACTCCACAACCACTGGCGTGGCTGCTTCAAAGTCTCCCACCTATCCTACACAAGCCGAACCGAACACCAATATCAAACTGTAGTAAAGGTCCCGGGGTCTTTCCGTCCTGCTGCGCGAAACGAGCATCTTTACTCGTAGTGCAATTTCACCGGGCCTATGGTTGAGACAGTCGAGAAGTCGTTACGCCATTCGTGCAGGTCGGAACTTACCCGACAAGGAATTTCGCTACCTTAGGATGGTTATAGTTACCACCGCCGTTTACTGGCGCTTAAGTTCTCAGCTTCGCAACCCCGAAAGGTCACTAACCGGTCCCCTTAACGTTCCAGCACCGGGCAGGCGTCAGTCCGTATACATCGCCTTACGGCTTCGCACGGACCTGTGTTTTTAGTAAACAGTCGCTTCTCGCTGGTCTCTGCGGCCACCCCCAGCTCAAGCAGCAAGTGCTATCACCAGTGATGGCCCCCCTTCTCCCGAAGTTACGGGGGCATTTTGCCGAGTTCCTTAACCATAGTTCACCCGAACGCCTCGGTATTCTCTACCTGACCACCTGAGTCGGTTTAGGGTACGGGCCGCCATGAAACTCGCTAGAGGCTTTTCTCGACAGCATAGGATCATCCACTTCACCACAATCGGCTCGGCATCAGGTCTCAGCCTTAATGAGGGACGGATTTGCCTACCCCTCGGCCTACACCCTTACCCCGGGACTACCACCGCCCGGGCTGGACTACCTTCCTGCGTCACCCCATCGCTTACCTACTACAAGTCTGGTTCGTCGGCTCCACCACTTTCCTTTCCCCGAAGGGTCCGGAACGGCTTCACGGACTTAGCATCGCCTGATTCGATATTGGGCGTTTCAAAGCGGGTACCGGAATATCAACCGGTTGTCCATCGACTACGCCTGTCGGCCTCGCCTTAGGTCCCGACTTACCCTGGGCAGATCAGCTTGACCCAGGAACCCTTAGTCAATCGGCGCACACGTTTCTCACGTGTGTATCGCTACTCATGCCTGCATTCTCACTCGTGAACCGTCCACAACTAGCTTCCGCTGCTGCTTCACCCGGCACACGACGCTCCCCTACCCATCACAGCGGGCGTTGGCCCTATTGCTGCAATGACACGACTTCGGCGGTACGCTTGAGCCCCGCTACATTGTCGGCGCGGAATCACTTGACCAGTGAGCTATTACGCACTCTTTCAAGGGTGGCTGCTTCTAAGCCAACCTCCTGGTTGTCTCTGCGACTCCACATCCTTTCCCACTTAGCGTACGCTTAGGGGCCTTAGTCGATGCTCTGGGCTGTTTCCCTCTCGACCATGGAGCTTATCCCCCACAGTCTCACTGCCGTGCTCTCACTTACCGGCATTCGGAGTTTGGCTAAGGTCAGTAACCCGGTAGGGCCCATCGCCTATCCAGTGCTCTACCTCCGGCAAGAAACACACGACGCTGCACCTAAATGCATTTCGGGGAGAACCAGCTATCACGGAGTTTGATTGGCCTTTCACCCCTAACCACAGGTCATCCCCCAGGTTTTCAACCCTGGTGGGTTCGGTCCTCCACGAAGTCTTACCTCCGCTTCAACCTGCCCATGGCTAGATCACTCCGCTTCGGGTCTAGAGCGTGCAACTCAATCGCCCTATTCGGACTCGCTTTCGCTACGGCTTCCCCACACGGGTTAACCTCGCTACACACCGCTAACTCGCAGGCTCATTCTTCAAAAGGCACGCAGTCACGACCCATTGGGTAAACCCAATGAGCGACGCTCCCACGGCTTGTAGGCACACGGTTTCAGGTACTATTTCACTCCGCTCCCGCGGTACTTTTCACCATTCCCTCACGGTACTATCCGCTATCGGTCACCAGGGAATATTTAGGCTTAGCGGGTGGTCCCGCCAGATTCACACGGGATTTCTCGGGCCCCGTGCTACTTGGGAGATGAGCAAGCAAGCCGCTGATGTTTCGTCTACGGGGGTCTTACCCTCTACGCCGGACCTTTCGCATGTCCTTCGACTACATCAACGGTTTCTGACTCGCCGACCGGCCGGCAGACCGATCAAGCTCATTCCCACAACCCCGCATGCGCAACCCCTGCCGGGTATCACACGCATACGGTTTGGCCTCATCCGGTTTCGCTCGCCACTACTCCCGGAATCACGGTTGTTTTCTCTTCCTGAGGGTACTGAGATGTTTCACTTCCCCTCGTTCCCTCCACACTGCCTATGTGTTCAGCAGTGGGTGACAGCCCATGACGACTGCCGGGTTTCCCCATTCGGACACCCCCGGATCAAAGCTCAGTTGGCAGCTCCCCGGGGCCTATCGCGGCCTCTCACGTCCTTCATCGGTTCCTGGTGCCAAGGCATCCACCGTGCGCCCTTAAAAACTTGGCCACAGATGCTCGCGTCCACTGTGTAGTTCTCAAACAACGACCAGCCACCCATCACCCTGCTCTCAAGAGAACAAGTTCACTGGGGCCGGCACTGAAGACATGACCTTACGGCCGTACCTTCAGGACCCAACAACGTGCCAAGCACGATCACCTCTACTTCACTGTGTTCCACGCCGAAGCAGTACTTACAGAGAGTTTCGGAAACCGTGCCAACTAATCAACGTTCCACCCATGAGCTGACCGTGCAGAACGTTTGTCTGCAATCGGTACTGTGCTCCTTAGAAAGGAGGTGATCCAGCCGCACCTTCCGGTACGGCTACCTTGTTACGACTTCGTCCCAATCGCCAGTCCCACCTTCGACAGCTCCCTCCCTTACGGGTTGGGCCACCGGCTTCGGGTGTTACCGACTTTCGTGACGTGACGGGCGGTGTGTACAAGGCCCGGGAACGTATTCACCGCAGCAATGCTGATCTGCGATTACTAGCGACTCCGACTTCATGGGGTCGAGTTGCAGACCCCAATCCGAACTGAGACCGGCTTTTTGAGATTCGCTCCACCTCACGGTATCGCAGCTCATTGTACCGGCCATTGTAGCACGTGTGCAGCCCAAGACATAAGGGGCATGATGACTTGACGTCGTCCCCACCTTCCTCCGAGTTGACCCCGGCGGTCTCCTGTGAGTCCCCATCACCCCGAAGGGCATGCTGGCAACACAGGACAAGGGTTGCGCTCGTTGCGGGACTTAACCCAACATCTCACGACACGAGCTGACGACAGCCATGCACCACCTGTATACCGACCACAAGGGGGGCACTATCTCTAATGCTTTCCGGTATATGTCAAGCCTTGGTAAGGTTCTTCGCGTTGCGTCGAATTAAGCCACATGCTCCGCCGCTTGTGCGGGCCCCCGTCAATTCCTTTGAGTTTTAGCCTTGCGGCCGTACTCCCCAGGCGGGGAACTTAATGCGTTAGCTGCGGCACCGACGACGTGGAATGTCGCCAACACCTAGTTCCCAACGTTTACGGCGTGGACTACCAGGGTATCTAATCCTGTTCGCTCCCCACGCTTTCGCTCCTCAGCGTCAGTAATGGCCCAGAGATCCGCCTTCGCCACCGGTGTTCCTCCTGATATCTGCGCATTTCACCGCTACACCAGGAATTCCGATCTCCCCTACCACACTCTAGCTAGCCCGTATCGAATGCAGACCCGAGGTTAAGCCTCGGGCTTTCACATCCGACGTGACAAGCCGCCTACGAGCTCTTTACGCCCAATAATTCCGGACAACGCTTGCGCCCTACGTATTACCGCGGCTGCTGGCACGTAGTTAGCCGGCGCTTCTTCTGCAGGTACCGTCACTTTCGCTTCTTCCCTGCTGAAAGAGGTTTACAACCCGAAGGCCGTCATCCCTCACGCGGCGTCGCTGCATCAGGCTTTCGCCCATTGTGCAATATTCCCCACTGCTGCCTCCCGTAGGAGTCTGGGCCGTGTCTCAGTCCCAGTGTGGCCGGTCGCCCTCTCAGGCCGGCTACCCGTCGTCGCCTTGGTGGGCCATTACCCCACCAACAAGCTGATAGGCCGCGGGCTCATCCTTCACCGCCGGAGCTTTCAACCCCCGCCCATGCAGGCAGGAGTGGTATCCGGTATTAGACCCCGTTTCCAGGGCTTGTCCCAGAGTGAAGGGCAGATTGCCCACGTGTTACTCACCCGTTCGCCACTAATCCACCCCGAAGGGCTTCATCGTTCGACTTGCATGTGTTAAGCACGCCGCCAGCGTTCGTCCTGAGCCAGGATCAAACTCTCCATGAATGTTTACCCGTAATCGGGTGCACACATCACTTAGAGCGGGCACGTCATGTCGGAATAAGACCGACGCGCCACAACGTCCTCGCTGTGTTGTTGCCTGCAAGTGCTCCACGAGGAAGCCTTACAGGTCTTTTTCAAAGGAACCTCATCCACCGAAATGGACGGGGTATCAACTTCTGGCGTTGATTTTTGGCACGCTGTTGAGTTCTCAAGGAACGGACGCTTCCTTTGTACTCACCCTCTCGGGCTTTCCTCCGGGCTTTCGTTCTGTTCTTGCGTTTCCGACTCTATCAGACTCTTTCGCGTCCGACTTCCTCGGTGCTTTCCAGGTTTTCGCTTTCGCGCTTTCCCTTTCCGGCGGTTCCGACTCTATCAGAAGTTCTCCACCGGATTTCCCCGGCTTCAGATTCCTGAAGAATCGAGTGCACCCCACACAGAATTGCATTCCTTGGGGGGGCGGGCTGCCGAACTTGTCCAGTTCGAGGCAACCGTTTGACTCTACAACCCGCCCTGGGGGGTGTCAAAACGGCTCCGGGACACCCCGTTCGGCCCGCGGGCAGACCTACAAGCCGGCCCGGGTCAGCAACGCTTCTGCCTGGTCCGGGGAGAGGCGCGGGGGAGGTGGTGCTGCCGGAGGGCACGCGTGGTTGCCGCGGTTGAAGGACAGCATCCACTCCGCGAGCTCGCTGTCAGGTTCCAAGCCGGCCACCACCCGCTCGCGCAGCGCAGCCGGGGTGTCCGGCCGAGCCGCGATCGCATTGCGGACGAAGAGGTCCGGGTCCTCTGCCAGCTGATCCCGCAGCCCGGTCGGCAGATCCGGATGGGCCGCGACGGCTTCACGCACGTCGGAATCCGGGTCGGTGGCCAAACCCCGGGTGGGCGCCACGTGGCGAACCGCAGCAGCACGGGTCGCCGGATCGGCGAGCAGTCCGGGCAGCAGGTCCGCCGGAGGGACGTACGCCCGGACACTGCACCCGCGGACGTCCGGGTCGGTGTCCGTCAGCAGTGCTCTGCGCACGGCGTCCGGGGCATCCCGCCAGCGTGAGACGACCGACGACCGCACAGCGGAGTCCGGATCCGCGGCCAGTCGGGCCAGCAGTTCCGGCGGCAGGTGGTCGTTCAGCGTGAGGAACCATCGCACGGACTGCTCCGGGTCGTCCGCGAGGCGAGCCAGTGTCCCGGGCGGCTCGTCCTTGATGCTCGCGGCGACCGCGGATCGGACGGCCGGCTCCGGGTGCTCCACGAATCGGATCCTCAGCCGGGGCGGTACGTGGCTGTTGGCGGCGAGCGTGCGTGTGGAGCCGAGCGCGATGATCTCCTCGATCATTTCCTCGGTCAGGTCCCGGCGGAGCAGCGCCACCTGGTGCCGGGCGCCCGGGTGGCTTAGCAGGCGCCACACCATGTCGGCGGGAAGGTCCTCTTGGGTTGCCAGAGCGGTGAGTTCGGCATCCAGATCCATGGTCAGCAGGCTAAGCGGCTCTGGTGGAGTCGGCTGCTGATCCTTTGATGCGCGCGCGTTGACGGATCAAGGCTTGGTCGGCTTTCGACGCCGATGGCGGCCAGCTCCTCGCGTCGTCCTTTGAAGACCCGGGCCACGTGCGCGGAAGCGTCGCCCAGGACGACGGTGCACGGACGGACCCGGGTGAAGCCCGCGGGCATGGCCGGGGCGAAACTGCCCGGGCGGCCTGCTGGAGGACAGCGCAGCCACTACCTCGCGGTCTCGCGGGTGACCGTACCGGGGTGGCCTGGCCGAGGGGCATCCGCCAGTGCGCCCAACCCGCCGGCCGCGAACCGGTGGACCGCACCGCGCACGTTGACCTCGTTGCAGTCGAGACGTACAGAACCCGCACCGCGCTCGCCGCTACCGCGACCGGAGCGGCTGGGTGAACTGGACGAGCGGGACGAGCTGGACCAGCTGGAAGGCGGTCTCGGAGTTCGGCTGCACCAGCGCGGCCCGGACCTCGTACCGGCCAGCCGCAAGATCCACCCGAGCGTGGTTGTCGGGCTCCACCTCGGAGCCGGGCCAGGCGGAGTCGAACAGCACGACCGGCCCCGGCACGTCCCAGACCTGCCCCTCCTCCCAGGCGGCATCCTCCAACGCCGCCCCGACGCCGCCCAGCAGTTCCGCTTCCGTCTCGGCCGCCAGCCACCGCACGAAGACCCCGTACTCCGGGAGGAACACCGTGGACGAGGGCTCGTCACCCAACACCAGTGCGTGCGACGGACCCACCGCGAGGAGTCCGGTGAAGCCGACGACCGCGCAGGCCCTGTCGTAGTCGGATTCCGGGCCTTCGCTGTCCGCCCCCTCCCACCGAGTCAGCGCCTCGGCCGGCACCACCACCAGCGGTCCCCCGCCGGACTCCACCCAGTCGACCAGTCCCTGATCCGCATATCTCGCCATGCCGCGAGGGTAGGGGCCGATTCCCGTGCAGGGGACCGGAACTACCTTGCCGAGGTTCCGGCACTGCTCGATGAGCGCCCGGGCGGGGGCCTCGGCGAGGGGGGCGGGGGGCTCCTCGTGCGCGGCCGTACGCAGGGTGCCCGCGGCGCACAGCCGCCACTGCTCGGGACGCCGATCAACGAGACTACGAGGAAGGGGAGTTCGTCTGCCTGCGCCGTTCGAACCCCGAGCTGCATGACGGGCGGATGGACAAGGTGACCGTCAGCGAAGAAGACCGCCGTCAACTCGGACTCTGGGCCGCCGATTGCGTCGAGCGGGCCCTCCCCCTCTTCCTTCGAGGCGAAGGCTCCCACCGACCCCCGCCCTCGGGAGGCGATCGAAGGCATCCGAGCCTTCGCCCGCGAGGGCGGTGGGCGGACCGCGAAGTTACGTTCCCTCGCCTGGGCGGCCCACGCGGCAGCGACCCCGTACATCCACCCGCTGGCCACCCCGCACCAGTCGAAGCACGTACTGGGGCCCGCCGTGTACGAGGCACTCGCCCGTGAACTCTCTTCGGGCGATGCCGCGCGCGCTGACGAGGAGATCCGGTGGGCGGTCGAGCAGGCCCCAGCGGAGGTACGCACACTGCTGCGCCGGATGCCGGCTCGCAGCCCTGGTCGCAGTCGGCTGGACACGCTCTACTACGAGCTCGACGCCGCCCTCCGCCGCTGGACGACGGGGACTGGCCGCGCAGGTGACAGCGTGGTTCTGGCAGGCGTTCCGTGAGGACGATCAACGACGCTGGAGTTCTCCACCATCCGCAGGCCCCGTGGGTGAATCAGCCCAGCCTTCGGTGTTCGAGCAGGACTCGTAGGAGTAACGCGTATCGCGGTCCCACTCCTCCCCGGTGATGCGTTCGTACGCCCGGTCCGGTGTGTAGAGCAGGCTTTCGGCCCAGATGAGGTCGGTGGCGTAAGGGGTGAAGGCCACGGGGTCTCGGAGGACGCTGTCGAATTCGGTGCGGCCGGCGGCGACGACCGCGGCACGGGTGTAGAGAAAGGCGTCTCCGCCCAGGTCGTGTCCGTACTCCTTGCGGTCCAGCCGGTAGAGCGCCCATGACAGTTGCTCGGCGAAGCCGATGACCTGCGACAACGGGGACCGGGCAAGCCGCTCGGTCAGGGTGTCTGCAAGGACATCGGCGTCCGGGTCGGGTTCCGCGGGCTTGCAGTCCTCGATGAGTTGCCAGAAGGCGTCTTCGTCCATGCTGGTGAGCATGGAACAGGGGTCTGACAGTCCTGGCTCTCGGGTCATCTGACTGCTGCTGAGAGGCCGTTCAGTGATCACTCCTCGTCTGGGTCCGGCATTGGCCTGCCCCATGGCGGGCAGCTGCGGGGATGATTGACTTGCTGGACAGCCTGAGGCCGCTGGGGAGGGCGTGTGGAGGAGCCAGGATTCCGAGTGCTGCTCACGGGGTCAGGAGACCGGAAGATGGAGGCGATCCGTGCGGTCCGAACGGTCACCGGCCTCAGCCTTTGGAACAGCAAGCTTCTGCTGGACAGTGCGCCGGTAGCAGTCACAGGGCCCGTCTCGCTCGAAACCGCCCAGGACGTGGCCGATGTCCTCGAGGCCGCGGGTACCGACGCCACAGTGCTCTGCGACTGGTGCGAGCGCACCATCATGCGAACGGCTGGCCCGCTGGACCCGGCCCCGTGCAGTGCGTGGCCTCCCGAGGCCTGTCGGGCGAGTTGCCCGCCCAATGCCTGTGCCGAGACTGAGCAACCCAGCTCGTCCGTGCAGAGCAGATCGATGCGGCCGTAACGGACGATGGTCCCGGTCCGCTCTCTGTCAGGTGGAGACGATGGGACAGCCGCGCCGGATCGAGTGCTGGGCGGCACGCAAGAACAGTGCGACGTAGAAGGCTGCGTCCAGGTCCGTGCTCCAGGGTCCTGTTCGAGTGGTGACCAGCTCCTTCGCCCGGTTGCAGAACCAGGTGCTGAGGTCGAGGTTGTCGCACGTTGCGGGAGTTTCCGCCGGCAGCCCG